>DASSSJ010000020.1:0-5466 GCA_035708485.1 Anaeromyxobacter sp. | reverse complement strand
GAGCGCCGGCCGCCACCTCCTGGAACCACGAGGAAGCCCATGACACGAGCTGTCGCATCCGTCGCGACGGGCCTGCTGCTCTTCTGCGGCCCGCTCGCCCTCGAAGCAGCCGCCGCGGACCGCACCACCGCCCTCGCCTCGCTCCGCGTGTCGTTCAAGCTCGACCCGCGTCTGAGCGGATCGACCTACGGGGGCGAGCGCTGGCTCTCGCCGCCCGTCTTCACCGCCGCCCCGCAGCCCGGGAAGGTGGGCACCGTGGAGGTGAGGGTCCGCGGCGTCGACGCCGGCGGCAGACCCGCGGAGGTCGTACCCGAGTGGACGATCGGCGATCCCGCGATGGTCGACGTCGCCCCCGCCGCGAAGGGGGAGTTCAGGATCGCCGTGAAGCGCGCGGGGGCGACCACGCTGACGGTCTCGTCGCGCGGCGCGAGGAAGGAGCTCAGCGTGTCGGCCAGGTACGCCGACGACGCGATCCACATCGAGATCTCCCAGCGCCCGGGCCGGGCCGACGTGGCTGGTCCGGCGCGGGAGCGCGCCGCCTCCCGCGCGCCCCGCCGGGACGCGCCGCCCGCGGATCGCAAGGCGAGGCAGAGCTACGCGCTCGGCCTCGAGCTCGGAGAACGGCTCGGGCGCCATCCAGTGCGGCTCGACCCCGAGCACGTCTCGCGGGGAGTCCGGGACGCGCTCGCCGGGAGGACGCCGCTTCTGTCGGCCGCCGAGGCGCAGGCGGCCGTGGCCGAGCTCCGGCTCGACGCCCGCGCGCGGAGCGCCGAGGCGCGAGGCGAGCTCGCGAATCGAAACGCGCGGGAGGGCGAGACCTTCCTGATCGAGAACGGGAAGAAGGAGGGCGTCGTCACCCTGCCGAGCGGGCTGCAGTACGAAGTCGTCGTGGCCGGAGACGGCCCGAGGCCCACGCTCGCGGACACCGTGGTGTGCCACTACCGCGCCCGGACGGTCGACGGCGCCGAGTTCGACAGCTCGCACCGCGGCGGCAAGCCCGCGACCTTCGCGCTGAAGCGCGTCGTGAAGGGCTGGCGCGAGGCGCTCGAGCTCATGCCGGTGGGCTCCCGGTGGCGACTCGCCATCCCGCCGCGGCTCGCCTACGGACGTCGCGGAGCGCCGCCCAGGATCGGCCCGAACGCGACCCTCCTGTTCGAGGTGGAGCTCCTCGGCATCAAGCCGGGACCGCGGCCGGCGCAGCACCGCGACACCGCGCGCGACGCCCCGGCCGCACCCAGCGTGGCAACTCACGCTGCGGGGGAGCCGTGAACGATCTCGGCCTCGTCGCCGTCCATCCGCGAGAGGAAGGCCCCCCGTGACCCGTCCACGGCTCGACCCGCCGCCCTCGCTCGAGCGATCCCGGACCGGAGGCGCCGGAGGAGGGACGCCCGCAGGAGGCCGCGGGCCGCTCCTCCTCGGGGCCGCCGCGATCGTGCTCTTCTTCGGCGCGAGCACGGCGGTCGTCCACTGGCTCACGCGAGACCTCCCGGGGACCGCGCGGCCCGCACCGTCCGCCGCCGCAGCCGTCCCGGCGCCGGGGGCGTCGCCTCGCGCGGTCGCGCGGGAAGGCGCCCGCGCCGGCGAGCCGGATCCGGCGCCCTCGCCCCCCGAGCGCTCGACGCAGCCTCCCGCCGCACGCGTGCCGGCGCTCCCGGTCGCGACGCCGCGCGTCCGGATCTCGTTCAAGCTGGACGACCGGCTCACGCGGGGGCTGCACATGGGGGAGCGCTGGGTGTCGCCCCCCACGTTCGAGAGCGCCTGGGACGGGACGAGCTTCAGCGTCGAGGCCCGGGCGCGAGCGAGCGACACGCGGGCAGGAGCGCGCGCCACGTGGATGGCGTCCGCGCCGGACATGGTGAACGTCTCCCCCGTCCGCGACGACCGCGTGACGATCACCGTGCTCCGCGCGGGAGAGAGCGCGCTCAACGTGACGTACGGCGGGTCGTCGCGAACGCTGATCGTGAGGGCCGCCGGGCCGCCCGGGGCGCGCGTCTCCATCGCACAGTGACGGTTTCCGACCGGGATGGTTCGCGACGAGTCCACCTCGTGCGGACCGGAGAACCGTAAGACCCCGGCGAGACCCGACGGCCCGGGGACGCGAGGACTCCGCTGGAAGGATCGCCGGTTGGCGACGGCGTCCCGCCGGGGAGGGGGCTGAATTACTTGCAGCCGCGGCACTGAAGCATTTCCGGTCAAGAATCGCTCACCGGCCCGCGGGGTCCGCCACCGCGCCCGGCTCGGGCGGTTCACTTCTCGTTGCAGCCGTGGGACAGCGCCCGACACCGCGACGCGGCGCGACGTTCCACCACCGCAGGGTATTCCCGGGGGACGCCCCGGAGCGTGTCCCGAGCCGCCGGCCCGCCTCTCCTGGGAGTCTCCGCGCAGCTTGCGAGCCACGGTACGTCGCTTGCTCATCGTCGTGAAATTTCCTGCTCTCGACCACCGCTCGCGCAGGACCGAGGTCGACTTCCATTCCCCGCGGTGAAGCAGCGCAAGGCCGGGGGGGAAGAGGGGGAAGCGATGGTTGCCGAAGCTCAGGGGCCCGACTCGCACGCCGGCGCGCACCGCGCATCCTCGCACCGCAACCGGTTCAGCACGCGCCGGCGCCTGATCGCGGCCTTCTCGACCGTCCTCGCCGCGTTCGTCGCCTCGCTCTCGCTTCCCCTCATCGGCCTCCACCGCATGGAGGCGACGTTCGTGGAGATGGAGGAGCACGAGCGCCAGGAGCGCCTCGCGCTCCAGCTCGAGGACGCCGTGCGCGTCCAGTACTCGGCGGAGGGTGACTTCGTGAAGAGCGACGGCGCCGGGCGCGCCGCCTACGACGCTGCCCGCTCCCGCGTCGAGGTGCTGACGGCGGCGCTCCGCGCGCGCGTGGACGAGCCGGAGGTCGTGACGTGGATGAACGAGATCGCCGAGGCGAGCGCCCGGTTGGACGAAGCGTTCCGCGGCGCGATCGCGCCTGCGGTGGAGCGCGGACATCCCAGCGCGGGGCTGGTCCACGATCAGAGCCATGCGCTCGTGTTCTTCATCGACGCGGCCGTGGACAGGCTCCTCATGCGGCTTCACCGCGCGACGTCGACGTTCCGGCAGGATCTCCACGATCTCGAGAGCGCGGTCTGGAAGTGGACGATCGCCTTCCTCGTCGCGATGCCGGGCCTGGTCGCTGGAGCGGTGCTGTACCTCTCGCGCTCCGTCGCCCACCCGCTCGCGCGGCTGAGCGAGGGCGCGTCCGCGATCGCGCGCGGAGACCTCGAGGCGCGCATCGACATCCGGACGCCGGACGAGTTCGGCGCGATGGCCGCCGAGTTCAACGCGATGACGGTCGCGCTGAGGCAGCACCAGCAGAAGCTGGTCGAGTCGGAGAAGCTCGCCGGGATCGGGCGGCTCGCGGCGGGGATCGCGCACGAGCTCAACAACCCCCTCCAGGTCATGCTCGGCTACCTGACCCTGGACCGGAACGTGCCAGACGCCCGGCTCGCGCAGCACCTCGCCGCCGTCGAGAGCGAGGCGCGACGCTGCAAGCAGATCGTGGACGGATTGCTGGAGCTCGCTCGCCCGCCCGCCACGGCGGCGGCCATCGACCTGCGCGTGCTGTGCGAGGACGTCACTGAAGGGCTGCTACGGTCTACGTCGAGCACGGCGCGCGTGACCGTCGAGGGCGCGGCGTCCGCGATGGGCAACTCGCTGAAGCTCCGCCAGATCCTGTTCAACCTCGTGAAGAACGCGATCGAGGCCGCCGGACCCGACGGAGCCGTGCAGGTGGCGATCCGCGGCTCGGGGGACCACGCCGAGGTGGCGGTCACGGACAGCGGCCCGGGCGTTCCGAAGGAAGCCAGGGCTCGACTGTTCGAGCCGTTCTTCACGACGAAGGCATCCGGGACGGGTCTCGGGCTCGCGATCTCGAGAGCCATCGCCCTCGCGCACGGGGGAGACATCCGGATCGAGAACGGGGACGTCGGCGGCGCGGTGTTCACGCTCCGCCTGCCGCGCGCCCCCGCGGAGGTGCGGTGACATGGAGCGGCCCCGCGTACTCGTGGTCGAGGACCGGCCGAGCGTCCTCAAGCTGATGGCGACCGTCCTCGAGAGCGTCTACGACGTCCTGACGGCATCCGACGGCACGACCGCGCTCTCGCTCATCGGAGCGACGCACATCGACGTCGTCCTCACCGACATCCGGATGCCGGGCATGAGCGGGTTCGAGATCCTGAGAGCGGTCCTCGAGCGCTCGCCCCGTACGGCGGTCGTGATGATGACCGCGTTCGCGAACGTGCCCGACGCGGTGTCGGCGATGAAGATGGGCGCGTTCGACTACTTCGCGAAGCCGCTCGACGCCGACGAGATCGCGCTGGTCGTGGCACGCGCCGTCGAGCACGTCCGCGAGCCGGAGCGCGGAGACGGCGGCGCGCCTCGGGCACGCCGGACGGACCTGCCGGACCTGACGGTCGGGTACCGGCGAGCGGTGGACGAGGCCCGGGACCGGGCGTCGCGCGAGTACCTCACGAACCTCATGCGGCTCTTCGGCGGAAACGTCACACGCGCCGCCCAGCGCGCCGGGATCACGCGGGAGAGCCTCCACCGCGTCCTGAGGAAGTACGCGCCGCACGCGGCGCACGGCGATGGTCACGCCGCGCGCGCGGACGGCGAGCCCGCCGACGACGGCGCCGCCGGGGCGCTCAGCTGACGCGGCGGCGGCCGCGAGCGGGGCCGCCGCCGATCGCTCGTGGGCCGGGCGGTGCTCCTGCCCTGAGTCAGCGCGCGTCCGGCCCCCTGAGTCAGCGCCTCCGGCGCCGCTTCGCGCTGCGGGTCATCGCCTCGAGCGGGGTCCCACCCCTGCGCCTCGCCTTCTCCTCGCCGGGCGGGCGCCTGGCGGAGACGCCGCGCGCCGAGGTCGCGGCGCGCGCCACCACGTGGCCCTCCTTCTTCGCGGCGTGGGGCGACGGCGGCGCGCGGCCGACGTCGGACGCCTTCACGGTGAGCGGCTCGCCCCGCCTGCGGGCGAGCTTCTCGCGACGGCTGACCGGTTTCTCGGGCATGCCTCGAAGCTGCGCACGCCCTTCCGGACCGGCGTCAGCGGAGCGCCTTCGCCGCCGCCGCCGCGTCCGAGACGCCGAGGAAGACGGTCGCCTTCCGCGCGCCGCCCGTGCCGACGAACACGTGCGTGATGTTCACGCCGGCGTTCCCGAGCTTCGTCGCCGCCTCGCCCAGCGCGCCCGGCTTGTCCGCGAGCTCGATCTCGATGACGTCGCGCTCCTCGGGGTTCCAGCCCTTCTGCGCGAGCAGCTTCTTCGCGGCCGCGTGCTTGTCCGCGACGATGCGGATCACGCCCTCGGTGCCCTCGACCCATGCGTTGATCGCGCGCAGGTTGATCTTCTTCTCGCCGAGCGCGGTCGCGATCTCGCCCAGCATGCCCGGCCGATCCTGCACGTGGAACTTCAGCTCCTTCGCTCTCGCCATGTGCTCCTCCCG
>DASSSJ010000019.1:0-3276 GCA_035708485.1 Anaeromyxobacter sp. | reverse complement strand
CCGGGAGACGCCGGCGCGGCACTCCAAGCAAGGGAGGTGCCGAAAACCGCAGAGCTTTCGAGCGGCTAGGGCAGAAGCCCTTTAAGCAAGGGTCGTGCCCGTCGATCGTGAAGGGAAAGAATGCTATGTTTCAGCGGTTTTGGACGCGGACGGCCGCAGCGTTGGCGCTCGTCATCCCGTTCCTCGCCGCGCCGGGCTGCCGCCCGGCCAAGCCCGCGGAGGGTCAGGGGTTGGTGCCCGAGCTGAAGCTCCAGGAGGTGCGGTTCCGCGTCTACCGCGACGACCGCCTCCGTGCGTTCGGCGACGCGGCCACCGTGACGTTCCGCCGCGACTCGACGGAGCTCACCGCCCGCGACGTCCTCGCCACGCTGCCGAGGGAGCCCGAGCCGGTCCGGATCGCCGCACCCGAGGGCGCGGGCGTCGCCTCGGCGCGCGTCTTCACGGCGACGGGCGGGGTCACCGTCACGCGCGGAGACGACGTGGCCAGGACCGAGCGCGCCCGGTACGCGCCGTCGGGCGACGACGGCGCCGCGCTCGTCACCGGCGATCGGCCGGTGACGGTCGAGGGCAAGGGATACCGGCTCGAGGGCGCGGGGTTCACCCTCGACCCCGCCCGGGGCGAGATCGCCCTGCGGGGCGGGGCGCGGCTCGTGGCCGGGGAGCGGGGGGCGCATTGACCGCGGCGCTCGCGATCGCGCTCTCCGCGCTGGCCGGCGCGGCGGCGCCCGCGGACGAGGCGGCGCGCGCGGCGCCCGTGCGCGTGGACGCCGAGCACGTGGTGTACGCGTTCCAGAAGCGCGAGGTGACCTTCACCGGCAAGGACGGGAAGCCCGTCGTCATGACCCGCGACGACGCGCGGCTCTCCTGCCGGAAGCTCGTCGCGCACACCGACGAGGCGGGCCAGATCGTCACCGCGGCGTGCTCGGGCGACGTCCGGCTCACGCGCGGCGCGCGAGTCGTCACCTGCGAGCGGGCGACCTTCGACGGCCCGTCCGACCGCGTCGTCTGCGAGGGCAACCCGGTGCTGAAGGACGGCGGCTCGGAGGCGCGCGGGACGCGGCTCGTCTACGAGCTCCGGGCGGACCAGGCGAACCTGGAGGGCGCGGTCATCACGCTCCCGGGCGAGGAGGTCGAGCAGCGCCAGAAGGCGCTCGAGGCGCGCCGCAAGGAGCGCGAGCCGTGAGCGACGCGACCGGCACGCCCGTGAACGGCGCCGCCGCGAGCGGCGCGCCCGTGCTGCTGCGCGCCGAGGGGCTCGTGAAGAGCTACCGCGGCCGCCGCGTCGTGGACGGGGTGTCCTTCCACGTCGCGCCGGGCGAGGTGGTGGGGCTCCTCGGCCCGAACGGCGCGGGCAAGACGACCTCCTTCAACATGGTCGTCGGCCTCGTCGTCCCGGAGAAGGGGCGCGTCCTGCTCGGCGAGGCCGATCTCACGCAGCTCCCCATGCACCGCCGGGCCCGGCTCGGCGTCGGCTACCTCCCGCAGGAGGCGTCGATCTTCCGCAAGCTCACGGTGCGGCAGAACTTCACCGGGGTGCTCCAGGCCCTCGGCGTGCCGCGCGCCGAGCGCGAGGACCGGGCCGCGGCGCTGCTCGGGGAGTTCCGGCTCGAGAAGGTGGCGGAGAGCCTCGGCGAGCAGCTCTCCGGCGGCGAGCGCCGGCGGGCGGAGGTGGCCCGCAGCCTCCTCTCCTCGCCGCGCTACATCCTCTTCGACGAGCCGTTCGCGGGCGTCGACCCGATCGCGGTGGGCGAGCTGCAGCGGCTCATCGGCGCGCTGCGCGACCGCGGCATCGGCGTGCTCATCACCGACCACGCCGTCCGCGAGGCGCTCGGGATCTGCAGCCGCGCCTACATCCTCTCCTCGGGCACGATCCTCGAGGCGGGCACGCCCGCGGAGATCGCGGCGTCCGAGCGGGCCCGGGCCGTCTACCTCGGCGAGAAGTTCAGGCTGGACGAACAGGCGGTGGACTAGACCGATGGCGCTCGAGCTGAAGCAGCACCTCAAGATGACCCAGCAGCTGGTGATGACGCCCCAGCTGCAGCAGGCCATCAAGCTCCTCCAGCTCTCCCGCATGGAGCTCGTGGATCTCGTCCGCACCGAGATGACCGAGAACCCGCTCCTCGAGGGCGCGGACGAGGCCGAGGAGGAGCCGGTCCAGAGCGGCGAGAGTCCCGCCGAGGCGCAGGCGCACGAGGCGAAGCCGGAGACGAAGGAGCCGGAGAAGCTCGAGGAGGTGAAGGGCGAGGACGGCGCGAACGAGATCGACTGGGACCAGTACCTGGACCACTACCAGCTCCAGGGCCACACCGCCCCGTCGAACCGGGGGATGACCGACGAGGAGCTGCCCGGCGCGGAGTCGAACCTCACGCGCAAGACGGACCTCTTCGATCACCTCGCCTGGCAGATCCGGCTGTCGAGCTTCACCCCCGAGGAGGAGGAGGTCGCGCTCCTCGTGATCGGCAACCTCGACGAGGACGGCTACTTCAAGATGCCGCTCGTCGAGGGCGAGGCGGAGGACGCGGCGCCGCGCGACCCGCTCCTGCGCGTCGCGTTCGAGGCGGGCGTCGGGATCGAGTTCGCCGAGAAGGTGCTCCAGAAGGTGCAGGCGCTCGATCCGGTGGGAATCGCCGCCCGCGATCTGCGCGAGTGCCTGCTGCTCCAGGTCCGCCACCTCAACGCGGACACGCCCGAGATCGTGGCGATCATCGAGCGTCACCTCAAGCACCTCGAGTCGAAGAACTACGCCGCGATCGCGAAGGACCTCAAGATCCCGGTGGAGGAGGTCGTGAAGGCGGTGAAGGTGATCAGCCGCCTCGAGCCGAAGCCCGGCCGCGCCTACTCCGGCGAGGAGCCGCAGTACATCACCCCCGACGTCTACGTGTACAAGATGGGCGACCGGTACGTGACGGTCCTCAACGACGACGGCCTCTCGAAGCTCCGCATCTCCGGGATGTACCGCTCGGCCCTGAAGAACGGCCAGGCCGGCGCCGCGAAGGAGTACATCCAGGACAAGCTCCGCAGCGCGGTGTGGCTGATCCGCTCCATCCACCAGCGGCAGCGGACGATCTACAAGGTCACCGAGTCGATCGTGAAGTTCCAGCGGGACTTCCTCGACAAGGGCATCTCCCATCTACGTCCCCTGATCCTCCGCGACGTCGCCGAGGACATCGGGATGCACGAGTCCACCGTCTCGCGCGTCACGACGAACAAGTACGTCCACACGCCGCAGGGCATCTACGAGCTCAAGTTCTTCTTCAACTCCGCCATCAACAGGAC
>DASSSJ010000018.1:0-30952 GCA_035708485.1 Anaeromyxobacter sp. | reverse complement strand
GCGGTGGGGCGGGGGCGCGGTCGCGGTCGGGGTCGAGGGCGGGGTCGGGGTCGGGGTCGGGGTCGGGGTCGGGGTCGGGGGCGGGGTCGAGGTCGAGGTCGGGGGCGGGGGCGGGGACGGGGTCGGGGTCGGGGTCGGGGGCGCGGTCGGGGGCGCGGTCGGGGTCGGGGTCGGGGCGAGGTCGGGGTCGGGGCGAGGTCGGGGTCGGGGCGAGGTCGGGGTCGGGGTCGGGGGCGGGGTCGGGGCGGGACGATCTGTCTCTCTCTCTCGTGCGGACCCTGTCGGCGCTCCGAACTTGATCGAGCGGATATTGTCATTCGATTGCGCGCCATGACGCGAGAATGTCAGACCCGTCCCTCAAGATTGCGCCATGCGTACCAAGAGCCCCGATGCCCACCAGCGCTCCTTCGACTTCCGCACCTGGGGCGGCGTCCGGAGCGGCGCCGGCCCGAAGCTCCGCCGGCCGCGCCCCGCCGCCCCGCACCGCCCGCGCGTAGAGGTCCGCCCGTACCACCCCGTCCACGCGACGGTGCGGGTGCTCGCGCACGTCTGGAACCTGCGCAGCCAGCGGTCTTTCGCGGTGATCCACCGCGCGCTCTCCGGGGTTCGCCGCCGCCCCGACTTCCGGGTCACCCACTTCTCCGTCCAGGGTAACCACGTCCACCTGATCGTGGAGGCCGATGGCGCACGGGCGCTCGCGACCGGGATGCGCGCGCTCTCGATCCGGATCGCACGGGGATTGAACGCGATGATGGGGCGGACGGGGCCGATCTTCGAGGATCGCTACCACGCGCACCCGCTGAAGACGCCCGCCGAGGCGAGGAACGCCATGCATTACGTCCTCGGCAACTTCGCGAGCCACGCGGAGCGCCGCGGAGAACCGGTCCGCGACGGGTTCGTGGATCCATTCTCGTCGGCCGCGTCCAAAGGCCCCAGAAGCACGCAGACGTCGTTCTGGGTCGAGCCTCTCACGAGCGCACCCGCGACCTGGCTGCTGAGGACGGCGCAGACGTGAGGTCGACGGTGGTCGCGCCCACAACGCGCTCAAGGACGTCATCAGGTGGATTCGCCATCGCAAGCCGGATCCCGCGGAACTCGTCCGCGTTCGGCAACAATGGAAAGACGAGATCGAGGCGCGCCTTCGGAAGGCCGAAGAGTAGGCGTATGACAATATCCGCCCGATCAAGATCGGTCGGCGGGTGAACGCCGCCCTCGCCGAGGCGCGGCCCGGCTCCGGTCCCTCCGTCTCCCGCGGCCGCACGCCGCCGAGTCGAGCCCCGGACGCCGCCCCCTCACCCCGGCCCGCTCATCCCGTGCGCCCGCAGGAACGTCAGCCGGTCCCAGTACCCCCGCTGGAACACGACGAGGCCGTCGCGCACCTGGAAGAACCCGCAGCCGTGCACGGCGGGCGCGCCGGGCGGCGCGTGCGGGTTCCCGCCGCGCCACTCCCAGATCCCCCACTCGCCGTCCTCGAACACGTTCAGCACCTCGGTCGTCTCGTCCGGGAAGGCGCGGAAGAACTCCTCGAAGCTCCTCCGGATCGCGGCCCTGCCGCGCAGCGGCTCCTCCGCGACCTGGTGGCTCACCGCGTCCTCCGCGTAGAGCGCGCAGAGCGCGTCCACGTCGCGCGCGACGAACGCGGCGTGGAACGCCCGCACGACCTCCTTCGGGCTCCTCGCGCTCCGCCCCGCCAGCGCTACCCCCGCGTGTACCGGTCCAGCGCCGCGCCCACCGCGGCGCCGGGCTTCGGCCCCTTCCCCTGCCTCGCCATCCCCTGCTCGATCGCCCCGAGCACCGCGAGCACGTTCGCCTGCCGCGAGGACTCGCCCATGAGCCCGATGCGCCACACCTTGCCGGCGAGCGGGCCGAGGCCGCCGCCGATCTCGATGTCGTGCTCGGCGAGGAGGTACTTCCGGACGGCCGCCTCGTCGATCCCCGCCGGAGCCTTCACGCAGTTGAGCGACGCGAGCCGGCGGCCCTCCTGCGCCTGCGGCTCGCAGCCGATCGCCGCGAGGCCGGCCATGAGCGCGGCCGAGTGGCGCGCGTGGCGCGCGAAGCGGGCCTCGAGCCCCTCCTCGACCACGATCCGGAGCGCCTCGCGCAGCGCGTACACCATCGAGATCGGCGCGGTGTGGTGGTAGACGCGCTTCCCCTCCGCCCAGTAGTCCGCGACCATCCCGGCGTCGAGGTACCAGCTCTGCACCTTCGTCCTGCGCGCCTTCACGGCGTCGAGCGCGCGCGCGGAGAGCGTGAGCGGGGCGAGCCCGGGCGGGCAGGAGAGGCACTTCTGCGTCCCCGAGTAGACGGCGTCCGCCTCCCAGCCGTCCACGTCCACCGGGACCCCGCCGAGCGACGTCACCGTGTCCACGGCGAGGAGCGCGCCGTGCCGATGGCACAGGGCGCCGAGCCCCTCGATCGGCTGCTGCGCGCCGGTGGAGGTCTCGGCGTGCACGAGCGCCACCACCTTCACCTTCCCCTCCTTCCGGATCGCCTCGTCGATCCGGGCGTGGTCGATCGTCTCGCCCCAGGGGACCTCGAGCTTCACGAGCTTGCCGCCGCAGCGGCCGACGATGTCGGCCATGCGGTTCCCGAAGACGCCGGCCGCGACCACGATCGCCGTGTCGCCGGGCTCGACGAGGTTCACGAGCGCCGCCTCCATGCCGGCCGAGCCGGTCCCGGAGACCGCGATGGTGAACGGATTCTGCGTGCGCAGCACCGCCCGCAGGAGCGCCTGCACCTCGTTCATGATCTCGAGGAACTTCGGATCCAGGTGGCCGAGCAGCGGCGTGGACATCGCGCGCAGCACGCGGGGATGGACCATGCTCGGCCCGGGGCCGAGGAGGAGGCGCGTGGGGGGGACGAGCTCGCCGACGTCGGGTGTGGTCATTGGGATGGCCTCGGGTACCGCCGGCTCGCGCCGGCGACGTGGTCCGGTGTGGGAGGCGACATTCTAGCCAGGGTGAATGCGGGACGGGGTCCCGCCGTCCGGGGGACGTGGGGGTTGACCCACCCGGGGCTGCCTGACAGCCTGGGGAACACGCCGAGTCAAGAGGGAGGTCAAGCCGATGATCCGCCCCGTCTCCACCGCCGTCGCCCTGGCGCTTTCGCTGCCGCTCGCGGCGGCCGCCCAGGTTCGTCCGGCCGATCTCCACCGCGGCGCCATCGCCGCCTACGCGCTCGACGGCGACGCCGTGGACGCGATCACGCGCTTCCGGGCCACGCCCGTCGCGACCCGCCCGGTCGAGGACCGGCACGGCCAGCGCAACGGCGCGCTCTGGTTCGACGGCGTCCGCTCGGCGGTGAACCTCGGGTCGGCGCTCCAGCCCGCGCGCTTCACGGTCGCCGCGTGGGTCCGGCCCGAGGCGAGCGATCGCGTGATGGTGATCCTGTCGAAGATCCGGAACCTCCCCGGCCACTACCAGAGGAACCTCGAGCTCCGGCTCGATCCGGGCGGCCGGGTCTTCCTCCACGTCCCGAGCGGCCAGGGCTGGGAGGCGGTGACCGGGACGCGGCCGGTGCCCGCCGGCCGCTGGACGCACGTCGCCGCGACCTACGACGGCGCGCGCGCGCAGCTGTTCGTGGACGGCGCCCGCGACGGCCAGCCGTTCGCGGTCCGCTACGAGCAGTCGCAGACCGACACCTGGATCGGCGCGCGCCCGGAGAGCGGCGGCGCCGACGGCCGCACTCCCACCGGACCGACGTTCTTCTTCCTCGGCGCGATCGACGACGTCCGCGTGTGGGACCGGCCCCTCGCCGACCCCGAGCTCGCGGCGGTCGCGGCGCGCGGCGTCCCGGCCCCGCCCGCGGGCCCGCCCCCGGTCGCCGGCCCCGGGCCGCGCCAGGCCGTGCCGGTCGCGATCTACCCGCTCGACGGCGACGCCCGCGAGGCGCTCGGCGGCGCCGACGGCGCGCTCGTCGGCACGCGGCCCGCCGCGGACCGCGCCGGAAACCCGCGCGGCGCGCTCGCGATGACGGGCAAGGACCACGTGGACCTCGGGGTCCGGACCGAGCCCGAGCGCTTCAGCCTCGCGCTGTGGGTCCGCCCGACCAGGGCCGGCCGCGAGCAGGTGATCTTCTCGAAGCTCTCGACGCGCGCGCAGGCGCGCGAGCGGTGGCTCGAGCTCCGGCTGGACGCCCTCGGGCGCGTGGTCCTCAAGGTCCCGAACGACAGCGCCTTCGACAGCTCCGCGGCGACCGCCGAGAAGCTCCCCTCGGGCCGCTGGACGCACGTCGCGGCGACGTTCGACGGCGAGCGCGCGGCGCTGTACCTCGACGGCGCGCTCGCCGGCGAGGCGCGCGTCCTGCCGTTCGAGCCCTCCCGGGGCCCCGCGTTCCTCGGCGCGCGCCCCGACGTGCAGGGCCGGCGCGCGCGGATGGCGCCGCTCCTCGACGGGCGCGTGGACGACCTCCGCATCTTCCGCGGGGCGCTCTCGCCGGACGAGGTCTTCGTGCTCGCGCGCATGGAGGAGCGTCCGCCCGTGCCGCCCGGCCGCGGCGACGACGACGAGGCGTCGGACGTGCTGCTCCTCGCGGTGGACCGGTCCCTGCTGCGCTACGACGCGGCCTGCGTCCGCGGCGACGCGCAGAAGCTCGCCAAGGTGGAGGAGCGGATCGCGGAGGATCTCGAGAACGGCCTCCGCGCGGCGCGCGCCGATCGCGAGACGGTGGACCGCGTCCGCTACGTCGTGCGCGAGCTCCAGAGCGGCCGCGGCCGGCACGACCCGATGAGCCTCGATCGGAAGCGGAGCGCCCTCCACGGCCTGTCGGAGGCGCTCTGGAACGACCTCGCGCGCGAGATGGACGACCAGCCGCGACCGTACCCGGCGAGCGACCACCAGCCGTACGACGATCCGTCCGGCGGCGATCGCTGGTAGGCCCGCGCCCTCACCCGGACCCGCTCCTCCCGCCGCGCGGGGGGAGCGGGGAGCGTCCGCCTCGCAGCCAGAGCTCCACCTGCCCGACCGCGTACGGCACCGCGGCGTCCACCCGCAGCGCGCGCGGCCCGAGCGTGAACGGCGCGAAGCCGCGCTCGCGCAGGCGGTCCGCCTCGTACGCGGTCCAGCCGCCCTCCGGCCCCACCGCGAGCGTGGCGCGCTCGCGGCCGGGCCGGACCGTCTCGAGCGGCGTGGCGCCCGCGGGGTGCGCGAGCAGCCGCGTCTGCGCCGGGAACGCCGCGTCGAGCGCGTCCTCCACGAACGGCTTGAACAGGCGGTGCACGGTCACCTCCGGGAGCGCCGTGTCGCGCCCCTGCTCGAGGCCGAGCAGGAGCTCGCGCCGGATCGCCTCGCCGGCCAGGAACGGCGAGCCGAAGTAGCTCTTCTCGACGCGCCAGCTCCCCACCAGCGCGATCCGCTTCACCCCCATCGCCGCCGACGCCTGCAGGACCCGCCGGAGGATCTTCGGGCGGGGCAGGGCGAGCAGCAGCGCGACCGGGGACGGCGGGGGCGGATCGCGGTCGAGCGCGGGGCGGAGGACGAGCTCCGCCTCGCCGATCGACAGCACGTCGGCCTCGCCCATCCGGCCGCCGACGACGCCCGCCAGCACGCGGTCTCCGGGCGCGGCGCGCAGGACGTCGCGGGCGTGCGCGGCGCGGCGGCCGTCGAGGCGCGCCGTGCCGTCCGGCCGCAGCTCGGACGGGTCGAGCAGGAAGAGGTTCACCCGCCCGTTCTACGACGCCAGCCGCCCCGCCTCCACCCCGACGGTCCCCGTCGTCGGCGGCTCCAGCCCGGCGCGCGCGTCCGGCGGCGGGCGCCGCCGGGCCGCGAGCTCGGGCACGCCGCGCGCCGCCGCGTGCCGGACGTACGCGTAGCGATCGAGTTCGAGCGCGGCGACGAGGCCCTGCGCGAGCCGCGCGAGGCCGGTCCGCTCCTGCTCGGCGGCCGCGGCGGCCTGCCGGGCGAGGGCGATCGCGCGCGCGCTCAGATCGCGCAGGCGCCGGCGCGCCGCCTCGCGCTGGCGCTCGAGGTCGGCCTGCTCGTCCTCCGCCCAGCGCAGCTCCTCCAGCCGCCGGGCGCGCTCCGCGAGCGCGAGGGCCCGGTCCCGGTCCCACGCGAGCGCCCGCGCGAGCTCGTCGGCGCGCGCGCTCTCGAGGCGCGCCGCCGCGCGGAGGACGAGCGCGGCCCCGACCGGCACGGCGAGGAGGAGGATCGCGAGCGCCACCCCCGCGGGCGCGTCCGCGCCCGTGGGGCGCGGGAGCGCCGCGACCGAGGCGGCGACCAGCGCGGCGAGCGCGCTCGCGGCCGCGCCGGCGCCCGCGAGCCAGCGGCGCCGGTGCGGGTCGAGTTCCGCCGCGAGGAGCGCGGCGCCCGCCGACAGCGCGCCGTGCGCGAGGGCGAAGAGCGAGGCGGTCACGCCGAGGGCGAAGAGCACGAGGGACGCGACGTCGCCCGGGCGCGTGGCCGCCTCCGCCACGACGGCCTCCGGGTCGATGCCCGCGCCGGCGAGGAGCGGGACGGCCACCTGCCACGCCTCGGCGGCGAGCGCGGACGCCGCGACGGCGAGCATCAGCCCGCGCGGACCGGGGCCGCGGACCGGCGGCCGGCCCATCTGCTCGGGCGTGGCGTCGACGCCCGGCGGCGCCGCGACGAGGCCGGCCGCGACGTCGGACGCGAACCGGTGCGCGATCTCCTCGGCGCGCCGGCGCGCGGCGTCGCTCTCGCCGTCGAGCACCGCCACGCGGATCTCGAGCTCCGCCACCTCCTGGCGCGCGGACGGCCCGTCCGCGGACACGAGCGGCGCGATCCACGCGTCGCCGCCCGCGTCCGGCGCGGGCGCGGCGCCCGCGCGGACCCGGCAGGCGATCTGACCGTCCTCCACGGCGATGGCGACGGGGAGCCGCGCGCCCGGCACGGGCAGCTCGGCGAGGTAGCGCGCGAGCCGCGCGCGGAGGAAGTCGTCGAGCGGCATGCCGGCGCGGACGGCGGCGCGCGCCTGCCACGCCGCGGCGACGCCGGAGCGGCGCACCGGATCGAGGCGCGGCGACCGCTGCCTGGGGAGCGGCGCGTCGGACGACTCGAGCAGCGCACGCAGGCGCCGGGACAGCGGGTTCGCCGCACCGGATGCGAGAGGGTTCGTTCTGCGCTCGTGCAAGGGGGGCCTCCCCGGCAGGTAAGCATCCGGCCGCCCGCCTGGACCTGCCTGCGGGGGGCGCGGCGTCCGGCCCGGGCGGGCCGCGACCCGCCCGGAGCGGATACAATCCGGACGTGGCCGCGGACGGCTGGACCCTCATCTCGGTGCTGCTCTCGACGGTCCCGCTCGAGGCCTCCGTCGCCTCGGCCCTGCACGAGGCCGCCCTCGAGCTGTACCGCCGCGACGGCGCGGCGCAGCCGGTGGCGGGCGACGTGGTCTCCGGGCGCGTCGTCAACCTGAGGAAGACGTTCCAGCTCGGCGCGATCACCGGGCCCGCGTTCGAGGCGAGGCTGGAGACGGCGCGCGGGAGCGGGATCGTGCGCTACCTGCTGACGAGGCAGGGGATCGAGCACGAGGGGCTCGCCGGCGGTCCGCGGCGGCGGCTGCCGAACTAAACGACGGCTCGCGATTCGAGATCACCCGCCTCGCCCGTTTCCGAATTGCGCTCGGCCGTTTAGCGCCCCGCCCCGGGCACGACGCCTGCGCGAGCGCCGATCCTCGCCGCTGCGGCGGGCGGCCTCGTCGGTGCGCTGCGCGGCCTTTTCCCAGACGTGCCGGCCCGCTCCGCGGCGCGCGGCTCCCCGGGACGTGTGCGCGAATCCGCGCCGGCGGCCTCGTCCCTCGATCACCGGACGGCCCGCGCCTCCTCACTCAGCGTACCGTTCGGGCGTGGTCCACGCGAAGCGGATCCTGATCATCGAGGACGATCCCGACGTCCGGGAGGCGCTCGTCGCCGCGATGCGCGGCGCGGGGCTCTCGGCGGATGCGGCCGTGGACGGCGTGGACGGGCTCGAGCGGCTCCGCGTCGAGCCGGTCCCCGCGCTGATCCTGCTCGACCTGCGCCTCCCGCGCCTCGGCGGCGACGGGTTCCTGCGCGCCATGCGCGACGACGAGGCCTTCGCGCACGTGCCGGTCATCACCATGACCGCGGGCTGCGGTCCCACCGACGGCGCCGAGGTCGTCGCGCACCTCCACAAGCCGTTCGACCTCGACGACCTGCTCGCCATCGTCCTGTCGGTCGTCGGCGCCGACGCCGCGTGACCCCGCCCGCGCCGCGCGCGGCGCGCCCCGCGCGGGCGGGCTCGCGGCGCGGGCGAGCGGCCGACCACGTTCGGGCAGCCTCCTCCTTCGCGGGATGCCCCTCCCGTCGCTCGCGCCGCAGCGTGACTCCGGGAGGGAACGACGCGGATGAGGGTGCTCGACGGGGGCGGCGGGCAGGGCGCGCCGCGTGGCGGCGCCCGCGCGCTGCGCTTCGCGGCCGTGGGCGCGTCGGGCGCCGGCGTGAACCTCGCCGCGCTGCACCTCCTGGCGGGGGTCCTCGGCCTCCCGGAGGTGGTCTCCTCGGCGCTCGCCATCGAGGCGAGCATCCTCTCGAACTTCGTCCTGCACGACGCGATCACCTTTCGGGACCGGCGCGCCGGCGCGCGCGCCGGCCCGGCCGGGAGGCTCGCGCGGTATCACGCGGTGAGCGCGGTCTCCGCCCTCCTGCAATTCGCGACGTTCGTCCTCGCGGGCGTGGCGCTCGCCCACGCGGCGGGGCGGTCCGAGCTGGGGCCGCTCCGCTACGCGGCGCAGGGCGTGGGCGTCGCGGTCGGGTTCGCCTGGAACCTCGCGGGCAGCGCCCGGTTCGCCTGGGCGGCCGGCCGGCGGGGCGCGCGCCGCGAGGCGGCGGAGCTGCTCGCGCCCGCCGTCTTCGCGGCGGTGCTCGCGCTCCACGTCCTGCCGATGTGGCTCGTGCGCTGGTTCCCGACGCAGGACGGGCCGCTGCACGTCGAGAACGTCCTCGCGCTGCTCCGTCACGCGAGCTCGCCGCTCCTGCAGGCCTGGTACGAGGTGAACTGGGGCGCCCAGCCGAACTGGCTCACGCAGGCGGTGCTCGCCGGGCTGCTCGGGGTCGTGCCGCCGGTCGTCGCGGAGAAGATCGTGCTCAGCGCGTACACGATCCTCTTCGCGCTCGCGTTCCGCGCGGCGCTGCCGCGGGGCACGCGCGGCTGGTGGGCGGCGCTCGCGGCCTTCCCGTTCGTCCACGCGTTCCCCTTCCACATGGGGTTCTGGAACTTCTGCTGGGGGCTCGCCCTCGCGCTCCTCGCCTTCGGGTTCTGGAACCGCACGCGGGGACGGCTCGGCCCGGTGAGGTTCGCGGGGCTCGCCGCGCTCGCGGTCCTCCTGTTCCTCGCGCACACGGTCGCGCTCGCCGGCGCGGCGGTCGCGATCGGCTCGGCCCTGGCCTGGCGCGCGGGCGTGTCGCTCGCGCGCGCCCGGCGGTCGCCGGCGCGGCGGCGGCTCGTGCTCCGCGCGTACCTGGCGCGCGGCGCCTGGGCGCTCCTCGCCGCCGGTCCGGCGCTCGGGCTCACCGCCGCGTGGCTGGTCGCGCACGGCGACGAGGCGTCGGGCCGGATCCCCCTGCTCGAGCTCGCCGCGAAGCTCGCCATCGGCTACGCGCTCGTGTCGATCGATCGCCGCGAGCTGTTCCTCGGCGCCGCCGTGAGCCTCACGCTGTTCGTCGGGGTGGTCCACCTCCTCCTCGCGCGGCCGGGCCGCGGCCCGCGCCTGCGGCCGCACGACGGCTGGCTCGTCGCGGCGCTCGCGTTCGTGGGGCTCTACTTCGGGGTGCCGGACGTGGTCGCGGCGGGCGCGCACGTCTCCGACCGGTTCGCGCTCTTCGCGCTCGTCTCGGTCGCGCTCTGGATCGGGTCGGGCGCCGCGCCGCTGCGCTCGCAGCGGCGGCTCGCGGCGGCGCTCGCGGCCGTCGCCGTCGTGGCGCTCGGCGTGCGCCTCGACAAGCAGCGGAAGCTCTCCGCGCACCTCGACGAGTACGTCGCGGCCGCCGACGTCGTCGGCGACGGTCGGGTGCTCCTCCCGATCGCGGTCACGCCCGCGGGCCCGCGCGACGCGTCCGGCTGGCGGCTCGGCTACCGGGTGAAGCCGTTCCTGCACGCGGCCGGCTGGATCGTCGCCGAGCGCGGCGGCGTGGACCTCAAGAACAGCCAGGCCAACACCGACCACTGCCCCGTGAGGTTCCCCGCCGGCCGCAACCCCATCCTGAACATCGCGGGGTCGCTCGGGCGCATGGAGGGCGCGCCTCCCTGCGTGGACCTGCGCGCCGCGGACGCCGCCGCGGCCGACTACGTCCTCGTGTACGGCGCGACGCGCGAGGAGCTGGAGACGCCGTGCGGCGCCGCGCTCTCCGCCGTGCTCGCGCGCGACTTCGAGCCGGTGTACCTCTCCGCGCCGCGCGGGCTGCTCGAGGTCTGGCGGCCGCGGAAGGCGGAGACGACGGCGAGCCGGTGAGGCGCGGGGACGAGAACACCCCCCGGCTCGCGCCGGGGGGTGTCCCGAGACGTCCGAGGAGGGGGACGTCCTACGGCTTCTTCGACTTCTTCGCGGGCGCCGCGGCGGGGACCTTCGCGGCGTCGCCCGTGGCGGCGGGCGCCGCCTTGCTCCCGGAGGACGACTTCGCCGAGAGGACCCGGTTGCCGGTCTCGTCCATCGACGTGAAGAGCACCGCCTTCTCCTGGACCGTCGCGACGTCGGCCTTGATCGGGTGGCAGACGGCGCAGAACGCGTCCATCTTCGAGCCCTTCGCGGTGTCCACGCGCAGGTACTTGTAGTAGGGGTTCGACGGGTGCGGATCGTGGCAGCCCATGCACTCGAACCGGCCGCCCTCGCGCAGCAGCTCGGGCGGCACCTTCGCGATCTTCTGATCCACCGCGGCGAGGCCGTACGGGTGGCTCATGTGCGAGGAGACGGGGGCGTAGCCCTGGCCGCCCTTCGAGGAGTCCTCGTGGCAGCCGAGGCAGAGCGCGGTCGTGCCGGTGTACGGCTGCTTCGTCTTCGGGTTCACGACCTGCTTGTTCGGCGAGACGGCGAAGATGATCTCGCCCTTGGCGGTGTGGATCGAGTGGCAGCCGGTGCAGCCCACGGCGTCGTGGCCGCCCGCGGCGAGCGCCGCGGCGGGCAGGAGTGTGGCGGCGGCGACGAGGACACCTCTGAGGAGGGACATGCGGGCTCCTTGTGGAGTCGGGCGGGAGGGGGAGCGGAACTGTAGAGAACGGACCCCCAGCTCCGCATTGACGAGCGACAAGCAGCCGCACCCGCAGGAACGACGCGCCGCGACGATCCGGAGGCATCACCTCCGGTTGCAGCGCGAGCGCGCAGCGACGGCCCGGGCCGGCGCGGCGGCCCGCCTGCGCGGGCCGCGGTAGCATGCCGCATGGTTCGGATCGTCCTCGTCCGGCCCCGCAACCCGGAGAACCTCGGCGCGGTCGCGCGCGCGATGCGGAACTTCGGGCTCGACGAATGGGCGATCGCCGCGCTCGGGACGCACGACTTCGCGGCCGCGCGCCGCGTGGCGGTGCACGCCGAGGACCTCCTCGATCGGCCCCGCGTCGTCGAGACGCTCGACGAGGCGGTCGCCGACTGCGCCTGGGTGGTCGCGACGTCCTCGCGGCGCGTGCGCGGGAAGCGGCGGCTCGCGCCGGACGAGGTCGCGCGCGAGGCCCTCGCGCGCGCCCGGGACGGCACGACCGCCATCGTGTTCGGCGACGAGCGGAGCGGGCTCACGCGCGAGGAGGTCGATCGATGCCACGACCTGTCCGCGATCCCGTCCGCGGCCGCGCAGCCGTCGCTCAACCTCGCGCAGGCGGTGCTCGTGTACGCGTGGGAGCTGCGGCGGGTCGGGGCCGAGGCCGCGAGCCTTCCCGGCGGCGGGGGGCTCGCTCCGGGCCGGCCTCGTCCGGCCGCCCCTCCGCCCGCCCGCGTCCCCGGCGCCACCGACGCCGAGCTCGCGCGCGTCGAGGAGGCGCTCCGGATCGCCCTGCGCTCGGGCGGCTTCCTCTCCGGCCCGGAGCGGCACGCGGTGCGGGACCTCGCCACGACGCTCCGCCGCGCGCGCCTCTCCCGGCGGGAGGCGCGGCTCTGGCTGGCGGCGCTCCGGACGCTCGGGCGGTGACGGTACGGCTCACGGGCGCAGCTCCGCCGCGCCGCCGCGGCCGGATCCCGAGCGCGGCGGTCAGGCGGGCGAGACGCCGCGCGTCCGCGCGAACGCCTCCCCGACGCGGTCGAGCGCGTCGCCGCCGCGGGCCTCCACCACGACCGACGCGGCCGCCGCGCCGAGCCGGGCGGCGTCCAGCGGATCGTCGCCCCGCGCGAGCGCGAGGAGGAGCGCCGCGGCGAACACGTCCCCGGCGCCCGTCGGGTCCACCTCGCGCGTCGGGTACACGCCGACGCGGCTCGTCCGCCCCCGCGCGAGGACCTCGCAGCCGCGCACGCCTTGCGTCAGGACGACCACGGGGACCACGGCGGCGAGCCGCGCGACGAGGTCGCCCTGGCCGCGGACGTCGTCCTCCCCGAGCACCGCCGCGCCCACGCCCGCGAGCGCCGCGGGATCGGGATCCCACCGGCGGGGCGCGACCGCGCCGTCGGGCCCCACCTCGCGGACGAGCCCCTGCACCCCGAGGGCCGCGAGGCGCGCCCCCGCCGCCGTGACGAACGCCGGCACGTCGATCTCGCCGAGCACCGGGGCGAGCAGGAGGGCGTCCGCCCCGCGCCACGCCGGCGGCAGCCGCCGCGGGTCGAGCGGCGCCGCGGCGTGGAGCACGCGCTGGGACCTCGCGCCGTCCGGCGCGTAGGCGTTCGCGAACACCGTCGTCGCCTCCGAGGGCAGCACCTCGGCCTCGACTCCGGCGAGCGCCTCGCGCGGGAAGTCGGGTCCCGCGGCCGTGAAGAGGAGCGGACGGACGCCGAGCGCCGCGAGCGCCCGCGCCGCGTACCAGGCCGAGCCGCCGGGCACGCGGCCGGCGCCCACGACGTCGAGCGTCACGTGCCCGCAGACGAGGACGGAGGCGGCGCGCACCGGCCCCAGCGTAACCCGGGCCCACGAAATGCGAGGCGGCCCCTCTCGGAGCCGCCTCGGCGGAGCTTGGCTCGGCCAATCGCGGCGAGTGTCACCGGGAGAGCCGTGAGGCCCGGGGCCCCGGAGGCCCGCCAGGAGCAGCTGGACGAAACCCCGTCACGCCGTCCGCCGTTCCCGTCGTCGGGGTCCGGTGGCCGTCGCAGACGACACGATGAGGCCGCGGCGCGAGGGCCGCAAGGGGTCAGCGGAACTCGAGCACGCGCGCGCGGCGCAGCGGCGAATCCTCGATCTCGACCGTCGTCGGGACCTCGTGTGTCGCCACCTCCACGAAGCCCTCCGCCGGCGCGTAGACGCGCTGCGCGTCGCCGGCGAGCACGCGGACGCCCGCCGCGGCGAGCGCGTGGAACCAGGCGGCGGCGCGCTCCGCGAGGTCCCGCTCGTAGAACACGTCGCCCGCGAGCACGACGTCGGTCCCTGCGAGCGGCGGCGCCTCGAGCGGGGAGGCGAGGGGATCGCCGGCCTGGAAGACGACGTCGACGCCGTTCAGCCGCGCGTTGAGGCGGACGGCCGCGGCGCAGAAGGGATCGACGTCGATCGCCCCGACGCGCGCCGCCCCGGCGCGCGCCGCGGCGATCGCGACGAGGCCGCTCCCGGTCGCGAAGTCGAGGACGCGCAGCCCGCGCACGAGCGCGGGGTGGTCGAGGACGTGGCGCGCCAGCGCCTGGCCGCCCGCCCAGGGGAACGCCCAGTAGGGCGAGTCGTCCCACGCGTGCAGCGCGCTCGCGGTGGCGCGCCACAGCGGCGTCAGCTCGGTCGCCTGGTACAGGACGATCTCGGGCGCGAGCGGCACGGGCGCGGGCGCGGTCCGCTCGCGGACGAAGGCGACCGTCTCCTCCACCGAGGGCACGCCGCGATCGTAGCGCAACGGCGGGCGCCCGGGCCTACAGGGCCGCGACCTCCTCCCCGAACCCCGCCACGAAGGCGGCGGGGTCGCGCATCACCGCGACGTCCGCCCGCGCGCCGACCCGCACCTCGCCCGCGTAGCTCAGGATGGAGACGCCGAGCCCGAGCGTGGCCGGGTGCGGGACGCTGAACATGATCCGGTCGACCTCGTGCCCGGCGACGTGGAGCCGGGTCCGCGGCCCGGGGACGTTGGTGACGACGAGCGACGCCTTGCGCGAGAAGAACTCGGTCACGACGAACTCGAGCGCGGCCGGGAGGTGCCCGATCGCGTCGAGCACGGCGTAGGTCACGACGGCGTCCGGCGATCGCTTGAGCGCCTCCATCCGCTCGCGGACGCGCGCGAGCCGCTCCCACGGCGACGCCGCGCGGATCGGCAGCTCGAGGAAGACGAGGCCGAAGCAGTTCCCCATCGCGCCGTCGAGCTGCGCGGGGAGGCGGTCGCGCAGGTTCACCGGGACGAGCGCGCGCACGTCGAAGGCGTCCACCGCCTCGCCGGCGCGGGCGAGGTGGGTGCGGAGCGCGCCGGCGAGCGCCGCGACGAGCAGGTCGTTCACGGTGACGTGCAGCTCGCGCGCGCGGACGCGGAGCGCGCCGAGCGGCAGCGGGCGCGAGAACGCCGTGCGCCGCCGGCCCGAGAGCGGGCGCCGGAGCACGGTGGCCCGATCGGGCGGGAGGAGCGCCATGCGCGCGAGGGAGCTCGCGAACGCGGCGCCGCGGCCGGCGAGGTCGAGCGCGCGCGCCGGGTCCACGACGGCCGCCCGGAGCGCGCCGGCGAGATCGCCGGCCGGCCGCAGGTCCCGGGACGCCGGCACGCGGTGGGGCGCGCCCTCCTCCCGGGAGAGCTCGTCGGCGAGGGAGAGGAGGAGGCCGACGAGCGCGAAGCCGTCCGCGATGCAGTGGTGGAGCTTCGCGACGATCGCGCTCCCGGCGCCGAAGCCGTCCACCAGGAAGACGTGCCAGAGCGGGTGGGCGGGGTCGAGCCGCTCGGTCGCGACCGCGCTCGTGAACGCCTGGAGCGCGCGCGCGCCGCCGCGCGGCAGGGTGCGGTGCTCGAGGTGGCGCCCGAGCGCGAAGGTCGGGTCCTCGTCCCAGGACGCGGCGCCGAGCGGGCCCTCGGGCACGACGCGCTGCCGGAACCGCGCGTGGCCGAGGAGCTTCTCCTCGACCATCCGGCGCACCGTCCTCGGGGCGACCCGGCTCTCGAACGTCATCATCGCGACGACGTCGGCGGTGTTCTCCCGCCGGTCCATGTGCAGCCAGGCCGCGTCCACGCCGGTCATGCGTTCGGCCATGGGGTCCTCCGCCGGTCCCGTGTCCCGGAACATGGCGCGCGGCGCCCCCGGGGTCGCCCGCCCGGGCGGGCCTGCGCGCGTGCGCACGGGCCGCCGCGACGGCCCGGCCGACCCGCTCCGGGGGTCGCTTGCCGGCCCCGGCGCGCCCGCCCACAATGGCCGGGAGGTGACCGCATGACGGCAGCGACGCCCGACGACGAGCGGCGGCGGTTCTCCCGGATCGCGTTCCACCGGCCCGCGGACCTCGACGTCCGCATCGCGCAGGGGACGTGCGAGGTGCTGGACGTCTCGCTGAAGGGCGCGCTCGTGGAGGTGCCGTACGGCTTCCCCGCCCACGTCGGGCAGCGCTGCACGCTCGTCATCCGCCTCGACGCGGGCGACGTGGCGATCCGGATGGAGGGCGAGATCGTCCACCGCGAGGGGACGCAGGCGGGGATCCGGTGCGTCGAGATCGACCTCGAGTCGATCTCGCACCTGCGCCGGATCGTCGAGCTGAACGTCGGCGACGAGGACGTGCTGCACCGCGAGCTCTCCGCCCTCGTCGCGCGGCGCTGATCAGCGCCGCCGGGGCGGCGGCGCGAGGACCCGGAGCGCGCCCGGGGCGACGCGGATCTCGGCGGGGGTCCACCCCGCCAGCTCGCCGTCGAGGTTCAGCTCGAGGCGCGGCCGGGTCGCCACGGTCACGCGCGCGGCGCGCGCGTGGTGGACGCGGGGATCCTCGAGGTGGCGGCCGCGCAGGAGGCGCGCGGCGTAGCGCGCCAGCACCGCCCACCTCCTCACCGGTCCGGGCGGCGCGCGCCCCTCGCCGGCGGTCACGAGGTACACGTCCAGCCTGCCGTCGTCGGGACGGGCCCGCGGCGCGACGAGCCGCCCGCCCCCGCGGTAGCGGCCGTTCCCGACCACGAGCTCCACCGCCCAGCCCTCGAGGACCGCGCCGTCCGCCTCCAGCCGCGCCTCGAACGGGCCCGCGCGCGCGGCGCCCGCCGCGGCCACCGGGTAGGCGAGCGCCCCGGCGCGCCGCTTCAGGCCCGGCGTCAGGCGGCGCGCCGCGGCGGACGAGGCGCCGGCGCTCGCCGCGTTCAGGAACGGCCGCCGCCCGGCGAACGCGACGTCCACCGGGCGCACCTCGCCCCGGGCGACGACGGCGCAGGCGCGATCGAGGTCCGACGGGATGCGGAGCGACCGCGCGAAGTCGTTCGCGGTCCCGAGCGGCAGGACGCCCAGCGCCGCGCCGGTCCCGGCGAGCACGCCGGCCGCCGCGGAGATCGTCCCGTCGCCGCCCGCGACCACCACGCGCGCGGCGCCGCGGCCCAGCTCGCGCCGGATCGCGCGGACGAGCGCCGCCCCGTCGCGCACCTCGTGCTCCGCGGCGAGGACGACGCCCCGCCGCGCGAGCGACGCCCGCGCCCGCGACAGCGCGCGCCCCGCCTGGCGGGCGGCCGCGTTCACGACGAGGACGGTCCGCGGCCCGGTCACGCGCCGCCGCGCCGCCGGGCGAGCCACGCGAAGAGATCCTCGAGCTCCGTGTCGCTCGTCCCGGGCTCCGCCGCTTGCACGACCGCGTCGAGCAGGTCCCGCTCGCGGGCGCGGTCGAGCAGGTCGCGGTCGATCTCCGCGCCGGCCGCGAACACCACCACGCCGTCCGGGGCGCGCACGTCCGTCGCGAGCCGCCGGCCGACGAGCGTCCGGGCGAGGAGCGCCTCCTCCGCCGCCGTGAAGGCGCGATGCAGGATCGAGCCGGCCACGGGGACAAGGTAGGGGCCGAGGCTGCGTCGGGAAATCGACAGACCCGCCGCGGCGTGGTCTCCTGCCGCACGGAGACCGCCGTGACCCCCGGACGGAGCCTTCCAGCCCTCGTCGCAGCTCTCGCCGTGGCGGCGGGCTGCGCCCCGCAGCGCGTCCACGTTCCCGCGAGCGGGCTGCCGCGCGAGGCGATCCCCTCCACGTTCGCGCCGCTCCGCTGGTCGGTTCGCCCCGACGACATCCCCGCCCTGTTCCCGAACCGCGAGCTGCGGCAGGACTCCTGGTCGGACGCGGTTCGCCACGTCACGTGGACCGTCTCCGACGTGCGCCGGATCGACGGCGTCGCGGGCGCGCTCGTGGCGGACTGGATCGAGGGCGGCGATCTCTGGCGCGTACGCCTCGCGTTCGCCGACCCCCGCCGCGACTGCGATCCGGACCTCGTCGAGCGTCCGCGCCGGTGCGCGGAGGCGGGCGCGCTCGCCGGCGTCTACGACGCGCTCCAGGCCGAGCTCGCGCGCGGCCGCGGAGCGCCCGAGGCGACGCGCGCCGCGAGCGGCGCCCGCACGGCCGCCTGGCGGGGGACCGACGTGCGCCTGTCGCTCTGGATGAAGCTCGACGCGCGCGGCGCCTGGTCGGTCGAGGCGGTGGTGACGTCGGCGCTCGCCGCGCCCGGCCGCGACGCCGCGCCGCGTTAGCGGGCGACGGCCCGTGTCGAGCGCGCCCGTCCGCCGGCCCGCGCCGCAGGTGGGGCGAAAGCGAAGGCTTGCGGCGGGATGAGTTGCGCCGCCGCCGCCCTCCCGGCATGCAGAGCGCGCCACGCTCCAGGAGGCCCGTCATGAAGCTCGCCGCCAAGGTGCTCGCCGTCCTCTCCGCGCTCGCCCTCGCCGCGCCGGCGCTGGCGTGCGGTGACAAGACCCACCAGACGAAGACCGTCGAGGCGAAGCCGTCGTCCTCGCAGAAGGTCGCGAAGGCGGGCGAGAAGAAGTCCGCCGCCCAGCCGAAGCAGGCCAGCGAGGCGAAGCCCGGGACCGCCGCGAACTAGGGACGGGCGGGGCACTAGCGGGCGCGCGAGCGCTCGCGCAGCTTCTCGCAGGGATCGGGGCGCGCCGCCGCGGGCGTGAACACCGCGAAGTCGTACGGGAACGCGCCCTTCCCGAACTCGTCCGCGTAGTCGGCGGTGGCCTTGGCCTTCGGGTCCACCTCCACGAACGCGACGGCGACCGCCTTCCGGCCCGGCGCGTCGAGCGCGAGCCACGCCGGCACGCCCCGCCTGCGGACGTGCCCCTTCCCGGCGATGAGGATCCCGCCGCTGGCGCCGGAGGCCGCCGCGAGCCGCGCCGACATCGTCGCGTCGCGCGCGCGCTGCGCCAGGATGAGCGGGTCCATCATCTCGTCGGGCAGCTCGCCGCAGTGCGACTCCATCATCTCGGCGCGCAGCTCTTCGACGGCGCCGGGCGGGAGCTCCGGCCCGCCCTCGAGGCGCCGGCGGAGCTCGGGGTCCGCTGCCTCGAGCCCGTCGGTCACGAGCGCGCGCACCTGCGCGCGCGGCAGGTTGGCCGCCACGAGCGGGAGGGCGGGCTCGATCCCCGCCGCGAGCACGGGCCGGTACAGCTCGAAGTCCGGCCAGCCGCCCTGCTTCCACACCGCCGCGAGCTGCTCCGGCTCGCGGGGCATCCTCGTGCGCGCGACGTCGAGCGCGGGCTGCAGGTCCGAGGCGAGCATCTCGAGCGCGAGCGCGGGGCGGCGCCCCGACCCGACGATGGTCCGGACGAGGCGCGCCTGCAGGACGTGGTGGTCCGGGTTGTCGTGGACCTCGCCGAGGAGGACGAGGTCGGCCGCCTCGACCGCGCGCGCGAGGGCGGACTCGTCCACGAACGCGCCGGCCCGCCCGTCCCAGATCTTGCCGACGAGCGGGTGGTCGCGGTGGAGCGTGCTCAACCACGTCCGCTTCGCGATCGGCTGCAGGGCGAGGCGAGGGTCGATGCGCGGCGCGCAGCCGGCGGCCAGCGCGAGGAGGGCGGCGGCGAGGCGGAGACGGGCGCTCATGCGCACCGGACGATAGCAGCGGCGCGGGCGCCGGGGCGGGGAACCGTTCGGGGACCTCGCGGATCAGGGGCGGCCGAGGGCCGCGTCGATCCGGGCGAGCCCCTCGAGCGCGCCCGCGGGGAGCGACAGGGCCGGCGGGGGGGCGTCGGGCTCGCGCGGGTTGATCCGGACGAGGAACGCGTCGCCGCGGCGGGCGAGCCGCTCCGACGTCATGCGGATCGTCGGGATCGCGGAGCCCGCGCCCGCCTCCACGACGAGCAGTCGCACGCCCGAGACCTCCTGGAGGAACGCCTCGAACCGCGCCCGCTGGGCCGCCGTCCGCCGATCGAGCCACGCGTAGTCGCCGAACATGAGGATGTTCGGGCGCGCCACCGCGCGGCAGCGCGCGCACCGCGGCACCTGGCGGGAGCGCATCGCGGCCTCGTCCACGTCGAAGGTCTCGTCGTTCGGCCAGATCGCGTCGCAGCACGGGGTGGTGCACTGGAGGTGGTGGATCGAGCCGTGCACCTCGAGCACCCGCTCGTCCGGGAAGCCGGCCTTCTGGAACTGCCCGTCCACGTTGGACGTCACGACGAAGGCGGGCAGCCGGAACCGCGCGGCCCAGGACCGCAGGAGCCGGAAGCCGTCGTGGGGGACGGTGCTCCGGTACAGGTTCGTGCGGTGGCCGTAGAAGCCCCAGCCGAACGGCGGGTCGTCGTCGAAGTGGATCGGGTTCGCGGCGTCCACGAAGGAGAGGCCGAGCCGCTCGTAGGGCGGGTAGGCCTTCCAGAACCCCCGGTCCCCGCGGAAGTCGGGGAGCCCCGAGTCGACGCCCATCCCCGCCCCGGCGGTGACGACGAGCGCGCCGGCCCGCCGGACCTCCTCCGCCGCCCGCGCGTACCCGGCGTCCACCGTCATGCCCGCCTCCTCGCCCGGTGATACGCTGGCTCGGGTGCGGCGCGCAACCGCCGCCCCGGCGCGGAGGGGCCGATGCCCGCGAACCTGACGGCCCAGTACAAGACGGCGGAGGAGCGGTATCGCAACGCCGTCGGCTACGAGGAGAAGCTGGACGCGCTCCGCGAGATGCTCGCGCTCCTCCCGAAGCACAAGGGGACGGAGAAGCTCCAGGCGGACATCAAGAAGCGGCTCTCCAAGCTCGAGGACGAGGAGGCCCACGTCGCGAAGAGCGGCCACCGCGGGCCGGACGTCGGGCACGTCAAGAAGGAGGGGGCCGGGCAGTGGGTGCTGCTCGGGCCGCCCAACGCAGGGAAGTCCTCGCTCCTCGCGGCCCTCACGCACGCGCGCCCCGAGGTCGCGGAGTACCCGTTCACCACCCGCGTCCCGCAGCCGGGGATGATGCCGTTCGAGGACGTGCACGTGCAGCTCGTGGACACCCCCGCGGTCGCGGCCGGCCACACCGAGGCGTGGCTCCCGAACCTGGCGCGGAACGCGGACGGGATCCTGCTCGTCCTCGACGTCGCCGCCGACGACGTGGACGCCGGGTGGCGCGCCCTCGGCGAGGTGCTCGAGAAGGCGCGCGTGTGGCCGAAGGGGCGCCCGCTGCCGCCGGACGCGTCGCCGCTCGTGCAGCACCGCCCGATGCTGGTCCTCCTCAACCGCAGCGACGAGGACGGGGACGGCACGTTCGCCGCGCTCGCGCGCGAGACGGTCGGCGACGGCTTCCCGGTGTTCGCCGTGTCGGCGATCCGCGGCGACGGCCTCGACGCCCTCCGGCCGGTCCTCTTCTCCGAGCTCCGGCGGATCCGCGTCTACACGAAGGAGCCCGGCCACAAGCCGGACATGGGCCGGCCGTTCGTGCTGCGCGAGGGCGCGACGGTGGACGACCTCGCGACCCTCGTCCACAAGGACCTCGCGGCGCGCCTCAAGTTCGCGCGGATCTGGGGCGCCCACGCGCGTTTCGACGGGCAGCAGGTCGATCGCCACCACGCGCTCTCGGACCGGGACGTGGTCGAGCTGCACGCCTGACGCCCCGTCCGAGATCCGACGGGCCGCTCGCGACAACCTGCCACGTTTCGTCGGCGGCGCACGGCGGGTTACGACGGCGGCGACCCGATCCCGGAGGATCCATGAACCGCCTCTTCGCCGCCCTGACCGCCGCGCTCCTTCTCCTGTCCGGCGTCGCCCGCGCCGATCACCACATGGCCGACGTGAAGGAGGGGCCGTCCTGCAAGTACTGCGGGATGGATCGCGCCAAGTTCGCCGCGAGCCGGATGGTCGTCGAGTACGACGACGGCTCGAAGCTCTCGGCGTGCAGCCTCCACTGCGTGGCGGTGGACCTCGCGCTCCAGATCGACAGGACGCCGGCCGCGATCAAGGTGGCGGACTTCGGCACGCAGGCGCTCCTCGACGCCGAGAAGGCGGTGTGGGTGCTCGGCGGCTCGAAGCCCGGCGTGATGACGAAGCGCGCGAAGTGGGCGTTCGCCGAGAAGGCCGCCGCCGAGGCGTTCGTGAAGGAGAACGGCGGGACCCTCGCGTCGTTCGAGGACGCCGTCAAGGCGGCGTACGAGGACATGTACCAGGACAACAAGATGATCCGGGAGAAGCGCAAGGCGATGAGGGCGGCGAAGCAGCCCGCGGCCGCGCCCGCCGCCCCCGCGAAGCAGGCCGAGAAGGCCGGGCACGCGCACTGAGCGGCGGTTCCGCGCTATACCGTCGCCATGATCCCGCGAGCCGTCCTCGCCGCCGCGGTCCTGCTCGCGGCTCCGGCGGCGCTCGGCGGGGATCCGCCGAAGCCCGGGCCCAGGGACAAGTGCCCGGTGTGCGGGATGTTCGTGGCGAAGTACCCGGACTGGGTCGGGTACGCGGAGCTCGCCGACGGCACGCGGCTCGTGTTCGACGGCGCGAAGGACCTCTTCAAGTTCGTCCTCGAGCCGGGGAGGTTCCTGCCCGCGCGGACGCGCGCGGACGTGAAGGCGATCGCGGTCACGGACTACTACGCCCTCGCGCCCGTGGACGCCCGGTCCGCGCTGTACGTCGTCGGCGCCGACGTGTTCGGGCCGATGGGCCGCGAGCTCGTCCCGTTCGCGAGGCGCGCCGACGCGGAGGAGTTCCTGCGCGACCACCACGGCACCCGGGTCGTGACCTTCGACGAGGTGACCGCCGACCTCGTGCGCTCGCTGGACCGGTGAGCGGATGCGCGCGTCCTCCCGCTTCCTCCTCTTCCTCGCCGCGGCCGCGCTCGGGTTCGCCGGCGCGGCGCGCCACGCCGCCGCCGAGCGCGAGCGGCGCGCCGCCGAGGTCGAGGCGCGCACGGCGCTGGTGCGGCGGCTCGGGCTCACCGACCTCGCGCTCTTCACCGAGGCCCGCTACACGCGGCACCCCTCGCAGGCGGACCGGTTCACGCCGTTCCAGGAGCACCCGTCGTCGCTCGAGCACTTCCCGTCCGGCTCGATCGCCGCGCCGCCCCGGGACTGACCGCGATGCGCACCTGGCTCGAGCGGCAGCGCTACGTCGTGGACTTCACGCTCTCCTCGCTCGCCCGGCGCAAGGGGAAGAACCTCGCGCTGCTCGCGGTGTACGCGCTCGTGGTCTTCTCCCTCGCGTCGGTCCTGTTCTTCGCGCACGCGCTCCGGCACGAGTCGCGGGCGGTCCTCCGCGACGCGCCCGAGCTGCTCGTCCAGCGCGTCGTCGCGGGGCGGCACGATCTGCTCCCCCAGGCGTGGGTGGCGACGGTGGCGGGGATCCGGGGCGTCTCGGGCGCGCGCGGGCGGCTCTGGGGCTACTACTTCGACCCGCCGAGCCGGGCGAACTACACCGTCATGGTCCCGGAGCGGTTCTGGGGCGCGAAGGGGCAGCTCGTCATCGGCGCCGGGGTGGCGCGCGCGCGGGGGGCCGCCCCCGGGGACCAGTTCCCGCTCAAGGCCGCGGACGGCACCTACCTGACGCTCGTCGTGCGCGAGGTGATCCCGGCGGAGTCGGAGCTCGTCTCGGCGGACCTGCTCCTCGTCGGCGAGGAGGACTTCCGGACGCTGTTCGACGTCGCGCCGGGGACCTTCACGGACGTGGCGGTCTCGGTCCGGAACGCCAAGGAGGTGCAGACGGTGGCCGGGAAGGTGACGCGCCTGCTCCCCAGCGCGCGCCCGATCACCCGGAGCGAGATCGTGCGGACCTACGACTCGATCCTCGACTGGCGGAGCGGCCTCGTCGTGGTGGTGCTGGCGGGCGCGCTCCTCGCCTTCGTCATCGTCGCCTGGGACAAGGCGTCGGGCCTCTCCGCGGAGGAGAAGCGGGAGATCGGGATCCTGAAGGCGATCGGGTGGGAGACGTCCGACGTCCTCCTCATGAAGGTCTGGGAGGGCGCGGTCGTCTCCCTCGCCGCGTTCGCGGTCGGGGTCCTCGGCGCCTACGCCCACGTGTTCCTGGGAGACGTGGCGCTGCTCGCGCCGGTGCTCCGCGGCTGGTCCACGCTCTACCCGGCGTTCCGGCTCGTCCCGTCGGTGGACCCGTACCAGGTGGCGACGCTCTTCTTCCTCACGGTCGTGCCGTACACCGTCGCGACCGTGGTGCCCTGCTGGCGCGCCGCCACGATCGACCCGGACTCGGTGATGCGGACCTGACCATGATCGAGCTGCGGAACGTCAGGAAGGTCTTCAACGAGGGGCGGCCGGACGAGCTCACCGCCGTGGACGGGGTCTCGCTCGCGATCGCGCCGCGGACCGTCACGGTCCTCCGCGGGCCGAGCGGCTCCGGCAAGACGAGCCTGCTCTCGCTCATCGGCGCGATGGCGCGGCCGACGTCGGGGCGGATCGTGGTGGACGGGCGGGAGATCACGAGCCTGCCGGAGCGGTTCCTCACGGACGTGCGGCGCAGGACCTTCGGCTTCGTGTTCCAGCAGGGGAACCTCGTGCGCGGCGTGACGACGCTCGAGAACGTGATGCTCCCGGCGTACCCGCTGGGCGAGCCGCGCCCCGCGCTGCTCGCGCGGGCGCGCGGGCTGCTCGAGATGCTGGACCTCGGCCACCGGCTCCGCTCCAGGGCGGAGTGGCTCTCCGGCGGCGAGGCGCAGCGCGCCGCGATCGCGCGCGCCCTCGTGAACGCGCCGAAGGTGATCATCGCGGACGAGCCGACCGCCCACCTCGACACGAAGCTCACCCGCGAGTTCATGGAGATCGTCGCCCGCCTGAAGGCGGAGGGGAAGACGATCGTGATCGCGAGCCACGATCCGATCGTCTGCGACGACCCCGTGGTGGACCGCGCGGTGGGGATGCGCGACGGGCGGCTCGACGGGGACGGCGCGTGATCCTCCATCCGGGCGTCCTCGCGCTGCTCGCCGGCTCGCTCCTCGTCTCCGCGCTGCTCGTCGCCTCCGCGTGGAACGGGCTCGTCATCCTCCGCCGCTGGGACCTCTCGAGCGGGTCCGCGGTCCAGCTCGCGCTCGAGCGCCGGACCTACCTCGTGTCGACGATCGTGGGGTACGTGCTCGCCTTCGAGCTCGTGTCGCTGTTCCTGTACGTCTACACGGCGGACGCGCTCGCGCCGATGTTCACGGGCGCGATGTGCGCCGCCGGGACGCTCGCGGCGAACGGGTGGGGGTACCCCGTGCTCGTGCTCCGGCTCGCGAACTTCGTGCTGGCGGGGCTGTGGCTGGTCGTGAACCGGGCGGACACCCTCGGCCACGACTACCCGCTCGTGCGCCCGAAGTACGCGCTCCTCCTCGCGCTCGCGCCGCTCGTCCTCGCGGAGGCGGTCCTGCAGGCCCGCTTCTTCCTGGCGCTCGAGCCCGAGGTGATCACCTCCTGCTGCGGCAGCCTCTTCTCGCGCGGCGGGCCGAGCGCGGTCGGCGCCGGGCTCGCCGCGCTGCCGGCGGCGCCGCTCGGGGTCGCGCTGTACGCCACCGCGGGGGCCGCCGGCGGCGCGGGCGCGGCGCTCGGGAGGTGGGGGCGAGGCGGCGCGGGCGTCGCGCTCGCGGTCCTGCTCGGCGTCGCGGCGGCGCTCGCCCTCGTGGCGGGCCTCGCCGCGCTCGTGACCTGGGTGTCGCCGTACGTGTACGAGCTCCCGACGCACCGCTGCCCGTTCTGCCTCCTCCAGGCGGAGTACGGGTGGATCGGCTACCCGCTCTACGGGACGCTGCTCGGCGGCGCGGTGTGCGGGATGGGCGCGGGCGTGCTCGTGCCGGCGCGGCGCGTCCCGAGCCTCGCGGCGGCGGTCCCCGCGCTCCAGCGGCGGCTCGCGATCGCGGCCGCCGCGCTGTTCGGGCTGTTCGCGGCGCTCGTCAGCTGGAAGGTGCTCGCCTCGCACCTCGCGGCGTGACGCGCGCCGCGGCGCGCGGGGGGGCCGCGCCCGCGCGCCGCCGGACCGCTACTTCGCCGGGCCGAGCTCCGCGATCGCCTGCTTGGCCTGGCCCGCCTGCGGGCTCGCCGGCGCGACCTGGATCACCTTGTTCCAGGCGTCGGCCGCCTTCTTCGGCTGCTTGAGGTCGTTCGCGTACACGACGCCGATGTTGAAGAGGCTCTGGACGTGCTTCGGATCGGCCTGGCTCGCCTTCTCGAAGTTGGCGAGCGCCTTGTCGAACTGGCCGAGGTCCCGGTACATGACGCCCTGGTCGGTGAGGACGTTCGGGTCGTTCGGCTTGAGCTCGAGGGCGCGCCCGTACGCCTCGATCGCCTTCTGCGGCTGGTGCGTGTCGAAGTAGTCGTTCCCGAGCTGGACCCACGCCTGGTGGTTCTTGGGGTCTCGCGCGACGACGGACTGCAGCGACGAGATGCGCGCCTGGATCTCGGGGCCGGGGGCCGACGGCATTCCGGGCGGCATCCCGCCGGGCATGGCGGGCGCCGCGGTCACGGGCGCGGGGGCGTGCGAGCCGCTCGAGCCGACCTGGTGGCCGATGAAGCCGCCGACGATGAGTCCGACGAGGAGGCCGATGATCATGTCCTTGGTCATGGCGCGGCATTCTATTCGCGACGGCGCGCCGGACGCCACACCTGGCCGACGCCCGCCGGCCCCGTTACATGGCGGGCAGGAGGCCCCATGCCACACCTCGCGTTCGACCTCAACTTCACGCCGCCCCCCGACGCCCGGCGCGGCCTCGCGGCCGCGACGAAGGACCAGAAGCGGCGCCTCGCGCTCGCGTTCATCGACGAGGCGCACCGCGCGCTCGGCGTGCCGAAGAAGGCGGTGTACGTCGTGTACACCGAGCACGACGGCGAGCACTTCCAGCTCGAGGAGCAGGTGCTCCCGAGCTGGACCGCGGGCGAGGACCCACTCGCTCCCACCTGATCCCTCGGCGGGAGCGTGCCGCGCGGCGCCGATCCGTCGTAGGGTGAGGCCTCCGGGAAGGAGGACTCGATGACGCCGCTCCGCGCCGTGCTCGCCGCCGCCACGCTCGCCGCCCTCGCCGCTGCCCGCCCCGCGTCCGCCCACGGCCCCGAGCTCGGCCTCGGCGCGGACTGGCTCGTCGACCCCGACTCCGGCGAGCTGCAGCTCACGCTCGGCGTCGCCACGCACCTCGCGCGCAACGTCGATCTCGGCGTCCGCTTCGGCGTCGCGTGGTTCGACGAGGCGGACGTCGTCGGCGTGCCCATCGACGGGCGCCTGCGGATCCGCACCGGCCGCCTGTACCTCGAGGGGCTGGTCGGCCCCTGGATCCTCTTCGACTCGGGCGACTCGGTGCAGCTGCACGCGGCGATCGGGTTCGGGCTCCAGTCCCGTTCGCTCTCGTTCGGCCTCGAGGTCGGCGTCCTGGAGGACACCTCCATGGTCGGCGTGCGCGTCGCGTTCCCGCTCTGACCCCCGCGGCGGGGCGGCGCGGCGCGGGCGGCGGCGCGCGGTGCGACACGGATGGTGAATGACGCCCCAAACGGGCCCGCGGTTGTAACGCAAGGTGGGTTGCGATCGCCCTCGGGGGGTGGAAAGAGGAAACTCTCTCCCCTCACCCTCCCACGAGGAGCCCCGCAATGCCCAAGAAGACGGTCCACGACCATTCGCAGGACACCCTCCGCGCCTCGCGCCGCTCGTTCCTGAAGAAGGCGGCGGTGGGCGCGGCCGGCGCCGCGGTCGCCGTCGCGCCGACGATCCACGTCGCGCAGGCCCCGACCACCCTTCGCTTCCAGTCGACCTGGCCGACGAAGGACATCTTCCACGAGTACGCCCTCGACTACGCCAAGAAGGTGAACGACATGACGGGCGGCCGCCTCAAGATCGAGGTGCTGCCCGCCGGCGCCGTCGTGAAGGCGTTCGACCTGCTCGACGCCGTCGCGAAGGGCACCCTCGACGGCGGCCACGGCGTCGTCGCCTACTGGTACGGCAAGAACTCCGCGCTCGCGCTCTGGGGCTCGGGCCCCTCGTGCGGCATGGATCCGAACATGCTCCTCGCCTGGCACTACTACGGCGGCGGCAAGGCGATCCTGGACGAGGTCTACAAGTCGCTCAACATGGACGTGGTCTCGTACCTGTACGGCCCGATGCCGACGCAGCCGCTCGGCTGGTTCAAGAAGCCGATCACCAAGGCGGACGACTTCAAGGGGCTGAAGTTCCGCACCGTCGGCCTCTCCATCGACATCTTCCAGGGGCTCGGCGCGGCGGTGAACGCGCTCCCCGGCGCGGAGATCGTCCCGGCGCTGGACCGCGGCCTCCTCGACGCCGCCGAGTTCAACAACGCGTCGTCCGATCGCGCCCTCGGGTTCCCCGACGTCGCCAAGAACTGCATGCTGCAGTCGTTCCACCAGTCGGCCGAGCAGTTCGAGATCATCTTCAACAAGGGGAAGTTCCAGTCGCTCCCCGAGGACCTGCGCAGCATCCTCGGCTACGCGGTGCAGGCCGCGAGCGCCGACATGTCCTGGAAGGCGATCGACCGCTACTCGACGGATTACAAGGAGATGCAGGAGAAGCAGGGCGTGAAGTTCTGGAAGACGCCCGACGCGATCCTGAAGCGGCAGCTCGACATCTGGGACGAGGTCGTCGCGAAGAAGTCGGCGGAGAACCCGCTCTTCAAGAAGGCCTTCGAGTCGCAGAAGGCGTTCGCCCAGCGCGCCGGCCGCTGGCAGGCCGACACGAACGTCGACTACCGGGTGGCGCTCAACCACTTCTTCCCCGCGAAGAAGAAGGCGTAGTCTCTACCATCGCCGGCCGCCCGGGCGCTCCGGGCGGCCGGTCCGTTCCCCCGCCGTATCGGGAGCCTCCCGATGCAGAAGGTCCTGCTCGGCATCGACAAGATCAGCACCGCGGTCGGCAAGGCGTTCTCCTGGCTCATCGTCGGCCTGACCCTGATGATGACCTGGGAGATCCTCTCGCGCCGGTTCCTCGACCGGCCGCACGCCTGGACCTTCGACGCGCAGATGCAGATGTACGGCGTCCTCTTCATGACGGCGGGGGCGTACACGCTCGCGAAGAGCGGCCACGTGCGGGGCGACGTGCTGTACGGGTTCTTCGCCCCGCGCGTGCAGGCGACGATCGACCTCGTCCTGTACGTCTTCTTCTTCGTCCCCGGCATCGTCGCGCTCGCCTGGGCGGGCTGGCGGTACGCGGGCGAGTCGTGGTCCATCCGCGAGCGGTCCACGATCATGCTGGAGGGGCCGCCCATCTACACCTTCAAGGCGTTCATCCCGGTGGCCGGCGCGCTCATGGCGCTGCAGGGCTTCGCGGAGATCGCCCGCTGCGTGATCTGCCTCAGGACCGGCGCGTGGCCGTCCCGCACGGAGGACGTCGAGGAGGTCGACGTCGACAAGCTGAAGGAGATGGTCCACGTGAAGGACCAGGACATCGAGAAGCTCGACGAGCTCGTCGTCAAGCAGGAGCGGGGGGCCGAGGCGCCCGGCAAGGGGGGCGCCGCGTGAGGATCCGCAAGGAGCTCCTCTTCGGCTTCTCGCTCATGGCGATCATCGTGATCGCCACCGCCATCGCCATGCCGTTGCCGTGGAAGTGGACGCCCGGCCACTACGGCCTGTTCATGCTGTCGATGGTGGTCGTGACGATCATGCTCGGCTTCCCGACCGCCTTCACGCTGATGGGGATGGGCGTCATCTTCACGTACGTCGCGTTCCAGTGGAGCTCGCCGGCGCCCGTCGCGATGAAGCAGACGCTCGACCTCATGGCGATCCGCGCCTACGGGGTGATGACGAACGACGTCCTCATCTCGATCCCGCTCTTCGTGTTCATGGGATATCTCGTCGAGCGCGCCGCGCTCATCGAGAAGCTGTTCAAGAGCCTGAACCTCGCCATCGGGCGCATCCCGGGGTCGCTCGCGGTCGCCACGCTCGCGACCTGCGCGCTCTTCGCGACCGCGACCGGCATCGTCGGCGCGGTCGTGACGCTGATGGGCCTCCTCGCCTTCCCGGCGATGCTCCGCTCGCGCTACGACATCAAGCTCTCCGCGGGCGTGATCACCGCGGGCGGCTGCCTCGGGATCCTCATCCCGCCCTCGGTCCTCCTCATCCTCTACGGCGCGACCGCCTCGGTGTCGGTCGTCCAGCTCTACGCAGGCGCGTTCTTGCCGGGCATCATGCTCGCCGGGCTCTACATGGCCTACGTGGTCCTCCGCGCGGTGCTGAACCCGTCGCTCGCGCCGAAGCCGCCCCCCGAGGAGACGCGGGTGGAGCTGCCCCCGTGGGCGGAGAAGCTGTCCAGCGGCCGGCGGCGGCTCGCGCTGCCGACCCTGCTCGGCGCGCTCGCGAGCGGGAACTCCGGCGTCCCGCGCCGCACGGCCGCGGCCCAGCTCGCCCTCGCGCTCCTCCCGCTCGCGATGGTCGCGCTGCCCGTGGTGGCCGTGTACGGCGCCGCGACCTCGCCGGTGGAGATCGTGGACACCTCCGGGCTGCAGGTCGCGGGCGAGAGCGTGCGCGAGGCGCTCGCCGGCGGCGTCGAGGAGCCGCCGTCGGACGGGGTCCAGGAGCCGCCCGGCGCCGGCGCCGCGGAGCCGCCGGGCGCGGGCGCGCAGGAGCCCCCCGCCGCGGCGGCGCCCGCCGCGACGGGCGTGGAGGAGCCGCCCGGCGCCGAGAAGGCGGCGCCGGCGCCCGCGGCGGCCGGGGGCGAGAACCCGGCGGCCGGGGGCGCGCGGCTCGCCACGCCGCGCTGGTTCTGGATCGTGGCCGCGGCCGCGGTCCTCGGGCTCGCGCTCCACTACTCGATCTTCACCCTCGAGCGGCTCCAGATCTTCAAGCTGCTGCTCGGCTCGTTCTTCCCGCTCTCCGCGCTCATCCTGGCGGTGCTCGGGACGATCATCTTCGGCTGGGCGACGCCCACCGAGGCGGCCGCGATGGGCGCCGCGGGCGGGCTACTGCTCGCCGCGGCGTACCGGCGGCTCACGCTCGACGTGGTGAAGGAGTCGGTCTTCCTCACCGCGAAGACCACCGCGATGGTCTGCTGGCTCTTCGTCGGCTCCGCGATCTTCTCGGCCGCGTTCGCGCTCCTCGGCGGCCAGGAGATCATCGAGCGGTGGGTGCTGTCGCTCGACATGACCCCGATCCAGTTCATGCTGCTCGCCCAGTTCATCATCTTCGTCCTGGGCTGGCCGCTCGAGTGGACGGAGATCATCGTCATCTTCATGCCCATCTTCCTGCCGCTGCTCGGGCACTTCGACATCGATCCGCTCTTCTTCGGCCTGCTCGTGGCGATGAACCTCCAGACCGCCTTCCTCTCGCCGCCCGTGGCGATGGCCGCCTTCTACCTGAAGGGCGTCGCACCGAGGCACGTGACCCTGAACCAGATCTTCGCGGGTATGATGCCGTTCATGGCGATCCAGGTGATCGCGCTCGTCCTGCTGTACATCTTTCCAGGGATCGGGCTGTGGCTACCGCAGGTGCTCTACCGCTGAGCGAGGTCGCGCGCCGGATGGCGCAGGTGGTCGGGGAGGCGAACGTCCTCACCGACCCCGCCCAGCTGCTCGTGTACGAGGCGGACGGGCTCACGCACGGCCGCACCCGCCCCGCCATCGTGGTGCTGCCCGGCTCGACGGACGAGGTCGTCCGGATCGTCGCCGTCGCGCGCGAGGCGA
>DASSSJ010000017.1:0-18766 GCA_035708485.1 Anaeromyxobacter sp. | reverse complement strand
CGGTCGGGCTCGAGGAGCCTCCAGACCTGCCGCTGGTCCGCGAGATCGGGCCACGACGGGTAGCCGGGCGAGTAGCGCTTCCCCTGGCCCTCCGGGACCCCGAGCTCGCGGCGGACCTGCCGGTGCCAGTGCTCCGCGAGCGCCTCCGCCGCCTCGACGGCGAGGCCGTGGAGGAAGAGGCCGCGCGTGTAGTCGCCCCGCTCCTGCGCCTCGGTCGCGAGCCGCGTCGCCTGGTCGCCGACGGTGACGACCTGGAAGGCGCAGACGTCGGAGCCCCGCTCCTCGCGGAACCAGTCCGCCATGCAGAGGTGGCGGTCGTCGGGCTGCCGGGGGAGGCGCAGGCGCGCCACCTCGGCCTTCCTGTGGACGGGGTCGAGCACGACGAGATCGTTCCCCTCGGCGTGGCACGGGAAGTAGCCGTAGACGACCTTCGGGACGAGCCAGCCGTTCGCCTGGGCCTCGGCCTTCAGCTCCTCGAGCTTCGGGCCGAACTCCTCCCGGATGAGCCGCTCGTACTCGGCCCCCTTCGCCTTCACGCCCCACTGCAGCTTGTACAGCTCGGCGAGGTCGAGGTGGGGCCAGACGTCGTGGAGCGCGATCTGCCCGGCAGGGACGACCCGCGGCCCCCAGAACGGCGGCGTCGGGATCCGGGGGGCGGGCCTCACGTCCGAGCCGCGGCGCGCGGGCGCAGCGGGCACCGGCGCCTCGGGGGGCGCGTTCCTGCTCGCGATCGCCTTCTGGAGCACCTCGTGCTTCAGCCGGTCGCGGCGCGCGGGATCGACGAGCGCCTCGACGACCTCGAGCCCCTCGAACGCGTCCTTCGCGTAGAAGACGCCGCCCGCGTAGGGCGTGCCGTCGGGCGCGAAGTGCGTCTTGTAGCCGAAGCGCCGGTTGATGGCGGCGCCCCCGATGATCACCGGGAAGGCGAGGTTCCGCCGCGCCAGCTCCTCGACGCAGAACGGCATCTGCTTCGACGTCGAGACGAGCAGCGCGGAGAGGCCGATGGCGTCCGCGTTCACCGCCGCCGCCCGCTCGATGACCGTCGCGACCGGCACCTGCTTGCCGAGGTCGTGCACGGTGAAGCCGTTGTTCGAGAGGATCGTCTTGACGAGGTTCTTCCCGATGTCGTGAACGTCGCCGTAGACGGTGGCGAGGACGACCGTCCCCTTCGTCGTGCCCGCCTTCTTCTCGAGGAACCGCTCGAGGTGCGCGACCGCCTTCTTCATCACCTCGGCGGACTGGAGCACGAACGGGAGGATGAGCTCGCCCGCGCCGAAGCGGTCGCCGACGTCCTTCATCGCGGGGAGGAGGACCTCGTTCAGCACCGCGACCGCGGCGCGGCGCGTCAGGGCCTCGTCGACGAGCGCCTCGATCCCCTCCGGGCGGCGGTGGAGGATCTGGAGGTGGAGCCGCTCCTCGGCGCTCTTCCCGGCGAGGAGGTCCTCGGAGGCGACCTGCTTCTCGGCCCCCTTCTCGCCGAAGTGCGCGACGAGGCGCGCGAGGGCGTCCGGGCGGCGGTCGAAGACGAGGTCCTCGGCGAGCGCTCGCTCCGCCTCCGCGATCTGCGGGTACGCCCGGATGTCCTTCGGGTTCACGATGGCGAGGTCGAGCCCCGCCCGGACCGCGTGGTACAGGAACACCGAGTTCACGACCTCGCGCGCGCTCTTCGCGAGCCCGAAGGACACGTTCGAGACGCCGAGCACGGTGAGGACGCCCGGGTTCTCCGCCTTGATGCGGCGGATCCCCTCGAGCGTCTCGACCGCGCTGTGGCGGTACTCCTCGCCGCCCGTCGCGAGCGTGAAGGTGAGGGCGTCGAAGGCGATGGAGTCCGGCGCGACGCCGTACTCGGCGGCGACCGCCACCAGGCGGCGGGCGATCTCGGCCTTGCGCTCCGCCGTCTGCGCCATGCCCTTCTCGTCGATGGTCATCGCGACCACCGCCGCGCCGTAGCGGCGGACGAGGGGCAGCACCCTCTTCACGCGCTCGCCCGACTTCTCGAGGTTCACCGAGTTGACGATGCAGCGCCCGGGGTACGCCTTGAGGGCGCCCTCGACGACGTCGGGCTCGGTGGAGTCGATCATGAGCGGCGCGTCGACCGACTGCGCGAGGAGCTTCACGAGCGCGCGCATCTGGGCGCCCTCGTCGTCCCGCTCGTTGAGCGCCACGCACACGTCGAGCACGTGCGCCCCCGCCTCGACCTGCCCGCGGGCGATCTGCACGAGGCCGGCGTAGTCGTCCGCGAGGAGCAGCTCCTTCACCTTGCGCGAGCCCTGCGCGTTGAGCCGCTCGCCGACGACGAGCGGCCGCGGCTCCATCTGGAGGGGGACCGCCTTCATCGCGGAGGAGAGCTCCACCGCCGGGCGCGGCCGCGCGCGGCGCTGCGCCTTCACGGCGCCGACCCGCTCGACGACCGCGCGCATGTGCTCGGGCGTCGTCCCGCAGCAGCCGCCGACGAGGTCCACGCCGTAGTCCGCGACGAACTGCGCGAGCGCGTCCGCGAGCGCCGCCGGCGAGAGCTTGTAGACGGCGCGGCCGTCCTCGTTCTCCGGCATGCCCGCGTTCGGGAGCACCGAGACGTAGTGGCTCGACTTCTCGCAGAGGGTCCTCACGGAGGCCCTCATCTCCTCCGGGCCGGTCGAGCAGTTCAGGCCGATCGCGTCCACCGGGAGCCGCTCGAGCGTCGCGAGCGCGCTCGAGACGTCGGTGCCGAGGAGCATCCGGCCGTTCGCGTCGATGAGCGTCGGCTGCGCGATCACGAAGACGTCGCGCAGGCACTCCCTGCGGCAGGCGTCCGCGGCGAGCACCGCGGCGCGCAGCTCCAGCATGTCCTGCTGCGTCTCGACGATGATCGCGTCGACGCCCCCCTCGACGAGCCCCTTCGCCTGCTCCAGGAAGACCCGCTCGAGCGCGTCGGCGGTGATGTTCCCGAGCGCCGGGTCGGAGGACGACGGCAGCATGCCGGTCGGGCCGATCGAGCCCGCCACGAAGCGGGGCCGGTCCGCGGTCGAGAACCGCTCGGCCGCGCGGCGCGCGACGATGGCGGCCTTGAAGTTCACCTCGTAGGTCCGGTGGCCGAGGCCGTACTCGTCGAGCTTCAGCCGGTTCGAGCCGAAGGTGTTGGTCTCGACGACGTCGCAGCCCACCGCGAAGTAGCGGCCGTGGATGTCCTCCACCAGATCGGGGCGCGTCAGCACGAGGAGGTCGTTCGCGCCCTCCTTGCCGCCGAACTCGGCCGCCTTGAGCTGGTGGCGCTGGATCTGCGTCCCCATCGCCCCGTCGAAGACGAGGACGCGGCGGGAGACGGCTTCGCGGAAGGTCATCGGGGCCCTTTGATAACACCGGCGACGCCCCCCGGCGAGGGGGTGCCCGCCCGGCCGGCGGGTGCCGCGGCGCACCCTGGCGTTACAATCTCGACGTGCTCCACGAGGCGCGCTACTGGGAGCCCGAGCCGGACGGGAAGGTGCTCTGCACCCTCTGCCCGCGCGCGTGCCGGATCGGCGACGGCCAGAACGGGTTCTGCTTCGTCCGCAGGAACCGCGGCGGCCGGCTGGTGACCACCGGGTGGGGGACGACGACCGGGTTCGCGGTCGATCCGATCGAGAAGAAGCCGCTCTCGCACTTCCGCCCCGGCTCGCAGGTCCTCTCCTTCGGCACCGCGGGGTGCAACCTCGGCTGCCGGTTCTGCCAGAACTGGGACATCTCGAAGGCCCGCAGCGACGAGGCGACCTCGGAGGACCGCTGGACCCCGGCCCGCGTGGTGGACCTCGCCGTCCGCATGCGCACGCCCGGGCTCGCCTTCACCTACAACGACCCGATCATCTGGGCGGAGTACGCCATCGACGTGGCGCGCGAGGCGCGCGCGCGCGGCCTCTTCACGGTCTTCGTGACGAACGGCTACGTCTCGCCCGAGGCGCGCGCCGACATCTTCCGCCACATGGACGCGACGAACGTCGACCTGAAGGCGTTCACGGAGGAGTTCTACGCCCGCACGACGCTCTCCCACCTCGAGCCGGTGAAGGAGACGCTCGAGTGGCTCGCGAAGGAGACGGACGTCTGGGTCGAGGTGACGACGCTCCTCATCCCGGGGCTCAACGACGGCGACGAGGAGCTCCACGCGCTCTCCCGCTTCGTGCGCGAGCGGATGAGCGTGGACGTGCCGCTCCACTTCAGCGCGTTCCACCCGGACTACAAGATGCTCGACCGGCCGCGCACGCCGCCCGCGACGCTCCGGCGCGCCCGCGCCGTCGCGATGGGCGAGGGGCTCCGCTACGTCTACACGGGCAACGTGCACGACCCCGAGGGCGACACGACGTTCTGCCCCGGCTGCGGCGCGAAGGTGATCGAGCGCGACTGGTTCGCCGTGCGCGCGGTGCGGATGCGGGGCGCCGCGTGCGCGGCCTGCGGCGCGCGGATCGCCGGCCGGTTCTCCGACGGGCCGGTGGCGCCGACGTCCGGGCTGCGGATCCCGCTCGGCATCCCGAGCTAGCCTGGCGCGCGGGCTACGGCGCCGGGTTCGCCGGCGTCACGCCGCACGCGTCCTTGCCGGGCGCGGTGAGGAGCCACTCGCAGAAGTCCACCCCCTCCGGCGCGTTGCACGCGGCGAGGCGCTCCTGGCAGTAGTCCTCGAAGGTGACGGCCGACTCGCCCGCCTCGATGTGGTCGAGGAGCGGCCCGAAGCCGGGCGTGCCGACGCCGATCTGGTTCAGCTGGTCCTGCACCTGCGTCTTGCAGCCGTCCTCCGTCATCCCGGGCTGGCACTTGCAGAGCTTCTCGCCCAGCTCCTGGCACGGGGAGGTCGCGCACCCCGCGGCGAGCGCCACGGCGGCGACGAGGACGAGGGCGGGGGCGCGGCGCATCGGAGGCGGGAGGATCGCCCGCGGGGGGGCCGCCGTCAAGACGAGCGGGCGGACCTCTGCGAGTGCCAGCGCAGCGGGCTCGTGTGGGCGCTCCGGACGGACGAGCGGGCGCGCGCGGGCCCTCGCGCGCGCGTTGAATGCGGCGCGCGCCGCCACGTCTGCTAAGTAGACGCCATGAAGGCCCTCCTCGCCGCCCTCGCCCTCTCGCTCGCCGCCGCGCCCGCCGCACCGGCGGCCCCGTCCGCCGCCGCGCTCGCCGCCAGGGTGCAGGGGTACTACGAGCGGACGCGCGACCTCGAGGCGCGCTTCGCGCAGACCTACACCTACGCTGGCTTCGGCCGGAAGCAGTCCTCGTCGGGCACGCTGCGGGTGAAGAAGCCGGGCATGATGCGCTGGGACTACGAGAAGCCCGCCGCGAAGACCATCGCGGTGAAGGGCTCGCGGCTCGTGCAGTGGGAGCCCGAGGAGAACCAGGCCTACGTGGACGACCAGTTCGACGCGTCGGCGATGAGCGCGGCGGTCACGTTCCTCCTCGGCAAGGGGGACCTCGCCCGCGAGTTCGACCTCTCCGTCGACGACCTGGGCGGGCTCGTCCTCCGGCCGAAGGCGGCGGATCCCCGGGTCGAGTCGATCGTGCTCACCGTCGCGGAGGACGGCGCGGTGACCGCGACGCGCGTGGTGGACGGCTCGGGCAACGTGAACGAGCTCCGGTTCACCGGCACGAAGCGGAACCCCGGCCTCCCCGACTCCGCCTTCGACGTGAAGCTCCCGAAGGGCGTCCGGACGATGGCGCCGCCGGCGCGGTAGAGTCGCGCCGCCGCGCCGCGCGCGGGCGAGGAGGCGCGCCGGAGGCCCGCCCCCCGGTGCCAGCGGCCCCGCCCGCCCGCTATGCTCCTCCCGCGGCGGCCCTCGCCGGGAGGAGGCTCGATGGACTTCGCGTCGGTGACGGAGCGGACGTATCTGGTCGACCCGGCGGGCAACCGCGCCGAGCAGGTGATCGAGCACCGCAAGGACCCGCTCACCGGGGCGGTCGCGTCGATCAACACCGCGCTCGGCGAGAAGGCGAAGGCGTTCCTCGGCGCGGCGGACCTCGCCCTCCTCGAGGACCTCCAGGAGAAGACGCGGGCGGCGTGCCCGTTCTGCGGCGCGGCGGAGCGCGGGACCCGCTACCTGCCCGCCTTCGTCGCGGAGGGGCAGCTCCGCATCGGCGACGCGCTCGCCATGCCGAACCTCTTCTCGAAGTGCGCCCTCGACTCGGTCGTGATCGTCGACCCGGCGAGCCACGTGCTCTTCCCGTCGCGCCTTTCGGTCCGCGCCCTCGGCGACGCGGTCCGCGTCTCGGGCGAGCTGGTGCGCCGCGCCCGCGCGAGCGACCCCGCCCTCGTCCACCACGTGGTCGGGATGAACTTCCTCCACCCCGGCGGCTCGAGCGTGCCGCACGCCCACTTCCAGGTGCACGCGCGGGGCGTGCCGTACTCCGGGGTGGCGCGGGCGATGGCGCTCGCGTCCGCGTTCCGCGCGCGCGAGGGGAAGGGCTACTTCGAGGCGCTCCTCGCGGCGGAGCGGGCGAGCGGCTCGCGCTGGGTGGGCCGGACGGGCCGCGTGGAGTGGCTCGCCGCCTTCGCGCCCGCGCACCAGCGGGAGATCTGGGGCGTCCTGCCCGGCGTCGGGAGCGTCGCCGAGGTGGGCGCCGCGGACGCCGACGCATTCGCGGAGGGGATCGCGCGCGTGGTCTCGTTCTACGAGGCGAGCGGCGTCCACCCGTTCACGTTCGTCTTCTACTCGAGCCCCGCCCCGGGCGCGCCGGACGGGTGGGCGCTCCACGTGAGGATCTGCTCCCGGCCGGCGTTCCGGTCGCTCTACTCGAACTTCGACACCTGGTTCACGCCGAAGTTCGTCGGGGACGAGGTCCACACCGAGGCGCCCGAGACGTACGCCGAGCGGCTGCGCGCGCGCTGGTGAGCGCCGCGCCGCCCGCCGGGCGGCCGGGGCGCCGGCGTCCGCGCCCAGGCGGGGGCGGCGCACGAAGCGCCGCCGGCCGCGCCCGGCGGGCAGTAGGATCGCGCCATGCCGACCGATCCGCTCCTCGTCGCGAAGGGCCCGCAGGACCTGTTCCTCCTCCCCGCGCTGGCGAACCGGCACGGGCTCGTCGCCGGCGCGACCGGCACCGGGAAGACGGTCACGCTCCGCGTGCTCGCCGAGGGCTTCAGCCGCATCGGCGTCCCGGTGCTCCTCGCCGACGTGAAGGGCGACCTCTCCGGCCTCGCGCGCCCGGGCGGCGACTCGGAGAAGGTGCTCGCGCGCGCGAAGGAGCTCGGGATCGCGCTCGCCCCGGAGGCATACCCCGCGGCGTTCCTGGACGTGTTCGGAGAGGGCGGCCACCCGCTCCGCGCCACCATCTCCGACGTCGGCCCCCTCCTCCTCTCGCGCATCCTCGATCTCAACGAGACGCAGGCGGGAGTGCTGCAGGTGGTCTTCAGGGCCGCGGACGAGGCGGGGCTCCTCCTCCTCGACGTGAAGGACCTGCGCGCGATGCTCGAGCACGCGACGCAGAACGCAGCGGCGCTCCGGGCGCGCTACGGGAACGTCGCCGCGACGAGCGTCGGCGCCGTGCAGCGCGCCCTGCTCGCGCTCGAGGCGGAGGGCGGCGACCGGCTCTTCGGCGAGCCCGCGCTCGATCTCGGCGACCTGCTGCGCACCGACCTCTCCGGGCGCGGGCAGATCACCGTGCTCCACGCGGAGCGGCTCTTCCGCGCCCCCCGGCTCTACGGCGCGGTGCTCCTCTGGCTCCTCTCCGAGCTCTTCGAGCAGCTGCCCGAGGTGGGCGATCCCGAGAAGCCGCGGCTCGCCCTGTTCCTCGACGAGGCGCACCTCCTCTTCACGGACGCGCCGCAGGAGCTGCAGGACAAGATCGAGCAGGTGGTGCGGCTCGTCCGCTCGAAGGGGGTGGGCGTGTACCTCGTCACCCAGAACCCGCTCGACGTCCCGGACCGCGTGCTCGGCCAGCTCGGGAACCGCGTGCAGCACGCGCTGCGCGCCTTCACGCCGCGAGACCAGCGGGCGGTGCGGTCCGCGGCCGAGACGTTCCGCGCGAACCCGCGGGTGGACGTCGAGAAGGCGATCGGGGAGCTCGCGGTGGGCGAGGCGCTCGTGTCGTTCCTCGACGCGAAGGGCTCGCCGTCGCCGGTGGAGCGCGCGTTCGTGGTGCCGCCGCGATCGCGGCTCGCGCCGCTCTCGGCGGAGGAGCGCGCGCAGGTGATCGGCGCCTCGCCGCTCCGCGGCCGGTACGACGCCGCGGTGGACCGCGAGTCCGCGTACGAGCTCCTCCAGCGGCGCGCCGAGGCGAGCGCCGCGGCGGCGCCCCCGCCCGCGCCGCCGGGGCGCGGCGGGGGCGGCGGCCCGCCCGGGAAGGCCACCGCCGGCGCCGCCGGCGACATGCTCGGCAAGATGGCCCAGAGCGCGATGCGCGCCGCCGGGACGCAGATCGGTCGCGCCGTGATGCGCGGGATCCTGGGCTCGATGTTCGGGGGCGGCCGGCGGCGCTCCTGACGCGCCGGCGCGCGGATCCGGGCGGCCGCGGAGAGGGTCCCTGGCGCTCGTGGAGGCCTCTCCGACCGGCCGAGCGCCGGCCCGGAGACGCTCGCTCGGCCCGGGAGCGTCCGGGGCGCGGTCGGCGCCGCTCCGCGACCCGGCGAGGGGGGTCGGATCGGGAGCGGCGGCCGTGGTACACACCACGCCGTCACCATGCGCGCCCCGGTAGTCTTCGTCGCCATCTCGGCGCTCCTCCTCGTCGTCCTCCTCGGCCCGCAGCTCGTGCGGCGCTTCCGGGTGCCCGCGCGCCGGCGCGTACCCGTCCGCGGCGGCGTCCTCGTCATGCACGCGCCGGCCCGCTACGGGATCGCCCTCGGCATCTCGGCGCTCATCCCGGCGGCCGTGCTCGGCGCGATCGCCGTCCGGCTCTTCCTCGGCGGCCGCGAGGGGACGTTCGGCCTCGTCGAGATCGTGCTCGCGACGCTCGCCGCGCTGGGGGTCGCCGTGCACCAGTTCGTGAGCGCGTTCCGGCGCGGCTTCGTCGTGGACGAGTTCGGCCTGACGAGCGTCGCGGTCCTCGGGAAGCGGCGCATCCGCTGGGGCGAGATCACGAAGTTCGCCTACAACCCGGTGAACCAGTGGTTCTTCCTGACGGTCGCGGACGGCTCGCACATGTGGGTCCCGGTCGAGACGCACGGGATCGCGGACTTCGCCGGCATCGCTCTCCTGCGCCTCCCGCCCGCGGCGCTGAAGGCGGACGACCTCGCGCGCGAGGCGCTCGAGGAGCTCGCCGCCGCCCAGCCGGCGGCCTGACGCGGGCGCGGGGACCGTCGCGCCGCCCGGACGACGCGGCTCGGCGCGGCGCGTGCCTCCGCCGCGCCGGCGCGAGGAGATCACCCGACGACGGGGAGCCCGCGGCGGCGCGCCGGCCCCGCGGCGGGGCGCGGCGCCCTCGGCAGCGCGCGGCGGGCGCGCTCGGGATCGCGCGCCACGACCCTGCCGACGAGGTCGTACTCCGAGGCGTCCGTCACCTCGACGGTCACGATCTCGCCCGGGTACGCGACGCCGTCGTTCACGTAGGTGAGGCCGTCGAACTCCGGCGCCTGCTGCGCGTGGCGGCCGGCGAGGAGGTGCTCCGTCTCCTCGGCCCGCCCCTCGACGAGCACCTCGAGCCGCCGGCCGATCGCGGCGCGCTGGAGCTCGCGCGAGATCCGCTGCTGCACCGCCATGACCCGCTCGTACCGCGCGCGCTTCACCGCGTCGGGCACCTGCCGGCGCATCTCCGCCGCGGGGGTGCCCTCCTCCGGCGAGAACTCGAACACGCCGAGCCGCTCGAACCGCTGCTCCTCGACGAACCGGAGGAGGTTCGCGTAGTCCTCCTCGGTCTCGCCGGGGAGCCCCACGATGAGCGACGTGCGGAGCGCGATGCCCGGCACGCGCGCGCGGAGCTTCGCGAGGAGGTCGCGGAGGAACTGCGAGCTCCGCCCCCGCTTCATCGCCCGCAGCAGCCGGTCCGACGAGTGCTGGAGCGGCATGTCGAGGTACTTCGCGATCTTCGGCTCGCGGGCGATCACGTCCACGAGCGCGTCGGGCACGTCGCGCGGGTAGGCGTAGTGGAGCCGGATCCAGCGCACCCCCTCCACCTTCACGAGCTCGCGCAGCAGCTCGTCCAGGCGCGGCCGGCCCGGGAGGTCGTAGCCCCAGGCGGTGAGGTCCTGGGCGACGAGCGAGAGCTCGACCGTCCCCTGCGCCGCGAGCGCGGCCGCCTCGGCGACGACGTCGTCGATCGAGCGCGACCGCTGCGGGCCGCGGAGCTTCGGGATGATGCAGAACGCGCAGGCGTTGTCGCAGCCCTCCGAAATCTTGAGGTAGGCCGTGTGCGAGGGGAGCGAGTTCACGCGCGGCGTCGAGGCGGAGTGGACGAAGTCGGGATCCGGGACGACGAGCCGCTTCGCCTGCGCGTCGGAGACGACGCGCGCGATGTCCGCGTAGGCGCCGGTCCCGAGGAAGTGGTCCACCTCGGGCAGCTCCTTCGCGAGCTCCGCCGCGTGGCGCTGGACGAGGCAGCCCGTCACGACGAGCTTCCTGCAGCGGCCGCTGCGGCGGTGCTCCGCGAGCTCGACGATCGCGTCCACCGACTCGACCTTGGCGCTCTCGATGAACCCGCAGGTGTTCACGACGACGACCTCGGCCTTCGCGGGATCCTGGACGAGCCGGTAGCCCGCCTGGGCGAGGGTGCCGAGCATCACCTCGCTGTCCACGCGGTTCTTGGGGCAGCCGAGCGTGTGGATGTAGACGCGCGTCGCCATCGGGGTCGCGGGATCTAACAGACCCCGCGGGCTCCGGCAATCCGGGGCGAAGGGCGCGTCCGGGACGCCACGCGGGCGCGTGGGGCGGCCGACACGGCGCCCGAAAACCCGCGGCGCGCCGGGCCATTCCCGGCCGGAACGGGGCTTGCTCCCGGGCGACGGCATGAGACGACTGCTCGCCATCGGCTTCGTCTGGCTCGCGTCCTCCGTCGCGTGGGCCGTCCTCGGTTCCACCCTCACCGTCCGGAGCGGCGACAAGTCCGGACAGCTCCTCCCGGAGGTGCACGCGCTCTGGGGTCCCGAGCTCGTCCAGGCGCCGCCCACCGCGTTCGGGACGGAGACGCACCCCGTCCACACGAAGGAGCAGCGCTACGACGAGAAGGAGAAGCGGTACTTCACCGTCGAGCGGGACGTCGAGGTGACGACCGAGCGCGCCATGACGCTCGAGGCGTCGGACCTCGACGCGACGATCGCGCTCGAGCACCGCAGGAAGGGGCTGCTCTGGTTCCCGACGTACGCGGTGGACTTCCGCGGCACGTACGCGTTCAGGAACGACACGTCCCACGCCCGCACGGTGACGTTCAAGCTCCCGCTCGAGAAGCGGGGCGTCACCTACGACGGGTTCGCCGTCGTCGACGCGGCGGGGAAGGCCGTGGACGTCGTCCTCGAGGACGGCGTGGCGCGGTTCGCGCGGCCGCTCATGCCGAAGGAGCGGGCCGGCTTCGGCGTGTCGTACCGGACGCGCGGCACCGCGCGCTGGGGCTACGGCACGTTCGGCGGCGGACTCGGCCCCGAGCAGGGGCGGGCGCGCTCCTTCCGGCTCACCGTCGCGACGAACTTCCCGAACGTCGACTTCCAGCCGGGCACCCTCTCGCCGACCACGCACGGCCCGGTGGACGGCGGGTGGCGCGGCACCTGGCGGTTCGACCAGATCGTCGGGACGGAGCCCGTGGCGATCCTGCTGCCCGAGCGGCTCAACCCCGGGCCGCTCGCCGCGAGGATCACCTTCTTCGCGCCGGTCTCGCTCCTCTTCTTCTGCTTCGTGATCGGGATCCTGCTCGCCGCGCGCGGCCGCTCCATCCACCCGATGAACTACTTCCTGTTCGCGTGCGCGTTCTTCGCGTTCCACCTCTTGTTCGCGTACCTCATCGACCACGTGGCGGTCGGGCAAGCGTTCGCGGCGGCGTCGCTCGTGTCGGTCGGGCTCGCGGTCTCCTACGCGCGGCTCTTCATGGGGTGGCGCGCGGCGCTCCTCCACGTCGGCCTCGCGCAGCTCCTCTACCTCGTCCTCTTCTCGTTCAGCTTCTTCTGGCGGGGCTTCACCGGGCTCGCGATCACGATCGGGGCGATCCTCACGCTCTTCGTGATCATGCAGCTCACCGGGCGGCTCGACTGGGAGCGGGTCCTCTCCGGCGCGGCGCCGGGCGGCGCCGGCACGCGGGGGTGAGGCGGTCGCGGCGCCGGGTCAGCGGGGACGCGCGGAGCTGCGGAGGTATCGAACGAACTCCGCGTCCGTGCCGAGGAACACGGAGGTGGAGCCGTCCACCGTCGCCCGGTACGCCTCGAGCGTGCGGACGAAGGAGTAGAACTCCGGGTCCTTCCCGAACGCGGCCGCGTAGATGCGGGCCGCCTCCGCGTCGGCCTTCCCCTTGAGCTCCTGCGCCCTGCGGTACGCCTCCGACTCGATGGCCTTCAGCTCGCGCTCCTTCTCGCCGCGAATCTCCGCCGACCGGCCCATCCCCTCGGAGCGCGAGCGCTCGGCGATGCGCCGGCGCTCGGAGATCATGCGCTCGAACACCTTCACCTGCACCTCGTCGACGTAGTTGATCCGCTTGATCTGCACGTCGACGAGCTCGACCCCGAACTCCGCCACCACCGCCGAGGCGCGCTCCAGGATCCGCCGCGTGAGCTTCTCGCGGCCGACCGCGACGCGATCCGGGCGCCGCGGCGCGAGGTCGGTCGCCGCCTCGTCGTCCTCGAAGGGACGTTCGGTGGCGCGGACCGCCTCGAGGAGGTCGTAGCTCGCGATCGCGTTCCGCGTCTCGCCGTCGATGATGTCGTCGAGGCGCGAGCGGGCGGTGCGCTCGTCCCGCATGCGCTGGAAGAACCGGAGCGGATCCGAGATGCGCCAGCGGGCGAAGGTGTCCACCCAGATGTACTTCTTGTCGCGCGTCGGGATCTGGTTCGGGTCGCCGGTCCACTCCAGCCAGCGCCGCTCGAAGCGGTTCACCCGGTCCGCGAAGGGGAGCTTGAAGTGCAGGCCCGGCACGGCGACGGCGCCACCCCTCGGCTCGCCGAACCGCGTGATCACCGCCTGCTCGGTCTCGTCGAGCGTGTAGCAGGCGCAGCCCGAGAGCGAGAGGGAGGCGAGCGCCGCGCCGAGCGCGATCCGCGTGATCATCTGGAGGCCTCCGACACGGCCGCCGTCGCGGTCGCGCTCCCGAGCTCGCGGCGCTCCATCGGGAGGATGGGCGTCATGCCCTTCGCCGCGTGGTCCAGGATCACCTTCCGGCCCGCCCGCGGCAGCACCTCGGCGAGCGTCTCCAGGTGAAGGCGGCGGCGCGTGACGTCGGGGCTCCGGCGGTACTCGACCTGGAGCGCGCTGAACCGTTCCGCCTCGCCGCGAGCGCGGTTCACGCGCTCGATGGCGTACCCCTCCGCCGCCCGGATCGCCTGCTCCGCCTCGCCGCGGGCGCGGGGGATCGCCTTGTTCAGCTCCGCCTGCGCCTCGTTGATGGCGCGCTCCTTCTCCTGGATCGCCTGGTTCACCTCGTTGAACGAGGGCTTCACGGGATCGGGCGGGTTCACGTCCTGCAACACGAGCTGCTGCACGTCCACGCCCGCGTCGTAGCGGTCGGCGAGCTGCTGGAGGACCTCCTTCGCCTGCGTCGCGATCCGCTGGCGCCCGGTCGTGAGGACCTCGTTCACGGAGTGATCGCCGACGACCGACCGGACCGCCGCCTCCGAGAGCGAGCGCAAGGTCTCCTCCACGTTGCGGACCTTGAAGAGGAAGGCGTAGGGGTCCTCGATCTTGTACTGGACGATCCACTCGACCACCGCGACGTTCAGGTCGCCCGTGAGCATGAGCGACTCGCGCTTCGGCTCCGCGCCCGCGGCGCCCGCCTCCGCGCCCGGCAGGCCGGTGCGGAACCCGAACTCCATCTTGAGCTGCCGCTGGACGGGGACCTTCTGGACCCGCTCGATCCCGAACGGCAGCCGGAAGTGCGGCCCCGGGTCGCTCGTGCCCACGAAGCGGCCGAGGCGCCGGATCACGCCGACCTCGTCCGGCTCGATCTGGTAGTACGAGGTCGCCGCGGCGACGAGCGCGACGAGCGCGATCGCCGCCGCGCCCGCCTTTCCCCTCCAGGGCCCGGTCGGCCCGGGGACGCGGAGGCGAAGCAGACGCTTCAGGCCGGCCAGCGGATCGCGGCGGGGTCGCTCCTCGTTCGTGTGCACGCGCGGATTCCAGGCCACGGCTCGCTCCTCTCGAAAGCCTGCTCGCCCGACGTAAAGGCGTCCGAGCGCTCGCGACAAGGGAGCCAGGCCCTCGCGGCGCCGATTGTGGCCAGGCGGGGCTCGGCGCCGCCACGCGCCTCCCGCGGAGGTCGGCGGCTCGTGGGGCCGCGCGCTCGCCGGGGCCCGGCGACCCGACCGGAGCCGCGAACCGACCGGTCGCGGCACCCGGAATGGGCCATGGAAGGCGTCGCCGCGGAGGCGGACGATCCCTCCACCGGGAGGTGACTCATGGCCACTGCGATTCCACTGCCCGAAGGCGTGCACGCGGTCACGCCGAACCTGGTCGTCCGGAACGCCGCCGCGGCGATCGAGTTCTACGTGAAGGTGTTCGGCGCCGAGGAGCGCTCGCGGCTCGAGAAGTCCGACGGCCGCGTGTGGCACTCCGAGCTGCGCATCGGCGATTCGGTGCTCTTCGTGAGCGACGAGCTCCCGGGGAGCACGGTCCATGCGCCGAGCCCCGAGGCGTTCCCGTCGACCGCGATCCGCGTCTACGTGGAGGACTCCGACGAGGCGTTCCGCCGGGCGCTCGAGGCGGGCGGCAGGAGCCTGCGGCCCGTCACGACCACGTTCTGGGGCGACCGGATGGGAGTCCTCGCCGATCCGTTCGGGCACACCTGGGTGATCTCGACGCACGTGAAGGACGTGCCCGCCGAGGAGATCCGCCGCCAGGGCGAGGAGCTGAGCCGTCAGTCCGCGCTCCAGACGTCGGGGATCTTCGGGGCGTAGCGCCGGCGACGCGGGCGTGACGGTGCCGCGGCGCGCTCGCGCGCCGCGGGTGGGGTCGTGCGTCGCCGCGGCGCGGTCGCGTGCCGCGGGTGGGGTCGTGCGTCGCCGCGGCGCGGTCGCGTGCAGGCGCTGCTGGGCGCGTGCCGCGTCAGAGCTCCAGCACCACCGGCAGCACCGACGGCTTCTTCCCCACCTCGCGCCGGAACCAGCGGCGGATCGCGACCCGGAGCGTCTCCTGCACCTCGGCCACGTCCGCGCGCGCCGGGCCGGAGAGCTCCTCGAGGGCGCGCAGGGCCTCGTCGCGGATCGCCTCCTCGGCGCCCTCGAACCCCGCCACGCCGCGCGCGAAGAGGTCGGGCCCGCGGACCACCGCGCCGCTCGCCCGCTCGATCGCGAGGACGGCGATGCAGAGCCCCGCGTCCGCGAGGAGGCGGCGATCCTTCACGACGATGGGGGCGATCTCGCCGCCGAGGAGGGCGTCCCGGTCCGCGTAGACGCGCCCGACCGGCACCTTCTCGTCGAGCACCGCCGCGCCGGCGTCCGACAGCTCGAGGACGTCGCCGTTCACGAGCACGTGGCGGCGGGCGACGCCCTCCGCCGCGGCGTGCGCGGCGTGGCGCGCGAGGTGGCGGTACTCGCCGTGGATGGGCACGAACGCGGCGGGGCGCGCGAGCGCGATGAGCCGGCGCTGCTCCGCCTCCTGCGCGTGGCCGGAGACGTGGAGCGGCCGGAGCCCCTCGTACGCCACCTCCGCGCCGCGCCGGCACAGGCCGTTCACCACCTGCCCGATCGCGACCTCGTTGCCGGGGATGAACCGCGACGACAGGACGACGAGGTCGCCCGGGGCGACCTCGAGATCCGGGTGCTCGCCGCGCGCGAGCCGCGCGAGCGCGCTCCGCGCCTCGCCCTGGGTGCCGGTCGTGAGGACGCAGAGCTCCTTCGGCGGGAGTTCGCGCGCCTCCTCCGGCGAGACCGGCATCCACGCGGGCACCTCGAGGTAGCCGAGCGCCTGCGCGATCCGGAAGTTCGTCTCCATCGCGCGCCCGAGGAGGAGGAGCCGGCGCCCGAACGCCCGCGCCGCGTTGGCGACCTGCTGGAGGCGGTGCACGTTGGACGCGAAGCAGGCCACGAGGACGCGCCCCCGCGCGCGCTCGAAGGCGTCCTCGAGCGCCGCGCCCACCTCCGACTCGGAGAGCGAGGTCCCCGCCCGCTCCGCGTTCGTCGAGTCGGAGAGGAGCAGGCGGACGCCGGCTCGCCCGAGGGCCTCGACGCGCCCGAGGTCCATCGCGGGCCCGGCGATGGGGGCGGGGTCGATCTTGAAGTCGCCGGAGTGGAGCAGGGTCCCCTGCGGCGTCGCGATCGCGAGGCCGCAGGCGTCGGGGATGGAGTGGGTGACCGCGAAGAACTCGGCGGCGATGGGGGAGCCGTCCCCCGCCGGCCGCACGTCGCCCGGGGCGACCTCGCGCAGATCGGCCTCGATCCCCGCCTCGGCGAGCCGCGGGCGGACGAGGGCGAGCGTGAAGCGCGCGCCGTAGACGGGGACCTTCACGTCGCGCAGGAGGAACGGCAGGGCGCCGACGTGGTCCTCGTGGCCGTGCGTCAGGAACACCGCGCCGACCCGCTCGCGCCGCTCGCGGAGCCAGGCCAGGTCGGGCGTGATGACGTCCACGCCGATGGGCTCGCTGGGGAAGAGGACGCCGCAGTCCACGACCGCGATGCGCCCGTCGCACTCGAGGGCGAGGCAGTTCATCCCGATCTCGCCGAGGCCTCCGAGCGGGACGACGCGGACGGGAGCGGGCACGCCGGGAATCTACCGTCCCGGCCGGATCGGCGCAGCGGGCGCGTGGTAACCTCCGGGCCCCGTGATCGCCGCGCTCCGCCTCGCCCTGCTCGCCTCGGCGCTCGCCGCGGCGGGACCCGGCGCCGGGGGGCCTCCCGCCCCGGAGCGCCCGGAGCCGGTCGCGCGGCTGCGGTTCGCGTGGAGGGCGCCCCTGCGCGCCCGCGTGACGTTCCGGCGCGCGCGGCTCCGCCCCGGCGCGGCGCCGGCCGTCTTCACGGCGCGGTACGAGACCCGCGTCGAGGCGGCGCCCGGCGGGCTGCTGATCGGGACGCGCGGCACGACGTGGCGCGGCGACCTCCCCTTCCCGCGCGCGGTCGAGCGGGAGGCGATCCGCGCCTCCGAGGCGATCGTGCAGCGCGTCGAGCCGGAGGGGAGGTTCGCGGGGCTCGAGGGCGTCGAGGCGATGCGGCCCGTGCTCGCGCGCGTCTTCGAGGAGGCGAGCGTGCCGCCCGACGCGGCCGCGCGCGCGACGCCGCTCGCCGAGGCGGCGCTCCGCGTCGAGGCCGAGGAGCTCTGGAACCTCGCCGTGGGGTTCTGGAGCGGCGCCGACCTCCGGGTCGGCGAGAGCTACGCGCTCGCGAGCGAGGGCGAGATCCCGCTCGTCCCCGGCGCGCGCGCGCCGCAGCGGGTCGAGTTCGCCGTGCGCCGCCGCGTCCCGTGCGCGGCGGGCGAGCGCGCCGCCCGCTGCGTCGAGGCGACGCTGCGGCAGACGCCGGACCGGGCCGCCGTGGAGCGCGCCGCGGAGGCGCTCCTCGCGCGGCTCCTCCCGGAGGGCGCGGAGGGCGGAGCGGGCGCGTCGGGCGAGCTCGCCGCCGAGGGCGAGCTCCTGCTCGTCACCGATCCGGACACGCTCCTCCCGCGCCGGCTCGTCTGGACGAAGGCGGTGCGGCTCGGGCCGGACGACCGCCCCCCGCGCGCCGAGCTCGTGGACCGGCTGGAGTACGACTGGCGCTGGCTGCCGCCCGAGCCGCCCCCGAGGCCGGCCGCACGGAGGCGGCCGGCGCCGAACCAGACGGCGACCGCGACCGGGACCGCGACGCCGATCTCGACCCCGACCGCGACCGCAACCCCGACGCCGACCGCGACCCCGACCGCGACCTCGACCCCGACCGCGACCGCGACCCCGACCCCGACCCCGACCGCGACCGCGACCGCGACCCCGACGCCGACCGCGACCCCGACCGCGACCCCGACCCCGACCTCTCCCGCGACGCCGGCGGCGATCCGGACCCCGACGGCGCCGGGGTCCGCCCCGGCGGCGCGATAGGCGGGCGCTCCCCGCGCCGGCGCGGGCGTTCCATTATGTTCTGCCGTTCCCGATGACCGACCTCCTCGCCGATCTGAACGACGCCCAGCGCGAGGCCGTCCTGCACGGGAGCGGCCCCCTCCTCGTGCTCGCCGGGGCGGGGTCGGGGAAGACGCGCGTCATCGTCCACCGGATCGCCCGGCTCGTCCGCGACGAGGGCGTCGTCCCCTGGCGCATCCTCGCGGTCACCTTCACGAACAAGGCCGCGGGCGAGATGCGCGAGCGGCTCTCGGCGCTCCTCGGGCTCGAGGCGAGCGAGCTCTGGGTCCAGACCTTCCACGCCTTCGGCGCCCGCTTCCTCCGGCGCGAGGCGGCGCGGGCCGGGCTCTCGCCTTCGTTCCCGATCTACGACGACGCCGACCAGCTCCGGCTCGTGAAGGGGATCCTCGCCGAGGTGGGCGCGGACGGCGGCGAGGCGCTCGGGCCGCGCGAGGCGCTCTCCCGGATCGACCGCTGGAAGGGGCTCGCGCTCCGCCCCGGCGAGCTCTCCCTCGGGGAGTACGACGTCGAGGGCCGCCTCGCGCGCGAGGTCTACGCGCGGTACGAGGCGGCGCTCGCGCGCGCGGGCGCGGTGGACTTCGGCGACCTCCTCATGCGCCCGGTGCGGCTCCTCGAGGAGGACGACCGGCTCCGCCGCCGCTGGTCCGAGCGGTTCGAGCACGTCCTCGTGGACGAGTTCCAG
>DASSSJ010000016.1:0-62173 GCA_035708485.1 Anaeromyxobacter sp. | reverse complement strand
AAGGAGGCGAAGGAGATGCTCGGGCGCACCCCGGGCAACATCGTCGCCATCCGGCCGATGAAGGACGGGGTCATCGCCGACTTCGAGGTCACGGCGGCGATGCTCAAGTACTTCATCCAGACCGCCCACAACCGGAAGAGCTTCGTGAAGCCGCGCATCATCATCGGGATCCCCTCCGGGATCACCGAGGTGGAGAAGCGGGCGGTGCGCGAGGCGGCGGAGAGCGCGGGGGCGCGCGAGGTCTACCTCATCGAGCAGCCGATGGCGGCGGCGATCGGCGCGGGGCTCCCCATCACCGAGCCCTCCGGCAACATGATCGTCGACATCGGCGGCGGAACGTCCGACGTCGCGGTGATCTCGCTCGGCGGCATCGTCTACAGCCGCTCCGTGCGCGTCGCCGGCGACAAGATGGACGAGGCGATCATCCAGCACATCAAGCGGAAGTACAACCTCCTCATCGGCGAGCGCACCGCCGAGCTCATCAAGATGGGCATCGGCACCGCGTACCCGACCGAGGAGGAGCTCACGATGGACATCAAGGGGCGCGACCTCGTCGCCGGCGTGCCCCGCACGCTCACCGTCACGTCCTCCGAGATCCGGGAGGCGCTCAGCGAGCCCATCAACGGCATCGTCGAGGCGGTGAAGGTGACGCTGGAGCGGACGCCGCCCGAGCTCGCCGGCGACATCGCCGACCGCGGCATCGTCCTCGCCGGCGGCGGCGCGCTCCTCAAGAACCTCGACGTGCTCTTGCGCGAGGAGACCGGCCTCCCCGTGTTCCTCGCCGAGGACCCGCTCTCGTCCGTCGTGATCGGCGCGGGCAAGGCGCTCGAGGAGCTCGACATCCTGCGCCAGGTCACCGCGCACGGGTAGCGCGCCCGCGGCGCTATGATGCGGCGCATGGGGCCCCGCCCCGCCGCCGTCGCCGTCGCGTCCGCCGCGCTCGCCGCGATCGGCGCCGGCTGCGGTGCTCGCGTGCCGCGCCCCGCGCTCGAGCCGCCGGCGCGGGGCGTCGCGGTGGTGTTCGCGGTCGGCGCGCCGCCGGCGCGCTGCCGCGTCGAGGTGGAGCGGCTCCCCGCGGGCGCGTTCGCGGTCGGGCTCGCAACGATCGCGCGCGAGGAGGCGCGGGCCGGCGAGGTCCGCGGGGTGGACGTGGAGCTCGAGGGCGATCGGCCCGTGCTCGCGCTCGCGCTCGCGCTCGCGCCGGCAGCGGCCCCGGCCGAGGACGCGTCGCCCGAGCGGTTCTGCGCGTGGGCGCGGGACGCCGCCGCCCGGCTGGAGCGCGAGGCCGCCGCGGCCGGCGAGGGCTCCGCGCCGCCGCCGTGGCCCACCGAGGTCGACGCGGGCCGGGTTCACTTCCGGTCCGTCCAGCGCGTCGCGCGCGGCGGCGAGCCCGCCGGGTTCGCGGAGTACGCGATCGGCGCCCGCGGCGACGGGACGCGCGTCCTCCTCTCGCGCGGCGCGGTGCTCGTCCGGCAGCGCGGCGGGTGGCAGGCGTCCGACACGCTCCACCTCGAGGACGCCGACGCGCGCGGCGTGCTCGTGCGCGGGCGCTACGCGCGGATCGGCGGCGGCCGCGTGCAGTACCGCCTGGACGTGCGGCGCACCGGGGAGCGGAGCTACGCCTACGCGGGCGAGGCGCGGGAGGTCCCCATCGACGGCGGCTTCGAGACCGCCGACGGGCTCGCCACGATGCTCGTCCGGATCGACCGCTTCCGCGGGCGCGGCCCGGACGAGCCGGTGCGCCTCGAGGCGTACGAGCCGCAGGCCGATCCGACGCGCCCCACCGCGGTGATCCACCGCAGGGATCTCGCGCGGCCGCGCGGGATCGCGACGCAGATCGGCGCGCGGGTGTTCGCCACCGGCGTCGTCGATCGCGACGGGATCGTCGAGTGGATGGAGTCCGCGAGCGACCCGCCGACGCGGAGCGAGACGATCCGGCGGAGCGGCGCGCCGTGAACGCTCCGCGGCCGCCTCGCCCGTCGCGGCCGCCTACGGCAGCACGCGCAGCGCGGCCGCCCCGCCGTCCGTCGCGACCTGGAGCGTCGGCGGGCTCATCAGGCGGTAGAGCTCGAGCTGCCGGATCGCGTCGCTCGGGATGAGGCCGCTCGACGCCCGGACGGTCTTCGACGTCCCCTTCGCCGGATCGAAGATCGCGAGACCCGTGGTGAACCCTGCGACGACGACGCGCCCGTCGGGGAGGCACGCGACGTCGCGGGCGCGCGACTCGGCGAGCCCGATCTGCGGGCCCGTGAAGTAGGCGAACCGCCGCCCGTCCCAGGCCGCGAGGACGTCGCCCCGGTCGCGCGCGGGCCCGTCCTCGGCCCCCTCGGACGTGAACCACACGCGCCCGTCCGGGCAGACCGCGACGCCCGTCATGCGCGGCTCGTGCCCCTCCGCCGCGACCTCGAACACCGGAGGGTTCCCGGTCCCCGGCCCGTCGTAGGGATCGCCGAACGCGGCGTCGAACGCGGCGCCGTTCCGGAACACCCACACGTGCGGATCCGGGTGCCAGGTGATCCGCCCGGCGGTCCACTTGCCCGCGTGCCAGAGCCGGCCCTGCGCGTCGATCGCGAGGCCGTGCCAGCCGCCCATCCGCTGCCCCTCCTCGCTGTCCGCGGGGCACGGCGCGGGCGGGTCGAACCGGCAGACGCGCGCGTGCAGGTGGTCGCCCATGTACTCGCTGTACGCGAGGTCGAACCACTCGCCGGGCCTCGGCGCGCGGTACCTGTCCGGGAGGAGCATCGTGATGCCGTGCTCGCTCGCGCTGTAGAGCGTCCGCGCGTTGACCTCGTGGTCGTAGACGAGCCGGTACATGAGCCGGTCGTGCCAGTACCTCGCGCCCATCTGGTTCGTGACGAGGTCGAAGCGCACCACCTCGAGCGTGCCGTCTCGCTTCAGGCGGACCCAGTCGATCTTCCCCGAGTGCGCGAAGGGATCGCACCAGTCGTAGCCGCGGTAGCCCGGGTCGTCCGGGCAGAGGGGGGCCGGATCGGCGTGCGTGCCGCCGTAGCCGACGAACACCTCGTCCGCCTCGCCGCCGGCGAGCGACTGGATCCCGTTCAGCGCCGCGCCGCCCCAGGTCACGGTCCCGCCGCACGGGGCGTCGTCGGCCACCGGCGCGTTGTCGCAGTACTTCGCCCAGCCCACCGGGCCGGGCTCGAGGCCGGTCATCATCCCGAGGTGGAGGCCGCTCGTCTCGTCGAACCGCGTGAACTTCTCGTCGCCCGGGCGGAGCAGGTACAGCGCCCGCCGCGTCGCGACCCAGCGGTTCTGACCCTCGTCGGTCGTCATCGCGACGACCGGCTGCTCGAGGATCCCGTCGCCCTCGCCGTACGTCACGTTCGAGACCGGCCAGGCGTCCTTCACGACCCGGGTGTCGCAGTCGACGCAGGTCTGCGGCGGCGCGGGCGGCGGCTTGCGATCGCCCCCGCACGCCGCCGCCAGCGACAGCGCGGCCCAAGGCGCGAGCACCCGTCGAGCCATGTCCCCTCCCGGTCCCGCCGCGACGGCGGCGAGCGCGCGTGCACCGTGCGAATCCCGGGCCAGCGCCGGCGCGCCCGCCGGAGCGGCGCCGGGAGGGAACGCGACGGCGCCGGCGCGGAACGCGAGTTCCCATCCCGCGGACGTCGGGGCGACCCCGTTCCCTCCCGGTGAAGGCCTCCGCCCCGCGCGGCGCGCTCACGCGCGGAGCCTCTCCCCAACCGTGCAGTGTGGTCCGGCGGCGCACCGCGCCAGCTTCGATCCGGGGATCCGCAGCGAGGGGGGACCGTGGACTCACCGGGGAGCACGACCGCGCTGGCGCCCGAGCCCGTGGCGCGCCCGCGCGAGGCGCGCGAGGGCGCGGCGGGCGTCGTGGCCGCGCTCACCGCGTACGCGTACCTGTGGCGGTGTCGCCGCGTGGGGGCACGCGCCCGCACGCTCGGCCGCCCGCTCCTCTCCAACCCCGCCAACGTCGAGCTCGGAGCGGACGTGCTGCTCGACTCGCGCGCCGGCCCGATCGCGCTCGTCTGCCATCGCCGCGGCCGGCTCGTCGTCGGCGACGGCGCCCGCGTCGGCCCCGCCACCCGGCTCGAGGCGGTGCGCTACGTCGAGATCGGCGATCGCACGCGCATCGGCGCGGGGTGCGTCGTCTCCGACGCCGGCGCCGACGGCGCCGCGGACGCGGAGATCTGGATCGGCGACGACGTCACGCTCGGCGACGGCGTGCGGGTGCTGCCCGGGACCGTGATCGGCGCCGGCGCGGTCGTCGAGGCGGGGAGCGTGGTGCGGGGGCGGATCCCGCCCGGCGCGATCGTCGCCGGCGATCCGACGCCGTCGGGCGACTAGAGGGGCGCATGCTCAAGCGGAACTCGCGGCTCATCGAGGCGTCCGTCCGCTCGTTCGACGTCGTCGGGCTCGCCGCGGCCTTCCCGGCGGCGTACGCGATCCGGGCCCGCCTCGGGAGCGGCCTCCCCGGCCTCGTCCCGCTCGACCGCTACTGGCCGCTCGTCGCGGAGACGCTGCTCCTGTGGATCGCGGCCGCGTCGCTGATGAAGCTGTACGGCTCGTACCGGCGCCGCCCCCTCACGAGCGAGGTCCTCCGCCTCGGGAAGGCGCTCCTCGCCGTGGCGATCGGGGTCGCGGCGCTCGGCTACGCGCAGAAGGCCGACGTGTCGCGCCTCCTCGTCGCGACCTACTTCGCCGTCGCGTTCACCGGCCTCGCCGGGCACCGGCTCGCCATCCGCTTCCTCGCGCGATCCGCGCGCCGCCGCGGCTACAACACGCGCCGGTACGCCGTGGCCGGGCACGGCGCGCTCGCGCGCGAGATCGTGCGCACGATGTCGGCCCACCCGGAGTGGGGCTACGAGTTCGCCGGGTACCTCGTGGACGGGCCGCCGCCCGACGCGCTCCACCGGCGCAAGATCCTCGGCCGTCTCGACGGGCTCGCGCCGCTCCTCAAGACCGCCGTGCTCGACGAGGTGATCTTCGTCGTCCCGCACGAGCGCCTCCCCGCGATCGAGGGCGCCGTGCTCGACTGCGAGGAGCAGGGCGTCTCGGCGCGCGTGTGCATGGACCTCTTCGCGACGCGCATCTCGACGCTCGCGGTGGAGGACCTCGACGGGATCCCGCTCCTCGCGCTCTCGACCGTGCCGCAGGACCCGTTCGCGCTGGCGGCCAAGCGGGCGCTCGACGTCGCGCTCTCCGCCCTCGCCCTCCTCGCGCTCTCGCCGGTGTTCCTCGCCGTCGCGATCGCGATCCGGCTCGACTCGCCCGGGCCGGTCTTCTTCCGGCAGCGCCGGGTCGGGATGAACGGACGCGAGTTCACGCTCCTCAAGTTCCGGTCCATGTACCGGGACGCGCACGCCCGGCTCGAGGCGCTCCGCACCCGGAACGAGGTCTCCGGGCCGGTCTTCAAGATGAGGGACGACCCGCGCGTCACGCGGGTGGGGCGGCTCATCCGGCGCACCTCCATCGACGAGCTGCCCCAGTTCTGGAACGTCCTGCGCGGGGAGATGAGCGTGGTGGGGCCGCGCCCGCCGCTCCCCTCGGAGGTCCAGCGGTACGAGCGCAGGCACCTGCGTCGCCTCAGCGTGAAGCCCGGGATCACCTGCACCTGGCAGGTGAGCGGCCGGAGCGCGATCGGCTTCGACCGCTGGATGGAGCTGGACCTCAGCTACATCGACAACTGGTCGCTCTGGCACGACGTGAAGATATTGGCGCGGACCATTCCCGCGGTGCTGACCGGCCGCGGCGCTCACTAGAGGCTCCCGTGAAGATCCGACCGACCGGGGTGTTCCTGCTCGCGACGCTGGGGCTCTCGTCGGCGTGCCGTACCGCCGGGAGCTACGTCTGGGCGAAGGACCTCCCCGCCGCCGCGCTCGCCGAGCCGGGGTACGTCATCGCCCCGGGCGACCTCCTGCTCGTGCGCGTCTGGAACGACGAGACCCTGGGCGGGCGCGCCAAGGTCCGCAGCGACGGCCGGATCTCCCTCCCGTTCCTCGACGACGTCGCGGCGGCGGGGATGTCGCCCGGCGACCTGGCGCGGGCGCTCGAGGTCCGCCTGGCGGGGTACGTGAACGCCCCCCGGGTGACGATCGCGCTGGAGGAGGAGAAGCTCGTCGCGGTGTCGGTGGTGGGCGAGGTCGCGAGGCCCGGCGTGTACGACGTCGCGGCCGGGGCGGGCGTGCTCCAGGCGCTCGCGAGCGCGGGCGGCATGACGCCGTGGGCGACCGCGAACCGCATCTTCGTGCTGCGGCGCGCCGGCGGCGAGGCGAGGCCCAGCCGGATCCGGTTCACGGAGCAGGCGCTCGCGCGCGCCGAGGACCGGTCGTCCGCCTTCCGGCTCCGCCGGGGCGACGTGGTCGTGGTGGAGTGATCGCGCGTGGCGTTCGCCGCGGCGGCCGCGCTGCTCGCGCTCGCGCTCGGGGGGATCGACGGGACGGCCGTCGCGCTCCAGGCGAGCGGCAGGACCGAGACCTCCGCCCTCGCCTTCTCGGGCGGCGGGGGCGGGACGCGCGGCCTCGCCGCGCTCGACGTGCTCCCGCGCCTCGGCCTGCTCCTCGACCGGAAGACCCTCCGGCTCGCCCTCGCGTACGAGCCGCAGCTCCGCGCCTCGCAGGCGCTCTCCTACGCGGCCGGCGACGTGGCGCTCGTGCACGGCGGCTCCGCGCGGGCGGAGTGGGACCTCCACCCGCTCTGGCGCGCCACGGGCACGGCGCGGTCATCGGTCCGCATCCTCGACTTCGTCGCGGCGGGGGCCGGCGACCTGGGCCGGCTCCTGGACCTGCGCCGCGCGCCCTCGGTGTTCCGCTACCGCGACGACGGCGCGACCGCCGCGATCGAGGGGCGCCCCACGCCGCTCGTGACCGTGGGGTCCACCGCGAGCGTCGCGTGGTCCGGCGGCGCCGGCGCGTTCGGCGCCGCCGCGGTGCCGTGGATGCGCGAGGCGCGCGTCGCCGGGAGCGTCGCGAGGGCGCAGACGCGGAGGGACGTCCTCCGCCTCGAGGCCGCGGGCGCCGCCGCGGCGTTCGAGCTGGGCGAGCCGGCGTCGCTCGCGACGGTCTCGGCGGAGTGGTCGCGGCAGGTCCGGCGCGCGCTGCGCCTCCGCCTCGTGGGCTCCGCCTCGGAGGCGCGCGACCGGACCTCCGGCGGACGGCTGCTCGGGGGCGGCGAGGCGGGGCTCGAGGCCACGCCGGCGCTGCTGGGGCGCCCCCTGGCCCTCTCGGCCTCGCTCCGCGCGGGACCGGCATTCGACCGGTTCGTGGCGCGCGTGCAGGAGCGCGCGGGCGCGGACGCCGCCGCGACCTGGGCGGTCACGCCCCGCTGGAGCGTCGGCGCCTCGGCGGCGTACGCCCGCGTCCGCGAGCGGCTCGGCTACGCGGCCGGCCGCGGCGCCGTGCGCGGGGAGTGGAAGGCGACGCGGCGGCTCGTGGCGTACGCCGACGCCTGGCACGAGCAGCGCCGCGACCCCGCCGCGCTCGCGGGGGGCAGCGCGTCGTACCTCGGGGTGAGCGTCGGCGTGATCCTCGCGCCCGTGGCGCGGTGAGCGGAAGGGAGGGACGCGTGAACACGATGGCGAGCCCGGTCGTCCTCATGTACCACCGGATCTGTCGCGACGAGGCGTGGCGGCCGAGCGCGTTCGTCGTCACCGCGACGGCCTTCCGCCGGCAGATGAGCTGGCTCTCGCGCCACGGCTACTACACGCCGCGCGTGTCCGACGTGCTGCGCGACGGCGGCCGCGCGCCGTGCGTCTGCGGCCGCCCCGTCGTGATCACGTTCGACGACGGCTACGCCGACGTCCTCGAGCACGCCGTCCCGATCCTCCGATCCGTCGGGTTCACCGCGGCGGTGTTCCCGGTGCTGGACCTCGCGCGGCGCTTCAACCACTGGGACGACGCGCCTGCGCTGTCCGGTCCGCTCCTCGCGCCGGACGAGCTCCGCGCCGTCGAGCGGGAGGGGCTGGAGCTGGGATCCCACACCATGACCCACGCCCGCCTGACGGCGGCCGACGACGACGCGCTCGCGTGGGAGCTCGCGCGCTCGCGCGAGGTCCTCGCCGGCATCGCGACGCGCCCGCTCGCGGTCCTCGCCTACCCCTACGGCGAGGTCGACGACCGCGTGAAGCGGGCGGCGCGGGAGGCGGGCTACGAGGCGGCGCTGGCCGTCAACTCGGGCCCGCTCGACTGGGGCGCCGACCCCTTCGAGGTCCGCCGCCAGCGCGTCGGGAACGGCGCGAGCGACGCGTACCTCCGGCTCATCCTCTCCGGCGCCGAGAAGCTCTTCGCGTGGTCCAAGTGGAAGGTGCGCCGCGGGCTCGCCTCCGTCGCGCGCCACGCGCCCGCGCCGGCGCTCCACCAGGGGTGAGGGACCGTGCCGACGCCATCGCCCGACGCCGCGCTCGCCGTCCCCGCCGCCGCGCCACGGCCGGCCGCCGCCGGCGCGCCCTCGCTCGCCGTCGCCGTCGTCGAGGACGAGCGCGGGCTCGACGCGCTCGAGCCCGAGTGGAGCGCGCTCCTCGAGCGCAGCGACGCCTCGGTGTTCCAGTCGTTCGAGTGGCTGCGGACCTGGTGGCGCCACTTCGGCGAAGGGCGGCCGGGCGCGCGCCTGCACGTCGTGACGGTGCGCGGCGAGGGAGGGCTCGTCGCGATCGCGCCGCTCTACGTGCAGCGCGTCCGGCTCATCGGGCTCGCCCCGTTCCGGCGCCTCCTCTTCCTCGGGCACCGCGACTCGGACTACCTCGACGTCCTCGCGGCGCGAGGCCTGGAGGAGCCTGCCGCCGACGCCGTCGCGGCCGCGCTCGCCGGGCGGCGGCGCCTCTTCGACGTCGCGATCCTGGAGGAGACCCCCGAGGGCTCGCGGGCGGGGCCGCTCCTCGCCGCCGCGCTCGCCCGGCGTGGCTTCCGCGTCTCGCGCGCGCCCGACTCGCCCTGCCCGCGGACCGCGCTCGCGCGGACCTGGGAGGAGACCCTCGCCCGCTTCGGCCAGAGCGACCGGCGCGAGGTCCGGCGGCGCCTGCGGAACCTCCAGAAGGAGCACCGGGTCGAGCTCGAGCTCGTGCCGGCCGGCGACGGCGTCGTCCCCGCGATGCGCGAGTTCGTGGAGATGCACCAGGAGCGCTGGGCGCGCGACGGCTGGTGGGGCGCGTTCGCCGATCCCGCCGCGGCGGAGTTTCACGTCGAGGTGGCCGAACGGCTCGCCGGGCGCGGCTGGCTCTTCCTCGCCTTCCTGCGCGTGGACGGGCGGCGGCTCGTCGTGAACTACGGGTTCTCGTTCCGCGACGCGGTGGCGGTGTACCTGCCCGGCGCGCGGGAGGTGCCGCCCGCGCTCGCGCGCCACTCGCCGGGACGCGTCCTGCACGCGCTCGGCATGCAGTGGGCCATCGCGCAGGGGCGCACCGTCTACGACTTCATGCGCGGCGCCGAGGCCTACAAGTACGAGTTCGACGCGGTGGACGTCCCGAACTGGCGCGTGGTCGCGTACCCCGCGCGCCCCCGCCTCGCCGCCGCGGCGCACGCGGTCCAGCGGGCGCTCGCGACGGTCCGGCGCCGCCTGCGGAACGAGGCCCACGCGCTGCGGGTCGCGCGCGGCGGAGCGGGGTGGGCCTCGCCGGCGGTCCGGGCGCACCTCGCGCGCGCCTTCCGCCGCGGGGTCCGCGACGTGCGCCGCGTGCTGCGGCGCGGGAGACGTGCATGACCTTCCAGGAGCACCTCGCGGCGCTCGGCGCCGCGGCGCACCTCTACGCGAACGCGAGCAACGCGTTCAAGGACTTCCTCGCCTGGCTCGCCGCCGCGTCCGGGCGCGAGCGCCCCGCGGTGCTCATGCCGAGCTACATCCCCGCGAAGCTCAACCGCGCCGCCCGCGCGGCGGGGTGCGAGGTGCGGTTCTACGAGGTGCACGGCGACTGCCGCTGGGACCTCGACGAGGTGGAGCGGCGCATCGACGGGGACACGATCGCGGTCTTCCACGTGCACTACTTCGGGTTCCCGGGCGAGGTCGCCGCCATGCGCGCCCTCGCCACCGCGCGCGGCGTCGTCCTCGTCGAGGACTGCGCGCTCACCCTCGGGGCGATGCACCGCGGGCGCGCCCTCGGCACCTTCGGCGACGTCGCCCTCTTCAGCATGCGCAAGGTGCTGCTCTACCCGGAGGGCGGCGCGCTCGTCGCCGGCGAGCGGTTCCGCCACTTCCGGCCGACCCGGGTGCGGCGCGTGTCGAGCTGCTGGTCGGCGCCGCGCTTCGCGCTCCAGCGCGCGAAGCACGCGTACGTGCGGCTCACGGGCGGGGCCGACCCGCTCCGGCTCGTGCGCGCCGGGCCGGAGGGGTACATGGACGGCCGCGCGCGGCAGGAGCTCGAGGTGAAGCGGCTCTCCACCTTCACCGGCCTGCGGCTCCCGTTCACCGACGTGGAGCGCGCGGCCGCGCGCCGGCGCGAGGCCTACCGGTACGTGCTCGAGCGGCTCGAGGTCTCGTCCGTCGTCCGGCCGATGTTCCCGGAGCTCCCGGACGGCGTCGTCCCGTACTCCTTTCCGCTCCTCGTGCGCGATGAGCGGGACGACCTCCGGCGCGCGCTCGTCCGCGAGGGCATCCTCGCGGCCGCGGGGTGGCCGGAGTCGCCGTTCGATCCGGCGCTGGCGCGCACCCGCGCGCTCGCGCGGAGCGTCGTCGAGCTCCCGGTCCACCAGGCGACGACGCGCCGCCAGCTCGACCGCGCGCTGCGGTGTCTCGAGCGCTGGGCGCGGCCGCGCTCGGTCGTGCGCGCGCTCGGCGCGCCGTGACGCGCGCCGCGCGCCTACTCCGGCGGCCCGATCGGCGGCATCGGCCGCATGCCGGTGAGCCGGAACACGAGCCGCCCGTGCGGGCTCCCGGGGTAGCGCTCGTAGAAACGGCGCGCGGCGTCGCGGGCGTTCGCGATGTCGCCGAGATGCACGAGGGCGCGCATCCGGAGGAACGCGCGCTCGTCGCCGTACCGGCCCGCGTCCCAGCGGCGCTCGCCCTCTTCGGCGAGCGCGACCGCGGCGGCCGGGTTCGCGTCGACGTCGGCGCGGAGCCGGTCCATGAGCTCGTCCTCGGACGCCGCGGGCCGCAGCGTCGCGGTCGGCGCGGCGGGCGGCACGGCGGCGGGCGGCACGCTCGCGGCGACCGGCGCCGGGAGCGGGACGCTCGCGGCGACCGGCGCGGGGGGCTGGGGCGGCGCGGCGGCGGGCGCGGGCGCCGGGGCGCCGTCGCCGGTCCCGATCGCGACGAGCGCGAACGCGATCGCGACCCACACGGCCGCGGCGATCCAGACGCGGCGGCGCACGAGCGGGCGGGGCGGCATCAGTACCGGACCTCGCAGCCGCGCGCGTCGGCGTACGCCTTCACCGCCCCGGGGTCCCACGAGAACGACGGGTCGTTGTACGCCCAGGAGAGCGCCCCGGCGTACCCGTGGGCGGCGAGGTCGGCGGTCAGCTCCGGCGCGCTCCGCGCCGGGAGTCCCTTCGAGCCGATCGCGGACACCCCGTCGGACGGGAACTCGCCCATCACGACCGGCTTGTCGGTGACGCCCATCGACGCGAGCGTCGCGCTCGTGTACGGGAAGAACTCGTACACCCAGTCGTAGTAGTGGAACTGGTAGAAGTCGAGGCCGATCCTCGACCACGCCTTCGCCCACTTGATGGCGGCGCCGCCGACCGAGACGAGCGCGCCGGACCGCGCGCGCAGCACGTCCACCGCGTCGGCGAGGAACGTCTCCATCTGGCCGTGCGTCACGAGGTCGAGGCCGGGCTGGGCGGGGAACGCCGGATCGCCCGTCACGCTCGGGCCGGTCATCGCCCACTCGGGCTCGTTGATGACGTCCCAGGCGATCATCCGCTTGCGGTGCGGGCTCCGAGCGACCGCGTCGGCGATGGGCCCGAGCAGGTTGTCCATCACCTTCCTGCGGAGCGCCCCGTCCACGACCATCGGCGCGAGGCTGCGCGAGTACACGCCGTTCTCCCAGCCCGTCGGGCGGAAATTGTCGAACGAGAACGGCGTCAGCATGATGTAGACGTCGTGCTCCTCGGCGAGGGCGAGGGCGCGCTGGACGTCGGCCGCGAGCGCGGGGGCGATCCCGTCGGGGGCGCCGTCGGCCCCCCACCGGATGGTGTCGGTCAGGAGGCGCGGGAACATCCACCAGCGGATCACGCTCGCGCCGGCGGCCTTCATCTGCGCGAGCCCGGCCGAGAACGGAGCGGGATTGGCATCCACCCCGGCGAGGCCCCACGACGCGACGCCGCCGAAGTCTCCGGCGAAGCTGCGCCACGCCCAGTTCGTGCCGTACATGAACCGCGTCTCGCAGTTCCAGGTCACGCCCGCGCCGCTCGGCGAGCACGCGTCCGGGACGCACGCGGCGCCCTCGCCGCCCGCGCCCGAGGGGTCGCCCGGCCCAGCTCCGACGCGCGTGCCGTCGTCGATCTGGCACTCCGCGAGGCAGGCCGTGCCGTCCGTCGCTCCCTGGCACGCGAGGAGAGCGACGGCGCAGGCGAGGAGAAGGGACCTCGGGCTCAGGGGGCGGTCTCGCAAGGCTGCTCCTAGGGTTCGGGGTCTTCCGCACGACGGTGCTGCCGACGGGCCACCTCCCGCTCGGAGGGGTGGCGCTCGGAGAACAGGGAAGCGTCGGGGCGGATTCCATGCCGGGTTCCCCCGTGATCACGGCCCCTTGGCGGGCCAGGAGCGCTGAGCGCATGCCTGCCCGTCTGCGGGTCCTCTACGTCTCGCAGGTCCCGCCGAGCCCGCCTCGTTACGGCGCGCAGGTGCGGATCCACGGGCTCATGACCGCGCTCGCGGGGCACCACGAGGTGTCCGCGGTGTGCTGCGCCGCCTCCGTCGAGGAGGCGGAGGAGGCGCGCCGGGCGATGGGCGCGTACTGCCGCGACGTCGAGATCGTGGTCGACCCGGCGAGCGAGGACACGGTCCGAAAGCGGCTCCTCCAGCTCCGGTCCCTCGCGTCGCGCCACAGCTTCGAGCGCCACCTCTTCACCACCGTCCGCATGCAGCGCCGGCTCGACGCGGTCCTCCTCGCGCGGCGGTACGACGTGGTGAACGTCGAGGGGCCCTTCGTCGTGCACCACCGGCTGCGGACGGCGCCGCCCGGCTCGCCGCCGCCGCGCGTCGTCCTCGACGAGCACAACGTCGAGTGGGACGTCCACCGCCAGGTCGCCGCCGGTCGCGCGGGGCTCGCGCGGCGGCTCTACGGCGCGATCAACTGGCGCAAGATGCGGCGGGAGGAGCAGGGCGCCTGGGGGCGCGTGGACGCGCTCACGGTCACCTCGCCCCACGACCAGGCGCGCGTGCTCGCCGCGCGGCCGCGCGCCCGCGTCGCGGTCGTGCCGAACGCGGTGGACGTCGAGCGCTACCGGCCGCGCCCCGGCGATCCGCCGCCGGACCCGTCGGCGCTCCTCTTCTTCGGCGCGCTCGACTACGTCCCGAACTCGGACGGGCTCGCGTTCTTCGTGGACGAGGTCTGGCCGCGCGTCCTCGCCACGCACCCGTCCGCGCGCCTGCGGATCCTCGGGCGGAAGCCGCCGGCGTGGCTCGCCGGGACCCGCGCGCCGGGGATCGAGGTCGGGGGGTTCGTGGAGGACCTGCGGCCGAGCCTCGCCGCGGCGGCCGCGGTGATCGTGCCGCTCCGCCTCGGCGGCGGCACGCGGCTCAAGATCCTCGAGGCGATGGCGATGGCGAGGCCGATCGTCTCGACGCCGCTCGGCGCGCAGGGGCTCGCCGTCGCCCACGGGCGGGAGCTCCTCCTCGCGGAGGGCGCCGCCGCGTTCGCGGCGGAGGTGCGGCGGCTCCTCGACGATCCCTCCCTCGGCGCGCGGCTCGGGCGCGCCGCCCGGGCCCTCGTCGAGGACCGCTACTCCTGGCGCGCCTCGGCGCGGGTGCTCGACGGGCTGCTGGAGGGGCTGTGCGAGACGCGCGCCGAGCGCGCCGAGGCCAGCGTCACCTAGCGCCCCGCGCCGCCGCGCGCGGGCGGGCGTCGCCCCGGAGCGACAGCTCGAGGACCGTGATCGAGTACGGCGCGGCGGCGACCTCCACCGCCCCCGCCGCCGCGGCGACGTCCGCCGGCCGGAAGCCCCGCTCGCCGCCCGCGTAGGCGAAGGCGCGCGCCGCGGAGACCCCCCCGCAGCCGGCGAGCTCGACGCGCGCCGCCAGCGCCGAGCCGGGGTCGTGGTTCAGGAGCACGAGCACGGCGCGCCGCCGCCCCTCGTCCACCGAGGCGAAGAGCGACGACAGGGCCGCGCCGCCCTGGACCGGCACCGAGCGGTCCAGGAACCGGCCGCCCGCGCCGTCGAACCCGCGGTACGCCCGGAACGCCCACCAGGCCGGCGATCGCAGCGGCGGATGGGTCCAGTAGTACGCGGAGTGGAGCCCCTCCGTCCCGAAGCGCCCGAGCGCCTCCGCGACGGCGAGGCCGCCGCTCATGTGCCCCTCGGCGCCGAAGTTCCACTCGCCGACGGAGATGCCGAGGCCGGGCCGGTACCGCGCGATCCACTCGCGCACGAGCGGGATGACGCGCATCGGCTCGGCGACCCAGGACTCGTCCACGTAGGTGGGGTCCCACAGCGAGCGCGTCGCGCGGATGCGGAGCGCCGCGGTCGCGGGATCGGTCCCGCCGCGCTCGCTCGTCCCGATCGCCTCGTTCGCCGGGTAGAAGTGGACGTCGACCACGTCGAGGAGGCGCGTGCCGGTGCGGCGCTCGGCCCGCGCGAGCTCGCGGAGGTACCAGGCGAGGAGCGGGAGGTCGCCGTGCCGCCGCCGATCCGGGCGGAGCCACGTGCCCGCGCGCCGATCTTTCGCCGAGTACTGGAGCTCGAGCCAGCCCCACGCCGCCGGCCCAGCGATGGTCGCGCCCGGATCGGCGCGCCGGATCGCCGACGCGTACGCGACGGTCCGCTCGAGGAGCTCGTCGTAGCCGAGCGGGTCGCCGCGGACGTCGCGGTGCGTCTCGTGCCAGAGCATGGGCTCGTTGTCGAGGACGTACGCGGCGACGCGCCGCGCGCCGACCTCGCGGTCCCGCGCGCGGATCGCGCGCACCCAGCGCTCGACGCTCTCGGGCGTGGAGCGGACGCTCGTGCGCGAGGGCTGCGGCGGGAGCGGCGTCCCGTCGGGGCGGAGCCCGTCCCCCGCGTCGGGGCGGTCCGGCGCGGTGGCGCGCTGCGGGCCCAGCGCCGAGACCGGGAAGGCGTACGAGGTCGTGTCCCGCGCGACCCAGCCGAGCATCGGGACGGTGAGGGCGGACGCGACGGCGTGCGCGCGGCCCTCCTCGAGGAACGTCTCGTACCCGAACCCCGGCCGCGGGCTCACGGGCACGTTCATGAAGAACCAGTCGTGGCTCGTGCTCCAGGCGTTTCCGTGCTCCCAGTTGTAGCGGCTCGCCGCGTTGCCGCCCCAGCGGCGGGCGGTGGCGCCGAGGTCCCACACCCAGGCCGGCGCGTCGGTCGCGCCGATGCCGTAGACGAGCGGGCTGATCGGCCGCCCCGGCGCGGCGCAGTCCACCGCGAAGGTCGCGCGGCGAGCGCCGGGCGCGGCCCCGCCGCCGGGCGGAGCCGCCACGCCCGGGCCGGCGACCGCGACCATCACCGCGCCGAGCCCGCCGAGGGCGAGCGCGGCGCCGATCACCGCGCCGCCCCCGTCTCCGTCGCGAGCCTCCCGGCCGCCGCGAGCGCGAGGGCGGTGAGCACCGCGTACTGCGGCCAGAAGGGGCCGAGGTCGGAGAAGCACTGGACGCCGACCACGACCGACGTCGCCGCGACCGCGAGCGCGGTCGCGCGCTGCTCCGGGGTCCGCGCGCGCGGGTACGCCCGCACGCCGGCGAGGACCAGCACCGCGAACGGCGCCCAGATCGCGGCGAACCCGAGCGGTCCGGCGAAGAGGAGGACCCCGAGCAGCTGGTTGTGCGGGTGCGCCCGGTAGCGATGGAAGATCTCGGTGATCGCGTCGCCGGCGAAGTACTCCGTCCACTCGTGCCCGAAGCCGCGGCCGAGGAGCGGCCGATCGCGCATCGACATCGCGAGGTTCCAGTTCTCCACCTGCCGGTCCCAGGTCGAGCGGTCCACGGTCGAGTCGGTGACGGACCGGACGAGCTGGACCGGCCGGAACGCCGCCGACGTCGAGCTCCACCCCGCCGCGCCGTAGAGGACGAGGAACGGGAGCGCGACGAGGGCCGCCCGCCCGAGCTGGCGGCGCCAGGCCGCGCCGCGCGCCACGACCAGGAAGAGGAGGAGCCCGAGGGCGAGCTGGAGCCACGCCGTCCGGCGGCCGTTGGCGTGGATCCCCACGAGGAGGACGGGGAGCACCGCGAGGGCCGCGAACGCCCGCGCGCGGTCGCGGCGCTCGAGGAGGTGCGCCGCGACGAGCACGAACGCGAGCGTGAACAGCATCGAGTCGCCGTGATCGGTCGCGTACTCGAGGTCGAACGTCGTCCCCGGCGCGACGACCCAGCGCACCCAGGCCGCGAGCGCGGCGCGCACCACCGCCGCGAGCACGACGACCCTCGCCGCGAGCACCTCGGCGCCGCGCTCGCGGAGCGCCGCGAGGAACACCATCGTCAGCGCCGCCGTCTCGAGGAGCGGCCGCGTCTGCCAGACGGCGACCTCGGCGTCGCCGCCGCGGGCGAGCCCGTTCGCCGTCGCGAGGAGGATCGCGCCCAGGTACGCGCCCCCCACCGCCGCGAGCGCGCGGGGCGGCGCCGCGGGGCGGTCGGCGGGCGCGCCGGTGGAGGACCGCCACGCGGCGACCGCCAGCAGCAGGAGGATCCCGAGCTCGGTCCCGGTGAGCGCGAGCCCCTTCACGGACGGGAAGATCGACTGCATGCTGTGGTGGACGAGGTCGCCGAGCCCCGCGAGCGGGCTGTGCCAGAGCCCGTTCGCGTTCTCGAAGTCGTCGAGCGCGAGGACGAGCAGGAGGAGGACCGCGGCCGAGGCGCGGAGCGGCGCCCTCCACGCCGTCCAGGCGAGGAGGGCGAGGACCACGGGCGCGGCGGTCGCGGCCGGGTGGCCGACCGAGAGGGCCGCCCACGCGGTCGCGGCCGCGATCGCGCAGACGGCGGTGACCGCGAGGACGGGCGCGCGGCCCGGCGCGCGCCCCACGCTCGGGGCCGCTCCGGTCATGCGCGGAGCTCGCCGATGACGGGCAGCCCGCGCCGCTCGAGCTGCCAGGGCTCGAGCGCCGTCCCGGAGCGGACGTCGAGCGCCGCCGCGACGAACAGCGCCAGGAGCGCGCCGCCGAGCACGCTCGCCGCGAGCGAGAGCGCCGGGATCGGCCAGGCCGCCCGCCGCGGCACGACGGGCGGCACGGTGAACGCGTACCTGCGATCGAAGCTCGCCTGCGCCATGGCGCCCTCGACGCGGGCGCCGTCGATCCGGTCGCGCAGGGCCGCGTACTGCGCGAGGAGGAGGCGCAGCTCCGTCCGGCGGTACTCGAGCGCGGGGTCCTCGGCGTCGACGAGGCGGGCGGCACGCTCGCTCGCGCGCTGGAACTCCTGGTCGAGCCGCGCGAGCTCCGTCCGGAGCGACTCCGCCTCCGGCGACGGGCCGGAGACCCGCTCGAGGAGCTCGCGCGTCCGCGCGATCGCGGGGTGCCCCTCGGCGTAGGTGATCCGCTCGCGCGCGAGCTGGCCGCGCAGCTCGGTGAGGCGGTGCTCCCGCAGCCGCTCGAGCTCGGCGAGGGCGAGCCTCCTCGACTCGAGGGTGCCCTTGAGCTGCGCGAGCTCCGCCTCCTGCGGCGTGCGCCCGGTGGGCGCCCGGAAGGTGCGGGTCATCGCGGGGTTCCCGCGGAGCATCGCGAGCTCGGCCTCGCGCACGCGGGCCACCTCCGCCTCGATCTGCCCGCGCACGTCCGCCGCCCGCCCCTCGAGCACCGCGAGCGCGTCCCGGCTCGTCGCCTGCTCCATCCGGCGCCGGCCCTCGAAGAACCGCCGCGCCGCCGTCTCGACGAGCAGCCGCGCGGTCTCGCCGTCGGACCAGTCGAGCGCGACGACGATCCGGTCCTTCGCCGCGCCGGGGGGCGCGCCGGGCTGCGCGCCGGGGAGGGACACCGTGAGCCGCTTCTCCAGGCGGTCGACGAGGTCCTCCACCTGGCGCTCGCGGGTCGCCTCGCGCCCGTCGACCAGCCGCGAGAGGCCGTCCCGGGCGCGGGCGAGCGCGGACCGGCCCGCGCTCCAGCGCTCGACGAGCCCGGTCTCCTCGACGAGCGCCGCGAGGGCGTCCCGCCGGAGGATCGCGTCCCGCGCGGCGTTCGCGGGATCCTCGGAGTCGAACGAGCGCAGCAGCACCGGGTCGGGGAGCGACGAGACCACGGCCGCGCGGGACGCCGTCACGACGGCCTCGACGTGGTACGTCTTCGAGGTCGCGACGAGCGACAGCGGCCCGAGGGCGGCGATCGCGACGAAGCAGGTCCCGGCGAGGATCGGGCGCCGGCGCACCGCGCGGAGCGCGAAGCCGGCGCGCTCGCGCACGCCGCGCCAGTCGACGAGGGCGCCGGGGTCCTCGCCCGGAGCGCGAGCGGGGTCCTGCTGCGGCAGGCGGGTCGGGGTCATGGCGCGAAGGGCTCCGGGACGTGGTGGGTCGCGTACCAGCCCCGGACGAGGAGGGCGTACGCGAGGGTGGACAGGACGAGCAGCAGGAAGGTCCACGCGAGCGCGCGGCGTCCGTCGCGGATCCGCGCCGTGAGCGCGGGCACCGCGACGGTGACGACGAGCATCGAGAGCAGCAGGAGATTGTCCACGCGGGTGCCCTCCGGCGGCGCGGACCGCCGCCGCGAAGTTAAGCTCCGGCCGCGCCGCGCGCCTCGCGAGACCATCTGGGATCCGGGCCCCGTCACGGCCCTCCGCCCCGCGCGGCGCGGCCGCCCCCGCGCAGCCCGTCGCGCAGGCGCGCGAGGTCGTCCCGGCGCACGAGCCCGACCGCCGCGGAGAGGACGAGGAACGCCGCCGCCCCGAGCGCGGTGCGCGCGGCGGGGCCGAGGGGCGGCCCGAGCGCGAGGAGGAGCGGCCCGCCCGCGGCGGCGAGCGCCGCCCGCCCCGCGTCGCGCAGCACGCCCCCGTGGAGCGCGCCCCGCGGCAGGAGCGCGATCGCCGCGGCGATCATGATGAGCTCGCTCCCCGCGAAGGCGAGCACCACCCCGAGCACGCCGTTGCCGGTTCGCGCCTGCATGAGCGGGACGAGGACCACGTCGAGGGCCGTGCTCGCCACCACCGACGCGGCCTTCGCCACCGCGAAGGCGTGCGCCCGCCCGGCGGCGACGCAGGCGTGGCCGAGCAGGATGTCCACGAAGAAGAGGAGGAGGGCCGGCGCGAAGAGCTGCAGCGCCGCGACCGCGGGGCGGAAGCCGGCGTGCCCGTACACGGCGCCCACCGCGACGTCGGCGAGGAGCCACGTCGCGGAGGCGGCGCCCGCGCCGATCCAGAGCAGCGGCCGCAGCGCGGTGCCCAGCTCGCCCCGGAAGGCCTCCGGATCCGACGCGGTCCGCGAGAGGCGCGGGTACGCGGCGGAGGCGAGGATGGCCGCGGGCGTGACGAGCGCGCCCATGAACGTCTTCGCCGCCCCGTACCAGCCCATCACCACGGGCGGCGCGAGCTTCGACACGACGATCGCGTCGAGGTAGGGCTGCGCGAGGATCGCCACGTTGAGCGCGACGACGGGCGCTCCGCCCGCGAGGAGCTCGCGGAGCGTCCCCGCCGCGACGCGGATCCGCGGGAGCCGCACCGCCCGGAACAGCGCCAGCGCGAGGGCGGCGGCCGAGGCCGCCGCGAGCCCCTGGGCGAGGAGGACGCCGCGCACGCGCGCGCCGAGCGCCAGGACGGCGAGCGTGGCGGCGAGCGCCAGCGCCTTCGTGCCCACGGTGAGCAGGGCGTCGAGCTCCATCCGCTCGCGTCCGCGGAACACGACGCCGTGCGCGAGGACCACCGAGACGGGCAGGTACGTGCCGAGGAGGATCGCGTACGGCCCGATCGTGCTGCGCGGGTACCCGAGGGCCCACGCGAGCAGGAGCGCGGGCCCCGCGACGGCGGCGGCGGCGACGGCGCGGAACGCGATGGCGGAGCCGAGCAGCTCGCCGGCCCGCGCGGGCTCGCGGGCGACCTGGCGCGTCACGTAGAGGTTCTGCCCCCACTCGACGACGCCGTACGCGAACGTCGTCATCGTCGTGACGAGGTAGAACACGCCGAAGTCCACCGCGCCCAGCGAGCGCGCGAGCGCCGCGGAGAGCACGACCGACAGCGCCGTCGTCCCCGCCTGGCCGACCACGAGGAAGAAGGCGTTGCGCGAGAGGGCGGCGGACGCGCCGGCGGCGGCGAGCGGGGCGGCGGCGGTCGAGGCGGGCTCGCGCATCGGGAGTACCGCCGGAAAGCTGGCGCGCCGGACCCGCGCGCGCGTCTCCCCGCCTCGATCCGGGCCGGGCGCGTCCGTGCCGGGGCTCACCGGCGGTGACCGCGGGCGCTACGTTCAGCAGGCGGGCCTCGCCGCTCGCCGAGAGGGAGACGGGTACGGCCCACCTGGACATCGCGCTGACGGTGGCGTCCGTCCCGGTCCTCCTCGCCGCCGCGTACCTCGCGGGGCTCGCGGCGCTCTCGCGCCGCGGGCCGCCCCCGGCGCCGCCGGCGCCCGCGCTCCGCTTCGCCGTGGTGGTCCCCGCGCACGACGAGGAGAAGGGGGTCGCCGCGACGGTGCGGAGCCTCCTCGCGCTCGACTACCCGCGGGAGCTGTTCCGGGTGCGCGTCGTCGCGGACAACTGCCGCGACGCCACCGCGGCGCGGGCCCGCGCCGCCGGCGCCGAGGTGCTCGTGCGCGACGATCCCTCGCGCGCCGGCAAGGGGCACGCCCTCGCCTTCGCGTTCGGGCGCGTGCTCGCGGAGGGGAGCGCGGACGCGGTCGTCGTGGTGGACGCGGACGCGACGGTCTCGCCGAACCTGCTCCGCGCGTTCTCGGCCCGCCTCGCCGCGGGCGCGCACGCGGTCCAGTCCGAGAACCTGGTCGGGAACCCGGACGCCTCCTGGCGCACCGCCCTCCTCGCCGTCGCGTTCGCGCTCATCCACACGGCGCGCTCCGTCGCGCGCGAGCGGCTCGGGCTCTCCTCCGGCCTCTCCGGCACGGGCATGTGCTTCACCACGGCGCTCCTGCGCGCCGTCCCGCACCGCGCCGCGTCGCTCGCCGAGGACCTCGAGTACGGCATCTCCCTCGCGCTGGCCGGGCACCGCGTGGCCTACGCCGGCGAGGCGTGGGTCCGGTCCGACATGAGCCCCACCGCGGCGGGCGGGCGCTCCCAGCGCGCGCGCTGGGAGGACGGGCGCCGCCGGCTCGCGCGCCGCCACGCGCCGGCGCTCCTGCGCCGCGGGTTCGCCGCGCGCGATCCGGTGCTCCTGGACATGGGGGTGGACCTGCTCGTCCCGCCCCTCTCCACGCTCGGCGCGATCGCGGCCGGCGGCGCCGCGGCCGCCGTCGCGGCCTCGGCGGCCGCCGGGACGCCGCTCGTGGCGGCGGCGACGTGGAGCGCGGCGGTCGCGTGCATCGCCGCGTACGTCGCGCGCGGGTGGTGGATCTCCGGCACGGGCGCGCGCGGCGCGCGCGCGCTGCTCCACGCGCCGGTGTACCTCGCCTGGCGGCTCGGGGTGGCGTGGACGCGCCGCTTCCGGCCGCAGGACGTGTGGGTCCGAACGACCCGGGACGAAGGGACGTCATGATCGAGATCGCGGGAGCCAGCGCTGGGACGCCCGCCGGAGCGAAGCCGGCGGGGGGGAACGGGGCCGTGAACGGCGCGGCGGGCGAGCGGGTCCGGGCCCCGGCCGACGCCGCGGAGGCGTCGCGCGCGGCGCCCGGGCCGCTGCAGCGGGCCGCCCTCGCGGTGCTCCGCGGGGAGTGGACGACGCTCGCGGTCGTCGCGACGCACCCGGCCGCGCCGGTCCAGCCGCTCGCGGCCGCGCTCGCCGAGGTCGCGCGCGCCTACCGGCTCCGGCCCGTGCGCGTGCTCGACGCGTCCGCGGCGTCCGGCCCGGCGCTCGCGCAGCTGCAGGACGAGCTCTCCGCGGCCCGCGGCGGAGACGGCCGCGTGGCGGTCGCGGTGGACGATCCGCGCGCGAGCCCCGCGGGCGCGCCGCTGCTCGTCCACGTCGAGGCGGTGGTCCTCGTGGTGCGGCTCGGCGCGACCGCGCTCCGCGCGGTCGAGGAGACGGTCGAGCTCGTCGGGCGCGAGCGCGTCCTCGGGTGCGTCGTCGCGAGGTGAGCCATGGCGATCTTCGGCCGGCAGGCGGCGCCCGCGGCGGGGGCCGAGCGCGGCGAGGCGGGTGCGCCGCCGCGGAACGTCGCGATCCGCGCGAGCCGGCCGCGCTTCATGGGCTGCCCCTTCGACCCGATCACGATGGACGAGGCGGTGGCGCGCGCCCTCGCGTGGTGCCGCCGCGACGACGGCCGCCCGCGCACGATCGTCACGATGAACGCGGCGCTCCTCGTGGCGATGCGGCGGGACGCCGACCTCGCGCGCGCGTGCCGCGCGGGCGACCTCGTCGTGCCCGACGGCGTGCCGGTGGTATGGGCTTCGCGGCTCGCCGGCGTCCCGCTCCCGGGCCGCGTCGCGGGCGTCGACCTCATGCCGCGGCTCCTCGAGGCCGCGGCGGAGCACGGCCTGCCGGTGTTCTTCCTGGGCGCGCGCGAGGAGGTCGTGCGCGAGCTCGTCCGCCGCTGCGCGGCGCGCTGGCCGCAGCTCCTCGTCGCCGGGTGGCGGAACGGCTACTTCGCGCCGCGCGAGCACCCCGAGGTCGTGGCGCGGATCCGCCGCAGCGGCGCGGCGATGCTCTTCGTCGGGATGCCGTCGCCGTTCAAGGAGACGTGGTGCGAGCGCCACCGCGACGCGCTCGGCGTGCCGGTGATCCTCGGCGTGGGCGGGAGCTTCGACGTCCTCGCCGGCTTCGTGCCGCGCGCGCCGCGCCTCGCGCAGCGCGCCGGGCTCGAGTGGCTCTGGCGGCTCGCGATGGAGCCGCGCCGGCTCTTCCGGCGCTACCTCGTCACGAACACGATCTTCGTCGCGCGCGCCGCGCTCGAGGTCGCCCGGCGCGCCGCGCGGGCCGGGCGCGCCGGGGCGCGGTAGGGGGGCGGGTGGCGGCGGCGCGGATCGCGGTGGTGGCGGGGACGCGCCCGGAGGGAATCAAGCTCGCGCCCGTCGTGCAGGCGCTGCGCCGGCGGCGCGGCGTCGAGACCCTCCTCGTCTCCACCGGCCAGCACCGCGAGATGCTCCAGCAGGCGCTCGCGGCGTTCGCGCTCCACCCGGACGTGGACCTCGACGTCATGCGCGCGGGCCAGGGGCTGCACGACGTCACCGTCGCGACGCTCGCCCGGCTCGGGCCGATCCTCCGCGAGCTCCGGCCGGCGTGGGTGGTGGTGCAGGGCGACACGACCACGGCGATGGCCGCCGCCCTCGCCGCGTTCTACGAGCGGCTCCCCGTCGCGCACGTCGAGGCGGGGCTGCGCACGAACGACCGCTACAGCCCGTTCCCGGAGGAGCTGAACCGGCGGATCGTCGACCAGCTCTCGAACGCGCTCTTCGCGCCGACGGCGCACGCGCGCGAGGCGCTCCTCCGCGAGGGGTTCCCGGACGGGCGGATCCTCGTCACGGGCAACACCGTCGTGGACGCGATCCACCACCTGCGCGCGAGCGGCGCGACGCGCGGCCGCGCCGCCGGCGGGCTCGACCTCGACGCGATCCCCGGGCGGATCCTCCTCGTCACGAGCCACCGGCGCGAGAGCTTCGGCGCCGGCCTCGCCGCCATCTGCCGCGCGGTGGCGCGCGTCGTCGAGCGCCACCCGGACGTCACGGCGGTCTACCCCGTGCACCTGAACCCGAACGTCCAGGGGCCGGTGCGCGCCGCGCTCGGAGGGCACCCTCGCATCGTGCTCCTCCCGCCGGTCGGCTACGTCGACCTGGCGGCGCTGCTCGAGCGCGCGTACCTCGTCCTCACCGACTCGGGCGGCATCCAGGAGGAGGCGCCGTCGTTCGGGAAGCCCGTGCTCGTGCTGCGCGAGGTGACGGAGCGGCCCGAGGGAGTGGCCGCGGGCGTCGCCGCCGTCGTCGGGACCGGCGAGGAGGGCATCGTCGCGGAGACGTCGCGCCTCCTCTCCGACGCCGCGGCGTACGAGCGGATGGCCACCGGCCGGAACCCCTACGGCGACGGCCGCGCCTCGGAGCGGATCGCCGACGCGCTCCTCGAGCCGCGCCCCGCGTTCGACGCGGGCGACGGCGCGGCCCGGCAGGGCTGACGCGCGAGGGAGGGACGTCGAGGGCGGGCGCGGTCGGCGCGCGCGCGGCCGCTCACGCCTGCCCGCGGTCGATCGCGCGGCGCAGCCGATCCTGGAAGCCGCTCGGGAGCCGCTCGGCCCCGAGGTGCTCCTTCAGCGCGCGCACCGTCGCGGCGAAGTCGCCGCCGAACCGGGCGCACTGCTCGCAGCCGCGGAGGTGCGCCTCGAGCCGGTCGCGCCCGTCCTGCGGGAGCTCGCGGTCGAGGTAGTCGGAGAGGCGGTCCAGGACCTCGCCGCAGCTGAGGCCGGCCACCACCTTCTCGCCCGGGATCTTCGTCACGCCGCCACCTCCTCCACCGCGTGGCCGAGGATCGCCTCGACCCGCTCCTTCAGCTCGAGCCGGGCGCGGTGCAGCCGGCTCTTCATCGCGGCGACGCCGATCCCGAGCGCCGCCGCCGTCTCCTCGCCCGAGAGGCCCGAGACGTCGCGGAGCATGAGCACCTCGGCGGCCTCGGGGGAGAGCGCGGCCATCGCCCGCTCCAGCGCCGCCCCGGTCTCGCGCGCCGAGGCGCGCGCGTCCGCGCCGCTCGCGGGCGAGGGGACCGCCTCGGCCCGGTCGAGCGGCTCGTGCGCGCGCGGCTGTCCGGCGCGGAGCCGCCCCCGCCGCCGGCAGGCGTGCAGCACCACCTGGAAGAGCCAGGTCCGCGCGCTCGCCTCGCCGCGGAACGTCGCGGCGCCCCTCCAGGCGGCGAGGAGCCCGTCCTGCAGCGCGTCCTCCGCGTCGGCGCCCGGCCCGCAGGTCCGCCGCGCGAACCCGAACAGGGCGTCGCCGTGGCGCGCGACGAGCGCCTCGAACGCGTCGCGCGCGCCGAGCCCGGCGCGGCGGACGAGGTCCTCGTCCGTGTCGCGCGCGCGCCGCGCGTCGGGCGGACCTCCCGGATTCGGGCTCGGCGGGGGCATCGTCCTCTCCTCTTAAGGAGTCCGGAGCCGCCCGCGAGGATTCTTCGCGCCCGGGTGAATCCTCCTCCGCTCCCCGGACTCGGAGCGGGCAAGGAGGTCTCACCACAATGAAGAACGCCGGAACGCTGGACCGCACCATCCGCATCGTCCTCGGCGCGTCGCTGCTCGCGCTCGCCTTCGTCGGGCCGAAGACCGCGATCGGCTACGTGGGCATCGTCCCGCTGCTCACGGGCCTCGTCGGCTTCTGCCCGCTGTACCGGCTCGTCGGGCTGAACACCTGCCCGGTCGACCGCCGGTAGCCGCGCCCGCGTCGCGCCGCCCCGCCGGTGGGGCGGCGCGATGGGCCGGGAGCCGGATCACGGAAGGGCTCACGGAGCCCTCGACGGGTCGGTCGGCGTCCCGTCACGCCCCACCGGGAGCCTGATCGCGAGCGTCGCCTCCGACCGTAGGCGGGTGTGAAGCAGACACCCCCCGCTCGCCTCGGAGGTCTCCTCGCATGGCTCGCACCTGGATCGCGCCGGCCCTCGCCCTGCTCCCGCTCGCCGCCCTCTCCGCCTGCGGAGACGGCGACGGCTCGCAGGCGCCACCCCCTCCGCCGGTGACGCCCGCCGCCGAGGCGCTCCGCTGGCCGGGCCCCTCGTACGCGCAGGTCCAGGCCATCTTCGATCAGAGCTGCACGAGCTGCCACGCCGGCGCGACGGTGAACGGAGGGCTGAGCCTCGCGTCGCCCGGCTCGTGGGCGAACCTCGTGGGGGTCGCGACCCAGGCCTCGGCGGGCGGGACGCGCGTCGTCCCCAACGACTCCGCGGGCAGCGATCTCCACCAGCGGATCACCGCCTCGGACCTCTCCATCATGCCGCAGCCGCCGAACGCCCCGCTGCCGGCCGAGCGCGTCGAGGCGATCCGCGCCTGGATCGACGAGGGCGGAGCGCGGCAGGACCTCTCCGTCTCGCTCTCGGGCATGACCCCGCACCTCGGCCAGCGGGTCGTCCTGCGGCTCGAGAGCGACTCGGGCGAGCTCCGGAGCCGGATCGTCCTCGACCCGCTCCCGACCGCCGGCTTCCAGGTCTTCGTCCCGCGGGTCAGGCCGACCGGGTCTCACGTCCTCGCCATCTGGGCGGACCACGACCGCGACGGCGCGTACGACGCGCCGCCGACGGATCACGCCTGGAGCGTCTCGGTCCCCGCGTCCGGCGCGGCGAGCTTCGCGCACAACACGACGTTCACGGACGTCGGCGCGACCGCCGCCACCGAGCCCGGCCTCCCGTTCACGGTCGACTTCACGGGGATGACGCCGCACGTCGGGCAGACGCTCACGGTCGCGCTCTACAAGGTGAGCGCCGCGCCGCTCGACGTCGAGCCGGTCGGGCTGTACCGCGTCGGCGCGGTCCCGGCTGCCTCGTTCTCGATCACCATCCCGGGCGTCGTGCAGGCCTTCGAGGACTACTGGGTCGACATCCACGCGGACCACGACCGCGACGGCGCGTACGACGCGCCGCCGACGGACCACGCCTGGCGTCTGCTCAACCAGTCGTCCGGCGACACCGGGCTCACGGTGACGTTCGCGCACGACACGACGTTCACCGACGTGTCGCGGTATCCGGCGTTCTAGGCGCTCACCGCGCCGCCGTGACGAGCACCCTCCGCTCCGCGCGGCGCACGCCGGCCGGGGCGGAGGCGCCGCCGACGACGTCGGGCATCGCCCGCATCATGAGGCAGGTCGCGACCCGCGAGTCCACCGCCGAGCCGAAGCGGTAGGTGATCCCGCTCCGGTCCACCATGAGCCGGACCTCGGCCGGGCCCGGCCCGGGCCCGTCGGCGACGCACCCGCGCGCGGCGTCCGAGGCGAGGAGCGCCTCCTCGAGCTGGTCGAGGACCGCCTCGCCCTCGGGACGGGCGCGGCCCTCGGCGGCCGTCGCCTCGACGAGCTCCACGAAGGCGAGCCCCCCGCCGCTCGGATCGAACAGGGTCCGCTCCGCCTGCTGGCGCGCGATGGGGTTCTCGGCGAGCGCGGCGCGCCACTCCGCCGCCGGCGCGTCCACCTCCAGGCGGCACAGGAGGCGCCGGCACTCGAGGCTCCAGCGCGGCACCCCCCTCGGGAAGACGACGTCGAGCGCGGGCAGGAGGCGCGCCTCGGACGCGGGCGTCCGCGCCGCCGAGCCGAACCCCTTCGCGAGCTGCCCGAAGGCGCGGCGCTCCTCGTTCGTCGCGAGGGCGACGTCGCGTGCGGCCGCCTCCGGCGGCAGCTCGACGAGCGCGACCGCCTGCGGCGGCGCGGCGTCGGCCGGCGCCGCCCCCGCCCGCTCGACCGCCGGCGGGTCGCGGGTCAGCCAGGCGGCGAGCCCGGCCACTGCCGCGCCGAGCAGGAGGACGACCACGACGGCGACGACGAAGCGCTTCACGGCGTCCTCACAGCGGGATCAGGATCTCGATGGTCGCGCTCGCGCGCAGCGCGGCCACCCGCTCGGCCACCGCCTTGCGGACCCCCTCCGCGCGCAGCTGCTCGCGGATGGCGTCGCGCACGTCCGCCTCCGCGTGGACGACCTCGGCGCGGCGCTCCTCCACCCGGACGACGTGGAACCCGAACTGCGTCTCCACGACGTCCGAGATCGCGCCGGGCTCGAGCGCGAACGCGACGGCCTCGAACGGCGGCACCATCCGCCCGCGCGGGAACCACCCGAGATCGCCGCCCGACGGCGCCGTCTCGTCCTCGGAGTGCGCCCGCGCGAGGTCCGCGAAGTCGGACCCGCCGCGCGCCGAGGCGAGCACCGCCTCGATGCGCTCCCGCGCCTCCGCCCTCCGCTCCGGGGTCGCGTCGGACGGGACCTTGACGAGCACGTGACGCGCCCGGACCGCGGCGGGCTCGGTGAAGCGGTCGGGGTTCCTCTCGTAGAAGGCGCGCACCTCGACCGCCGTGACCTTCACCTTCGGCGCGAGGTCCTTCTCCACGAGCCGGCGGATCGAGAGCTCCCGCCTCACGTACTCCGCGTAGGCGTCCTCGGTGAACCCCGCGGCCTCGAGCAGGTTGCGGCGACGCGCCGGGTCCGGCACCTTCTCGCGGAACGTCGCCATCGCGGCGTCCACCTCCCTCGCGGACGCCACGCGCCTGCGGCGGCGCGCCTCCTGCCAGAGCAGCTCGCGATCGACGAGCGCCTCGAGCGCCTCCTTCTTCATCGCCGTGTACGCGCTCGGGCTCCGGATCGACGCGGGCAGCCGCCCCTGGTCCTGGAGCCGCTCCTCGAAGAACCGCTCGAGCCGCTCCAGGCTGATCTCGCCGTCGTTCACGCGCGCGGCGAGGCCGATCACCTGGGCGCCGGCGTCGCGCGCCGGGAGCGCGAGCGCGGCGGCGAGCACGAGGAGGGAAGCAGGACGGGTCATGTCTCAGTCCAGCGGCGTGAAGCCGCCCATTGGGCGGAACGCCTGCGCCTCGACGTCGGCGGTGACGAGCCAGGCGCCGGCCGCGCCGACGCGGCGGACGGGGCCGTAGGACAGCGGCGGGAGCAGCCCCGTCTCGAACCCGCTCAGCGCCTCGAGGCTCGAGGCGAGCCGCTCGCGCGAGACCGCCCGGCCGGCGCGGCGCATGCCCTCGCCGAGCACCTGGGCGGCCGCCCACGCCGACGCGCGCGCCGAGCGGAAGCGCTCGCCCGAGCCGGAGCGGCGGGCGGCGCGCTCGAGCGCCGCGCGCCCCTCGGGCGTCTCGTCGGCGGGCGCGTTCGGCATCGCGAGCACCACCTTCCCCTGGAAGGCGTTCGGCGCGGTCAGCGCCGCGCGGCCGGACAGCGAGCCGCAGGCGAGCACCCGCGGCGTCCACTCGCGCGCGGCGGCGCCGCGCAGGAAGTCGGAGAGGTCGGGATCCTCGCCGACGAAGAGGACCCACTCGGACCCCTTCTCCTGGATGCGCGCGACCGCCGCGACGTCGAGCCGCCCGCGCGCGTACGGCACGAGCTCCGGCCTCCCGCCGCCGGCGCGGAGGCGCTCGGCCGCGGTCCTCGCCGGCTCGGCGTGGCGGACGTCGTCCACGTGCAGCACCGTCACCGGCGCCCCGGCGGCCCCTTCCCGCAGCGCGTGCGCGGCGAGCACGCGCGCCTGCTCGCGCGGCCCGCCGAGCAGGTAGAACACGCGCGCGCGGCCCGCGTCCTCGCCGGCCGGCCAGGGCGTGAACGGCCCCACCAGCGGCACGCCCTGCTTCTCGGCGAGGTCGGCGAGCTCCGCCTCGACCGCGGGCGTGAAGCCGGACACGAGCGCGAGGAGGTCCTTCCGCGCGAGGAGCGCCTTCGCGGCCTCGAGCCCGCCCTCGCGGTCCGGATCGTAGGCGGCCACGTGCAGCGCCACGCGGCGGCCGTGGATCCCGCCGGCCGCGTTCGTCTCGGCCACCCACGCGTCGAGCGTCCCGCGGATGGCGCGGCCGAGCTCCGCGAACGGTCCCTTCGCCGGCACCACCGTGCCGATCCGCGCCTCCTCGTGCCCCACGCCCGGGACCGGCTCGTTCCCGAGCCGCTTCATGTACGCGACGAGGGCCTCCGTGTCGGCGCGCGACATCGAGTATCGCGGCATCGCCGCCTGGAGGGGGTTCCCGGCGGAGTCGACGCCGTCCGTCACCGCGCGCGCGAGGGTGCGATCGTCGTAGGGCGGGTGCTGCCGGCCGCTGTCGAGCGTCCGCCCCCACGGCTTCGTCAGGTCACCCCAGGTGATCGGCGTCGGCGTGACGCCGCCCTCCGGCCGCCCCAGGCCGTCGTCGCCGTGGCAGCCGGCGCAGGTGACCTGCTCGGCCGAGAGGCTCGTCCCGGCCACGAGCGCGTTCACCGCGCCGCCCGAGGGGCTCCTCCCCTCGTGGTAGAGGACGCGCCCGGCCCGCTCCTTCTTCGTGAGCGGGGCGGGGCCGGCCGCGCCGGCGCCCGCGCCGCCCATGACGAGCGCGGAGAGCACGGCGGCGGCGGTGACGGAGGTCGGCATCGCCGCGGCGCCTCCTACCGCGCCGCCGGCGCGGCGACGAGCGGGAGCGCGTCCCCCCCGACGAGCGTGCGGACCTGCATCGCGAACGCCTCCGCCGGCGCGTCGAGCCGGATCTTCGTCCAGTGGCGCGCCTTCGCGTTGCCGGCGATGAAGAGCGTGGAGTGCTCGCCCGGGTCCTCGGTCCACTGCCCGAGCCGCGACACGACGGCCTTCACGTCGGCCTTCTTGCCGGTGAGGAACAGCCACTCCGGGTGCTCGGCCCGGTGCTTCTTCGCGAAGTGCACGAGCTCCTGCGGCGTGTCGAACTCGGGGTCGATGCTGATCGAGACGAACCGCACCTTCTCCGGGAAGAGGTCCCCGAGCTGGCGCCGGACGGCGTTCATCCTCTCGGTCAGGATGGGGCACGCCCCGACGCAGCGCGTGAAGATGAAGTCGATGACGACGACCTTGTCGCGCAGGACGTCGGTGAAGAAGCGCACCGGCTTCCCCGCCTGCGTCACGAGCACGGTGTCGGTGAAGTACTCGCGGGCCTTCGCCTCCACGTCGGGCGCCATGTCCGAGGCGTGCGCGGGGACGGCGGCCACGAGCGCGAGGGCGGCGAGGGCGGCGAGCGCGGCGCGGGCGGCGATCACGGCTGACCTCCGAGCGACGCGGTGCGGGTGCGGGCGGCGACGAGCTCGTCCACCTGCTGCAGGATCCGGTCCGCGTCGGGGAAGCCGTTGAGGCGCGTCCAGCGCCCCGCCTTCCCGTCGCCGACGAGGAACATGGGCGGGTGGTCGGTGAAGTTCGCGGTGTAGGCGCCGACGCCCTTCAGCACCGCGTCCACGTCCGCCTTCGGGCCGGTGAGGAAGGTCCAGCCCGGCCGGGCCTTCCACTTGCCGGCGTACGCGAGGAGCTTCTGCGGCGTGTCGCGCAGCGGATCGACCGAGACCGACACGAGGAAGACGTCCTTGCCGAGGCGGTCTCCGAGCTTCTCCTGGAGGCGCACCATCTTGGAGGAGAGGAGCGGGCAGATCGTGGTGCAGGTCGTGAAGATGAAGTCCATCACCACGACGCGGTCGGCGATCACCTCGCTCGCGAAGCGGCGCGAGACGCCGTGCTGATCGACGAGCGCGAGGTCCTCGAGGGTCACGGAGGCGCCGGCGGGAGCGGCCTCCGGCTTGGCGGCCTCCGCTGCGGCGGCGGCCGCCTTGGCCCGGCAGGCGGCGTGCGGATCGTCCGCGGCGGGCGCTTCCGCGGCGAGCGCCGGCAGCGCGAGCGTGAGGCCGCAGAGCGCGGCGGCGAGACGACGGTGGCGGTTCGACATGGCGGCTCTCTCCTCGGGGCGCTCAGCGCCCGGACGCATTCACGGCGGCGGCGGGCTTCCTCGCCCGCACGATCACCGATCGGTGGGAAACCTCGGCGGGCCCGACCTTGAGCGACGGCACCGTCACCTGCACGTACCAGGCGCCGGGCTCGGAGAACGACAGGTCGCCCTCGTAGACGCCCTCGCCGGTCTCGCGGAGGAGGACCGCGCTCCGGAGCGCGCCGGGGGCCTGGTACCAGGTGACCTGCACGTCCTTCACCCCGGTCCTGGGCGCGTGGCCGCGGACCTGCGTGACCTTCACGCGCAGGCGGACCGTGCTCCCCGCGTCCGCGGCGGAGGGCAGGTCGAGGTACTCGACCGCGGTCGCCGCGTCGGCGGAGGAGAACCGCGGGTTCTCCTTCACCTCGGCCGGGAAGCAGTGGAGCACCTTCGGGTTGTCGAGCAGGAACGCGACGTCGTAGCGGCCCGCCTCCGGGAGGCGCAGCGACCCGACGTAGGTGCCGGGGGAGGCCTCGCGGATGCTGCGGTCCACCACCGAGACCGCCACCGTCCGGTGGCCGTAGTTCGAGAAGCTGCCCATCGGGGCGTTCATGCCCTCCATGTAGAAGTAGGTCTTCCCCTCCACCGGGTTGTTCACGAACACCGCCGCGTCGGCCGAGGCCTGGGCGATCGCGTCCGCCATGGAGAGGTCGCCCGCGGCGCGCGGCGCGCCGACGCCCGCCGAGTAGCCGTTCACGATCGGCGTCTTCCCCTCGCCGAGGGAGAGGAGGTTCACCATGCTCACCGTCTCGGTGTCGAGGTGCCGGACGTGGGCGAACGCGCGGGTGATCGTCACCTGGTACGGCTTCCCGTTGACCGGCACGGTGTGGAGCACCTTGTTCCGGCCCGCGTCCACGACGTGCACCGCGTGCTCGCTCGAGTTCACGACGAAGCCCCAGCGGCCGTCCTCGGTGAAGCGCATCGGCCCGAGGCCGGGCTTGGCCGGGATGCGCGTCGCGACGGAGAGGGTGGCCGGGTCGACGACCGCGATCTTCCCCTCCTTGCCGTCGGCGACGTAGAGCGCGCCGGAGAGCTTCGAGAACGCCATCGAGATCGGGGCCCCGCCGATCCTGAGGTCCTTCACCTTCTTGAGGCCGGCCACGTCGATCGCGGTGACCGTCCCGTCCTCCCGGTTCGTGACGAACGCGAGCCGGCTGTCGCCGCTGAACGCGATCTCGTGGTGGCCGCGGCCGGTCGGGATGCTGGCGACCTTCTTCGAGGCCGCCGGGTCGATGACCGTCACGCCGCCCTCGCCGGGCTTGCGCGAGTCGTTCCCCACCCAGAGGTACCGCTCGTCGGGCTGCAGCGCGATCCGCGTCGGCGCGGCGCCCGCGTCGATCGTCCCGGCGAGCTTGAAGGTCTCGGTGTCCACCACGGCGACCTGCCCGGCGAGGGGCATCGAGAGGTAGAGCCGCTTGTCGTTCCGGGTGCGGGTCCAGTCGGCGGCGGGTCGCGGGAAAAGCACCGTCGCGTAGAGGCTCGTCCGGCCGGTCATGCTGACGACCGGGTCGATGACGGAGATGCTCGCGTCCCCGTTCATGACGAGCAGGAAGTAGCTGTTCAGGTCCGCGACGGGCCGGATGCCGACGAGCCCCCTCAGGTAGAGGCTCACCTTCTCCTTGCACTCGACCTGGCCGCCGGCGCCGCCGGACAGGCCGCCGGCCACGTCCACCCAGGCGGCGGGGTTGAGCCCCTGCACCGGGTTCCCGGACGCGGCGTCGGTGATGCGGAAGCGGACGTCGGCGTACTCGCCCTCGAGGAGCCCGGCCGACGCCCCGCCGGCGTCGATGGAGTAGTCGATGACGACGCCGTCGCGCACGAGGCGGTTCGGCGACGCCTGCGCGGGGGCGGGCGTGGCGGCGGCGCCGGACGGGCCGGGCTGCGCGGCTGCCGGCCCCGCGGCGCCGGCGGGCGCTGGAGCCGCGGCTCCGGCCCGGGCGCTCCCGGCGAGGACGGCGAGGACGGCACCGAGCGCGAGGCGCTGCGCTCGAGTGAAGGGCGGGCGAGCCATGCTGACGACCTCCGAGGAGAGTGGACGCTTACTTACGTTCGCCGGCGCCTTTTGCCGCGCGCCATTCGGGGCTCCCGCCCTCACGTGCGGGGGTCCCGGACCATCCCGGGAACGCTTCGGGAGCCCCGAATTCTTTCGGGGCTCCCGAAGCGACGGGTGCGGCTCCGGAGAACCGCACCCGTCTTCGGGCTACCGCGCTGCCGCTACGTCATGGCGCGAACGGGTCGACGCGGAACAGGCCCCACAGCCCGCCGAGGTTGCCGAGCGGCTGCGTGTCGCGGAGGAGGAAGTCCCCCTCGACACTGTTCGTCCCGCCGGCCCTCGGCAGGATGAACTCGAAGTGGCTGTACGCGGTGAACAGGTCCTGAGCTCCCATGCCGAAGGAGTTCGGGCTCTGCCCGATGTCCCGCGATCCCAGCTCGCCCGCCTTGCACAGGCCGACCTCCGTGCCGTTCACCGTGCTGGTGATCCCGCAGCCGTACGGGGTCCGCTGCCACACGTGGCCGTGCAGCGTGTAGACCGAGGCGCGGATGTTCGACGCCGGGACGGTGAGGCGCAGGCGCGACTCCGCCCCGGGCTTCGCCTCGAACACGGGCGTCGAGGGCTCACCGAAGGCGACGCCGCCCGTGACCAGGCGGTTCGAGTACGCGTCTCCGGCGTTGGGGACCGCGCCGAGGCCGCCGGGCGTGTTGCCGAACGGGACGTTCGGCATCAGCCCGAACCGGAACCACATCGGCTCCGAGCCGTAGTTCATCGACATCTGGCCGGAGTCCTCCGAGTCCTCGGCGAGGATGCCGCCCTCGGCCGCGACGTTCTCGACCGCCCTGCCGTCGACGTACTTGTGCGCCTGCGCCTTGGCGATCACGACCGCGAAGTCACGGAACGTGGTGCCGTTCGCGCTCACCGTCGCCTGGGCGCGCGTGCGGCGCGTCTTCGGCTTCGCCGCCTGCTGGTGGTCGAAGGTGAGCTCGCCCGCGTCGTTCCAGGTGGCGCCGGCCGGCTCCACCACGAACGACCCGATCATCCCCTTCTGCGCCTGCTTCAGCTTGTCGGCGGAGTTGATGATGGCGCCACCCAGCTCGACCGGCCTGGCGGTGAGGGTCATCGTGGCGAGGTCGACGTCGACGTCGCCCGCGTAGAACTGCACGGTGGCGGTCTTGCCGGGGGCGACGATCGCGTCCTTCGGGTTGGCGCCGATGAGGGTGCCGTCCGACTGGTTGATGTCGTACGCCAGGAGGGCGGTGTGCAGGCCCACCTTGCTCGAGGACCGGACCAGGTTGGCGTTGAAGTGCGTCATGCCGTTCACGTCGGGGTCGTTCGCGTTCCGCCGGACGAGCCGGATCCACTCGGTGTAGCTGCCGAGCTCGGGCGCGACGAGCGGCAGGCGGTTGCGGACCGTGACCTGCACGCACTCACCCGCGGCCGCGCGGAGGACGATCGGCTCCACCGGCGCGTTCGGGGCGAGCTTGACGGCGCAGGCCGCGTTCGTCGCGCCGCCCTTGCAGGCCGGGTCGACGGGCGTCAGGTCCGAGGTGCGGACCCAGAGGATCGCCGTCGGGTCGTGGAGCGGGCCCTGGCGCGTCGGCGCCGGGGCGCCGGGCGCCGCGGCGATGCCGGTGAGCTCGACCGCCAGCGGGTTGTACACGAGCGTGCCGCCGGCGGCCTTGAGCGGACCGCCGACGTGGCCGGTGGCCGACCGGTCGGCGGGGACGAGGGTCGCGCCGATCGCGTTGCCGAGCACGTCGTTCGCGAGCACCGCGGTGACGTCGTACGAGCGGACGTTCGCGGGGAGGCCGTTCGCGTCCTTCGGGCAGACGCCGGCGAAGAACCCCGCGTTCGCGACGCTGCGGCCGGGGGCGTTGTTCGGGAGCGGGAACAGGTCGCGCCGCGCCTGAGCGTACGTGCGGATGAGCCCCCACGTGCCGCTCCACCAGCCGTCGGCGCCCGGGTTGATCGAGTACAGGTAGTCGGCGGTGTTGTCGAGCACGCCGGGCGTGTTCTGCCTCAGCGCCGGGAGGACCGGCGTCCGGAGCGTGAACTGCTCGGAGATGCCCGCGTGCTGCGAGTTGCGCCAGCCGGAGTTCGGGGCCGAGCCGTGGCCGGAGCCAGCCTGCAGCCACTTCATGCCGTGGATGCTGGCGCTGTGCGACTCCTCCTGACCGCCCGCCTGGATCTTCATCCGGATCGTGTCGCCGTAGTGGGCGCGCACCATCGGGGTGAAGGGGTCACCCGCGGACACGTCTCCCGCGTTGATCGGCGGCGGGAAGAGCGTGCCGTTGATGCTGGTGCGGGCCTTGGGCTGGACGTTCATGGCGGCGATCGCGCGATCCGTGCGGCTCTCGTACGCGTGCGAGAGGTCGCCGGCGTCGCCGGCCGCCTGGGTGCCCGCCTTGCCGTCCGGCCCGAGCGCGTTCGGGTCGAACACGCGGAGCGCGACGGGCTCGTTGCGGTAGTTCACGACGAGCATGCCGGGGTCGTCGACGGAGATCGCCTCGGGGCACGGACGGGGGACGCCGCCCGGGCAGAACGGCGGGAAGAAGCTGACGTTCGGGAACAGGTTCGCCGCGCCGACCTCCTGCTTGAAGGACGGGTTGACCGAGTCGCGGAACGAGTTCGCCGTCGGCGCCGCGCCGATCGAGCCGTCCTGGTTGCGCCCGACGTACACGCCGGGCTGGTACGCGTGCTGGAAGTCCGAGAACTCGAAGTAGAACTCGCGGAAGCTCTTCGAGGCGTCGGGCGGGAGGATGGCCGCCTGCCAGCTCGTCGGACCGCCGTCCTGGCGGACGCCGTCGTAGAGCTGCTGGCCGGTCTCGTTGTGCACCCACCTCGAGCCGGCCGGCTCGGTGAGCACGGTCGCGTAGAGGCCGATCTGCTGGTGGGTCGAGGGGCCGTAGTGGTCGTGGGTGAAGATGATCCCGAGGCCGCGGTCCTCACCCTTCACGTTGAAGAGCGGGTCGAAGAACCAGCGCTGCAGCGTGACGCGGGCGCCCAGCCACTCGTTCCGCGGGCCGGCCCCGAGGACGGGGTGCGGCGCCGGGTGGAGCGGGTGGAAGCCGGGGGTCGGCGTGCCGGGCACGATCCCCGGCCTGCACGCCGTCGCCTCGCCGTTGAAGCAGTTCCACGCCTCGATGCGCTCGCGCACCGCGCCGGGCGAGAGCGTGCCGTCCTCGTAGTTCCAGCCGTTCGCCGCGCCGTCCGTCGTGGTGAGGTCCCACTTCGGCAGGTGGATGTGCTGGCCGATGATGTCGGTGGGGGTGCGGACCTGGTAGTCGTCGAGCTCGAACACCTCGGGCACGAGGTTGGAGTGCTGGTACATCGTGCAGTCGTAGGTGTTGTTGCGGATGACGAGCGGCTCGGGCGGCCGCTGCTTGTTGATGGTCGGCAGCACGTCGTTCCACAGCGCGATGATCCGCTGCTGCGGGTAGTGGTAGCCGACCTTGTTGAACACCGCGTCGAACTGGATGTTCGCGCCCTGGTACAGCCGCGCGCGCCCGGCCTGCTGGCCGAACGTGATGCCGCCCGTGGCGTCGAAGAAGCTCCCGGCGCCGATCGGGGTGCCGGCGGCCCCCGCCTGGTCCTTCCAGAAGAGGCCGTCCGCGAGCGGCGTGCCCGTGTCGTCGATGCACGGGTCGCTGAACGGCGCGCCGGGGACGGGCCTCGCGCCGTTCAGGCGGAAGCTCGCCGCGACCGTGTCCGTGCCGCGCAGGTCGGGCTGCCGGAAGGTGTCCTGGAACTTCGTGGCGTGGTACGCCATCGCCACCTTCTCGACGTCCGTCCCGTCCTCCGGGTAGAAGGACGCGTCGGACTTCCCGACCACCTTGCTGAAGTCGAGGCGGGTGACCTCGTTCACCGCGGTGACGCCGCCCGCCGCGAAGCCCTTGAACGCGGAGCGCGGGAGGCCGCCGTCGAAGCCGCCGGCGCGCGGATCCATGTCCAGCGGCGGCGTGGGCGGCCGCTGGCCGACCACGTCCTCCATGCCGGCGATCCAGAACGGATAGCCCGGGTTCCTGAGGCCGTTCGGGTTGAGCGTCGGGTCGCACTTCGGGAGCGTCGAGCCGCTCGCGCACTCGGGGTCAACGTCCGTGCGGTCGACCTTGGAGAGGCTGCCGACCGGGACCGCCTGGCCCGCCTGCGGGTGACCCGTGCCCGCGATCGTCTGGAGCGGGTTCGGGACCACCGTCACCCGCCCCGGCATCGGGGCGAGGGGCTTGCCGGGCAGCGGCACGACGGCGGGGATGGGGGTGCCCGCCACGATCTCGCCGTCGGGGAGCGCGCGCGCGCCCGCCGCGGGCGTGCCGTCCTTCAGCGCGAACGTGGCGGTGTGGAAGCCGTCGGCGCCGTCGCTCACCGCGAGCTTCGTCCCCGCCTCGTACGTATCGTGAATGCGCCACATGTACCACATGCCCTGCGCGAAGTGCGGGTAGAAGTGGCAGTGGTAGATGGCGTCGCCGGAGCTCTTGTTCCGGTTGCCCGACCCGCCGTTCACCATCTCGTACGTGTACCCGGCGCCGGGGCCGATGCCCTGGGCGTCGAGGTAGTTCGAGTTGTCGTCGTTCGGGTTGAAGAGCCACTGGTGGTTGTGGAGGTGGTAGACGTGGTGCTCCCGGCCGGTGTGCAGGTTCCGGAACTTCACGAAGTCGCTCGTGTAGCTGTGGTGCACGTTCGCGGGATCGTCCGGGTAGAACGCGGCGGTGGCCTTGGGGCCCATCGCCGCGGCAGGCGGCGTCTGGCCCGGGCCGACGTTCTCGAGCCCGAGGTTGGCGGGGTTGTTCACGAGGACGGCGGGATCACCGACGGTGAACGAGGTCAGGAAGAACTCCTCGTACGCGCAGGTGAGGCAGTCGTGCATGGGGCCGACGCGGAGGCGGTTCGCGATGATCTCGGTGCCGATGCCGCCCGACCCGTAGTTGATCATGAAGCCGTCCTTCACGCCGGCGAGCGTGTGCCGGGTCACCGGGTTCAGGTAGAACTCGGGGAAGCCCTGCCCGACCGCGGGCTCGTCGTGGAACATCGTCGTGAACTCGCGGAACGGCTCGAGCCGGTTCGGGTACGCCGGGTTGAGCCTGCCGCCGTTCTCCAGCGTCGGGTAGGTGTCGGCGGCGAACCTGCCGTCGGCGTTCGGCCCGGTGATGATCGCGTTGATGTCGGTGTGGACGAGGACGTTCCCGTCGAGCATGTTCAGGATCGGCAGGTTGCCCTTGCCTTCCGCCGCCCAGATGCCGGTGTTCGGGAACCGGGCCTCGTAGTCGATGACCGGCTGGCCGGCGGGAGTGAGCTTCGGCGTGCCGTCCGCGTTCGTCGCGGTCGCGAGGCGCAGCTCCTCCTCGGTCACCTGGCTCCGGTAGAACCGCGCGCCCTTGGGCTCGACGTTCACCGCGCCGAACAGGCCGTTGCCGTTCGTGCCCGAGGCGCCGTCGCTGCCGAAGGTGGCGCCGGGGCTGGAGATGAGATACGCGCCCTCCTTCGGCGCGTAGTACTGGTACACCTTCGTCTCGCCGGGCGCCGCGAGGCTGCTCTCGTTCCGGCCGACGTTCGAGGCGTCGTCCTGGATGCCGGTGCGCAGCTCGAGGCCCGCCGCGTGGAAGCCCGCCCGCCGCTCGGCGGGCTGGTCGTCCACCTGGAAGGCTGGGTGGTTCTGGTTGATCGCGTTGTTCGGGTTCGCGACCGCGGCGAGCCTGTTGGTGAAGTTCACCGTCAGGCAATCGCCCGCCGCGACGCGGACCACGATCGGCCGCAGCCGCTTGTCGGCGCGCACCGCGAACGGGACGGTGGAGCCGGGCGGGTTCGCGACGAGGTCGCGATCCAGCACGAACACCATCCAGTTCGGGTTCTGCGCGCCGAGCCGGTTGTACATGATCGGCGCGTCGATCGCGGACACGTTCGCCACGATCTCCCTGGCGCACGTCACCTGCGCTGCGGCCGGTGTTGCGAGCGCGATCGCCCCGGCCGCGAGCGAGACCGCGATCCAGCTTCGTTCCTTCCTCGGTGCCATGTGCGGACCTCCCGTCTCCACGCGGTGCCGATGCGGCCTCATGCCGCACCCCGGATGCCGATGTGAGACGAAGTGCCGTGTTAGCGAGCGGGCGAACGGCTCCACAAACCCCCCGTACGAGCCTCGGTATCAATGTCGCAGTCGAATGGGGGATGCGAATGCTCACGTTACGTGAGGGTTCACTCAGCGCGCGTTTCCCTGTCCCTCGTTCGCGCGTCACGAGGGGGTAACTACCCGAAACAAGGCGGTGCGTTGATGTGAGACATAGCTCACATCGAGCGACTCTCAGTCCGCGCGGGGTAGTGCGACGTCCCGACGGGTACCTCTCGCGGGGGGGAACCCATCGGACCAAGAATGACCCACGTCAATTTCGGTTTACTTTCGACGCTGAGTCGGTTCGGGGCGTAAGTGAGACTTTGTCCCACTCGCAGGTCGTCCCGCCCGGACCTGGTCGCCCCGGCACGGCTCACCGCGCCCGTCGCGCTGGAATGCCCGTCCCGAGCGGTTTTCGCGCGTTCTGGAACCGGAGGAGTGCCAGTATGGGGCGCCTCGCGGAGGCCGCCGGGGCGACGCCGTCCCGGCCCCGGCGCGTGGACGCGGTCGATCGCGCGCGCCGACGCTATCATCGCGCGCCATGTCCGCGCTCGCCCCGTTCCTCGCCCTCGCGCTCGCCGCCCGAGCGGCGGCGCCCGACCTCGCGACCACCGCCGAGAAGACCGGCTTCTCGCGGACGGGCCGCTTCGACGAGGCGGTCCGGCTCTGCCGCGACCTCGAGCGCGCCTTCCCGCGCCGCGCCCGCTGCTTCTCGTACGGCACGACGCCCGAGGGGCGCGAGCTCGTCGCGGTCGCCGCGAGCGCCGACGGCGTCACGCGCCCGCTCGCCGCGCGGACGAAGGAGCGCCCGGTGGTGCCTTCCTCGCCTGGGGCGAGTTCGACGCCGCGTTCGAGAAGAAAGAGTACGTGGAGGACTACGTCATCGACCCGTTCGCGCGCGACGTCCTCGCGCGCGATCCCGCCGTGCGGCGCGACTTCGAGGCGCGCCTCGCCGATCCCGCGTTCGCGAGCGACCCGCAGGCGCGGCTCGAGTTCTTCCACCGCCTCCATCCGTCCTGGGACGAGGCGTACCGGCTCTACCCCGTGCTCCGCGCGGACGCGCGGCCCTGAGCGCGGCGGCCCGCGCCGCCGCGATCCTCGACCGGAGGTCCGTCGGGCGCGCCCGCCGCCGTGTCGGGAGCTCCCGACACGGGCGCGCGCAAGCCCGCGGAACCGAGTCGGCGCGCCCTGGCAACCTGCGTGCAATCCCGGTCGGCCGACGGCGGCGCGCCACGGTGGCGGCCCCGGAAGGCTCGACACCCGAACCTCGGCAGACAGGAGAACGTCATGAACAAGAAGACCGCCCCGCTCGTCGGCGCCGGCATCGGCCTCGCCCTCTTCCTCGCGATCGCGCTGCTCCCGGCGTTGCTGTACGGCGGCTACACGGGCGTCCTCCTCGCCGGCGGGATCTTCGGGACGCCGGTCGAGCCCACCCTCCTCGCCCGCGCCCTGATCGTCTTCGGCATGGTGCTCGGCGTCGTCGCGGTCGGCTCGCTCTTCGCCGTGGCGGGCGCGGCCGTCGGCGCGGCGGTCGGGACGCTCACGGCGGTCGCGGTGCGCAAGCCCGCGGCGCAGGAGCAGGCCGGCCGGTGATCGGCCGCTCGCGCTCGGCCGCGTCGCGAGCCCGGCCCGTCGGTCGGGCTCGCGGCATTTTGCCGCACGAGCGCGAGGGCGCGCGCGAACCGGCGCACGCGCGCGAAGGCGCACGTCCTTTCCGCGCACGCGCTTCGTGGCGCAATGCCTGCGCGCTCGCAGGGCTGATCCGAATCAAAGCAGTTGAAAATCCAGATGCTTAGAATGCGCGCCTTTTCGGGTGCAGGGGCATGTGCGTTGCACCCGTGGAACCCACCTATGCGAGCCATCTTCCTGATGTTTGCGCTGTCCCTCGCCGCGATCGCGCGCGCCGAGGACGCGAAGCCCGCCGATCCCGACGTCGGCGGCTACGGCGCCTGCAAGGACTGCCACGACAAGACCGGCAAGGACGCGCCGGCGTTCGACGTCGACGCGTTCGCGCGGTCGGCCCACGCGGACCAGGCGTCGTGCACGGACTGTCACGCGGGCTACGCGATGGGGCCGCACGACGGCGAGCACGCGCCGCTCTCGCCGGAGGAGGAGGCGGTCGTCGCCCGGCTCGCGAAGGCGCGCTGGCCGGCCCCGGCCGGCCACGCCGGAGAGGACGCGAAGGCCGAGCCCGCCGCCGCCGAGCGCTCCGTGAGCGCCCCCCGGGCGTACCTCGCCTGCGCCGGGTGCCACGAGGGCAACAACCCGGAGATGTGGGCGGCGTGGCAGGCCTCCGCGCACTCGAGGTGGCTGCGCGAGGACGCGAAGGTCGCGGGGCCGACGTGCGCCTCCTGCCACGGCCCCATCCACGAGGCGCGGAAGCTCGCGCCGTACGACCCCAAGGCGACGGCGCGCCAGGCGGTCCCGGCCGACCGCCGCGAGCTGGCGGGGCGCTGCGAGGCGTGCCACGGCGACGAGGAGTTCGCGAAGGCCGCCGGCGTGAACCCCGAGGCGGCGGTCACCTACCACGACTCGATCCACGGCCGGCTCGTCCGCGTCGGGAACCCCTACGCGCCGGTCTGCACGAGCTGCCACGCGGCCGCGAAGGAGAAGGGCGGGACGCACGCGATCGCCGCGAAGGCGGATCCCGCCTCGGCGGTCTCCGCCGCGCAGCGGAAGGACACCTGCGGCCGCTGCCACGAGGGCGCCTCCGACGGGTTCGCGGCCCTCGTCGCGCACAAGCCCATCCAGGAGATCGGCGGGCACGTCGTGCCGCACATCATCCACATCGCCTTCTCCTGGCTCACCACCCTGACGCTCCTCTTCTTCGCGTTCCACGTGTCGATCGACTTCGTCTACGAGCTGCGGCAGCGGCTCTCGAGGAAGGCGCACGGCGGCGACGCCGCCGACGCGGCGCGGAGCGTCGTCCGGTTCGACATCCACCAGCGGGCGCAGCACTGGCTCATGCTCTCCGGCGTGATCCTCCTCGGCATCACCGGCTGGCCGCTGCGCGGCGCGGGCGACCTCGAGGCGGCCCGCTACTCCGCCGCGTTCATGAAGCTGTTCGGGGGCGCGGAGGGGGCGGCGATCTGGCACCGCGTCGGCGCGGTGCTGATCATCACGTCCTCCGTCTACCACCTCTTCTACCTGACGTTCCTCGCGTCGAAGAAGCGGCTCCCCATGTCGATGCTCCCGCTCCCCAAGGACGCGCTCGACATCCGGGACAACATCCTCTTCATGCTCGGGCTCCGGAAGGAGCGGCCGAAGTTCGAGCGGTACATGTACCTGGAGAAGTTCGACTACTGGGCGGTGTTCTGGGGCATCGTGATGATGGTCGGCACCGGCTTCGTCTTCTGGTTCCCGGCGTGGTTCGCCGGCTGGGCGCCGTCCTGGCTCGTCACCGCCGCGCTCATCATCCACGGCGAGGAGGCGACGCTCGCGATCCTGTTCCTCTTCGTGGTGCACTTCTACAACGTCCATCTGAAGCCCTCGATCTTCCCGATGAACTGGGCGTGGCTGAACGGCCGCATCTCCGTCGACATGCTGAAGCACGAGCACCCGCTGGAGTACGAGCGGCTGAGGCCGAAGCTCGAGGAGTAGCGGGCGCGGGAGCGCCTCCGAGGGGCCGTGCGGGCGACCGCGCGGCCCCTCTCGCGTTCCACGCTCGGTCGTCTCTCGTCCCGGCCTGCGCCCGGGGATACAATCGCGCGGCCGATGGTCCTCTCCCGGAACGTGAAAGCGGTCCTGCTCGGCGCGGGCGCGCTCCTCGCCTTCGCCGCGGTGCTCGGCTTCCTCCGCTTCAAGCGGTTCGTGGACGAGGATCCGCGGCTCTGCGCGACGTGCCACCGTTCGTCGCCGGAGTTCGCGCTGTGGACCGGCGGGACGCACAAGAGCGTCGCCTGCCAGCGCTGCCACCACTCCTCGCCGAGGCAGGGCGTGGCGATGCTCGGCGCCTTCGTCGCGGGGAGGAAGCCGGACGGGAAGCACGCGGCGGTCGAGGTCGGCGCGTGCGCGTCCTGCCACTTCTCGCACGACCCGCAGTGGCCGCAGGTCGGCGCCTCGCGCGGGCACCGGATCCACGTGCAGGAGAACGAGATCGCCTGCGTCCGCTGCCACGCGGCGAGCATGCACGGCTTCGAGCCGGTGGCGACGAAGTGCGTGGAGTGCCACCCCGGCCACGCGGTGAACCTCGAGAAGATGCACGAGCTCCACTGCTTCGCCTGCCACGAGTTCCTCACCAACGAGCCCGGGCTGCGGCCGACGCGCCGGGACTGCATGCGCTGCCACAGCGCCCAGGGGATCCACGCTCCCATGAAGGAGCACGGCGCGCCGATGGAGATGTCCTGCGCCGCCTGCCACCGGCCCCACGCCGCCGACGGCAGGACGCTCGCGGAGTGCGCCGAGTGCCACGCGCCGGCGCTCATGGAGAAGGGGGGCCTCCACGCGCGGAAGGCCCACGCGCGCTGCCTGGATTGCCACGCGCCGCACCTCTGGACGCCCGCTCCGGACGGCTGCCTGCGCTGCCACGGCGGCGCCCCCGCGCACGCGCGGGGGAAGAGCTGCACGGGCTGCCACGGGTTCACCGGGGTGCCTCGCCCGCCTCTCCCCGTCTCGGCCTGGTGACGCGGTGACCCTCCGGCTCAAGCTCTTCGTCCTCATGGCGGGCGTCATCATCTTCGCGATGTCCGGGGTGACCGCCGTCGCCCTCTGGCGCGAGCTCGTCCGCGGCCAGGAGCTGCTCGTGCGCGAGGGCGGCGCCATCGCCGCCACCGCCGCGAACGGCGCCGCGCAGTGGGTGCGGGCGGACGGGGCCGAGCTGGGCGCGGACGAGGCGCTGCCTGCGATCCTCGAGCGCGTGGTCGCCACCCACCCCCTCGACCGCGCCTGGGTGGTGGATCGCGCCGGCAAGGTGCTCGCCTGCCTCTCCCGCACGGGCGAGCCGTGCCCGGAGGGGGTCCCGCCGTCGGAGTTCCACACCGTGGACCTCCCGCTCGAGGCGTTCATGCGGCTCATCGAGCCGGAGGGCATCGTCGCCTCCGCGCCCGTGATCCGGGACGGCGCGGTGGTGGGCGCCGTGAACGTGGACTTCTCCCACGAGGAGGTGGTGGGCAACGCGCGGAACCTCGCCTGGGGCGCGAGCCTGGTGGCGGCGTTCTGGATCGTGCTCGGCCACCTCTTCACCGCGATCTTCATCCGGCAGGTGACCCGGCCGCTCGTCCGGCTCTCCGAGGCGGCCGAGTCGCTCGCGGAGGAGCGCGGCGTGCGGCTCGAGCCCCCGGAGGACCGCGAGCTGGCGGAGCTGGTCCGCGCGTTCAACCACATGTCCGCGCGGCTCGAGGAGCGCCGGGCCGAGAACCAGCGGCTCATCGCCGAGCTCGAGGACCGGGTCGCGCAGAAGACCCGCGAGGTGCTGCGGGCCGACCGGCTCGCCACGCTCGGCGGCATCGCCGCCGGGTTCGCCCACGAGATCGGCAACTCGCTGAACGTGATCCGCGGCTACGGCTCGGTCGCCTCGCGCGAGCTGCCGGAGGACTCCCCCATCCGGTCGGACGTCGAGGCGATCCGCCGCGAGGTCACCCGCGCCGCGGGGCTCATCGAGCGGTTCCTGGTGTTCGCCCGGGCGCGCACCGTCCAGCCGCACGCGCAGCCCGTCGACCCCATCCTCCGCGAGGCCGTCGAGGTCGTGGGGCCGGCCGCCGCGCAGGCGAAGGTGGAGCGCAGCGTGGCGATCGACGACGGCCTCCCGGAGATCGTCGCGGACGCGGAGCTGCTCCGGCAGGCCTTCCTCAACCTGTGCGTGAACGCCATCCACGCGATGCAGGAGCGCGGCGGCGGGACCCTGCGGGTCCGGGCGCGGCGGGACGGCGCCGGGATCGCGGTCGAGTTCCAGGACGACGGCCCGGGCATGGACGCGGAGACCGTCGCCCACGTCTTCGAGCCCTTCTTCACCACCAAGGCGAACGGCACCGGCCTCGGCCTCGCCATCGTGCGCCAGGCGGCCGAGGCGCACGACGGCGCGGTCGAGGTGGAGAGCGCGCCCGGGCGGGGCGCCACCTTCCGGATCCGGCTGCCCGCCGCGCCCGCCGGCGAGGCGAGCGCGGTGGCGGTCGCCGGCGCCCGCAGGACGGGAGGGGGAGCGTGAGCGAGAAGCCCAAGCTGATGGTCGTCGACGACCTCGACTCCGCGCGGCAGATGATGAAGCGCGCGCTCGCGCGCTCCTGCGAGGTGTACGACTTCGGGACGGTCGCGGAGGCGCTGCCGGCCCTCGACCGCGCCGAGTTCGACGCGATCGTCACGGACCTGCGCATGCCCGGCATCGACGGGATCGAGGGGCTCCGGCGCTTCAAGGCGAAGGTGCCGGAGATCCCGGTGATCCTCGTCACCGCCTTCGCCACCGTGGAGACGGCGGTCGAGGCGATGAAGGCGGGCGCCTTCGACTACCTGAAGAAGCCGTTCGAGCCGGAGGAGCTCGAGATCGTCGTCGTGCGCGCCGTCGAGCACGCCCGGATCGTGCGCGACAACGCGCGGCTGCGGAGCGCCCTCTCCGGCGAGTTCTCCGTCCAGGGGATCGTCGGGAAGTCGCAGGCCATGAAGGACGTCGTGTCGATCCTCGAGCGGATCGCCCCGTCCGACGTCCCGATCCTGATCGAGGGGGAGTCGGGCACCGGCAAGGACCTCCTCGCGCGCGCCGCCCACGCGATGTCCTCCCGCGCGGCGGGGCCGTACGTGCCGCTCAACATGAGCGCCATCCCGGAGAACCTCGCCGAGGCGGAGCTGTTCGGGCACGAGAAGGGCGCCTTCACCGGCGCGGACGAGGCGCGCCCCGGCTTCTTCGCCGAGGCGGAGGGCGGCACGCTCTTCCTCGACGAGATCGGCCTCCTCCAGCCGGCGCTCCAGCCGAAGCTCCTGCGCGTCCTGCAGGACGGCGAGTACGTCCCGGTGGGGAGCCGCAAGCCGCGCAAGGCGAACGTGCGCGTGATCGCGGCGACCAACGAGGACCTCCAGCGGAACGTCAAGGCCGGGAAGTTCCGCGAGGACCTCTGGTTCCGGCTCCGCGTCGTCCCGGTCCGGCTGCCGCCGCTCCGCGAGCGGCGCGAGGACGTCCCGCTCCTCGTCGAGCACTTCGTGCGCAAGCACGCGCTCCGCCTGTCGCGGCCGCCGCTCCTGCCCGACGCGGCCGCGATGAAGGCGCTCCTCGACCACGGCTGGCCCGGCAACATCCGCGAGCTCGAGCACGCGATCGAGCGCGGCCTGCTCCTCGCGCGCGGCGACGCCGTCACCCTCCCCGACCTCCCCCCCGAGCTCTCGCCGCAGCCGCACGACGCCGCGGCCGCCTCCGAGGGGCGCTACCGCCGCGCGCGCGACGGATGGGAGCGGAAGTTCCTCGAGGACCTCCTCCGGGAGGCGGGCGGCAGCGTGGGCAAGGCCGCGGAGCTCGCCGGGCTCCACCGCTCGACGCTCTACGAGAAGCTCACGCGCTATGGTCTCGTCGAGAAGGACGAGAAGGCTTGATGCCTCCCCTCTCCGCCCGCGCGGCGGGGGGAGAGGGCCCGCGAGCGGGGGACGTCCGCCGCGCGGCGGAGAGAGGGCCGGCGAGGAGGGAGCCGCCGCCGGCGCCCTCCGCATCCGCCCCGCGCGCCTCCCCGACGCCCCCGCGATCGCCCGCGTCATGCGCGCCGCGATCCGCGGGCTCGCCCGCGGCGCGTACCCGCCCCGCGAGCTCGCCGCCTGGTCCTCGCTGCCGTCGCTCTACCACGCCTGGGCGATGACCGCCGGGGGCGAGCGCTACCTCCTCGCCGAGGACGCCGGCCGCGTCGTCGCGTACGGGGCGCTCCGGGGGAGCGAGGTGACCGCCGTGTTCGTCCGCCCCGCCGCCGCGCGGCGCGGCGTCGGCGCCGCGCTCCTCGCGCGCCTCGAGCGGGCCGCGCGGCGCCGCGGGGTCCTCCGGCTTCGCGTGCGCGCCGCGCGCTCCGCGCTCGCGTTCTACGAGGCGGCCGGCTTCCGCGGCGCCCGCCGCGTCCGGGTGCCGCTCCCCGGCGGCCTCGCGCTCGACGCGCGCCTGCTCTCGAAGCGGCTGCGGCGGCCCCGCCCCGGCGCCGCTCAGAGCCGCCCGCAGGGCCTGCGGAACGGGCAGCGCCGGCAGCCGCCGTGGTCGTCGAGCCGCGGGAAGGCGTCCTCGCGCGCCACGTTCCTCGCCGGATCGTCGAGGGCCGCCCGCATCGCCCCGATCGAGGCGCGCATCTCCTCGCGGCAGCGGTCCAGGGTGGCCGGGTCGGCGGCGACCGAGACCCGCTCGCCCGCGGAGCCGTTCTCGCCGACGAGGTAGACGAGGCCGCCCACGACGCCGTCCACCGGGATGCCCCACTTGTGCCGCGCGTAGAGCGCGTACGTCCCGACCTGCACGTGGTCGACGCCGCGCTCCTTCCCGGTCTTCCAGTCGAGGACGTGGATGCGCCCGTCGCGGTCCTTGAGCGCGAAGTCCACGGCGACCCAGATCTTCGTCCCCTCGAAGTCCCAGGAGTCGAGCTCGTCCACCGTGAGCCAGTCCTGCCGCGGCGTGCGCCGGATCTCCTCGAGCACCTCGCTCGCGTAGAACGCGCGCAGGGAACCCTCGACCACCTGCTCGTAGAGCCGCTTCCACTCCGCGTCCGCGATCGCCTCCGCGTACTCGTGCTCGACGAGCCCCACGATGCGCGACGCCTCCCGCCAGTAGCTCTTCTCGCGGGAGCCGGACCACTCCGCGCGCGCCCGCGCGCGGGTGCGCTCGAGGACCCTGTCGAGGGGGAGGACGTCGCCCGTCACCCTCGCGCGCGAGAGCACCTGCTTGAGCGCGCCGTGGACGACCGACCCCGCCCACTGCCACCGCGACGAGAGCTTCTTCAGGACGTACAGCTCGCGCACCGGCGAGCCGGCCGGCGCCTCCCAGCCGCCCCAGCTGCCGTAATAGGTGAAGAAGTAGGCGCGCCGGCACTCCGAGAACCTCTCGTGCCGGGACTTCGACCAGGTGAACTCGTTCTGCAGCTCGGCCATCGGACCGCCCGCCCGCCCGGTGGGCGGACGGACGGCCGAGTGTAGCCGAGGGGGCCGACAGCGCGGCCGCGCGCCGCGGCGAGGTCCGGCGCGTCAGCGCGCGCCCTTGGCCGGCGCGGGGCCGCCGGCGACCGGCGCCGGCCGCTCCTCGATGGGCCCGAGCGGCAGCTCGGCGAGCTGCGGCTTCACCACCGCGGGGTTCGCGACCATGACGAGCGTCAGCCGCGCCGGATCGAGCCGCTCGACCGCGAAGCGCCGGACGTCCTCGGCCGTCACCTTGCGGACGTTCTCGGCGTAGCGATTCCAGTAGTCGTCGGGGAGCCCGTAGATCGCGAGCTCGCCGAGCCGGCCGGCGATCGCCCCGGCGGCGGCGAAGTCGGCGGGGAGGCCGAGGACGAGCGCGTTCTTCGCGTCGTCGAGCTCCGCCTGGGAGACGGGCTCGTCGCGCAAGAGCGCGATCTCCTTCAGGAGCTCCTTCAGCGCCGGGCCCGTGACGTCGGCCTTGACGCTGCCGACGACGAAGGAGACGCCGGCGAGCCGGCGGGAGTCGCCGCGCGCGTAGACGCCGTACGTGTAGCCCTTGTCCTCGCGGAGGTTGCGGAACAGGCGCGAGGACATGCCGCCGCCGAGCACCTGGAACGCGACCGAGGCCGCGACGAACTCGTCCGACGAGCGGAGGAGGCCGGGCATGCCGATGAGGAGGTACGCCTGCGGGGCGTCCGCCTTCTCGAGGAGCACGGTCCGCTTCGGCGCCGCGGCCGGCGCCGGGGCGAGCGGCGTCACCTTCACGCCGGGCTTCCACTTGCCGAGCGTCCGCTCGAGGAGCGGCCGGAGGTCGGCCTCGGTGACGTCGCCGACCACGACGAGCTCGGCGTTCCCCGGGCGCCAGTAGCGCTCGTGGAAGGCGGCGAGGTCCTTCGGCACGGTCGCCTTCACGGCCTCCTCGGTCCCGAGCAGGTAGTGGCCGTACGGGCTCTTCCCGCCCCAGAACACCGGCGCGAACGCGCGCGAGGCGAGCGCCTGCGGCTGGTCGCGCTGCTGGAGGAGGGTCACGAGGCGCTGGTCCTGCACGCGCGCGAAGTCCGCCTTCGGGAAGGCCGGGCTCATCGCCACGTCCGCGAAGACCTCGAGGAACGCGGGGAGGTGCTTCGCGAGCGTCGCGCCGCCGAGCGAGGCGGCGTCCGGGCTCGCGCCGGCCGAGAGCGAGGCGCCGAGGAACCCGACCTCGTCGGAGATCCGGGTCGCGCTGCGGGTCCTCGTGCCCTCCGTCAGCATCGCGGCGGTGAAGCTCGCGAGCCCGGGCAGCCTGGCGGGGTCGCGCGCGCCGCCCGCGTCGAGGACCATGTTGAGCGCGACGATCGGCAGCCGCCGGTACTCGACGAGCCGGACCCGGAGGCCGTTCGAGAGCGCGAAGTGCTTCTGCTCCGGGAGCCGCAGCTCCGGCGCGGGCCCGTTCTCCGGGACCGTGGAGCGGTCGGGTCCGGCCGCGGCCGGCGCCGCGGACGCGGGCGGCGCCGGGGCGGGGGCCTGCGCGGCGGGGGCCGGGGCAGCAGGCGCGGGCGGCGTGGCGCTCCGCGGGCCGGCGCAGGCGCCGAGCGCGGCGGCGGCGAGGACGGCGAGGACGCGGCGGCTCATCGGCTCTCCCCCTTCGCGGGCGCGGCGTGCCCGGGCGCGGGCGCCGGGGTGGCGGCGTTCCGTCCCGGGGCGCGCGGCGTGACGGTGAGGACGACGCGGGCGTCCTTGCGCAGGTACCGGCGCGCGGCCTCCGAGACCTCGGCGGCGGTGACGCGCCGGTACCGCTCGAGGTCCTGCTCGAGGTACCCGGGGTCGCCGGTCCGCAGGTAGTACTCCGCGAGCGTCGCGGCGCGCCCGCCGAACCCGCCCACCGGCTCGAGGCCGAAGATCGCGCCCGCCTCGATCTTGTTCTTCGCGCGCTGCACCTCCTCCTCGGTCGGCGGCGCGGCGGCGAGGCGCGCGATCTCCTCGTCGATCTCCTTCTCGATGCGCGCGATGGGGACGCCGGGCTTCGGCGTCGCCACGACGAGGAAGGTCGAGGCGAGCGTGCCGCTGTCCTGCACCGCCATGACGTCCTGCGCGATGCGCTCGTCCATGACGAGCCGCTTCACGAGCCGGGCGCTCTTCCCGCTGGAGAGCACCTGGCCGACGAGGTCCAGCGCCGCGTCGCCCGGCGCGAGCAGCTTCGGCGTCTGCCAGGCGACGTAGACGCGGGGCAGCTGGACGGCGTCGTCCATGCCGACGCGCTTCTCGGCGGAGAGCGGCACGGGCTCGGGCTTCTGGTGCACGGGCGCCGCCTTGCCGGGGAGCGCCCCGAACCACCGCTCCGCGAGGGCGCGCGCCCGCGCGGGCTCCACGTCGCCGGCGATCGCGAGCACCGCGTTCTCCGGGCCGTAGAAGCGCGTGAAGAACTCCTTCACGTCGTCGAGCGTCGCGGCCTGGAGGTCCTCGTGCGAGCCGATGGGGAGCCAGTGGTAGGGGAACTCCGAGTTCCAGAGGTGCTCGCGCAGCGTCACCATCGCGAGCCCGTAGGGGCGCATCTCGTAGTTCTGGCGCCGCTCGTTGCGGACCACCTCCCGCTGGTTGTCGAGCTTCTCCTGCGTGAGGGTGGGCAGGAGGAAGCCCATCCGGTCCGACTCGATGAAGAGCATCTGCTCGAGCGCGTTCGAGGGGACCTGCTCCCAGTACTGGGTCGAGTCCTCCGAGGTTCCGCCGTTCGTGTCGCCGCCCGCGGCGTCCACGAGCCGATCCGCCTCGCCCTTGGGGAGGTGCTGCGAGCCCTGGAACATGAGGTGCTCGAACAGGTGGGCGAACCCCGTGCGACCGGGCTTCTCGTCCTTGGACCCCACGTTGTACTCGACGTGAACGCCCACGATCGGGTTCGAGCGATCCTCGTGCACGATGACCGTGAGCCCGTTCGGGAGCCTGGACATCTCGTACGGGAGAAGGCGGTCGGTCTGCGCGCGCGGCGCGGCCGCGGCAGAGGCCGGCGGCGCGGGCGCCTGCGCGCGAGGCGCGAGCGGCGACAGGGCGAGGAGCAGGGCGAGCGCTGCGGTTCTCGGCGTCATGGCGGCCCGCGTTATAAACCCCGGGCCGCCGCCCGTCACGCCCCGCGTCGCGCCGCGGGCGCGAAATACGGCCGCACCCGCGCGCGTAGGAGACCGCGCCCCGCATGCGGCGCCGGATCGCCACCGTCGCGCTGGCCGTGTTCGCGCTCGCGCCGCGCGCGGGCCTCGCCGCCGCGCCGGGTGACCCCGTGGTCGCCGCGCGGCGCTCGGGCGAGATCGTCCTCGACGGGCGCCTCGAGGAACCCGGTTGGGACGCCGCCCCCGTCCACGACGGCTTCGTCCAGCAGTTCCCGGAGGAAGGCGCCCCGCCCTCGGAGCGGACCGAGGTGCGCGTGCTCTACGACGACCGGGCCCTCTACGTCGGCATCCTCGCGCACGACGGGAGGTCCGGCGAGGTGAACCGCACGCTCGGCCGCCGCGACAGCCAGCCGCCCTCGGACGCGGTCACCGTCGTCATCGACTCGATGCACGACCGGCGCACGGCCTTCGTGTTCGAGCTCAACGCGGCCGGCGTCCAGACGGACGGCCTGCTCTTCCAGGACGATCAGTTCAGCGCCGACTGGGACGCGGTGTGGGACGGCGCGGCCGCGGCGGTCCCGGACGGCTGGTCCGCGGAGCTGGTCATCCCGCTCTCGGTGCTGCGCTTCTCCGACCGGCCCGGCCTCACCTTCGGCTTCGGCGTGAAGCGCGTCATCCCGCGCAGGCACGAGACGGACCTCTCCGTCCTCATCCCGCGGAGCGCGCGCGGCCAGGTCGCGCGGCTCGGCGAGCTCGTCGGTCTCGAAGGACTGAAGCCGGTGCGGGCGTTCGAGCTGCTGCCGTACGTCGCCGCGCGGGCCTCGCTCCGTCCGCGCGCGACCGACGGCGATCCGCCGCGGCCGCGCGTCGCCGAGCCGGCCGGCGACGTGGGGCTCGACCTCCGCACGTCCGTCGGGCGCGGCCTCACGCTCCAGGCGACGCTGAACCCCGACTTCGGCCAGGTCGAGGCGGACGAGATCATCCAGAACCTCTCCACCTTCGAGGCGTTCTTCCCGGAGAAGCGGCCCTTCTTCACGCAGGGGATGGACCTCTTCCAGCCGGTCGCGCCGCCGGGTCGCCCCTCCACGCAGCAGCTCTTCTACTCGCGGCGCATCGGCCTCGACGCGCCGATCCTCGGCGCGGCGAAGCTCTCGGGGAAGGCGTCGCGCGACGTGCAGGTGGGCGTCGTCGAGGCGTTCGTCGCGGGCGCGGGCGCGGGCGGGATGGAGGACGATCCGCCGCGTGCCTTCCGCTTCGAGCCGGCGCAGCCGCTCCGGTTCGGGCCGGCCTCCGCGCTCCCCACCCTCGCCCCCGCCTCCCGCAACTTCGCCGCCGGGGTCGTGCGGTGGCGCCCGACGCCGCAGGCGGCGCTCGGCGCGACGGCGACCTCCACGCTGCCCGTGGGGCCCGCGTGCACGCCGGCGGAGGCGGACCGGCTCCCCCTGGCGGACCTCCCGGCCCCCGGGGACGCCGCCGCCGCCCGCCCGCTCCGCTGCGACGCGCTCGCCGGCAACGCCGCCGCGGCGGACTTTAGCCTCCGCACGCGGGACGGCGAGTGGTTCGCGCTGGGCCAGGTGGTCGGCTCGCAGTCGCTCGGCGGGCCGCCGGTGCGGACGCTCCCCGACGGCACCGCGCTCGCCCGCGGCGACCTCGGGGTGGGGGCGCTCGCCGCCGCGGGGCGGCAGGGGGGCGAGCCGTGGCGGTGGGAGCTTCAGTGGGAGTACCAGTCGCCGAAGCTCGAGCTGAACGCGGCGGGCTACCTGCGGACGCAGAACGAGCAGCTCGGGCGCGCGCTCGTGCGCTACGTGCGGCCGAAGGGCGGCGGGCCGTTCCACGGCTACGCGCTCCAGGTGGGCGCGGAGGGCCGGTGGACGACGGACGGCCGCGGGCTGCGCCGCGGCGGCCAGGCCTGGTTCATCTCCGAGTTCCAGCTCCGGAGCTTCCACTGGTTCGGCTGCAACGCCGTGCTGGACGCGCCGCGCTGGGACGTCCGCGAGATCGACCAGGCCGGGGTCGCGCTCGAACGCCCCGCCGCGATCTGGGGCGAGTGCTGGCTCTCGTCCGACGTCTCGCGACCGCTCTTCGTGGACGCCGGCGTCGGCGCGGGGCGGGCGCTCCGCCAGGGCCCCCTCGCGCCGCTCCGGTACGCGGGCGCGGTCGGCAGGTTCGTCCTGCGCCCTCACGCGCGGCTCGAGACGCGCGTCGACGCGCGCCTCGAGTGGAACGCCTGGCGGGCGCGGTGGGTGGACTCGCAGCCGGATCCGGCGACCGGCGAGCCGAGCCACCTGTTCGCGGACCTGACCGCGCCCGCGCTCTCGATCACGCTGCGCCAGGCGGTGGTCCTCACCCGCAGGCTGACGCTCCAGGCCTACGCGCAGCTCTTCACGTCGTACGGCCGGTACGGCGCCTTCTGGCAGGCCGCGGCGCGGGACGGCGTCGTGCGCTCCTCCGACCTGAAGCCGCGGGATCGCCCCGGCGGCGGCGATCCCGCGTTCGCCGCGCTCGGCGACCCGGAGTTCCGCAGCGGCGCGCTGTCCGTGAACGCGGTGCTCCGCTGGGAGTACCGGCTCGGCTCGACGTTCTTCCTCGTGTACACGCGGGCCCAGCGCGAGCCGGAGTGGGACGGGGGCGGGCCCGCCCCGCGGACGCTCCGGCCCTGGGAGCTCGGGACCGGGCCGATCACGGACGCGATCCTGGTCAAGTGGAGCCACTGGTGGAGCCGCTGACCGCCGGCGCGGCGGCGGGGTCGCACGATCCCGTTTGGCGCCGCGCGACGCGAGGCGTATGCTCTCGCACCGTGCCTGTCCCGGCCGCCTCCCTGCGCATCCTGGTCGCCGAGGACGACGGCGCGCTCGCGCGCCTGTACGAGGCCTACGCGGCGAGCCGGGGGCATTCGGTCCTGGTCGCGAAGGACGGGGCGGAGACGCTCGTCACGGCGACGGCCGAGCTCCCGGACCTCATCATGCTCGACGTCTCGATGCCGAAGCTCGACGGTCGCGACGTGCTGCGCGAGCTGAAGGCGAACCCGAAGACGGCTCGGATCCCGGTGCTCGTGGTCTCGGCGTTCGGGGGCGACCAGAACCTGCGCGACCTCCTCCTCGAGCTCGGCGCCTGGGACGTGATGGAGAAGCCCGTCGATCTCCAGGTCGCCTTCGCCAAGGCGGAGCGGCTCGTCGAGTCGGCGACGCGCTCGTAGAAGCGTCAGCCCTGGCGCGCCGGCTCGACCCGCATCCCCTTCGGGATCACCACGATGCCGCTCTCGGTGACGTGGAAGCGCTTCGCGTCGCGCTCGAGATCGTAGCCGATCTCGCTGTGCGGCGGGATGTCGACGTGCTTGTCGATGATCGCCCGGCGGATCTTGGAGTGGCGCCCGATGTTCACGTTCTCGAAGAGGATCGATCCCTCGACGTACGAGTAGCTGTTCACGCGCACCTTCGGCGAGAGGATCGAGCGGTGGACCTGGCCGCCGGAGATGATGCACCCCTCCGACACGAGCGAGTCCGTCGCGCGCCCGACGCGGTGCTCCTTCTCGTTGTTGAAGACGAACTTCACCGGCGGCTGGTTGTGACGGATGGTGTAGATCGGCCAGTGGTCGTTGTAGAGCGAGAAGACCGGGTCCACCTCGACGAGGTCCATGTTGGCCTGGTAGTAGGCGTCGAGGCTCCCCACGTCGCGCCAGTAGCCGCGCTCCTTGTCGCCCTGGCCGGGGACGTGGTTGGTCGCGAAGTCGTACACGAAGACGCGCTTGCGCTCGTACATCGAGGCGACGATCGACTTGCCGAAGTCGTGCGCGCTCGCCGGATCGCCGGCGTCGCGCACGATCTCCTGCACGAGCGCGTCGGTCGTGAAGATGTAGTTCCCCATCGAGGCGAGGCAGCGGGTGGGGTCTCCGGGCACCGTCCTCGCGCCGGACTTCGGCTTCTCGACGAAGCCGATCATCCGGCCCTCCGGGTCCACCTCGATGATCCCGAACTCGCTCGCCTCGGCGACCGGGATCGGGATGGCCGCCACGGTGAGGTCGGCCTTCTTGGCGAGGTGGACCTCCAGCATCTGCCGCACGTCCATCCGGTAGACGTGGTCGGCGCCGAACACGAAGGTGTGCTCCGGCTCCTCGTCGGTGATGATGTTGAGGTTCTGGTAGATGGCGTCGGCGGAGCCCTCGAACCACTTCGGCCCGACCCGCATCTGGGCGGGGACGATCTCGACGTACTGGTCGATGAGCGAGGTGAGCCGCCAGCCGCGCTGGATGTGGGCGTTCAGCGACTCGGACTTGTACTGCACGAGCACCTTCATCTTGAGGATGCCCGAGTTCGCGAAGTTCGACAGGACGAAGTCGATGATGCGGTAGCGACCGCCGAAGGGGACGGCCGGCTTCGCCCGCTCGCGCGTCAGCGGATCGAGGCGGCGACCCTCGCCGCCGGCGAGGATCATCGCGAGGAGCTTCGCGGCGGCCATTCGTCGACTCCCGGTGTGGGTGGGATTCCCCGATGCTATGCACCCGCCGGAGGTGGATCAAGGAAGCAGGCGTCCGCCGTCGGCCGAGCGCGCGGACCGCGCCGCGCCGCGCGACCTCGATCGCGCCCGGCACCCAACGAGGGCTCCCCGTTCGCGCGGGTCGTCAGCCCGATCGCAGCGCCGGAGCGTGCGCGGCCTCGTGCGCGAGGAGCCAGCGCTTCACCTCGATCCCCGCCGCGAACCCGCCGAGGCGCCCGCCGGCCTGCACGACGCGGTGGCACGGGACCAGGATCGCGACGGGGTTCTGGCCGTTCGCGGCGCCCACCGCGCGCGCGCCGCCGGCGCGCCCGAGGAGCGCGGCGATCTCGCCGTAGGTGCGGACCTCGCCCCAGGGGATCTCGCGGAGCGCGCTCCAGACGGCGAGCTGGAAGGGCGAGCCGCGCAGGTCCAGCACCGGCGGGCGAGGCGGCCGCCCGGCGAAGTACGCCGCGAGCGCCTCCTCGGTCGCCTCGAGGTGCGCCCGCGCCCGCGCCGAGAGCCCGGCGCGCGACGGTCCGCGGTCCGCGAACGACAGGCCGAACACGCCCTGGTCGCCCGCCTCGACGCAGAGGACGCCGACGGGGGAACGGATGCGCAGCCGGGCCGTCATGCCGGCGAGTCTAGACGGCCGGCCGCCGTTCGGGAACGACCGCCGAGAACCGCGCCAGCACGTCGGCGATCTCCGCGTTCACCCGGCGCAGCAGGTCCTGCTTCTCGCGGAACGGCAGGAACGCGCTCTTGAAGCCCTGGACGAGGACGGTGCAGAGGTCGGCGAGCGTGAACCCCATCCGCTCGTGCGCCAGCAGGAGCTCCTTCGTCGCGGTGGTGTCGGTGATGAGCCGGTTGTCCGTGTTCACGGTCACCCGCAGCCCGAAGTCGAAGTAGAACTTGAGCGGGTGGCTCTCGAACCCCGCCACCGACCGCGTCTGCACGTTGGACGACGGGCACAGCTCGAGCGGGATGCGGTGGTCGTTCACGTAGTTGAGCAGGTCGCCGTTCTCGCGCAGCCGCACGCCGTGGCCGATCCGGTGCGCGCCGCAGGAGTGGAGCGCCTGCGCGATCGACTCCGGGCCGTAGGCCTCGCCGGCGTGGATCGTCACGTTCACGTTGTTGTCGAGGATGAGCTGCACCGCCTCGCGGTGGCGGCGGGCGGGGTGCCCCTCCTCGGCGCCGGCGAGGTCGAACCCGACGACGCCCTTCCCCTTGTAGGCGACGGCGAGCTCCGCGAGGCGCACCGAGGTCTGCGGGTCCATCTGGCGGATCCCGCAGACGATCACGTTCGACTTGATGCCGGTCTCGCGCTTCGCGCGGCGCAGCCCCTCGAGCACCGCGTCGACGATGGTGGTGGGCTTCAGGCCGCCCCGCGTGTGGAGGAGCGGCGAGTAGCGCACCTCGAGGTAGCGCACGTTCTCCGCCGCGCAGTCGAGGGCGAGCTCGTGGGCGGCGCGGAAGAGCGCGTCCTCCGTCTGGAGCACCGCGAGCGTGACGTCGAACGCCACGAGGTAGTCCCCGAGCGAGGCGCAGGTCTCTCCCATGTGGATCGCGCGGGCGAGCCCATCCGGCGTGTCGGCGGGCAGCCGCACGCCCTGGCGCTCCGCGAGGTCGAGGATCGTCTCGAGGCGCAGCGACCCGTCGAGGTGGCAGTGGAGGTCGGTCTTGGGGAGGGCGCGGACGAGCGCCTCGGTCACGGCCGGAAACGGCGCCGCGGCGTCGGAGGACATGGAGGGATCATACGCCTCGCGCGCCCGCGCCGGCCGTCCCCGGCGCGCGGCCCGCTCAGGGGTGGACGGGGCGCACCGGGACCCACCCGCGGACCGCGTTCACGAGCCACGCGCGGGTCGCGCGAGCGAGCTCCTCCCGCCGGACGGGGCGCTCGCGCACCTCGCCCGCGGCGACGAGCCCTTCGCGGAAGACCCCCGCGAGCAGGCCGCAGTCGCGCGGGGGCGTCACCCGCTCGCCGTCGAGCTCCAGCACGAGGTTCCCGATGCAGAACTCGGTCAGCTCCCCCTCCTCGTTGGCGAGGAGCACGTCGAACACGTCCGGGCGCTCCGCCCGCGCGCGGTCGTACGGATCGCGTCGCGTCGTCTTGTGGAAGAGGAAGCGGTCGTGGCGCGACACGCGCGTCGCGGCGAGCGCGACCGGCAGCGGCTCCGGCGACGCGGGCGGCAGGGGCGCGCTCTCCACGCGCGCCGCGCCGTCCGCCGCCACGCGGAGCCGGACGCGGCGCGCCTCCCCCGCCGCCCGCGCCGCCTCGCCGGCGAGCGCGTGCCGCACCCGCGGCAGGTCGAGGGCGAACCCGAAGTACCGGGCGGACCCCGCGAGTCGCGCGAGGTGGCGCGCGAGGAGCGGATACTCGCCTCCCTCGAGGCGCATCGTCTCCACGAGCTCGAACGGATCGACGCGCTCGGTCAGGAACGCGGCCTTGGCGAGCGCCTCGTCCAGCTCGCCGTGCGCGGTGGAGCCCCAGGTGACGCCGCCGCCGATCCCGGCGACCGCCTCGCCGCGCGCGAGGTCCAGCTCGACCGTGCGGATGGCCACGTTGAAGGCGGCGCCTCCGCCGGGCGCGACCCAGCCGATCGCGCCGCAGTACGCGCCGCGCGGCGAACGCTCCTCGGCCGCGATGATCCGCGTCGCCGCCGCCTTCGGCGCGCCGGTCACCGAGCCGCACGGGAACGCGGCGGCGAAGAGCTCCTCGAGCGAGGTCCGCGGCCGGAGCTCCGCCTCGACGGTCGAGGTGAGCTGGAGGACGGTCCGCCAGCGCTCCACGTCGAAGAGCGACGCGACCCGGACCGTGCCCGTGCGCGCGACGCGCCCGAGGTCGTTCCGGAGGAGGTCCGCGATCATCACGTTCTCGGCGCGGTCCTTCTCGGAGGCGGCGAGCGCCGCGGCGGCGCGGTCGTCCTCCGCCGGGAAGCGCCCGCGCCGGGCGGTCCCCTTCATCGGCCGCGCGCGGACGAGCGCGCCGCGGCGCTCGAGGAAGAGCTCGGGCGAGGCGGAGACGATCGCGCGGTCGCCGGTGCACACGACCGCGCCGAGCCCGCCGCCCTGCGCCGCGCGCAGGCGCCGGTACAGCGCGAGCGGATCCCCCGCGAAGGGGCCGCGCAGCCGGAACGTGTGGTTCACCTGGTACACGTCGCCGCGCGCGATCGCCTCCCGGATCCGCGCGACGGAGGCGGCGTGGCCGCGCCGGTCCACGTCCGGGACGAGCGGGCCGAGCGCGGCGTCGCCGCGCGGCTCCGGCGCGCCGCCCGCGGGCCCGCCGTAGATCCCGAACCAGGCGAGCGGCCCCGCCCCGGGCGGCCGCGCGCCGAGCGCGGCGTCGAGCGCGGGCGCCGCCTCGTAGGCGACGTACCCCGCGGCCCAGCTCCCCGCGGCGACCTCCGCCTCGACGGCGGCGAGCGCGGGCCGGACGTCGGCGAGCGCCGCGGCGGCGATCACCCGGCGCGGGGCCGCGAAGGCGAGCGGCCCCGGCGCCACCCCGTCGAACTCGAGCAGGACGGTCCCGGGCTCCACGGGCGTCACCCCGCCGCGCGGAGGAAGCGCGCCAGCACGAGCTTGTCCCCGATGGAGTCGAAGCGTACCCACGCCTTCGCCTCGCGCCCCGCGCCCTCGCAGGAGAGGACGACGCCCTCTCCGAACGACGCGTGCAGGACCCGGTCGCCGCGGGCGAGGCCGCGGGCGGCGGCCTCCGGCCGCTGGTCGAACGCGTAGTCCACGACCGGCTCGCCCCCGCCGCCGCGCCGGGCGGGCGCGGCCGCGAGCCGCGGCGCGGGCGCGGCCTCGCCGTCGAGCTCGATGTGCGGCTCGCCGGGGAGCGCGCCCGGGTGGCGGCGCACGACGGGACCGCGGGCCTGCGGCGGCGGCCGCGGCGCGGCGCGCGCCTCCCGGGCGCGCACCTCGCGCGCGACGGCCTCGCCGAAGAGCGCCGGCGGGAGGTCGGTGAGGAAGCGGGACGGCTCCATCGGCCGGAACGACGGCCCGCCCTCGGAGAACCCCATCCGGCGGCGCGCGAGCGAGAGGGTGAGCCGCTGCTTCGCGCGCGTCATCCCGACGTAGCAGAGCCTTCGCTCCTCGTCGTGCTCCGCGGCGGCCTCGCCCGCGGTCAGCTCGCCCCACGGCTCGCGCGGGAACGTCCCCTCCTCCATCCCGGTGAGGAACACCGCGGTGAACTCGAGCCCCTTGGCGGCGTGGAGCGTCATGAGCGCGACGCGCCCCTCCGGCGTCGCGGCGTCGGCCTCTCCGAGGAGCGCGATCTGCTCGAGGAAACGCGCGAGCGGCGGCGGCACGGGCTCCTCCGGATCGCGCGGCGGCGGCGCCCCGGCCATCGCCTCGTCGAGCTCGCGGGCGGCCGCGACGAGCTCGAGGAGGTTCTCCGCGCGCTCCGCCGCCTCGTCGGTGTGCGCCTTCTCGAGGTGGGGGAGGAGGCCGCTGCGCGTGATCGCCTCCTGGACGGCGACCCCCGCGTCGAGGGCGGGGACGTCGCGGGCGAGCCCCGCGAGCGTCTCGCGCAGCGCGCCGAGGGCGCGGCGGGCCTGGGGCTTCAGCCCCTCGATGGCGTCCACCTCGGCGAGGGCGTCGTAGAGCGACACGCCGCGCTGGCGGGCGTGGGCGCGCAGGCGCTCCACCGTCCGGTCGCCGATCCCGCGCGGCGGCGTGTTCACGATCCGCTCGAGGTCGAGGTCGCTCCGCGGCTCGAGCGCGAGCCGCAGGTACGCAGCCGCGTCCTTCACCTCGGCGCGCTCGTAGAAGCTCGTGCCGCGCACGATCACGTACGGCACGCGCGCGGCCCGGAGCGCGGCCTCGAGCGGCCGCGACTGCGCGTTCGTGCGGTAGAGGATCGCGATCTCCTCGCCCGGCGTCCCGCGCGCGCGCTCCGCCTGCACGAGCGAGCCGACCCGCTCCGCCTCGTCGTGCTCGTCCTGGCCGACCACGAGCGCGAGCGGCGCCCCCGCGTCCCGCTCGGTCCACAGGCGCTTCTCGCGGCGGCGGGTCGCCCGCGCGATGACGGCGTGCGCGGCGTCGAGGACGTTCCGCGTCGAGCGGTAGTTCCGCTCCAGCTTCACGACGCGCGTGCCCGGGAAGTCCCGGTCGAAGCCGAGGATGTTCTCCACGTCCGCGCCGCGCCAGCGGTAGATCGCCTGGTCGTCGTCGCCGACCACGCAGACGTTCCCGCGCGTGCCGGAGAGGAGCCGGAGGAGCCGGTACTGCACCGGGTTCGTGTCCTGGAACTCGTCCACGAGGACGTGCTCGAACCGCTCGGACCAGCGGCGGCGGAGCCGGTCGTCCTCCTCGAGGAGCCGCACCGGGCGCATGAGGAGGTCGCCGAAGTCCGCCGCGCCGGCGCGCGCGAGCGCCGCCTCGTAGCGCTCGTAGACGGCGCGCGCGAGCTGCCCCTCGACGTCGTAGTCCCCGACGGCGAGCTCGCCGGGACGGAGCGCGACCCCCTTCCACTGGTCGATCCGCGAGAGCGCCTGGCGCGCGGTGAGCGTCTCGCCCTCGTCGGCGCCGAGCTCGGCGAGGATCCCCTTCACGAGCCGGAGCTGGTCGGCGTCGTCGTAGATGGGGAACGAGGGCGAGAGCCCCGCGCGCGCCGCCTCGCGCCGCAGGAACCGCGCGCCGAAGGCGTGGAAGGTCTGGACCCAGAGCTCGTTCGCGTCGAGGCCGAGGAGCGCGGCGAGCCGGTCGCGCATCTCGCCCGCGGCCTTGTTCGTGAAGGTCACGGCGAGGATGCGCCACGGCACGATCCCCTCGTCGCGCACGAGCCGGGCGATGCGGTGGACGATGACGCGGGTCTTCCCCGAGCCCGCGCCCGCGAGCACGAGGAGCGGGCCCGTCCGGTGCAGGACGGCCTCGCGCTGCGCGTCGTTGAGGTCGGCGAGGAGGTCCGTCATCGGGAGGCGGAAGATAACCGAACGCGCGCGGCCGCGCGGCCCGCCTTCAGCGCTCCGGCGCCTCGCCGGCGGGCGCCGCGCGGGCGGC
>DASSSJ010000015.1:0-16626 GCA_035708485.1 Anaeromyxobacter sp. | reverse complement strand
CAGGGTCCGCTCAGCGAGGAGATGTTCCATTCGTTCCTGCAGCTCGCGGTGAAGCGGCAGGCGAGCGACGTCCACTTCGAGGTGGGCTACCCGCCGACGTACCGCGTCTTCGGCGAGCTGCTCGCGGCGAAGTACCCGCCGCTCACGCACGCCGACACCGAGGCGATCGCCAACTTCGTGCTGCAGGCGCCCGGGTCCGGGTTCACGCCGCTCGATTTCCGCGAGGTGGACCGGAGCTACTCGCTCCCCGGCGTCTCGCGGTTCCGCGCCTCGATCTTCAAGCAGCGCGGGAGCTGGGGCGCGGTGATGCGGACGATCCCGTTCCAGATCCCCGACTTCGAGACCCTCAACCTGCCGCCGGTCATCAAGACCATCGCGGAGGCGCGGCGCGGCCTGGTGTGCGTCACCGGCGCCACGGGCAACGGCAAGTCCACCACGATCGCCGCCCTCATCGACTACATCATCCGGCAGGAGCGCCTCCACGTCGTCACGGTCGAGGACCCGATCGAGTTCATCTTCGCGGGCGGGAAGGGGCTCGTCATCCAGCGCGAGGTCGGTTCCGACACCGCGAGCTACTCCGACGCGCTCCGCGCCGCGCTCCGCCAGGACCCCGACATCATCATGGTCGGCGAGCTGCGCGACCGCGAGGCGGCGGACATCTGCCTCAAGGCCGCGGAGACCGGGCACCTCGTCATCACCTCGCTCCACACGCCGGACGTGCCGCGCGCGGTCGGGCGCCTCGTCGGCCTGTTCCCGGCGGAGGAGCAGGACAACGTGCGGGCCCGCCTCGCCGACAACCTGCAGGCGGTGATCGCGCTGCGACTCCTCATGCGGGCCGACGCGACCGGCCTGATCCCGGCGGTCGAGGCGCTGCTCGCGACCTCCAGCGTCCGCGAGCTCATCCGCGACGGCTCGAAGATCAGCGAGCTGAAGGGGTACATGGAGAACGCCGGGTCCGACCTCGGCATGCACAGCTTCGACCAGTACCTCTACCGGCTGCACGAGACGAAGCGGATCTCCCTCGACTCGGCGCTCGCGAACGCGACGAACCGCGCCGATCTGGAGCGCCGGATCATGATGGAGACGGGAGGCCGCTCCGCGTGAGCCCGGTCGGCGCCACCTCGGCGTCGCGCGTTCTCGTGGTGGGCCAGGACGCCGACGTCTCGATCGCGCTTCACCTGCACCTCGAGCGGGCGGGCTTCGCCGTGTTCTGCGCCCCCGGTCCCCACGAGGTGGAGGCGATCGCGCGCGCCGTGGCGCCGCACGTCATCGTCCTGCTGCTCCCCGCCGCGCCGGACGGGACGTGGGGCGCGGCGCTCACGATGGCGCAGAACGCGGCGAAGGTCGGCGTCCGGGTCGTGATGGTCGCGCCGTCGCGCGAGGTGGTGGAGCCGCTCGCCGCCGTCGCCGGCGCCGAGCGCGCGCTGGCGCGCTCGGACGTCCTCTCGAAGCCGCTCGTCGTCGTCGAGCGGAGCGTGGGGACCGGGCTCGTCGGCGGCGGGATCCCGCCGGTGCCGCCCGGAGCCGCCGGCCCCGGCGCGGAAGGCGCGCCCTCGCGGCCGGATCCGCGGCCGGCGCCGCGCGCCCGCGACGCCACGGCGGACCTCATGGCGCTCATCGACGAGGAGCTCGTGGACGAGCCGAAGGCCCGGCCGGTCCCGACCCGCGTCGAGGTGAACGTGAGCCTCGTCTCCGAGCACAACTTCTACGTGGGGCAGACCCGCCGGATGGACTCCGGGGGCGTGTTCATCGCCACCGCCGTGCCGCCGCCGGTCGGGACGAGGCTCCAGGTCCGGCTCGGCCTCGCCGACGGCCGCAAGCTGGACCTCGAGGGCGAGGTCGCGTTCGTCCGGGAGAAGAGCGCCACGATCGGCCGGCAGCCGACCGGCTGCGGCGTCCGCCTGCACGGGATCCCGGGCTGGGCGATCGACGCGATCGAGCGGTTCATCCTCGCGCGTCAGCCGATCGTGTACACGCCGCTGTAGGGCCGCTCCCGTCTCCGGGCCGGGCGCTCGTCGCGGCGCCAGGCGTGTTGGCCCGCTCCTCGCGCCCTCCTCGCTCGGACGAACGCGGCGCCCGGCCGCGTTACTTCCCCCACTCCCGGATCGCCTTCGGCACCGTCACCTTCGGCTTCGCGACCTTCTGCAGGACGAGCTGCCGCGGCTTCACGAAGATGGGCTGCGGGGCGCGCAGGTCCTTCACGTAGACGCCCCAGTAGTACGTCCCCGACTCGAGCGCGACGATCTCGAGCCGCTGGCCGGAGGTCTCGAGCTCCATCACCTTCTGCCCGAACAGGTCCGGCCCGCGCGCGACGACGAGCCGGTACGCCGCGGCGTTCGCGGAGGACTGCCACGTGAACTCGATCGGCGGCAGCTGGTCGGCGAACCGGATGGTGTGCCCGTCGGCCGGGCCGACGAGGAGGTCCTTCGGCTGCTCCTTCTCGAGGTAGATGCGGCGCGCGAAGCCGTACTCGCCCAGGCGCCGCGCCGCGTCCCGCGACGCGACGCGCCAGGCGTAGAGGCCCTCGCCGCGCGGCACGAACGTCGCCTCCGTGCCTTCCGTCTCGAACGCCTGCTCGACCGACTGGAACGCGAGGTCGCGAGCGACCTGGACGCGGTAGCCCGACGCGGCCGCCACGCCGCGCCAGGCGAGCCGGATCGGGAGCTGCGGCTCCCACCGGAAGCGCGCGTCGATGCCGGGCTCGACGCTCGCTGGGAACTCGAGCAGCTCGACGATGTCGCCGGCCCCGTCGGCCTTCACGTCGGTCACCTGACCGGAGCGGAGCGTCGTCGCGCCGGCGGAGCCGGAGATGCGGACCTCGCCGGAGGTGACCGCGACCTCGGTCCCCGCGGCGCCGCGCGTGAGGCGGACCTTCACCGGCTTCTCCCCTGGCGTCGCGGCGAGCCGGACGTCCCTGCCCTCGGCGGTGCGCAGCACGATGGGGGCGGCGTCCGCCGTCGCGGGCATGAACCCGCGCACCACGCCGCGCTCGACCGACACGCGGCTCTCCGGGGCGGGCGCGCCGGCGGCGCCCGGCGCCGCCGGGGCGACGACGTCGATCAGCACCTCCGCCTCGGGCTCGAGCTCGAGCCCGCCGCCCGCCAGGAACTCGATCCGCGCGAACGCGCCCGGGCCGGTCCTCACCACGTCTCCGGCGCGGAACACCGCGCCGGTGGCGACGGCCGTCCACTCGGGCTGGCCCGCGCGCCGGACCTGCACGTCGCCCTGGACGACCGCGCCCGAGGCGACGATCGCGGCGAGGCTGCGCGCGGCCTGCTCCGCGTCGGCGGCTGGCGGCGGCGGCGGCGGCTCCGACCTCTTGCACGCGGCGAACGCGACCACGGCGGCGACGGCGAGGAGGCGGCGCATGGAGGCGAGGATACCGCCGCCGGCGGGGGCGTAAAGAACCGCGAGCCGGGGAGGCGCGATCGCGCGGGCGAGGCCGCAGAGCACGCCGATTGCGACCTCGACGCGGAACAGGGACCCGCACCGCGACCGCGAACCTCGAGCTCGACCGCGACCCCTACCCCGACCCGGACCCCGACCACGACCCCGACCCGGACCGCGACCCCGACCTCGACCTCGACCTCGACCTCGACCTCGACCCCGACCCCGACCCCTCGACCCGGACCGCGACCGCGACCCCGACCCTCGACCCGGACCGCGACCCCGACCCCGACCCCGACCTCGACCTCGTCCCCGCCCCGACCCGACCCCGACCCCGACCTCGACGTCTATCCCGACCCGGACCCCGACCCCGACCCCCGACCGCGAGCCCCCACCCCGCCCTCGGTCGCGACGGGCGTCGCGGCGCGGCCGGCCGCCCTACCGCCCGGGCTCGCCGCTCTCCCGCGCGCGCGGCGTGTGCCCGTCGGGAGGGAGCTTCGCGAGCGCGTCGAGCTTCGCCGCGATGCTCGGACGGTCGGGCGCCGCCTGCTGCGCGGCCGAAAGGTGGACGCGGGCCTCCGGCGCGTCCCCGCGCTCCAGCGCTCGGCCGCCGAGCTTCTCGAGCGTGTCGGCGAGCAGCGCGAGCCGCTCCTTCACGCGCGGGTCGTCGGGCGCGAGCGCCTTCGCCGCGAGCAGATGCTCGAGCGCGCCGCCGGGTCCGCCGAGCCGGCCGTCCGAGAGGCTCCGATCCGCGGCCTCGACACGGGCCGACGACGAGGCGTCCGGGGACGGCGGCAGCGCCTGCGCCGGCGCCGGCGCCGCGGGCGGCCGCGCGGAGCGGCGCGCGACGGCCCAGGCCAGCATGCCGAGCCCGAGCACGACCGCGGCCGCGACGGCGGCGAGGGCCGTCCGGCTCGACGCCGCCGGCAGGCGCGCGTGCCTTCGCGGCGGCGCGGCCGCGGCCGGTCGCGGCTGCGGAGTTGGCTCAGGGTCCGGCTCCGCCTCGTCGTAGAGCAGCTCGAGCGCGTCGGTGCCGGGCGCGGGCGGGCGCGGCGCTGCCGCGGCCGAGGCCTGGAGCGCCGGCGCGGGACCGGCCGCGGCCGCCTCGACCCGCTCGTCGTCGAACAGCGACTCGAAGGACGTCTCGGGCGGCGGCGCCGGGGGCACGGCAACGAGGGCCGCCGGGTCGAACGCGGCCGGGTCGAACGCGGCCGGGTCGAACGCGGTCGGGTCGAACGGCGGCGCCTCCTTGATCGGCCGCGTCGCCGCCGCGCGCGGAGCGGGCGGAACAGGCGAGACAGGCCCCGCCGGCGCGGGCGTCGCCGCCGGCGCGGCGTTCGGGGCGGGCGCGGGGGTCACCGCGGGGCCGGGCGTCACCGGCGTCCTCGCCGGCGCGGGCGTCGCCGCCGGCGCTGGCTTCGCGGCGAGCGCGGGCGTCACCACGGGCCCTGGCGTCACCGGCGTCCTCGCCGGCGCGGGCGTCTCCGCCGCCGCGGCCTTCGCGCCGGGCGCGGGCGTCACCACGGGCCCCGGCGTCACCGGCGTCTTCGCGGGGGCGGGCGTCTCCGCCCGCGCCGCCGTCGCGGCCGGCACGGCGGGGACGGGCGTCTCCAGCGGGAGCGGAGTGATGGCGGGCGTGGGCGCGGGCGTCAGCGCCGGCGCGCCCGCGGGCACGGCGGTGCCGGGGCGCTGCTCGAACTTCACGATCCGGACGTTCATCGCGGGGCGCGGGCCCTCGACGTGGGCGTCCACGATCCCCTCCCCCGCCACCGTCTGCGCGCTCCGGAACTCCAGGATGACGCGGACGCGCGTGCCGACCGGGCGGAGATTCGGCGTGGGAACGCGCAGGCCCTTCTCCGCGATCCCATCCGCGAGCCGCGCCCAGAAGTCCTTCTCGTCGTCGCAGGGGAGCTTGACCCGCAGCGCGGCGATCCGGAACGCCCCGGTGCTCATCGCGCGGCGGGCTCCTTGCGCGCGAGCCGGACCTCGATCCGCTCTCGCCCCGAGCGGACCGCGACCTCGGCGCGCCAGGTGACGTACCCGGCGGCCTGGAGGCTCACCTGGTAGATGCCGGGGGCGAGCCCGAGCACGCCGGACGCGAGGTCGGACACGACGCCGCGCGCCTCGCCGTCCACGAGCACCTCGGCGCTCGGCGGCTCGACCCGGAGCTCGAGCCCCGTCGCCGGCGGCGCCGCCGGTGTCGCCGCGACGGGCGCGGGCGTCTCGACGACGGCCGCCGCGGCCGGCGCCGCGCTCGCGGAGGGCGGCGGCCCCGCCTTCCCTCCCGCGCAGGCGACGAGGGCGATCGCGGCGGACACGACGGCGAGGCGGACGACGGACATGGGGACCCCCGCTTCCTGCACCGGTCGTGATTCGACCGGGGGGCAGACGCGGTGTCAAGACTACGGCCCCACGCCCGCGCGCGGCGTCCCACGAACGCACGACGGTCGCGCCGCTGCGTGTCGCGGTGCGGCTGCAGTCAGCGCCGAGGGTCGCGCTCGCGAACCGAGCGTCGCGGTCGCGGTCGCGGTCGCCGTCGGCGTCGCGGTCCACGTCGCGGTCGTCGTCGCGGTCGAGGTCGGGGTCGGGGGCGAGGTCGGGGTCGGGGGCGAGGGTCGGGGTCGGGGGCGAGGGTCGGGGTCGGGGTCGAGGTCGAGGTCGAGGTCGGGGTCGACGTCGCGGTCGCGCTCGGGCGTCGCGGTCGCCGCCGGCGCCGCGGTCACCCTCGGGATCGCGGCCGAGATCGCGCCGCCCGCCGCCCCTACTCCTCGACGATCCGGTCCGCCCGCCGCACGCCGAGCAGGTACGCCTCCACGAACGGGTCGAGCGCGCCGTCGAGGACGTCGTCCACCCTTCCCGTCTCCACGCCCGTGCGCAGGTCCTTCACGAGGCGGTACGGCTGGAGCACGTAGCTGCGGATCTGCGATCCGAAGTCGATGTCCTTCTTCGCCGCCTCCGCCGCGTCGCGCGCCGCGGCGCGCTTCTCCTCCTCGAGCTCGTACAGCTTCGCGCGGAGGATCTTCCAGGCGACGCTCCGGTTCTTCTGCTGGCTGCGCTCGTTCTGGACCGCGACGACGATGCCGGTCGGCAGGTGCGTGAGCCGGACGGCGGAGTCGGTCTTGTTCACCTTCTGCCCGCCCGCTCCCGAGGACCGGTACGTGTCCACGCGGACGTCCGCCTCCTTGATGTCGATGACGATGTCGTCCTCGATCTCGGGGGTGACGTCGACGGCCGCGAAGCTCGTCTGGCGCCGCGCCGCGGCGTCGAACGGGCTGATGCGGACGAGCCGGTGCACGCCCTTCTCCGCCTTGAGGAAGCCGTACGCGTACTCGCCGCGCGCGATGAACGACGCGGACGACACGCCGGCCTCCTCGCCCGCCGTCATGTCGGCGGGCTCGACCGTCCAGCCCTTCCGCTCGCAGTACCGCGTGTACATGCGGTAGAGCATCGCGGCCCAGTCCATCGCCTCGACGCCGCCCGCGCCGCTCTTCACCTCGACGATCGCCCCCGCGCGGTCGTGCGGGCCCGAGAGCATCTTCTGGAACTCCAGCGCCTCGACCTCGCCGGCCGCCGCCGCCGCGTGCTGCGCCGCCTCGGCGCGCGCGCCCTCGTCGGCCGCCTCCTCGGCGAGCTCCGCCATCGCCTGCGCGTCGTCCACCGCGCGGCGCGCGCGGTCGAACGCGCCGACCAGCGTCTCGAGCCCCGCCTTCTCCTTCAGGAGGGCCTGGGCCCTGGCGTTGTCGGACCAGAAGTCCGGCGCTTCGGACAGCCGCGCGATCTCGGCCGCGCGCGACCGCTTCCGCTCGACGTCAAAGCGACCCCCGGAGCGACTCCAGGCGGCGGGTCAGCTCTGCGTTGCGCTCCTGCGTCGGCGAGGCCATCCGGACTTCCCTCCCTACGATCCCGCGCCGCGCCGGCGGCCCGCGCGCACGGCTGCTGCGAGGGCGACCGCGCCGAGCGCGGCGCAGGTCCAGGCGAAGAGGTCGCCGAATCTAGTGTAGGGGGTGAGCCCGCGCAAGCGCGGCACGGAGGTCACGAGCAGCCTCGCCGGCTCGTCCGGATCCGGCGCGATCTCCGGGTCCACGGGTCCCACCTCCAGCGCGCCCGGGGCGACCTCGCCGGTGGGCAGGATCACCGCCGACACCCCGGCGAACGCGGGGCGCACGACCGCCTTCCCCGCCTCGATCGCGCGCATGCGGACGATCGCGAGGAACTGGTACGGGCCGGACGAGTACCCGTACCAGGCGTCGTTGGTGGGGTTCACCAGGATCTCCGGCTCCGGGGTCCGGCGCGCGAACGCCACGTTGATCTCGGGGAAGATCGCGTCGAAGCAGATCATCGGCGCGAGCCGGACGGGACCAGGGGAAGAGGGAGCCTCCGGGGTCGGGGTCGCGGTCGGGCTCGGGGTCGCCGTCGGGGTCGGGGTCGCGGTCGGGGTCGGGGTCGCGGTCGGGGTCGCGGTCGGGGTCGCGGTCGGGGTCGCGATCGGCGTGAACTCCAGCACCGTCAGCTCCCGCCCCGGCGCCGCCGGCGCGAGGCTCGGCACGACCTGCCCGAGGAACCCGAGGTACTTCTGGAGCGGCACGTACTCGCCGAACGGCACCAGGTGGTTCTTCTGGTACATGCCGAGCACGTCGAGCGACGGCGTGAGGAGGAAGTTCACGTTGCCGATCGAGCGGGCCGGCTGGCCCGAAGGGCCCCGCGTGCGCTCGTACGTCACCGCTCCCATGAGGAGGTGCGCGCGGGAGAGCACCGGCAGGTCCCCGCGCGCGAAGGACCGGATCTGCGGCGGGACGTAGCGCGGGTAGGTCGCCTCCGGCCAGGCGACGAGGTCCACGCCGGCCCGGTCGGCCTCGAGCGTCAGCGGGACGAGGCGCGAGAGGATGTACTCGGCCTCGTCGCGCATCCGGTTCTTGACGGACTGATCCAGGTTCGGCTGGACGATCGCGACGGTGATCGCCGGCGCCGCCGCCATCCGCGACCGGATCGCCCGCAGGCGCGCCCACCCGTGCACCGCCGTGAGCGCGACGAGGATCCCGGCCACGGCGAGCGTCCGCCGCGGGAGCGGCCGCCGCTCCCGCCACGCCGCGACCGCGTCGGCGAGCGCCGCGTTGACGAGCACCACGAGCGCCGCGACGGCGTAGACGCCGGCGAGGGCGGCGAGCTGGGCGACGGCGAGCGTCCGGACTTGCGTGTAGCCTAGGTTCGCCCAGGGGAACCCGGTGAGCAGGTAGTTCCGGCACAGCTCGAGCGCGGTCCACACGATCGGCAGGTGCACCGCGGCCGGCCAGCCGAGGGCGTCCCGGATCTTCCAGGAGATCGCGAACGCCGCGGCCCAGTGCACCGCGCAGTAGAGGACGAGCAGCGTCAGCGCGAGGAGGGCGAGCCAGGCCGGCAGCCCCCCGAACGCCGTCATCGCGTGGGAGACCCACCAGATGGAGGCGTAGAAGAACGCGACGCCCGCGGCGAGGCCGCGCAGGGCCGCGGCGCGCCAGGAGCGCGCCGCCCGGACGGCGAGGATCGCGGGCACGAGCGCCACCCACGCGAGCGCCTCGAGCCGCCCGGCCGGATCCACCTCGCGCAGCGAGCCCACCGGAAGGGCGAGCGGGAGCGCCAGCGACATGGCGACGCCCGACGCGACCGCGGCTGCCCAGGGGAGGAGGCGCTTCATCGACCGGAGTTCTCAAAGGCGCGGCGCGGAGCCGTCAGCGGGCCTTCTTCACGGCGTCCGCGTCCACGTGGATGTCGAGCTCGAGCCCCGTCTCGGGCTGCCCCGGCGCGGCGGCGGCGCCCGCCTGGGCCGCGCCGTACGCGGCGGCCGCCGCGAGGTAGTACGCGACGGCCTCGCGGACGAGGTGCCCGACCGGGCGACCGAGGCGCGCCGCGGCGGCGCCGACCGCGTCGGCGAGGTCGTCGGGCATGCGCACCGTCACGGGCCTCGCCTGGGCGAGCGCCGCCTCGAGCCGCTCGAGCGCCTGGCTCGGCCGCGAGACGCGGAAGTCGCCCGTCTCGATCATCTCCTTGATCCGGCGCGCGAGGTCCTGGCGCGTGTACCACGCGCCGTCGAGCCAGACGGACTCGGAGTCGAGGTCGATGTCCGCGAACGGGTCCATCTCTTCGTGTCCGCCTCGCGCCGCGCTTCGCGGAGCGCCGCCGCGACGAGTCCCTCGCCGCCGGCGAGCTCCGCTTCCCTCAGGGCCATCCGCCTCGCGTCCTCCCGCCGCTCGTGATCGAAGCCGAGCAGGTGGAGGAGCCCGTGCGCGAGGTAGCGTTCCAGCTCTTTCGCGACCGGCCGTCGCTCGTCGCGGGCGCGGCGAGCGGCGGTGTCGAGCGAGATTACCACGTCGCCCAAAAGTGGCCCAATCCCAGGCGGATCCGATAGCGGGAAGGAGAGCACGTCGGTCGCGCGGTCCTTCCGCCGCCACTCGCGGTTCAGGGCGCGGATCCTCGAGTCCCGCACGAGGAGGATCGAGACCTCCGCGTCCGCCCGTCCGAGCGCGGCGAGGAACGCCGCCGCGCGCGCGCGCAGGCGCCGGGCGAGGCGGCGCCCCCCGGGGTGCTCGGACGACAGCCGGACGGTCACGGCTTCGCGAGGAGCTGCACCGGCGGGCGCTGGACGGGCTGGTCGAGCGGCGCGCGGGGCGGATACTCGGGGCGCGTGTGGTAGATCGCCTCCAGCGCGCGGACCATCCCCGCCGCGATGGCGTTCAGGTCCTTGAGCGTGAGCTCGCAGTCGTCGAGCTGACCCTCGCTGAACGCCTCGTTGATCCGCTTCGCGACGAGCGCCTGCAGCGCCTCGCCGCTCGGGTCCTCGAGCGCGCGCGCGGAGGCCTCGCACGCGTCGGCGATCATGACGAGGGCCGCCTCGCGGGTCTGCGGCTTCGGCCCGGGGTACCGGAAGAGCCCCTCGTCCGCCGCGGCGCCGCGGGCGCCCTCCTCCGCCGCCTTCTGGGCCTTCGCCCAGAAGTAGCCGATGTACCGCGTCCCGTGGTGCTGGAGGATCCCGTCCTGGACGACGCGGGGGAGCCGCCACTGGCGCGCGAGCTCGACGCCGTCGGTGATGTGCCGCTTCACGATGAGCGCGCTCATCGAGGCGGCGAGCCCGTCGTGCCGGTTCTCGCCGCGCTGGTTCTCGGCGAAGTAGAGCGGGTTCCGGATCTTCCCGAGGTCGTGGTAGTAGGCGCAGACCCGCGCGAGCAGCGCGTTGGCGCCGATCTCCTGGGCGGCCGCCTCCACGAGCGAGCCCATCAGGATCGAGTGGTGGTACGTGCCCGGCGCCTGGACGATCAGCTCCTTCAGGGCGGGGTGGTTCAGGTTCGCGAGCTCGAGCAGCTTCACGTCGGTCACGTAGCCGAAGGCCGCCTCGACGATGGGGAGCACCCCGACGACCGCGATGGGGACGAGGAGCGCCCCGCCGGCGAGCGCCGCGAGCCCGGAGAGCGCCACCTCCGGAGCGCCCTTGCCGGCATGGAGCCCGATCGCGACCGCCAGGGCCACGCCGACGAGCCCGACGCCGAGCCCCGCGCGGAAGAGCCCGGCGCGGTCGCGGCTCCCGCTGACGAGCCCCGCCGCGGCGGCGGAGGTGAGCGTCGCGTAGAGCGCGTACGGCATGGACTGGCCGTCGAGCAGGCCCGCCCCGAGCCCGGCGGCGACCGCGAACAGGAGCGCCGTCTCGGCCGACATGACCTGCCGCACGATCATCGCGCCGGCCGCGAACGGGATGAGGTACTGGAGCGCCGGCGGCGGGAACGCGGCGAACCGCTCCTGGAGCGCGTCGGCGATGGCGAACCCGACGAACCCGAGCGCGAAGGTGCCGACGAGCACCACCGCGAGGAGGATCGCGTCGCGCCGGGCGGGGCGGAAGCGCGGCACGTTGCGGCGCGCGAAGCGCCAGAGGAGCACGACGAGGAGCGCCACGAGCGCCCCCGCGCCCACGCGGACGCGCCCGAGGTCCTCGCCCCGGCGCTGGGCGCGCATCCCGTCGAAGACGACGAGGTGGCGCGTCTCGATCCGCTCGCCGTCGCCGATGATCTTCTCGCCGCGCTTCACCGGGATGGCCACCGGCTTCACGCGCGCCACGGCGCCGTTGCGGCGGTGGCTCGTCTCGACCTGGTCGTGCACGAGCGTCGGGCGGAGCATCGCGAGCGCGAGCCGCTCGACCGCGGCGCGCACCGGCCCGGTCTCGCGGTCCAGGCGCGCCCGCGCCGCGGCCGCGACCTCTCGCCGCGCCCGCTCGAGCCCGCGCACGCGGGTGAGGTCCGTGAGGACGCGCTCCCCCTGGACCTCTCCCTCGCGGACCGTCCGGACCACGATGCCCCGCTCCCGGTCTGCCGCGAGGAGCGCCTCGTCCTCGACGACCATCCCCGCGAGCCCTTCCTGCACGAGGCCGGCGAGGTCGCGCTCCACCGTCTCCGAGAAGCGCGCCCCGGCGAGCGCGGCCAGGTCGTCGTCGCGCACGACGAGCTGCAGCCGGGAGACGAACGCGTCGCGGCGCGCCGCGTAGCGCGAGGCTCCCTCCCCGTCGCGCGGCGCGCGCCACGGGGGCAGCGCCGCGTCCTCGTCGCGCATGAGCTCGAACGCCGAGTGGATCCGGGCGGTCGCGTCCGCCGCGGCGCCGGCGTCGTGCTCGTAGACCGGGCGCTCCGACTGGAAGGCCTCCGCGCGGCGGCGCGCGGTCGCCCCCTCGTCCACGATGTCGTAGTCGCGGTCGGCCTTGATGGTCGCGGGGGCGGGGGTCCCGAGCGCCTCCGTGCCCGGCAGCCGATGCGCGGAGGCCGGCACGAGGAGGAACGCCGCCGCGGCGGACGTCGCGGCGACCAGCACGCCGCGAAGGAGCTTGCCCGCCCAGTCCCCGCTCGCCAGGCGCGCGAGGAGGCTGCGCGATGTGGGCGGATGTGAGGCTTCGGGTCTCGGCACGGCGCGGAAGCCTGTCACCCGGACCTCTGGAGCGCAACGGGGAACCCGGGAGACCACGGAACCCCCGGGGCTCTCGGATCGATTCCGGCCTTGGCGGGGTGATCGCGGTCACTTCGCCGGCGGTGGCTCCCCATCGTCCGCTGGCGTCCCACGTCCCGTCCGGGTCGCCTCGCGCTCCGCCTTCGCGGCCTCCGCCCGGGCGCGCCGCTCGGCCTCGTAGCCCTCGTAGGCGCGGACCACCTCCTGGACGAGCGGGTGGCGCACCACGTCGACCTCGCTGAACATGCAGAACGAGACGCCCTCGACGCCGCGGAGCACCTTCTGGACCTCGACGAGGCCCGAGCCGCGCCCGGTGGGGAGATCGACCTGCGTGATGTCGCCCGTGACGACGGCCTTCGAGCCGTAGCCGAGCCGGGTGAGGAACATCTTCATCTGCTCCTCGGTCGTGTTCTGGGCCTCGTCGAGGATGATGCAGGCGTCGTTCAGGGTCCGGCCGCGCATGAACGCGAGCGGCGCGACCTCGATCGTGCCGCGCTCGATGAACGCGGTCGCCTTCTCGTAGTCCACCATGTCGAAGAGCGCGTCGTGGAGCGGACGCAGGTAGGGGTTCACCTTCTCGGCGATGTCGCCGGGGAGGAACCCGAGCTTCTCGCCCGCCTCGACCGCGGGCCGGGTGAGCACGATCCGCTTCACCTTGCGCTCGACGAGGAACGAGACCGCCATCGCCATGGCGAGGTACGTCTTGCCGGTGCCCGCCGGCCCGATGCCGAAGACGATGTCGTCGTCCCGGATCGCCTGGATGTAGCGCTTCTGCGCGAGCCCCTTCGGCGTGATGACGCGGTGCCGCGACGAGACGAACACCGTGTCGCCGAAGATCTCCTTCAGCGCGATGCCCTGGCCGGCGAGCTTCGTCGCCTGGTCGACGTCCTCGAGGTAGAGCGGGTAGCCGTCCGCGACCAGGTCGTACAGCTCCTTCAGCAGCCCCTCGGCGAGCCGGACGCGCGCCTCCTCCGGCGCGGCCACCACGATCTGGCCGCCGCGCAGCCCCAGCTGCACGCCGAGCCGCTTCTCGACGAGCTTGAGGTTCTCGCTGTGCGCGCCGCAGAGGGCGCGGACCTTGTCGTTGTCGGGGAACTCCAGCCGCGCCGTCTTCAGGGGCTCCGCAGCGCTCTGCGCCAAGAAGGACCTCCTCGTCCGTTCACCCCGCACGATAACCGGCCCGGCCCGCGCGGGCACGGCGCCGGCGTTCACTCCACCGGGGGCAGGAGGATGAAGCGCCCCTCCGCCTTCCGACGGTAGTAATACTCGTGCCGCCACGGGTAGCGCAGATCGCGCCCGCTCGCGAGCCCCGCCTCCACGAGCTGGGGGAGCCGCTCCGGGTACTCGCCGCGCTCGAGCCGGTAGACCTCGAGGGCCGCGCGCAGCCGCTCGAGCTGATACCGGGCGAGGAACCGCTGCGCCGCGTTGTCGCCGACCGACGCGCCGCCGGCGGCGGCGCCGAGGCCCCGCCGGTCCGCCGAGTAGGCGATCGCCGCGAGCGCCGCCGCGATCGCGACGGTCGCCGCGACGCGCGTCGCCCCGCGCCGGATCCGCGCCTGCCAGTCGAGCGCGTACGCCCCCACGGCGGCGGCCGCGCGGCCCTTCGCGGGCGGCAGCGCCGCGAGGTAGCCGCGGTTCACGAGCGCGAGCAGGGCCTTGCAGGTCTCGAACTCGCCGAGGCGGGAGAGATCCACGATCTTCTCGACGGTGCGGCCGTGGACCGCGAGCTCGTACACGCGCCGCTCGTTCGCGCCCACCTTCGCGAACTCGCCGGTCTTCCTCGGCTCGCCGAGCCCGTCGAGCCCGGCGTCCACGTCGTCGGCGCCCTTCTCGACCCCGTGCGAGGCGGTCCGGTCCCCGTCGAGCGGCCTGAGCCGCTCGAAGGACATCGCCTTCGAGTAGATCTTCTTGCGGATGAGCGGCCACTCGTCGACCTGGCGGTAGCCCTCCATCAGCACGGATTCGGCGCGGAGCGGGGTCACCGTCTCGCGGTCCCACTCGACGTCGCCGGGCTCGAACTCGTAGGTGCCGCTCTCCCAGTGGAACAACCGGTAGATCGTCTCGGTGGTCTGGAGCGCGGTCATCCCGCGCAGGTCCTCCTTCGAGACGAAGCGCTGCTCCACGAGGATGTCCCCGAGCCGGCGGAGGCTCTTCTTCTGCAGGTCGAGCGCGTAGGCGAGCTCCTCCTTCGAGATGAGGTCCGCGCGCACGAGCATCGTGCCCAGGCGCTCGCGGGTCTTGCGCCCGGCGGACTCGGCGCGCACCACGAAGCCCTCGGAGATGGCGATGTGGATCGCGTCGTCCCCGGTCTCGAGGTGCAGCACGCCGCTCTTCGCCTGCTGGCCGATGAGCTGGAGGATCTCCGCGATCCCGAAGTCCTTGAGGGTGCCCTTGAGCGCCACGCCCCCTCCCCTACTCCGTCCGCCGGAACGCGTCGCGGATCGCGAGCGCCCACACGGCGAGCCCGAGCGGCGCCGCGACGGCGATCTTGCCGGCGAGGACGTACGGCGACTGCTGCGGCGGCGGCGTCACGCCGCGCCAGAACCAGAGCACGAACGCGGAGAAGAGCATGGCCACGAGGAGGAGCGCGCCCTTCACCGGCGCGCCGTGCCACAGCTGTCCGGCGCCCCCCGCCACGACCGCGAGGGCGCGCGTGACGTGCTGCACGAGCTGCGCGTGGCGCCGCACCTGCGCCTCCTTGCGGAGCCGGTCGCGCGCGTCCACCACCCCCTTCTTCAGGAACACGTTGACGCACTGGGCGCACAGCTCGCCGGCGGAGCCGTCGCACCGGCGGCACGCGGCGCGGCCGCAGCGCTCGCACGGCGTCGCGAGCCCGAGGCGGCCGCCGGCGGCGAGGCCGGCGGCCCAGAGCGCCGCGACGGCGGCGACGGCGCCCCAGGGCCAGAGCGGGCGCGGAAGCGCGCCGGCGATCCGGGCGCGCGCCCACGCCGCGAGCGCGTCGGGCGCCCCGTCCTGCGCGGCGAGCGCCGCGAGCTTCTCGTGCGGCACCGGGACGTCGACGAGGTAGCGGTTCGCGGAGAAGTCGTCGTCCGACCCGAACCGGCGCAGGAAGTCGCCCGCCTCGCGCTCCGCCTTCTCCCGCGCCGCCGCGCTCTTCTCCATGTCCGAGGTGCGCAGGTACAGCTTCGACAGGTCGTAGTGCGCGGCCCCGAGCACCACGACGTCCGAGCCCGCCTGATCGGTGGCGGCGAGGTACGCCGCCTTGGCGCCCTCGAGATCGCCCTGCAGGAAGAGGACGTTGCCGATGTTGACCTGCAGCTCGGGGGCGCGCGCGTCCGCCGCGACCGCCCGCCGGTACCAGCGCAGCGCCTCGTCGAGCTCGCCGCGCCGCTTGTGGTGGCGGCCCAGCGCGGCGAGGATCGCCCCCGGCGCGGGCCCCTCGGCGAACCGCGCGGCGAGCTCGGCCGCGCCTTCGTCCGACATCGCGCCCTGCTCGATCTCGTGCACCTGCTCGGCGAGGGTGCCGGTCCAGGCGGTCGCGCCCACCACCGCGCCGGTCATCCACGGCATCGCGACGAGGACGAGGAGCGCGCCGGTGGCGACGAGCCGCTCGGCGAGGGACAGGTACAGCCACACCGCCGCGAGCGCGACGGCCGCCGCGGCGAGCGGCCCGAGCCCGAGCACGATCGGGAGGGCGAGCAGCACGACGGCGAGGAAGCTCGCCTGCACGAACGCGGTGCCGCGCACGAGCGGCAGGTGGTGGAAGTCGTGCAGGAACAGGCGCAGGCTCCGCAGGACCAGCACGAGCACGGTCGCGAGCGCGCCCGTGAACAGCGCCGCGAACGCCGCGCCGGCGAGGTCCCCCGCGAACGCACGCACCGTGCGGGGCTCGCGGCGCGCCGCCCAGAGCGCGTCCGCGACCGCGCCGAGCGCCGGCCCCGGCTTCCCGGGCTCCGCCGCGAGCCGGGCGCGGGCGAGCGCGAGGTGCGCGTCGGGCAGGTCGGGCGCGAGCTCCACCGCGACGCGCGCGTGCGCGACCGCCTCCGCCGGGAGGTTCGAGGCGAGCGCCCGGCGCGACTCCCGGAGCTCGGCGGCCGCGAGCGGGGCGAGGTTCACGATGGCGAGCTCGCGCTTGGCGGCGAGGAGCGCCTTCTCGGCCGCGTCGGCGCGCGCGGGGTCGGCCTCGCGCTGCGCCGTGCGCCGCTCCGCCCAGTGGGCCATCAGCTTCGCGTAGCTCGTCTGGACCGGCACGATCCGCCGCGCGAGCTCGGACGCGGTCGCGTGCGACGCCGGCGGGACGGCGGCGGCCGCCGACGCGCCGGC
>DASSSJ010000014.1:0-27756 GCA_035708485.1 Anaeromyxobacter sp. | reverse complement strand
TCGCCGCGCTCTACGCGTTCGTGCTGTTCGCGTCGATCCCCGCCGTCGGGGCGGCGGTGGTCTACGAGGCGCTGCGCGGCGCGAGGGAGGCGCCGCGGCAGGCCGAGCTCGCGAGGGTGTTCGATTGAGCGGCGGACGCCCGCCGCTCGCGCGCGCGGTGGTCGCTCGGGGGAGCGCCGCGCTCCAGCCCGCCACGATCGTGGGGCGCTCCGTCACCGTGTTCGGGCGCGGCCTCGCGCCGATCTCGCTCCTCGCCTCGGGCGTGACGGCCTTCCTCTGGGTCGCCGACCGGGCGTTCTCCCCGATGCTCCTCGGGGGCGCGCTGGGCGGGCCCGCGGCCGAGGCCGTGGAGATCGCGCTCTGGCTGGCGCTGATCCTCTTCCAGGGGGCGGCCGTCACCGCGATCGCGCTCCGCACGATCCGCGGCGAGCGGGCGGGCGCGGTCCGCGCCGCCGCGATCGCGGCGCGGCGCCTGGGCGCGGTGGTCGGCGCGTCCCTGCTCACGGCCGCGGCGGTGGTCCCGGGGGTCGCGGCGTTCGTGGCCCCCGGGCTCGCGGCGCTGGCGTCGTTCGCCGTCGCGGTTCCCGTCGCCGTAGACGAGCGCGGCGGGCCCGTCCGCGCGCTGCTCCGGAGCGCGGACCTCACGCGCGGGCGCCGCCTGCGCGTCGGGGCGGGGCTGGTGCTCGTCGCCGTGCTCTGCTCCGCGTGCGTCCTGCTCCTGTGGGCCGGCCTCTTCCGGATCGCCCCGCGCACGAGCTGGACGGGGTTCGCCGCGCTGCTCGGCCTCCACGCGCTCCTGGCGCTGCCGGCGGTGGCGGCCGCGGTCGTCTACGAGGCGCTGCGCGACGCGCGGGAGGCGCCGGAGAGGGAGCTCGAGCGCGTGTTCGGGTGAGCGCGCCGCCGACGCGCGCCGGACGGGCGCCTATCCCCTGTCGTGCTTGTCCGCCCGGCGCTTCCCGAAGAGCAGCCTCCGCTCGAGCCGCCCGCGCAGCGCCCCGTAGAACGCGTCGAGGAACGGCTCGTCGGCGACCCCCGGCCCCGTCCAGCCGATCTTCTCGCGCACCTTCGCGGCGACCGTCCTCACCGCCTCCGCGTGCCCGGCCCGCCCGCGGCCGCGCAGCACGTCCTCGAGCACCTGCAGCTCGTACACGCCGTACACGTCGAGCTGCGCCTCCGTGAACGCGAGCTCCTCGCGCGCGCGGGCGGCGGAGAGGTCCTCGAGCAGCACCGCGTCCGGCGTCCGGATCACCACCGTGCCGGCGATGAGGTCGCCCACGCGGAGCCGGTCCCGGTTGAAGAGCGGCAGGAACCCGAACACCACCATCCAGGCGAGCGCGCCGAGCCTGGCCCAGCCGGGCGCGCCGCCGAAGAACGCGTCGGGCGCGAGGAGCGCGATCAGCGGGAGGAACAGCTCGACCTCGCGCGTGAGGTTGCGCGTGATGATCGCCTCGGCCGTGAGCGGGCCGCCGCGCGCCTCGACGGCGCGGAGCCGCAGCCGCCGCTTCCCGGGCGTCTGCCCCTGCCAGGTGAGCTCGAAGAACGTGAAGTAGAACGTCCGGACGAGGAAGATCGCCAGGAGCGCCGCGGCGCCCACGACGTCGGCCTCGAACCAGTCGCGCGAGGCGAGCCACGCGAGCGGGACGACGATCGCGAGCACGATAACGAGGATCGCCACCGCGTCCAGCATGAACGCGCCGAGCCGGTCCCCGGCGAGCGCCACCGCGAACCGGATCGGGACGCCCTCCGGCGTCACGACCTCGCGCAGGCGCTCGGCGGGGGCGCCGGCGGGCTTCACGCGCGCTCCCTTCCGGACGTGGCGAGGTACGAGAACAGGACGCCCGCCGTCCCGAGGGCGACCGCGTACCGCACCGGCACCGAGTGGACGAGCTGCCGGAAGATCCCCTCCACGAGCGCCGCCGCGAAGAAGAGGGCGACGGCGCCCACCGCCACGACGCCCGCCTCGCGGCCCCGCCGGGCGAGCCCCGCGAGCCGCTGCTCCCGGCCGGGGAAGAGGAGGGCCTGGCCGAGCGCCAGCCCCGCCCCGCCGCACAGCGCCACCGCGGTGAGCTCGGTCACGCCGTGGGGGAGCACCCAGCCCCAGAACTCGAGGCCGAGGCCGCGGCCGCCGTACAGCGCGCCGAATGCGCCGAGGACGAGCCCGTTCGAGAAGAGGAGCAGCGCCGTCGGCACGGCCCCCGCGAAGCCGATCGCGAACGCGGCGAGGCCGATCCGGGCGTTGTGCTGGAAGAGGAACATCGCGAAGGTCTGGAGGAGCCCGGCGGCGCCCTTCCGGTCGTAGAGGATTTCGCGCAGCGACTCGGTGGACGCCGCCGGCCCGCGCCCCTGCGACACCTGCGGGTCCACGAACGCGTAGAACCGCTCGGCGTCCGCCGCCGTGAGGGCGTACCCGGTGACCGCGCCGAGGACGAGGAGCGCCGCCGCGATCGCGACGTGCCACGCGTGGGCGCGCACGGCGCGCGGGAAGCGGCGCTCGAAGAACTCGGACAGCGCCTCGCGCAGGTGGCGGCGCGTGCCGTAGACGGCGAGGTAGGCGCGGCCCGAGAGCGCCTCGAGGTAGTCGAGCACGTTGCGGTCGAGCGAGATCGCGCGCGCGACCGACAGCGACGACAGCGCCGCCCGGTAGAGCGACGGCAGCCGCGCGAGCTCCGCCGCCGCGAGCGCCCGCACGCCGCGCCGCTCGATCCGCCCGACGAGCGCCTCGAGCTCGCGCCACGACGCCTCCCGCTCCGCGCGGAACGCGGCGCTCCGCAGCCGGACGGCCGGCTCGCTCACGCGATGAGCTCCCTTCGCTTCACGTCGAGGTAGCGGTTCAGGAGCCGCGCCGAGAGCTCGCCGGGCGTGGCGTCCACGCACAGCACCCCGAGCCGGCGCAGGCGCGCGAGCACCCGCTCCCGCTCGCGCACGAAGTCGGAGGCGACCACGGACCGGTACACGTCCCCGAGCCGCCGCGGCCGCGCCCGGGCGGCGGCGTCGAGGGCCGGGTCGCGCAGCGCGACGAACAGGACGAGCTGCCGGCGCGCGAGCCGGCCGAGGTTCTCGATCATCAGCTCGGCCGTGACGGTGTCCACGAACTCGGTGAAGACGACGACGAGCGAGCGGCGCCGGAGGCGCGTCGAGAGCTCCGTCAGGCCGAGCGTGAAGTTGGTCTCGTCGGTCGAGTACTCGAGCTGCGCCGAGAGCGCCTTCAGGCGCGGGAACGCGCCGACGCCGCCCTGCGGCTCCGCCCACACGCGCGCGGCCCGGTCGAAGCCGTAGAGCCCGACGCGGTCGCCGAGCCGGAGGCTCACGTAGGCGAGGAGGAGGGCGGAGGTGACGGCGTGGTCGAGGCGCGGGAGCGCCGCGAGCGGCTCGGCCATGAGGTGGCCCGTGTCGAGCGCGAGGACCACCTGGTGGTTCCGCTCGGCGCGGAACTCCTGGCAGAGGAGGCGGCGGTGGCGGGCCGACGCCTTCCACGAGATCGCGCGCGGGTCGAGCCCCGGGACGTACTCGACGAGGGCGTCGAACTCCGAGCCGTCGCCGACGAACCGCTCGACCTGCACGCCCGAGGTGATCTCGCGCGAGCCGAAGAACCGGAGCGCGGCCGCGCGGACCGGGTGGAGGTTCGGCACCACCGGCACGGCGCGCCCGACCGGCACGCGCCGGCGCCGCCGCGCGAGGCCGAGGGGGCCCGACCAGCGGAGCCACGCCTCGTCCACCGTCGGGGTCCCGCGCCGCCGCGCGACGAGCCGCACCTCGGCGCGCGCCGGCGCGCCGGCGGTGAGGTCCACGAGCCGCTGCGGCTGGGGCGCGAAGTCCGGGTGGAGGTCGAGGAGCAGCTCGACCCGGCGCACCGCGCGCCGCGCGCGGAGGGTCACCGCCGCGGCGCCCGGCTCGCCGACCGCGAGCGTGCGCGGCGTCTCCACCTCGACGTGGAGCCGCCGCGGCGGGAGCGCCAGGATGGCGTCGAGCCCCGTCGCGGCGAGGACGACCGCCGCCGTGACGAGCCACACGCCGACCAGGCGCGGGTGGACGAGCGCGGGCAGGAGCGCCAGCGGGAAGAGGGCGGCGGCGAGCCCGATCGCGCGCGGGGTCGGCGAGATCACCGCGGGGCCTCCACCTCCTCCACGACGCGCCGGATCGCCTGGTCGGCGGTCATCCCCTCCACCTCGGCGCCGGGCGCGAGCACCACGCGGTGGCGCAGCACGGGGAGGGCGAGCGCCTTCACGTCGTCCGGGATCACGAAGGAGCGCCCCTGCGTCGCGGCGTGCGCGCGCGCGGAGGTGGCGAGCATGTTCGCGGCCCGCGGCGAGGCGCCGGCGAGCAGCGCCGGCTTCCCGCGGGTGGCGCGGACGAGGTCCACGACGTAGTCCACGATGGGCTCCTCGAGCCGGATCGCCGCGACCGCGCGGCGCATCGCGAGCACGTCGGCGAGCGCCGCGACGGGCGCGACGCCGAACTCGGCGATCGGCGGGGTGGCGGTGCGGTGGCCGTGCACCCGCACCATGTCCCGCTCCTCGTCGCGCGACGGGTAGCCCACGTCGATCTTGAAGAGGAACCGGTCGAGCTGCGCCTCGGGCAGGGGGTACGTCCCCTCCTGCTCGATGGGGTTCTGGGTCGCGATCACCATGAACGCGGGCGACAGCCCGTGGGTGGTGCCGTCGATGGTCACGGCGCGCTCCTGCATCGCCTGCAGCAGCGCGGCCTGCGTCTTCGGCGGGGTCCGGTTGATCTCGTCGGCGACGAGCACGTCCGCGAAGATGGGCCCCTTCGTGAGGACGAACGCGTTCGTCTGGAAGTTGAACAGGTTCGTGCCGATCACGTCGCCGGGCATGAGGTCCGGCGTGAACTGGATGCGGTTGAAGCCGATCCCGAGCGCGGTCGCGAAGGCGCGCGCGAGGAGCGTCTTCGCGACGCCCGGCACGCCCTCGACGAGCACGTGCCCGTCGGAGAGCAGGGCCACGAGCATGAGGTCGAGCGCCGCGTCCTGCCCGACGACGACCTTGTGGATCTCAGCCCTGAGCGCGCCGGTGGTGGCGCGGATCCGTTCGAGCTCCATCCGTCATCTCCTCTCTCCACGCGTGAATGTCGCGCGCGAGGCGGATCGCCTCCTCCTCGCCGCCGATCCTCCGCCCCGCGAGCCGCCGCGCCCGCTCCTCGAGGGCCGCGAGCGCCCCCTCCGCGCCCCGCGCCGCCTCCGCCCGCGCGAGCCAGGCCTCGCCCGCGCCGCGCTCGCCCGGCGGGCGCAGCCGGTGGACCACCTCGTCCTTCGCCGCGCGGAGGTAGCTCGCCGCGGCGTCGCCGGCGCGGCCGCCGTGCCGCAGCAGCGCCGCCGTCTGGTCCACGAGGAACAGCTTCCCGGGCGCGAGCACCGGGTCGGGGGGCCGCGGGCGCCCGAACCGCACCGCGGCCGCCCAGGCGAGGAGCGCCGCGGCCAGCACCGCCGACGCGGTCGCGAGCACGAGCGGGAACCGCAGGAGCGCGCGCGCGAGCGAGGGCTGCTCCTCGTGCCCGTGCAGCGTCTCGTCCACCACGACGGTCCGCTCGCCCGCGCCGAGCCGCTCCAGTAGCCGCACGACGAGCGTGGCGTTCGCGCCGCGCCCGAGCCCGTGCGTCGCGAGCACGTCGGGGTCCGCGAGGACGATCGTGCGCCAGTCGCCCCCGTCGAGCTCGCCGACGAGCATCCCCTCGCTCGTGGAGAGGAGCGGCGCGAGGCGCTCCGAGGCCACGAGCTGCGGCTCGTCGATGGCGGGGACGGGGAGCTCGCCGCGCCAGGCGGAGACGCTGCGGGGGGGCCGCACCACCTTCGCGTCCAGCTCGAGGACGTCGAGCACGCGCTGGGCGTCCTCGGCCGGGAGCCGCTCCGCCATCGCGACGAAGCGCGGCCGGCCGGGCTCCGCGACGGCCCGGCGCTTCGGGAGCACGACGAGCAGCCGCCGGGAGGCGGCGTCCATCGCCTCGAGGGCGTACGTGCGCGCGCCGTCCTCCGGCCCGATCCGCGGCTCGAGCAGGGCGAGGACGGCGCCGTCCCGCACGCGGTCCGCCGTCCGGTGGCGCGAGACGACGACCTGCCACCCCATCCTGCGGAGGAGCTCCACCGCGGCGTGGTGCCCGACCGCGGAGCGGCTGAAGGCGTCCGGCGCGGGGCTCGGCGGATCGTACAGCGCGTCGCCGTAGACCCCGAGGAACCCGGCCGCGGCGAGCGAGGCGGCCGCGACGCCCGCGAGGATCGCCGCCCCGCGCCGGCTGAACGCGCCGTCGCTCACGCGCGTCCTCCGGCGCGCGCGGGGGCGCCGCCCCGGTAGGTCTCGAGGAAGGCGTGGAACCGGCCGAGGCAGGCGCGGTAGTCGTCCTCCGCGGCGGCGGCGCCGCCGAAGCGCGACACCTCGACGGCGAGGACCAGCCCGGAGAGCGCGTCCCGGGCGCGCTCGGGGAGCGGGACGCGCGAGACGATCTCGCGCGAGGTGAGCGACGGCGCGAGGCGCGCCGCGCGCGACAGCGCCTCGAGCGTCTCGAGCAGGAGCGCGTGGATCGCCTCCGCCCAGCGCCCCTGCGCGGCGAGCGCCTCCGCGCTCGCGATCGGGATCTCCACGGGCGCGGGGCCGGCCGGCTCGGCGACCTCCACGTCCCGCGCGGCGGGCGCGAGCCGTCGCACGAGCCACGCGATGGCGAGGAACGCCACGACCGCGGCGGCGCCCCACAGGAGGATCCGGACCAGGAGCTCGAGCGGCCCGAGCGGGAGGTGGAGGTCCAGCGGCGCGGCGCGCTGCGGCAGCTCGGTCTGGTAGCCGCCGTCGCGGAGCACCTCGGCCGCGCGGCGCCGGATCTCCTCGTCCGCCGCGGCGGCCGGGAGGAGCGCGGCCGCGATGCCGGCGGGGAGGGACATGCCTCCCGGAGCGTAGAACGCGCGCCGAGGGACGGACAAGCGCGTTCGGCCGTGCCGCGCACGAGAGGGAACCCGGCGCGCGCGCCGCCGGTGCTAGGATCCCGGCATGGCCTGGTGGGTCTGGCGGTGCAGCTCCGCGTCGCCGAGCAGTACGTCGCCGAGTTCGGGAAGCTCGCGAAGACGACCAACACGGTGATCCTGCCCGCGACGCTCTCCGACGTGGGCTCGATGATCGCCCTCGCGACGAACGTCCTGCGCGCCGGCAAGGACGGCGAGCCGATCCGGAACACCGTCGTCTCACCCGGTCGCGGCGCGCAGCCCGCCGTCCCGGCCGCCCCGCGTCCGCCCGGCCGGCCGCTGCCGGGCACGTAGCGACCCGCGCTGAACATCCGCCGGCCCCGGCCGTCCCTTCTCCCTCGGGGCGTCGAAGCCCCATCGTTCGAGAGGGAGGGAACGCCATGTTCACGAAGAGAGCCGTCGTCGCAGCGCTCGCCGCCTCGCTCGCCGTGCCGCCCGCAGCGCTGGCGAAGGAGAGGAAGAGCGTGGTGGATGAGGCCCGCCGGAGGGCGGAGGAGAGCGCGCGATCGCGGGAGCAGGCGCGGCGGGCGGAGGGGCAGGCGCAGCCTCAGGCGCCCGAGAAGGGCACGCCGTCGCCGCTCAGCGACGCGCAGCGGACCGCGGTCGGCGACGTCGTGGCGCGGCTGCAGCTCGAGCAGTCGGCGGCGGGGATGGGGGTCCAGAAGGGCAGGTCGGCGGAGGTGAAGAACCTCGCCCGCTGGCTCGCGGACGATCACCGCCGCGTGTCCGAGGACCTCGGCAAGCTCCTGCGCGACCGCGGGGCGGATCCCGCGACGCTCCCGGCGATCGCGGACCGGGAGAAGCTCCAGGGCGAGCTCGCCGTGCTCTCGAACGCGCCGCCCGACGACTTCGATCGCGCCTTCGTCGACTTCCTCACCCGGAACTCGCCGGCGCTGAAGGACGCGTTCGGCCGCGCGCGCGACGCGACGCCCGGGTCGGACGCCGAGCTGAAGTGGTACCTCGACCAGGGGGAGCGGCTCGCGATCGGGCACCGCGACGCGGCGCGCCAGCTGGCGTCGCAGCGTCAGGCGCGGACGCCCGCGCCGACGCCGGCGCCGGGGCGTCCGCCGGGCCGGTGACGCCCGCTACGAGGTCAGCCGCCGGTACTCGGCGAGGTGGCGCAGGGCGTCGGCCCGGCGGCCGATCCGCTCGAGGAGGCGCGACGCGTTGAAGTGCGCGTCGGCGAGCGCGCGGTCCGCCTCGAGCGCGCGCGCGTACGCGAGCAGCGCCTCGTCGAGGAGCCCCTGGTCCTCGAGGGCGACGCCGAGGTTGAAGGCGGCGAGCGCGCGGTGCGCGGGCGAGGCGAGCGCGAGCCGGTAGTGCAGCTCGGCGCCGTGCGCGTCGCCGCCCTCGTGCAGGAGCCGGCCGAGGTTCAGGTGCGCGCCGGCGTGCGCGTGATCGAGCGCGAGGGCGCGCCGGTAGGCGTCCTTCGCCTCGGCGGGCGCCGCGTCCTCGAGGTCGCGGCCCCACCGGTACCAGGCGTCGGCGTCGAGCGGCCCCGGCGCGCGGGCGCGCCGCGCCGCGCGCACGATCGGCGCGACCTTCCGCGCCAGGTCGGCGACGCCGAAGTCGAGCAGCACCTGGCCGGTGTCGGGCCGCCAGCGCGCGCCGCCCTCCTGGACGACGACGCGCTCGCCGTCGGCCGCGACGCGCGCGCCGGTGAGGGGCCGGCCCGGCGGGAGCTGCGCCCGGAGCTGGCGCAGCGCGCGGCGGACGCGCGCGGGCGGGACGCGCGCGTGGACCAGCCCCGCCGCCGCGCGCAGCAGCACGAGGTCCTGGAACGAGAAGCGCAGCTCGTTCCGCGGCCCGCGCATGGCGGCGACGAACCCCGCGCGCGCGAGCCGGCGCACCTCCGCGACGGGGAGGTCGAGCATCCGGGCGACGTCCGACGAGCGGTAGCCCCACACGGCGCGCGGAGCCTACCAGGGGGGTCCGTCAGGGGCGCCGGTCCCGCGCGGCGCGTGCGCTCGGGCCCTCCCCGGCCCACCGTACCGGGGAGCCCGGCGGCGGGCGAGGAGGGGGCGGGCGATGGCACGCGACGGACGGCGCAGGCGGCGCGAGCGGCGCACGATCGGCTACGCGGTGATCGGGCTCGGGCACATCGCGCAGGTCGCGGTGCTGCCGGCGTTCCGGCACGCGCGGGGGACCTCCCGCCTCGCCGCGCTCGTCTCGGGCGACGCGGCGAAGCGGAAGGCGCTCGGCGCGAGGTACGGCGTGCCCGCGTTCCGCTACCAGGACCTCGACGACGTCCTCGCGCGCGAGGACGTCGACGCGGTCTACGTCGCGCTCCCGAACACGCTCCACGCGGAGTGCGCGATCCGGGCGGCGCGCGCGGGCGTGCACGTCCTCACCGAGAAGCCGATGGCCACCTCGGAGGAGGACTGCCGCAGGATGATCGACGCCGCCGACGAGCACGGCGTGAAGCTCATGGTCGCGTACCGGCTCCACTTCGAGCCCGCGAACGTCGAGGCGGTGGAGCTCGTCCGGTCGGGGCGGCTCGGCGAGCCCCGCTTCTTCTCGTCCGAGTTCAGCTACCAGCTCGAGGCCGGGAACATCCGGGGCGACGCGCGGACGGGCGGCGGCGCGCTGTGGGACCTCGGGCCCTACTGCATCAACGCGGCGCGCCACCTGCTCGGCGCGGAGCCGACGGAGGTGCTCGCGTTCGAGGCCGCGGCGCGCGACCGCCGGTTCCACGGCGTCCCGGAGGGCTGGTCGGTCGTGCTCCGCTTCCCGGACGAGCGGCTCGCCACCTTCACGTGCAGCTTCGGCGCCGCCCCGACCGACGCGTGCCGCGTCGTCGGCACGAAGGGCGGCCTCCGGCTCGAGCCCGCGTTCGAGTACGTGGGGAGCCTCGTGCGGCACCTCACCGTCGGGGAGAGGACGACGGTGAAGCGGTACCCGCCCTCCGACCAGTTCGCGCCCGAGCTCGAGGCGCTCTCGCGCTGCGTCCTCGAGGATCGCGACCCCGCGCCCGACGGCTGGGAGGGGCTCGCCGACGTGCGGATCGTCGAGGCCGCGCTCCGATCGGCGCGCGAGGGCGCGCCGGTCCGCCTCGAGCCGCTGCGGCGGCGGCGCGGGCCCACGGCGGCGCAGGTCCGCCGGCGCCCGCCCGTCGCGGCGCCGGAGCCGGTCGGCGCGGACTCGCCCGATCGGTGACCGCGCGGCCGGCGCGCTCGCGGCGGCGCTCGCTCGGGCGACGGCCGCGTCACTTCCGCGACGACGCCTTCGCCCGCTCCGCGCCGGCCGGCGCGCCCGCGCGCTTCGCCGGCTTGCGCTCCGGCTTTCCGTCGCCTGGCGCGCCCGGCCCCGCCGGGCCCGGCGCGGCGGCCTCGGCGGGACGCGACCCCGCGGCGGCGAGGCTCGCCTTGAGCGCCTCCATGAGATCGATCACCTGCGCCTGGGGCTCGGGGGCGGCGGCGACCTGGATCTCCTGCCCCGCGACCTTCCGCTCGATCGCCTCCTGGACGCGCTGCTTCACCGCGTCCGGGTAGCGCTCGGGGTGGAACTCCTCCGACGCGGTCTGCTCGATGAGCCGCAGCGCGAGCTGGATCTCGCTCTCCTCCACCTTCGCCTCGTCCAGCGGGACCTCGTCCGACGTCCGGACCTCGTCCTGGTGGTAGAGCTGCTGCATCACGAGCCGGCCGCCGCGCGGCCGGAGCAGCACGAGGTACTGCTTGCCGCGCGCGGCGTACCGCCCGAGGGCCGCCTTGCGGGAGCGCTCGAGCGCGGTCGCGAGCAGCCGGTAGGCCTTGGCGCCGCCCTTGCCGGGCCCGAGGTGGTAGGCGCGGTCGTAGTAGACCGGATCGACGTCCTCCTCCGGCACGAACTCGGCGATGTCGATGGTCTGCGACGCGATCTCGTCGAGCGCCTTCAGCTCCTCCGCCGTGAACGTGACGTAGCGGTCCTTCGCGAACTCGTACCCCTTCACCACGTCCTCGCGCTCGACCTTCTCGCCGTCCTTCCCGCAGACGTACTGCTGCTTCAGCCGGGAACCGCACTTGGCGTGAAGGAGGTTGAACGAGATGGCCGACGCGGGCTGCGTCGCGGGGTAGAGGTTCACGGGGATCGAGACGAGCCCGAACGAGATCGTCCCGGTGCCGATCGAGCGGGGGGCCATCCCTTGGTTATAGTTCCTGGGGACGAGCGTGCCCGACAGGCTCGAGCGATATCGCCGCATGCGCGATCCGGGGCGGACGCCCGAGCCCTTCGGGCGTCCCGGCGGCGATGCGCTCCTCGCGCCCCGCCTGTTCGTCGTGCAGAAGCACGCGGCGCGGCGCCTGCACTGGGACTTCCGGCTCGAGCTCGGCGGCACGCTGCGCAGCTGGGCGGTCCCGAAGGGGCCGTCCTACGACCCGGCGGACAAGCGGATGGCGGTCGAGGTCGAGGATCACCCGATCGAGTACGCGAGCTTCGAGGGCACCATCCCGGCCGGAAACTACGGGGCGGGCGCCGTGATCGTGTGGGACCGCGGCACGTGGCGGCCGGTCGGCGATCCGTACGAGGGGCTCGAGAAGGGGAAGCTCGTCTTCGAGCTGCAGGGGTACAAGCTCCGCGGCGAGTGGACGCTCGTCCGGACGCGGCGCTCGCAGGGCGGGAAGCAGGAGTGGCTCCTCCTCAAGCACCGGGGCGACGCCTGGGCGGGGCCCGGGCGCGCGGTGCCCGAGGAGTCGGTGCTCTCGGGGCGGCTCCTCGAGGAGATCGCCGCCGGCACGGACCGCCAGGCGGCGGCGGTCGCGGAGGCGCGCCGCCTCGGCGCGCGGCCGCGCGCGCTCTCGAAGGCGGACCTCCGCCCGATGCTGGCCGAGCCCCGCGACGCGCCGTTCTCCGACCCGGGCTGGCTGTTCGAGCTGAAGTACGACGGCTACCGGATGCTCGCCGTGCGCGAGGGCGCGCGGGCGCGGCTCGTCTACCGGAGCGGCGACGAGGCGACGGCGCTCTTCCCCGAGGTGGTGAAGGCGGTGGAGATGCTCCCGGGCGACGCCGTCCTCGACGGCGAGGTGGTCGTGCTCGCGCCCGACGGGCGCCCCTCCTTCCAGGCGCTGCAGCAGCGCGCGCAGCTCGCGCGGCCCGACGACGTCGCGCGCGCGTCGGTCGAGCGGCCCGCGACGCTCTTCGCGTTCGACCTCCTCTCCGTCGGCGGGCTCGACCTCCGGCCCCTGCCGCTCGCGGACCGCAAGCGCGTCCTCGCCGGCCTCGTGCCGCGGCTCGGCCCGGCGCGGTTCGCGGATCACGTCGAGGGGCGCGGCGAGGACCTCTGGCGCGAGGTCGAGGCGCGCGGCCTCGAGGGGATGGTGGCGAAGCGCGCCGACGCGCCGTACCGCTCCGGCGCCCGCTCGCAGGCGTGGCGCAAGATCCGCGTGCCGCGCACCGCGGACCTCGCGGTGGTCGGGTTCACCCGGCCGCGCGGCGGGCGGGCGAGGTTCGGCGCGCTCCTGCTCGCCGCGCGCGAGGGGGACGGCTGGGCGTTCGCGGGGAGCGTCGGTTCCGGGTTCACGGATCGTCAGATCGAGGACCTCCACGCCCGGCTCGCGCCCCGCGCCCGCGCCACGCCCCCGTGCACGGGGCCCGTGCCGCGGGGGCGCGGGAACACCTGGGTCGAGCCGGAGGTGGTGGTCGCGGTGCGCTACACGGAGTGGACGGCGGAGGGGCTCCTGCGCCACCCCGTGTTCGTGCGCGTCCGCGACGACGCGCGGCCGGAGGAGACGTCGCGGGAGCCCGGTCCGCGGGCCCGCGAGGCCCCGCCGCCGGTCGCGACGCGCGCCCCCGCGCCGCGCGCGCCCCCGGCGCGCGCGTTCGACGTCACGAACGCGGACAAGGTCTGGTTCCCCCCCGACGGGATCACGAAGGGCGAGATCGTCGCGTACTACCGGGCGATCGCCCCGTCCATGCTGCCGTTCCTCGAGGACCGGCCGCTCGTGCTCACGCGCTACCCGGACGGCATCGACGGCAAGAGCTTCTTCCAGAAGGACGCGCCGGAGTGGCGGCCGGAGTGGATCCGCACGGTGCGGATCCCGAACGACGACGGGCGCGACCTCGACCACTTCCTCGTGGACGACGCGGAGGGGCTCGCCTGGCTGGCGAACCTCGGCACCATCCCGATCCACGTCTGGGCGAGCCGCGCGCCGGAGCTGGAGCGGCCGGACTGGTGCGTCGTGGACCTCGACCCGAAGGAGGCGCCCTTCGCGCACGTGGTGGAGCTCGCCCGCGCGCTCCACGACCTGTGCGACGAGCTCGGCCTGCCGTCGTACCCCAAGACCACCGGGCAGAAGGGGCTGCACGTCCTCGTCCCGCTGGGCGGCAAGCTCGACCACGCGCAGGCGCGGACCCTCGGCGAGCTGCTCGCCCGCGCGCTCGAGGCGGATCACCCCGCCATCGCGACGACCGCGCGCGCCATCGGCGACCGCGGCGGCCGCGTCTACCTGGATTACCTCCAGAACGGCCGCGGCAAGACGATCGCCGCGCCGTACACCGTCCGGCCGCGCCCGGGCGCCCCCGTGTCGACGCCGCTCCGCTGGAGCGAGGTCGGCGCGCGCCTCGATCCCGCGGCGTTCACGATCCGGAACGTGCCGGCGCGCGCGCGCCGCCTCCGCGCCGATCCGCTGCGGCCCGTGCTTTCGGAGGCCCCGGACCTCCTCGCCGCCCTCGAGCGGCTCCGGGCGCGAGCGGCCTCGAGGCAGACGCCGGGCGGGCCGCGCGCGCGCCCGTGACGGCGGGCGATTGCTGAATCGAGCAATCCTCCACTAAAATATCTTGTCAATCTTCGCGGCCGCGCTATCTTCACGGCCAACCAGGAGCCCTCCCGAATGCCCAGGAACGCCCGCACCGCCTCCCTCGACGTCCTCATCCGCGAAGCCGCCGCCGACGTGGTGGCGCGCATCACCCCCGCGCTGGCGAAGCAGTTCAGCGAGCTCGTGAAGGACGGGGTCTCGAAGGAGCTGTCGAGCGGCGTCCGCGTCCGGGGCGGCGGGTCGGCCCGGCGCGCCCGGCGCGGCGACATCACGAGGTGGGTGGCGGACAACCGGGCCCGCCGCGTCCCGAACTTCGTCATCGAGGCGACCGGCCTCGACACGAAGAAGAAGATCGTCGCGAAGTACGGCCCCGGCGCCGCCTTCGAGAAGGGCAAGCCGACGCCGAAGCCGAAGTCGTAGCCCGCGGCCCGGGGCGGGGCGCGCCCCGTCCTACCCGGCCCCGCGATCGACGAGCCCCGCCACCTGCCCGGCGCGCTCCAGCGCGTCCGCGGCGGCGTCGACCGCCGCGGCGCGCACCCACAGGCCCGCGCCGCGGCGCGTGCCGAGCAGCCCGAACGGCGTCCGCGACGGGAGATCCTCCACCTCGACGGCGTAGTCCACGCCCGCCGCGGTGAGGACCCGCTCGGCCGCCTGCGCCTCGGCGAGCGTCGCGGCGAGGTACACGCGGACGATCTCGGTCCCCTCCTCGAACGCGTCCATCGGAACGAGCGCCATCGTGCCTCCGCCACGCAATGTAACGCGGCGCCCGGCCGCGCTGCGCTATCCTTCGCGCGCCATGGTCCCCCGAAGCGCCGCCGCGCTCGCCCTCGCGCTCTCCCTCGTCCCCCTCCCCGCGCTCTCGCAGGCGACGCCGGTCCCCGCCGCGGCCGCGGTCGAGGCGGCGCCGGCCCACGCCGCGGCGGTCCGCCCGTTCTTCGAGGAGCGCCTCCCCGAGCCGCTCCTGCGGCGCGGGCCGCGCGGCCTGCTCTGGTGGCAGTGGCTCGCCGTGCCCGTCCTCGTCGCGCTGGCGCTCGCGGCGGGCGCCGCGCTCGGGTACGCGACGCGCCGGGTGCTCGGCCACCTCGCCGCGCGCACGCAGACGCGCTGGGACGATCTGCTCCTCGAGAAGCTCGCGCGGCCGCTGACGGCGTTCTGGGCGGTCGCCGTGTTCACCGCGTTCCACCCGTGGCTCGGCCTCGGCGCCGGCGCGTCCGCCGCCCTGCACCACGTGCTCCGCGCCGCGACCTACCTCGTCCTGTTCTGGGCGGGCTTCCGCACGGTCGACGTCGCGTTCGCGGCGGCGAGCACCGGCCCTTGGACGCGCGGGAGCCCGGGGCTCCTCGCGTTCCTGCCGCTCGGGCGGAAGGTGGGCAAGGTCGTGCTCCTCGCGCTCGGGTTCGTCGCGGTCCTGGACGCGCTCGGGTTCGAGGTGGCGAGCCTGCTCGCCGGCCTGGGCATCGGCGGCATCGCCCTCGCGCTCGCCGCGCAGAAGACGGTCGAGAACCTCTTCGGCTCGGTCGCGATCGGCGTGGACCAGCCGTTCCGGATCGGCGACTTCGTGCGGATCGAGGACTTCGTCGGGACCGTGGAGGCCATCGGGATGCGCTCCACCCGGATCCGGACGCTCGACCGGACGCTCGTGTCGATCCCGAACGGGAAGCTCGCGGACATGCGCACCGAGACGTTCGCGGTGCGCGATCGGATCCGGCTGCTGGCGAACCTCGGCCTCGCCTACGGCACGACGGCGGAGCAGATGCGGGCGGTGCTCGCCGGGGTCGAGGCCGCCCTGCGCGGGCACCCGAGGCTCTGGCCCGAGGGGGCGAGCGTGCGGTTCACGGACCTCCGGGACTCGACGCTCAACGTCGAGGTGGTGGCGTGGTTCGACACCCCCGACTGGAGCGAGTTCACCGGGATCCGGCAGGAGCTCCTCCTGGAGTTCATGGCCATCGTGGAGCGGGCGGGGACGTCGTTCGCCTTCCCCACACGGACCGTGCACGTCGTACAGGCGCCGCCGACGTGAGCCGGAAAAACGAGCGGGCCCGGTCTCGCGACCGGACCCGCCGGATTGGTGGAGCTGATCGGGATCGAACCGACGACCTCTAGAGTGCGATTCTAGCGCTCTCCCAGCTGAGCTACAGCCCCGTGAGGACTCCCCGGTGCGTCGGGGAACGCATCCTTAACGGTTCGGAGGAGGGAGTGTCAAGGCCACCGTGAACCTCCGTTTGACTCGCCTGGGTCCCCTTGCTAGACCGGACCGGCCACATGCCCCCGCCCACGAAACCGCTGACGGCCGCTGAGCTTTCCGCCCTCGAGCACGCCTTCGCCGCGGACCCCGCGTCCGAAGCGTACCGTCCCCTGACCGAGGCGTACCTCGCGATGGGCCGGTTCATGGAGGCGATGGTCGTCTGCAAGAAGGGCGTGAAGGCGCACCCCGACGACCCCGCCGCGAAGGTCCTCCTGGCGCGCGTCTACGCGGAGCAGGGGAAGGACCGCAAGGCGCTCGAGGAGCTCCAGGCGGTGGTCGCCGCGTACCCGACGTTCGCCGCGGCGAACCGGCTCGCGGGCGCACTCCACTTCCGGCTCGGCGAGCGCGAGCAGGGCGAGGCGGCGCTGCGGCGGGCGGCCGAGGCGAACCCGAACGACCCCGAGACGCGCGAGCTCGTCGCGAAGCACGGCGTGTCGATCCTCCCGAAGGCGGCGCCCCCGTCCGGCCCCGCCCCGGGCGGGCCGCCGGTCGCGCCGCGCGTCGGGCCCGGCGGGCGCGCGCCCGCCGCCCCGGCCGCGGCGCCGGCGTCCGCCGTGGCGCCGGCGTCGCACGGCATCACGAGCGACATCCAGATCGACGAGGACGTGCCGACGCCCACGCCCGTCCCCGACCGGCGCGCCCGCGCCCGCGCGGCGTCCCAGGCGCTCGCGGACAAGTACGCGACCCGCGAGTTCACGCTCTCGGCGCCGATCGGCTCGAGGCAGCGCCCGTCGAAGAAGGGCACCATCGCGACCACGATCGGCCTCGTCGCGGTGCTCGGCGTCGCGCTCGGCGGGTGGGCGCTCTTCCAGAAGACGCGCAGCGAGACGATCAAGGAGATCGATCGGCTGCTGAAGGAGGTCGTGCAGCTCGTCGAGAAGGACGCCCCCGCGGCCTACGTGGACGCGGCCGCGCGCTGCAAGGAGATCCTCGATCGCGACGGCGCGTCGCTCGCCGGCCACTCGTACCTCGCCTACGTGGACGCGCTCCGGGCCGGCGAGCACGGCGAGGACGCCTCGAAGAACGAGGCGGTGCAGCACGTGGACGCGGCGCGGAAGCTCGGCCAGCGCCACTCGCACCTCGTCGCGGCGGAGGCGTACCTCAAGCTGTACGGCGGCGACCCGGCGGGCGCGAAGGAGACGCTCAAGGCGGTGCTCGAGGGCGACGAGGGGGTGCAGAGCCCGTTCCTCCTCGGCGTGCTCGGCGCGGTGAACGTGCGCGAGGGCGACCTCGACGCCGCGCGCGACGCGCTCGGCAAGGCGCAGAAGGCGAGCCCGGGCGACGTGCGCGTGGCGTGGCTGCTCGCCGAGCAGTTCCGGCGCCGCGGCGAGGGGTACGAGCTGCAGGCGGCGGGGTTCTACGACTACGCGCTCCGGATCCAGAAGGACCACGTCGGCTCCATCCTCGGCAAGGCGATCGTCCTCCTCGACCGCGGGCAGATCGACGAGGCGGGCCGGGCGGCGGATCTCGCGCTCGCCCCGCCGGCGGCGGCGTCGAGGCCGCAGCAGGCGCTCGCGTGGGCGATCAAGGGCGGCGCGCTCGCGGCGCAGGGGAAGGCGCAGGAGGCGGCGGCCGCGGAGGACCGGGCGTCGAAGCTCGACCCGGCCAGCGCGGACGTCCCGGCGCTGGTCGGCGCGCGCAAGCTGCGCGAGGGCGACGCGGCGGGCGCGGTGGAGGCGTACCAGCGCGCCGTCGGCCTCGACTCGAAGCGCGTCTCGCTCTACGTCGACCTCGTCCGGGCGCTGCTCGCGAAGGAGGGCGGCGCGAAGCAGGCGATCGACGCGGTGAAGCGCGCCATCACGCGGCTCGGCGAGAGCCCGCGCCTCGCGCTCGCGCTCGGCGACGCGTACCGCGCCGCCGGCGACGCGGACCTCGCGCAGGGCCAGTACGAGAAGGCCATCCAGCTCGGGAAGCCGTTCCCCGACGCGCGCGTCGCGCTCGCGAGGCTCCACCGGGCTCGGAACAACATCCCCGGCGCGCTCGTCGAGCTCGAGCAGGCGATCAACGAGTACGGCGCCGGCGGCGCCGGCGGCGCGGCGGCCGCGTACGTCGAGCGCGCGGAGGCGGAGCGCTCCCGCGGGGCGCGCTCCGAGACCATCAAGGCGCTCTACCTCGAGGCGCTCAAGGCCGACCCCGCGAACTGCGAGGCGCTCTGGGGCGCGTCGAAGGCGGAGATCGACGCGGGGTCCGTCGGCGAGGACGCCAGGCGCCGGCTCGAGACCTACGCGAAGCTCTGCCCGCGCGCGGCGCACGCGGCGGAGGCGGCGCGGCTGTCCGGGGCGAGGTAGCCGCCGCCGACGCGCCCGCCGCGGCCCCGTCCGTCCGATCCCGGGCGCGGCGCTACCGCGGCTGCGCGGCGCGCTCCGCCGCCTTCCGCTCCTCCGCCTCGCGCTTCCGCACCTCGCGCTCGATCGCCTCCATCGGGTTCCCCGTCACCCGCTGCGGCTTGCCCGCCGCCGTGCGGGCGTCCCTGACGGACACCGCGAGCTCGGCGCTCCTCGCCCCCTCGACCTCGACGAACGCCGTGGTCTTGCCGGTGGCGACCGCCCAGAGCTGCGCGCGGCCGTCGCCGCGGCAGACGTTCTCGTCCGCGCAGCGGGAGAGCGCGACGCGCCCGAGCACCGGCGCCCCGGAGTCGTCGAACGCGGCGACCTCGAGCGGGAACGGCGAGGGCTCGTCGGTGACCTTCAGGTCGGCGTGGTCCGGCCTGACGGTCACCTTCGAGACGACGCGCACCTGGACCGGGACCTCGGCGCGGAGGTCGCCGATCGCGCAGACGATCGAGGCGACCCCGGGGCCGATCGCGACGACCGTCGCGTCGTTGTGCGGCCCCGACGCCGTCGCGACCTTCTCGTCGGTCGACGACCACCGGCAGACCTGGTCCGGCACCTTGGCGCCGTTCCGGGCGAAGGGCGACGCGCTGACCTTCGCGGTCTGGCCGCGGAGGCCGAAGCGCAGCGTGGACGGCTCCATCTCGACGCGCGCGGCCTGCGGCCGGCAGGCGGCGGCGGAGAGGGCGGCGAGGGCGAAAAGGGCGCGGAGCGCGCGGGAGGGCTGGGCCATGGAGGCCGATGGTACTTTCACGTCGCGCCAGGGTCGAGGCGAGCGGTGCGCCAGGGTGTGCGTGCTCGGCGCCGCGGGCGCACCCGAGCCCGGTCCGGGGCCGGGAATGGCCGCGCTCGAGCGCGAGTTGACCGCGGCCGGCGCGCCGTCTATGAGATCCTCGGGTGCGGCGCCCGTTCCGGGGGCCGCAGGCTTCCGGAGCGGTCGGGCCGCTGCTCCACGGACCGGAAGGGCCGCGGAGAGCGACCGCGCGTGGCACCGGGAGCCATGCTCCGACGACACCCGGCGCCCGGGTCGCGCCTCCGATCGGCTCTCTCCCCGCGAGGCCTCGCACGAGGACCTCGGAGAGGTCGACCGTGGACCAGAGCTCGGATCGAGGCGCGCCCGCGCGCGCGCTGGAGGCGCTAGCCCGGCACGACGTGGTGGCATCGGGCGTCGTGGCAGGAGCCGCGGGGGCGGCGGCGATGGTCGCCGTCGCCGCGGTCGGCGCGGCGTCGGAGGGTCTCCCGGCCACGCACGCGCTCGAGGTCATCGGCGCCAGCCTCGTCGGCCCGGGGGCGTTCGCGAGCGCGGCCGGGAAGATCGCGTTCGGCGCGCTCGTCCACGCCGCCGTCGCGGCGGCGCTGGGGATCCTGTTCGCGTCGATCGTCCCGCGCGACTTCTCCGCGCCGAACGCGCTCGCCGTGGGCGTCGGGATGGCCCTGTTCGCGCTCGGCGTCATGATGGGCTGGGTGGTCCCGTGGGCGAACCCCGGGTTCCGCGGGCAGATGCAGGCGGTGGGCGGATCGTGGGTCGTGGCGCACGCGGTCTTCGGGCTCGCGCTCGGGACGACGCCGGCGCTGCGGCGCTGGCTGGTCCGCGCGGCGGCCCGCGCGGCCGCCGCGCCGGGCCTCTCGCGCGCGGCCGCCGTCGCGCCCCCGCCACGGGCGCCGTAGGCGCGCGCGCCGCCGCCGGACCGACGGAGAGCGCGCCGTCAGGGCCGGACGCGCGCGATGCCGTGGCGGTACGCGAAGACGGCGAGCTCGAGCCGGCCCGAGACGCCCACCTTGTCGAACACCGCCGTGAGGTGGTTGCGGACGGTCTTCTCGCCGATGCCGAGGCGGCGCGCGATCTCCTCGTTGCGCAGCCCCTCGCCCACGAGCCGGACGACGTCGCGCTCGCGCGAGGTGAGCGCGGCGAGCGGATCGCCGCCCGCGGCGCCGGTCCTCGCGCCGGCGAGCATCGCGGGGTCGAACCAGAGTCCCCCGGCGGCGACGGCCCGGATCGCCCGGAGCAGGTTCTCCGCGGCGGCGTCCTTGTGCACGAATCCCCGGGCGCCGCCGACGAGGGCGGCCTCGTCGCGGCCCGCCTCGCGCATCGCGGTGAGGATGATCACGCGGGCGGCGGGCGCGGCCTCCACGATGCGGGGCAGCCACTCGAGCCCTTCCTCCTCGCCGAGGTCGAGATCGAGGAGGACGACGTCCGGGCGCGCTTCGCGCAGCGGCTGGAGCGCCGCGCTGGCGGTCGCGGCGGCGCCGACGACGCGCAGGTCGCCCGCCGCGTCGAGGAGCATCCGCAGCCCCTCGCGCACCACCGCGTGATCCTCGACGACGAAGACGGTGACGGCGCTCACGTCGCCGCCCCCGCGCTCGCCAGCGGGATGAGCACGTTCACGGTGGTCGTGTCCCCCGCGGGCCGCTCGACGACGAGCCGGCCGCCGAGCGAGGCGGCGCGCTCGGCGAGGGAGCGCGGCACGAACGAGGCCCCGCCGGGAGGGGCGCCGTCGTTCTCGACCGCGACGCGCAGCCCGCCGTCGTCGGCCTCGATGCGGACGTGGACGCGGGAGGCGCGCGTGTGCCGCCGCACGTTGGAGAGGGCCTCCGCGACGAGCTGGATCACCTCCGGGCCGAGCCGCGCGTCGAGCGGGGAGGACGGGGTCGTGACCTCGACGCGGATCCCGGTGGCCTCGGAGAACCGCTGGCAGAAGCGGCGGATCGCCGCGAACGCGCCGGCCCCGCCCGCGCACTCGATCCGCAGCTCGCGGACGTAGCCCCGGAGCGTGTCGATCTCGACGTCGGCGAGGTCGAGGAGGCGCGCGACGTGCGCGGCGCCCTCCTCGGCACGGCCCGCCGCCAGGGCCGTGCGGGCCGCCGCGAGGCCGAGCCGCAGGCCCAGGTACGGCTGGATCACGGAGTCGTGCATGTCGAGGGCGATCCTCCGGCGCTCCTCGCAGGCCGCCTCCTCCGCCAGCCGGTCGACGAGCCGCAGGTTCCCGATGACCGGCACGACCTGGTCGACGACCAGCCGGAGGAACTCGGCGTCCCCGCGATCGAACCCGCGCTGCGCGCGCCGGTCGACGTGGACCCGGGCGGGGGCGCTCGCGTGGAACCGGAACGGCACCGAGAGCAGCGCGCGCGCGTCCAGCGCGGAGAGCAGCGCGGCGCCGGCGGCGGGCTCGAGCTCGTCGGGCGACCCGAGCGCCGCCGGGAAGCACTCGACGCCCGCGAGGGTGGGCCGTGTGACGAGGACCGCGCCGGCGGGCGCGGGGAGGAGCACGCGGGCGAGGTCCGCCGGCACCGGCGTCCGCGCCGGGTCGACGCCGCGCCCGCGCACCGCGACGCGGGTCCAGGCGCCCGCGCGGTCGTCGGCGACGACGAGGCGGCACGAGTCGGCGTCGAAGAACGCGCGCACCGCCTCGAGGAAGCGCCCGATCATACCGTCGAGGCTGTGCTCCTGCGTCGAGAGCGCGGTCACGTCGCGCAGCAGGGCGAGCCGGGCGTGCGCCCGGACCTCGTGTCCCACCCAGATCGCGATCAGCGTGCCGAGGACGAGGAGGTACAGCGGCCGGACGAGGAAGAGCCGCAGGTCGACGCCGGGGGGCGCGGTCGTGGCGCCCACCAGGGCGAAGGCGAGGGCGCTCGTCCCCGCGACGGCGAGGCCGCGCTGGACGCCGCCCCAGAACGAGGCGGACAGCACGGCGAAGAGGTACAGGGGGTAGAAGATGCCGCTCGTCGCCTGGCTCGCCGCGACGGCGACGGTCACCCAGGCGACGTCCACCCAGGGCAGGATCGCGGTCCCGAGCGTGCGCCCGCGCCGCACCGCGACGACGTAGGAGACGGCGGAGTACACGGCGAACGCCGTCAGGACGCCGTGCGCGAGCGGGCGGCGCGCGGGGTGCTCGCTCGGGTCGGCCACGAAGATCGCGACCGCCGTCGCGGCTGCGGCGAACCGCAGCGTGGCCGCGAGCCGCTCGCTCCGGTCCTCCGTTGCCATCTCCCGAACGCTAGCACGCCGGGCGGGGGCGCCGCGAAGGCCCCGGGAGTAGCATCGGCGGATGCTCTTCCGGCGGAGACGTCCGTGGGACAGCTTCACCTACTGGGCGCTCGATCTGGAGACGGGCGGCCTCGACCGCCGGCGGGACCCGATCCTGGCGGTGGGGATGGTCCCCATCCGCGGCGGCACCGTCCGGATCGGGGAGGGGTTCGGCACGCTCGTCCGCCCGGCGGGCGGTGCCATCGACCCGCGGTCCGTCCAGGCGCACCAGCTGCTTCGCGACGAGGTGGACGGCGCGCCGCCGCTCGAGGAGGTGCTGCCGGAGGTCGACCGCCGGATCGGCGCCGGGGTCCTGATCGTCCACCACCAGGCGATCGACGTCGCGTTCCTGAAGCGCGACTACCGCGCGGTGGGGCTGCGGTGGCCGGAGCCGAGCATCGTCGACACCGCCCGGATGCTGCTCCGGATCGGCCGGGCCACGCGCCCGGACGTCCCCGAAGACCAGCTCCCGCTCAACCTGACGCGGGCCCGCGAGGCCTACGGGCTGCCGGAGTACCAGGCGCACGACGCCCTGTCCGACGCGATCGCGACGGCGGAGCTGTTCCTGGTGCTCCGCGCCGTGCTCGGGGCGCGCACCGTTCGCGAGCTGCGCTGACCACCGGCAATCAATTGACCGGGACAAATGTCCCGGTGCGGGCAGGCCATTTGTCCCATTGGTCGGCCGGCGGCGGGTACGCGCGGCGCGGTGGCAAGAGCAGCCATTGGAATTCCGGGCGCTTGCGGCTGCGCCGCGCCGGCGCGAATCCAGCGCTCAATCAATATCACTGCGCGCATCTTGCGTCGCCAAATGACCGTGTGCTACGCCTGATTGCCGCAGGACGAAAAGTCGCACCCCGTCCCCAGGGCGCGTGGCGGGTAGGTCCGAGACGGATCGTGAACGAGTCGACTCTCCTGGAGGTCCTCCGCATGTCGAGCCTCACCGAAGAACAGCGCAGGAGCTACTGGCAGTACAACGTCAAGCTGACGACGGTTCTGCTCGTCATCTGGTTCATCTTCACCTACCTGCTCGGCGGCCTGTTCGCCGAGGCGCTCAACAACATCGTCATCCTCGGGTTCCCGCTCGGCTACTACATCGCGGCGCAGGGATCGCTCGCGGTCTTCGTCATCGAGATCGCGGTCTACGCGAAGCTCATGAACGCGAAGGACCTCGAGTACGGCATCCGCGAGGAGGGATGACATGAAGCTCAACAAGATCTTCGGCCTCTACACGGTCTCGTTCATCCTCGTCACCGTCCTCATCGGCGTCGCCGAGGCGGCCCTCGGCCTCTCCAAGGAGTGGATCGGCTGGATCTTCATGGCGCTCTCGATGGGCATCTACGTGCTCATCGGGATCATCACGCGCACCTCCGAGGCCGACCAGTACTACGTCGCCGGCCGCGGCGTGCCCGCGGTCTACAACGGGATGGCGACCGGCTCCGACTGGATGTCGGCGGCCTCCTTCATCTCGATGGGCGGCGCCCTCTCGGCGCAGGGCTTCGGCGGCCTCGCCTACGTCATGGGCTGGACCGGCGGCTACCTGCTCCTCGCCGTCTTCCTCGGCCCGTACCTGCGCCAGTACGGCAAGTACACCATCCCGGACTTCCTCGGCTCGCGGTTCGAGGGGAACACGCCGCGCATCATCGGCGTCGTCGCCGCGATCCTCGCCTCGTTCACCTACCTCATCGCGCAGGTGACGGGCGTCGGCCTCATCGTCTCCCGGTTCATCGGGCTCGACTTCAACATCGGCGTGTTCGTCGGCCTCGTCGGCGTCCTCTTCTGCTCGGTGCTGGGCGGGATGAAGTCGGTCACCTGGACGCAGGTGGCGCAGTACATCATCCTGATCGTCTCGTACCTGGTCCCGGTCGTCGTGCTGTCGTTCAAGCTCTTCGCGGTGCCGGTGCCGCAGATCATGTACGGCCAGCTCCTCCAGTCGAACAACGAGAAGGCCTTCCAGATCGCGGCCGACCCGCAGGAGAAGGCCACACGTGCGGCCTGGGCCGCCGAATCGAAGGCGCTCGCCGAGAAGATGAAGGACCCGGCGGTCCCGGACGCGGACAAGGATAAGGCCAAGGCCGCGAAGGCCGTGGCCGACAAGCAGGCCGCCCCCCCGGCCGTCGAGGGCGCGAAGTGGGAGAAGTACCTCCAGGTGCCCGAGGGCAAGGGGATGTGGAACTTCCTCGCGCTGACCTTCTGCCTGATGGTCGGCACGGCGGGGCTCCCGCACATCCTCACGCGCTACTACACGACGCCGTCGGTGCGCCAGGCGCGCACGTCGGTGGGCTGGTCGCTCTTCTTCATCTTCCTCCTCTACTTCACCGCCCCCGCGTACGCCTCGTTCGCCCGGAACGCCGTCTTCACGGGCCTCGTGGGCACGCAGGTGGCGGACCTGCCGCGCTGGGTCACGCTGTGGGCGCCGGCCGGCCTCTTCTCGGTCGTGGACAAGCTGGGTGACGGCGTCGTGCAGTTCGCCGACTTCGTCGTGAAGAGCACCGACTTCGTGGTGCTCGCGACGCCGGAGATCGCCGGGCTGCCGTTCGTCATCACCGGCCTCGTGATGGCGGGCGGCCTCGCGGCGGCGCTCTCCACCGCCGACGGCCTCCTGCTGACGATCGCGAACGCGATCTCCCACGACCTCTACTACAACGTGATCAACCCGAAGGCGTCGCTCATCAAGCGGCTCACCATCACGAAGATCCTGCTCGTGACGACGGCGCTCATCGCCGCCTACGTCGCGACCTACCGGCTCGCGATCATCGTCGAGCTGGTGGCGTGGGCGTTCAGCCTCGGCGCGGCGTCGTTCTTCCCGGCGCTCGTCATGGGGATCTGGTGGAAGCGCGCGAACCGGACGGGCGCGATCGCCGGCATGCTGGTCGGCCTCGGCACGACCCTGTTCTACATGGTCGGCAGCCGCTTCTTCGGCCTGTCCTGGTTCAACACGAACACGGTGGCGTCGGGCGTCTTCGGCATCCCGCTCGGGTTCATCACCATCTGGATCGTGTCGCTCCTGACGAAGGCGCCGTCGCAGGAGCTGCAGGACTTCGTGGTGAACATCCGCTACCCGAAGACGGGCGGTGCGTCCGCCGAGACCGAGCACATCGGAGTTGCCGCCGGCGCGTCGCGCTGACCGGCACGGGCGGGGCGGACGCTGACCGGACGTCCGCTCCGCCCGTCTTTGTGCCATCCTGGCGCCATGGACGCGGAGCTGCCCTACAAGATCTTCAAGCTCCTCTGGTTCGTGGCGTACATGGTGTTCATCTACGTCGCCTTCGGGCTGGTCGTGGAGCGGTTCAGCACGAAGCCGGACAGCCAGCTCAAGGCGTTCGCCCGGATCGTCTGCTCGCCGATCACGCGCCCGGTCGCGAGGTACCTCGCTCCGGGCGCGGATCAGCGGCGTCTCCTCTGGATCAGCCTCGGGATCGCGGCCGTGCTGCTGGTCGCGTTCCGTATCGCCGAGGGCGCGCTGAGACCGGGCTGACCCACCCCACGGGCCTCTTGACGGGTGGCGACGCATGCTGATGAGTTGACGAAGGGTCCGGAGGGGCCACGTCGGTCTCCCCGGAGGAGAACCGGGCAGTCGGGCCGCTGTCTGAATGCTCGCCCCGCCTCCACGGCGGCGCGTGAGTGAGAGGAGCGGACGATGGGACTGCTGTCGAAGCTGTTCGGTGGCAAGGAGTATCCGCCGCTCGTACCCGGCAGCCCCGAGGCGCAGAAGTTCGAGCCGTACCGTGAGACCGCGGCGGCGTTCGCCGCGAAGCTGCACGACCGGCTCGAGGTGATCCCCGCGCCGAAGGTGCTGTACTGCTTCATCGGCAATCCCCCGGACCAGTTCGGCGTCGCGTGGTTCGAGGGGAAGGAAGAGCACAACCTGAAGACCCTCATGAAGGCGAAGGGGCTCACGCAGGCGCGGGTGAACGCGCTCTCGGACGAGCTCCGCCGGGCCTACGAGCGCTGCGCCAGCGAGCCGAGGTACGAGATCCAGCTCGGGAAGAAGAAGGTCCGCGTGACGCCGTCGGCCGCGCTCGAGCGCGAGCTCGTGAAGATCATCCACGAGGCCGAGCACTGAGCTCCGGCCCCGGGAGCACGGCGCCGGACGCCGACCTGCGCCCCGCGTCCCGGCGCGCCTCGCGCCCGGGCCGCGGGGCGGCGCTTCCTCCGCGGCCTCCAGGTCTCCCCCCACCGTCGCGCCCGTCCGCTCCCGCCGGCGCGGCCGAGGTGCACGCATGATGGACGCCGCGCTCCGGAGCCTGACGGCGCTCTCCCCCGGCGCGAGCGCCGCCGCCGCCGACGGCCCCAGCGTCGGGGGCGTCCCGATCGAGTTCGTCCTCTTCGGCCTCACGCTCCTCGGCGTGGCCCTCTTCCACCACCACACGCTCAAGGTGGCCCTCGCCGGGCTCGCGACGATCACCGTCTACAAGCTCGCCTTCACCGGGTTCAAGCACGGCGCCGGGCTCGCCGGCCTCGGCCTGCACCTCTCCCACGAGTGGGTGATCCTCGCGAACCTGCTGCTGCTCCTGCTCGGCTTCGGCCTCCTCGCGCAGCACTTCGAGAAGAGCGAGATCCCGCTCGTCCTGCCGAGGTACCTCCCCGACGACTGGAAGGGCGCCTTCGCCATGCTCGCCATGGTGTTCGTGCTCTCGAGCTTCCTCGACAACATCGCGGCCGCCATGATCGGCGGCGCCATGGCCCACACGCTCTTCCGCGGGCGCGTGCACGTCGGCTTCCTCGCCGCGATCGTCGCCGCGGCGAACGCGGGGGGGGCGGGCAGCGTCGTCGGCGACACCACCACCACCATGATGTGGATCGCCGGCGTGAGCCCGCTCTCCGTCCTCGAGGGGTTCGTCGGCTCCGGCGCGGCGCTCTTCCTGTTCGGGATCCCCGCCGCCATCCAGCAGCAGCGCTACTCGCCCATCGTGAAGGAACCGCCCCGCGGCGTGCGCGTGGACTGGACGCGGGCGGGGATCGTGGCGCTCGTCCTCGTCGCGGCGATCGGCACGAACGTCGTCGTGAACCTCCGGTTCACGGACGCCGCCGACCACTTCCCCTTCATCGGCGCCGCGGTCTGGGCGGCGCTCCTCGCGAGCCTGGCCGTACGCAAGCCCGACTGGAGGATCCTGCCCGAGTCGATCAAGGGGTCCCTCTTCCTCCTCTCGCTCGTGACCTGCGCCTCGATGATGCCGGTCGAGAAGCTCCCCGCGGCGTCCGTGGTCACCACGATGGGCCTCGGCTTCGTGTCCGCGGTGTTCGACAACATCCCGCTCACCGCGCTCGCCCTGAAGCAGGGCGGCTACGACTGGGGGTTCCTCGCCTACGCCGTCGGCTTCGGCGGCTCGATGATCTGGTTCGGGTCCTCGGCCGGCGTGGCGCTCTCGAACCTGTACCCCGAGGCCAAGTCGGTCGGCGCGTGGCTGCGCCACGGCTGGCACGTCGCGGTGGCGTACGTCGTGGGCTACGCCGCGATCACCTTGATC
>DASSSJ010000013.1:0-92494 GCA_035708485.1 Anaeromyxobacter sp. | reverse complement strand
GGGGGGGCGGGGGGGGGGGGGGGGGCCGGCGGAGGCGCGGCGGCCGCGGGCGGCGGCTCGGCGGGCAGCGCGGCCGGGACCGGGCTCGCGGGGGCGCCCGCGTCCACCGCGGGGACCACGAGCGGGGCGGGGGCGGCCGCGGCGACGTCGGGCTGCGGCGGCGGCCGCGGCGGCGCCGGCGGCCGGCGCTTCGCGCGCTCCGCGGCGGCCTCGGGCGACAGCATGCGCGCGAGCGTGTACTCGAGCCCCAGGTCGGTGTCCTCGTCGCACATCCGGCTGCCCGCCACGAAGAGCTGCGGCGTGAGCACGGGGATCGCGTTCGCGACCGCCCAGCGGAGGCTCTTCGTGAGCTTGCTCCTCGCGAGCGGCCCGCCGAGGCAGCCCTTCACCGCGGGGAACTCCTGCTCGAGGCGGTCGCGCAGGGCGCGCTCGTCCCTCGCCGCGAGCGCGCGGAGCTCCGCCTGGCGCGCGAACGCCCATTTCAGCACGGCGGCGGCCGCGGCCGCGTCCTTCCTGCCGCTCACCGCGCCCGAGGCGCACAGGACGGCCTCGCTCACCGCGCAGGCGCCGGGGTGGATGGCGTCGGTCACCATCCAGTTGCAGGAGGAGTCGAGCGGGAAGAGGACGCCCTTCAGCTCGAGCCGCTCGCCGAGCGCGCTCGCCGCGAGCCGCGCGTCGAACGCCTTGCAGGAAGGGCAGAGCGGGTCGAGCACCTCGATCGCCGGCGCGCCGCCGTCCGCGCCGCCGAGGGGGATCATGACGCCGGCGGGGTCGGTCGAGAGCACGAGCGAGCCGCAGCCGAGGAGCGAGCGCTTCGGGTCGCTCGCGGGCGCGAGGCCGACGTAGGCGGCGGTCAGGACGGCGACGAGCGCCGTGCCCTCCACCAGCGCGACGCCCAGGCGCGCCGGGTCGGCGCCGATCGCGCCGCGGTGCGCGAGGAGCGCGCCGGCGAGGACGATCGCGCTGGCCGCGTAGATGCCGACGCACACCTTGCAGACGGCGTCGAGCTTCCAGGCCGCGAGCACGCCGAAGAGGATCGACATCGCCACCGGGAGGAGCGACGCGACGAGGAGGACCCTGGTCTGGCCCCGGGACGCGTCGCCGCGCCAGAGGAGGAGGCCGGCGCGGTACGCGAGCCAGGCGAACACCGCGAGGGCCCACAGGCTCACCGGCACGCCGCCCCAGAGCTGCTCGCGGAAGACCGAGCTGTACGGGCTCATCATCACCGTGCGGCAGCCGCTCTCCGCGATCTCCTTCGCGGCGCCGGGGATGAACGAGCAGGTGATGGCGTGCACCTGACGGTCGAGGTGCTGCATGAAGTCGTACGTGCTCACGCCCGAGAAGAGGGCGCCGAGCAGCGCGCCGGCGAGCGCGGCGACGAGCGGTCCCCGCGGCGCGGGGAGCCCGCCGCGCGGGGGCGCCGCCCCGCCGCCGTCGTCGTCGCGCGGGCGCTCGAACACCGTCGGGAGCCCGTCCTGCATCTGGTCCGTGAACGCCGGGTCTTTCGTGGGCATGGCGGTGAAGATGCCGCAACTCCGGCGCGCCGTCACCTGGAGCGAAACACGGCGCACGCACACCGCCCTACGTGGTGCGAGCCGTCGCCGCGGGGCGGCGCCGGTCGAGCATCACCGCGACGAGGGCGATCGCCGCGGCCGCGAGCAGGTGCTTCAGGGTGTGGCCGCTCACGATTCCCCCGGTGGCGGCGAAGATCGTCCGGTCGCCCGCCTCCGCGAGCTTCGCCACGCCGTACACCGCGAGCGCGGCGAGGAGCCACCGCGCGCCCGTGTAGCGCGGCGCGCCGGCGGCGACGAGGAGCGGGACCGCCGCGAGCGAGAAGGTCTGCACGAAGTAGTACGGGCGCAGGTCGCCCGCGCCCCGCAGCTCGCTCGCCCACCACCAGACGACGCTCGACGCGCCGAGGGCGAGCAGCGGCGCGAGGAGCCGCGCGCCGGCGCGGGCGTCCACGCGCTCGGCGATCATCGCCGCGAGGAGCCCCATGAACCCGACGGTCATGGCGAGCCGGTCGAGCGCGAGCGTGCCGTTCGCGGGCGCGAGGTGGTAGACGCTCGAGGCCGCCGCGATCGCCAGCGCGCCCCCGAAGAGCGCGGTCCACGGCGCGCGCTCGCGGGAGTCGAGGAAGCGGTGGCGGCGGACCGCGCGCAGCCCGGCGAGCCCCGCCGCGGCGAAGGCGAGGTTCGAGAGGACGTCCGCCGCGTTCGGGACGCCGGCGAGCGCGCGCCGGTCGGCGAAGGCGTGGTACGCCGGGTCCTGCGCGAGGCGTGGGGTCGAGAGGGCGACGGCGAGCGCCGCCGCCGCGACCGCGGCGAGCAGGGCGCCCGGGTGCGTGCCGGCGCGGAGCGACGAGAGCTGGGGCGGTGGCATGAGGTCCTCCGCACGGACGAGGCGCCGAGGCCTCTGCGCGTGACGTCCGCCGCGGGTCGGCCGGTGCGCCGGACGGCGCGTCGGTTTGACGGCGGGCAATGCGGCGCTCGTCGAGCCCCGGCGAGGATGCGACCCACACCCCCAGCGGAGGCCACCCTCTCATGAATCGACTCGCCGCGCTCCTCCCCGTCGCGCTCCTCGCCGCGTGCGCCTCCGTCCCCAAGGCGCCGCCCGAGCTGGATCGCGCCGCGAAGGAGTTCAAGGCCACGCCCGGCAAGGCCAACCTCTACGTGTTTCGCGACGAGAGCCTGGGCGCCGCCGTCAAGATGAGCGTCGCGCTCGACGGCGCGCCGCTCGGCGACACGGCCGCGAAGACGTTCCTCCTCAAGACCGTGGCGCCCGGCAAGCACGCCCTCGTGTCGAAGGCGGAGAACGAGGACACGCTCGAGTTCGTGGCCAAGCCCGGCGAGAACGTGTTCGTGTGGCAGGAGGTCAAGATGGGGTTCGGGTCGGCGCGCTCGAAGCTGAGCCTCGTCGACGCGGCGAGCGCCCAGCCGCGCGTCGCGCAGTGCGAGCTCGCGGTCGGCGGGAACGTGCCGCTCCCGGCGGCCCCTCCGGCCGCCCCGGCGCCCGCGACGGAGCCCGCCGCGGTCCCCGGCACGTAGCGCCCGGCCCGCCCGCCGCGCGGCGCCCCTTCCGGCGCCTTGCCGCGGCGGGCTCGGACGGCCCATCGATGCGTCGCCCCCGCCGCCCGCCGCGCGTCGCGCGCGCGGGCGGCGTCGCTCTCCAGGAGGCCGACCGTGAACCCGCTCCTCCTCTCGCTCCTCGTCGCCGCGTCCGGCCCGAGGCTCGACCCCGTGTACGCGCAGATCCGCGCGCAGCACGCGCAGAACGTCGCGCGGCTGCGCGACTGGATCGCGCTCCCCAGCATCGCCGCGGAGGGGCTCAACGCCGAGCCCGGCGCCGAGAAGATGGCGGCGCTCCTGCGCGACGCGGGCTTCCAGCGCGTCGAGCGCGTCCCCACCGGCGGGAAGCCGGCGGTGTTCGCGACGCTCGACGCGGGCGCGAAGCGCACGGTCGGCGTCTACTTCATGTACGACGTGAAGCAGTTCGATCCGCGGGAGTGGTCCTCGCCGCCGCTCGAGGCGCGCATCGTCGACGATCCGCGCTTCGGGAAGATCATGGTCGGCCGCGGGGCCGTCAACCAGAAGGGGCCCCAGTCGGCGCTCCTCGCGGCGCTCCACGCGATCCGGGCGGCCGGGCGGAAGCCGCCCGTGAACCTCGCGCTGATCGCCGAGGGGGAGGAGGAGATCGGCTCGCCCCACCTCGCGGAGGCGATGCGGCGGCCGGAGATCCAGGCCGCGTTCGCGCGGACCGTCGGCGTCTTCATGCCGAGCGCGGTGCAGGGCCCGGAGGGCGAGGTCACCGTCTCGCTCGGCGCGAAGGGGGTCGTCGAGCTCGAGCTCGTCGCGAGCGGCGCGGCCTGGGGGCGCGGGCCCTCGAAGGACGTCCACTCCGCGAACCGCGCCCGGCTCGACAGCCCGGCGTTCCACCTCGTCCACGCGCTCGCCTCGCTCGTCACGCCGGAGGGCGATCCCGCCATCGAGGGCTTCGCCGATCGCGCGCGGCCGCTCTCGCCGGAGGAGGCGAGGATGGTGGACCTCGCGGCGGAGCGGCAGAGCGAGGCGGCCGCGAAGCGGCAGACGGGCGCGAGGGTCTGGGCGCACGACGCGAGCTGGCGCGACGCGCTCGCGGCGCTCGTCTCGCGCCCGACGGTCAACATCGAGGGGCTCGTCGCCGGCTGGACCGGGCCGGGCGGCATGACCGTCCTGCCGCACCGCGCCGTCGCGAAGCTCGACCTCCGCCTCGTGCCCGACATGACGTTCGACGGCGCGGTCGCCGCGCTGCGGGCCCACCTCGCCAAGCGCGGGTTCGGCGACGTCGAGGTGAAGCCGAGCGGCGGGTACGACCCGACGCAGACCCCGGCGGACGCGCCGCTCATCCAGAAGCAGCTCGCCGTGTACCGTGAGCTGGGGCTCGACCCGACCCTCTGGCCCCGGAACGCGGGGTCCTACCCCGGCTACGTCTTCACCGGCGCGCCGCTCGGGCTCGCCTCCGGCCACTTCGGCGTCGGGCACGGAGGGGACGCCCACGCGCCGAACGAGTACCTCGTGATCGAGACAGCGCACCCGAGGATCAAGGGGTACGATGACGCGGTGCGGGCGTTCGTGGACTACCTGTACGCGCTCGCGAGGTGAGGAGACGTGCCGCTCCGGACGATCGCCGCCGTCATCGCCGCCGCCGCGCTCGCGCTCGCGGGCTGCGCCGGCAAGGGGGTCCTCCTCGTCCGCGGCGTCGTGCGGGCGGAGGACCGGCTCGGCGCGGAGCCGCTCCGCGGCGCGACGGTCCAGTGCCGGGACGGCCGCGACGGCGCGCGGGGGTACGCCCGCGCCACCACGCGCGACGACGGCGCGTACCGGATCGAGCACCCCTACGACGGGAGGTGGGTCCCGCTCGTGCAGGCGAAGGGCGGGGATCCGTGGCTCGAGTTCTCCGCGCCCGGCTACCTGCCGCGGCTGGTGCGGGTCCGGGGCGGGGCGGAGCGGGGCGTCGTGCGGCGCCCGTCCGGACCGTGGCTCCAGCTCGACGTCACGCTCGTGCCCGAGCCGGCGGCGGCCGCGGCGGGCAGCCCGTAGGTCACGCCGGCGCGCGGGGCGCGGGGCGCAGCCTCACATCCCCGCGAACAGCATCCCCTTGCGCAGGATCACCGCCCCGAACGCGACGAGGAGCAGCCCCGACGCCCAGCGCACCACGAGCGGCCGCGACGCGATCGCGCGGACGCGCTGCCGCACCGCCTGCGACCCGTACCCGACGGCGAGCATCGGCAACGCGAACCCGAGCGCGTAGGCGACGAGCAGGACGACCCCCGCCGCGAGCGTCCCCTCCGTCGCGACCGTCGCGAGGACCCCCGAGAGCATGGGGCCGACGCACGGGATCCAGACGAGGCCGAGGCTCGCGCCGAGGAGCAGGCCGGACCAGCGGCCGTCCCCGCCGCCGGCGCCGGCGCGCTGCAGGAACGCGAGCCGCTCGAAGACGTTCACGTCGGCGAGGAGGAGGAGCCCGAACGCGACCACGGCCGCGCCGACCGCCTTCTCGAGCCAGGGCAGGGACGGGCCCACCGCGGCGCCGAAGAGGCTCGTCACGACGCCCATCGCGACGAAGCTCGCCGCGATGCCGGCCACCACGAGCGCGGGCCGCCAGCGGTGATCGTCGGCGCGCCCGGCGACGAGGAGCGGCACGACCGGGAGCACGCACGGGCTCGCGACGCTCGCGAGCCCGGCGCCGAACGACAGCGTGACGGAGGTGAGCCCGAGGTCCATCGGTCAGAGGGCCACGAGGCCGCGGATCTGGTCGGGGCCCTGGATGCCGGGGGTCGCGCGCCGGAGCTCGCGCCCCAGGCCGTCCGTGACGACGAGCAGCGGGAGCGAGCGGACGCCGTACCGCTGGAACAGCGCGATGTGCCGGGGCTCGGTCGTCAGGTAGTAGACGACCTCGACGCGCTGCGACAGCTCGCTCGACATCTCGCGCAGGATCCGGTCCTGCATCTGGCACGGCGCGCCGTTCGGGTTGGCGAAGAACACGAGGCGGGCGCGCTGGCCCGCGGGCTCGGCGACGGCGTGCGAGGCGGCCGCGGCCGGCGTCGGCGCGGGGGCGGCGAGCCGGGGCTCCTGCGCGCCCGGGGAGCACGCGGCGAGCCCGACGCCGGCGGCGGCGGCGAGGGAGGGGAGCACGGCGGGACGGGGCATGGGCTCTCCGGGCGGACCCGGCGGCGCGCCGGGACGACGCCGGTTGTGAGCCGGCGCGCGCCGGAGGGGTTCACCCGAACCGCATGTGCGTGATCGTGAGAACGAGGCTCAGCACGATCGCGGCCGCCGCGAAGACGGGGATCGTCACCAGCGCCGTGAGGAGGATCCGCGTCCATCGCGCCCCGCGGGCGGAGCGGGCCCACAGCACGCGGTGCACCCCATTGCCGGAGACGACGAGGCCGAGCGCGTATCCCACCGCGCCGAGCGTCCCCGCGATCGGTCCGCCCCCGCCCTGCATCGCGAGCGCGTTCGCGCCGGCGGAGACGGCGAGGCCGAGGAGGAGGAGCCCGACGCCCGCCGCCCAGGGGCGCCCGGGGGGCTCGGCCTCGACGCGGTCGCGCTCCTCGCCGGTCGCCATCGGGACAGCTAACCTCGCGGGGCGCCGCGTGTCCAGGCGCCCCGGCCGAGCGCGCGCAGCCGGGCCGAGATAGAGGTGACCGGCATGAAGGGGATCTGGTGGTTCGTCATCGTCGGGGTCGTGATCGTCGCCGGGGGAGCGATCCTGGCGCAGCTCCCGGTGCGCGCGCCGGCGGACGGGCCGCAGCCGCCGATCGGGAACCCGGCGCTCGGCACGCGGCCGGGGAACGTGGGGGACGGGACGCCGCTCGCCGCGTCGGGTGGGCGCGCGCTCGCGATCTTCGCGCAGGGCTGCTTCTGGGGCGTCGAGGAGCGGTTCCGCCGCGTGCCCGGGGTCGTCGCGACGGCGGTGGGGTACACCGGCGGCCGCACCTCGCGCCCGACCTACGAGCGGGTGAGCGCGGGCGACACCGGCCACGCCGAGGCCGTCCTCCTGGAGTTCGACCCGCGGGCGGTCTCCTACGAGCGGCTGCTCGAGGTCTTCTGGGAGACGCACGATCCGACGAGCGGCGACCGGCAGGGACCCGACCGCGGACCGCAGTACCGCTCGGCGATCTTCACGCTGGACGCGGCGCAGGAGGGAGCGGCGAAGGCGTCGCGCGACGCGCTGCAGGAGCGGCTCGCGGATCCCATCACCACGGAGATCGCCGCCGCCGGCCCGTTCTGGATCGCGGAGGACCGGCACCAGCAGTGGGACGAGAAGCACGGCGCGCGCTCCTGCCCCTTGCCGGAGCGGCCGCGCCGCAGATAAGGCGAGCGGCGCCCGGGTGGGAGAGAGATTCCCCGGGCGCCGCTCGGGTCGCGGCCGAATGGGCGGCCGGACCTAGTTCTCGAGCTCGGCCTGCTCGACCGCGGCCGAGGTGCTCGAGGGATAGGGGCGCCAGCGGACCTTCACGACGGTCTGGCCGGGCGTGATCGCGTCGAAGAACGCCGTCGCGGTCATCCCGTGGTCCGCGAGGTCCTGGAACTCCTGCGCGGCGCTCGTGTCGATGGTGATGCCGAGGATCTCGAGGGAGGACGTCGGCGTCTTCGCGTCCACCACGCCGCGGAGGAAGGCCTGGTCGGACGTCCCGCCGAGCACCTCGACGCGGGTGGCGTTCAGGCCGGCGCCGTCGCGCGTCGGGTAGCCGCGCACCTCGACGAACGCGCCGTCGGCGAGGTCGGCGAGCGACGCGAAGCCCAGCTCGGTGGACGGCGTCACGTGCACCGCGAGCCCCAGGACCTGGAAGGTGCCCGCCGCGGCGACGATCGCGGACGCGTTCGCCTGGACGCGCGCGCTCGGCCGGAACTTCACCTCGTGGGCGTCGAGGACGCCGTCGCCGCGGAGCACGCCCTCGACCTCCAGGCGGACGCCGACCACGAGGTCCTCGGGCGTGCCGCCCCGGAGCTCGGTCGCCCCGCTCGCCTCGACGCGCCGCGACCCGACGGTGAAGCCGGTCGCGTCGACCGCCGTGACGATGCCCTCGATCTCGACCCGCTCGCCCGCGCCGGGGCCGAGGTCGTCCTCCGCGTGGATCGAGGTCGCGGTGAAGACGCCGTCCACGCCGGCGGCGCCGATCGTCCGCACCTCCACGAACGTGCCGGCGGCCACCGACGGCGCCGGCGAGATGCCGCCCACGTCCACCTTCAGCTGGCCCGGCCCGCCGCGCGAGAACGAGAGCTCCACCACCGTCCCGGAGACCGAGACCACCCACGCCCGCACCTCGCGCTCGCTCCCCGCGGCCTGCGCGCTCTCCTGGATCGACGTGGCCCGGACGCCGCCGCGCCCGTCGGCGTGCCCCGAGATCTCGACGCGCTCGCCGACCGCGAGGTCGTCCGAGACGAGCGGGTTGCCGTGGCGATCCGCGACGAAGGTCGAGTCGTCCATCGACACCGCCGTGCCGGAGACCACGATCACCCCCGGCGACCTGGACTCCACCTCGCCCTCGATCGAGTGGTGCACCTCGATCTCCGTCGCGTGGCCGGACACGCCGGAGTCGTCGACGTGGAGGTGGCCGCGGACCGTCACGACCTCGCCCTCGGCCACGCGGCCGCGCACCTCGTCCTCGCCGGAGAGCGTCGAGGAGGCGCCGCCGTCGTCGCGGATCGTCGCGCCGGAGGTCCGGAAGGACACCCCGTTCACGGTGAGTCCACCGGAGAAGCCCTGCACCGCGCCCTTCATGGTCGCGGCGACCTCGGCGGGCCCGGGGCCGCCGTCGTTCGAGCTGCTCGAGCCGCTGCACGCGGCCGCGGAGACGAGGGTGAGGGCGGCCAGGAGCGCCCGCATGTTCTTTCGAGTCGTCGTCATGTCGAGTACCGTCCTTTCGACCGTTCACCAACCCGCCGCCGTGCGCCGCGGGACAGGCCCGGACGGGTCTCTGCCTCCCAGAAGCGCGCTCGACCCGATCGGGGCTGTCCCGGGCCGCCGCGTGCACGGGTGAGAGAGGACGGAGGAACGAGTGGCCGAGAGGCCGAGCCGAGCCGCGGAGCTGTACGCGCTCTATGGACCCGCCGTCTACCGGCGGTGCCTGAGGCTGCTCCGCGACGAGGAGGCGGCGCGCGACGCCACGCAGGACGTCTTCGTGAAGGCGGTGACGCACATGGATCGGCTCGAGGACCGGGAGAACGCGATGGGCTGGCTGTACACGGTCGCGACGCGCCACTGCCTGAACGTCCTGCGCGATCGCAAGCGCCACGGCGAGCGGACGCCGGTGGACGATCTCGAGCTCGCCGCGCCCGCGTCGGCGTCCCCGGCGGACCGCGTGCTCGCGAGATCGCTGCTCGCCCAGTTCGACGTCGGGACCCAGGAGGTCGCGCTCGGCGTCCTCGTGGACGGGATGGAGCAGGAGGAGCTCGCGTCCGCCCTCGGGATCTCGCGAAAGACCGTGCAGCGCAGGCTCGAGCGCTTCCTCTCCCGCGCCCGCGCCGCCGTCCTCGGGAGCGAGCCATGACGAACCGATGCCCCACCGATCTCGCGCTGGAGCGGTACCTCCTCGATCCCGCCGCGTCGCCGCTCTCCGGCCACGTCGACGGCTGCGAGCCGTGCCGCGGGCGCATCGCGCGCATGAAGGAGGAGGGGGAGCGGTTCCGCAGGTTCGTCTACCCGGCCACCGTGGACCGGATCGAGGCCGCCGCGCGGCGCCGGCCGGCGCGCTGGTGGATGTCGGTGCTGGTGCCGGTGCCGGCGCTCGCCGCGCTCGCCGCGGTGGTCGTCGTGCTGCGGCCGGTCGGGCCCGCCGACGACTACGTGGGGCTGAAGGGCGCCGGCGGGGTCGGGCTCACCGCGTTCGTGCAGCGGGGCGGCGCGGCGACGCCCGTGCCGGACGGCGGCGCGGTCCCCGCCGCGGCGGAGCTGCGGCTCCGGATCCGCACCTCGGCGGCGTGCCGCCTCTTCGTCATCTCGGTGGACGCGGGCGGCGCGGTGTCGCGGCTCGACGCGGCGGACGCCGGCGGTCTCCCGCTCCAGGCGGGGCAGCACGACCTGCCCGGGGGCGTCGCGCTCGACGGCGCGGCCGGGCCCGAGCGGCTCTTCGCGGTGTGCGCGCCGGCCGGCGTCGCGTGGCCGCAGGTCGAGCAGGCCGGGCGCGCGGCGGGCGGCGGCGCGGACCGCGTGCGCGGCACCACCTCGCTGGGTGGCTTGCCCGCCGGGACGGCCCAGGCGACGCTGCTCCTCGAGAAGAGGCCGTGATCGCCCTCGCCGCCGCCCTGGCCCTCGCCGCCGCGGCCCCCGCGCCCGCCCCGCGGTTCGCGGTCGTCGCGGCGTCGAACGAGGGGGCGCCGGGGCGGCAGCGGCTGTGGTTCGCCGAGAAGGACGCGGAGCGGTTCCGGTCGGCGCTCCAGGAGATCGGCGGGTTCCCCGCCGAGCAGGTCGCGGTGACGCGCGGGCCGGACGCGCGGGCGTTCCGCGAGGCGATCGTGCGCGTCGAGGCGGGCGTCGCGGCGGCGCGCGCGCGCGGCGAGAAGCCGCTCCTCGTCGTCTACTACTCCGGCCACGCCGGCCCCGGCGGGCTCGAGCTCGGCGTGCAGAAGGTCGCCTACGACGAGCTGAAGGCGCTCGTCGCGGCGTCCGCGGCCGAGGCGAAGGTCGTCATCGTGGACGCGTGCGAGGCGGGGACCCTCACGCAGGTGAAGGGCGCGCGCGTGGTGCCGGCCGTGGACTTCCCGCTCCCCACCGGCAACGAGGTGCAGGGCACCGCGTTCGTCGCCTCCACCGCCGTCGGCGAGGCGGCGCAGGAGTCGGCCGCCCTCGGCGGGAGCTTCTTCACGCACCACCTCGACGTCGCGCTCCGCGGCGCGGGCGACGCGGACGGCGACGGGCTCGTGACGCTCGCCGAGGCGTTCCGCTACACCTCGGCGCGCACCGTGTCGGCGACGGCGGCGACCTCGCACGGGCCGCAGCACCCCACCTACGACTTCCGGATGGCGGGGCGCGGCGACGTGGTGCTCGCGGACCTCCGGCGCGCCGAGGCCCACCTCCGCATCCCCGAGGACCCCGGCTCCCTCTACGTGCTGCGCGGCCCGCGGAACCTCGTCGCCGAGGTCCCCGCCGGCGCGGCGCAGGTCCGGCTCGCGGTCCCCGCCGGCCGCTACGAGATCGAGCGGCGCAGCCCGGGCGGCCGCGCGCGCGGCGATCTCGGGATCGGCCGCGGCGAGGAGCGGCTCGTCCCGGTGCTCCAGCCGACCCGGTACGAGGCCGCGCGCGCGAAGGGCGGCCCGAAGTCGATGGAGGCCTTCGCCGGCGTAGGCGCCGCGCTCGTCTCCATGCCGGGCGGCGGCGTCGCCCCCGCCGTCCGCGCGGGCGTCCGCCGCGAGGTCGGCCCGGCCGGCCTCGTCGTGTCCGCCGAGTACGCGCTCGCGAGCGTGGAGGAGGGCGCGTTCGCGTACGACTGGTCGCGCATCGGCCTCGACGCGGCGCTCCTCGTGCCCGTCGTGGGCGGGCGCACGCTCCTCGAGGCGGGCGTCTTCGGCGGGTACGGCTGGGCGACGCAGGCGCTCCCCGACAGCCGGACCTTCCACGCCGGCGACGCGACGGCCGGCTTCCTCGCGCGGCTCTCGATCCCGGTCGGCCGGCTGCGCGGCGCGCTCGACGTCGCCGCGGGCGGCCGCACGTTCGAGCTGAACGGCTCGCGCACGGTGGAGCCGGCCGGCTCCGTCTCCTTCGTCGTGCTCTACGGGAGGTAGCGTGCGCGCCCCCTCTCGAACGGCCCTGCACCTCGCGGCGCTCGCCGCCGGCGCCGTGCTCGGCGCGTGCGGCAGCGGCCTCTACGACGCGAGCGGCGTGCCGGTGCTCGAGGACGGCAACGGCGACACCTGCGGCGCCGAGCAGATCACCTGCGGCGGGGTCTGCACGACGCCGAGCGCGAGCCAGTGCGGGGCGGCGTGCCAGGACTGCACCGCCTCGGTCGGCGTGCCGGCGAACGCGGTCGCCGCGTGCCTCGGCGTCGGGACCGCGGGGACGTGCGGCTACACGTGCACGGGCGGGTACCTCAAGTGCGCGGACGGCTGCTGCGGCGCGACCGCGCTCGCGGCGGGCGACCGGTTCACCTGCGCGCTCCTCGAGAGGACCGGGGAGGTCGCCTGCTGGGGCGCGAACGACACGGGCCAGCTCGGCCTCGGCTCCACGCTCGCGCAGCCGGAGCCCGCCCGCCTCGCCCTCGGCGCGCCCGCGATCGCGATCGGCGCGGGGGTCTCGCACGCGTGCGCGGTGCTCCAGGGCGGCGCCGTACGGTGCTGGGGCGCGAACGCGCAGGGCCAGGTGACCGGCGGCGCCGGCGTCCCCGCCCTCGCGCCCGCGTCGAGCCCGGTGACGGCGGGCGCGACGGCGGTCGCGGCGGGCCTCGGCCACACGTGCGCGCTGCTCGACACGGGCGCGGTCCAATGCTGGGGAGCGAACGACCTCGGCCAGCGCGGCCCCGGGCCGGGGCAGCCGATCCCGTCCGGCGCGACCGCGCTCGCGGCGGGCCGGAACCACGCCTGCGCCCTCGTCGGCGACCAGGTCCGGTGCTGGGGCGCGAACGGCTCCGGCCAGCTCGGCGCGACGCCGGACGGCAGCGGGATCGCCGTCGCGATCCCCTCCGGGATCCGCCATCTCGCGGCGGGCGGCGATCACACCTGCGCCAGCACCGGCAACTCGACGGGCCAGCCGCTGGACGACGCGCTGCGCTGCTGGGGTGACTCCGTCGGGACGGGCTGGAGGCTCGCGGCCCCGCAGCTCACCCCGGCCATCCCGATGAAGAGCGAAACCGACTCCACGATACGCGACAGGGTGCCCATGCTCGCCGTGGGCCCCCAGTTCGTCTGCGTGAGCAACAAGGGCGAGTCCGTCGAGTGCCTCGGCGCGAACGGCTCCGGCCAGCTCGGCGGCGACATCGCGGGTCGGATCGGGGAGACGGTGGTGGTCCCGCTGCCGCGGACGATCCCCGCCGCGCGCGCGCTCGCGGCCGGCTCGACCCACGCGTGCGCCGCGCTCGGCCCCGCGGACGACGGGCGCCTCCGCTGCTGGGGCGACAACGACGCGGGCCAGCTCGGCGACGGGACGACCGTGGATCCCGGGCTGGGCATCCTCGTGACGCCGCTCGGGCGCTGACGCCCCCCGACCTCTCCCCCCGCTGCGCGTCGCTGCGCGGGGGAGGGGGAATCGCGGCGCCTGCCCGCCGGGGGAGCGGTGGGCGAGCGGGGGAATCGCGGTGACTGCTCGCCGGGGGGTCGGCGGCCGTCTCGCGTCCCCGGCTGGGTCGATCGCGCGGCGCCGTCGATCTCGCGGAGCGCCGTTCGTCGTCCGGGTAGAGCAGGGAACACCGGCCGGTGGCGGTCCGGGGCCCAGGCTCGGAACCGGAAGGAGAGCGGACATGCGGGTGATCGTGGCGGTGAAGGCGAACGCGGACAGCGAGGCGGGGAAGATGCCGAGCGAGCACGAGCTCGCCGAGATGGGGAAGTTCAACGAGGAGCTGGTGAAGGCGGGCGTCATGCTCGCGGGCGAGGGGCTCCACCCGAGCCGCAAGGGGAAGCGGGTCCGGTTCGAGGGGACGAGGAAGACCGTCATCGACGGTCCCTTCGCCGAGACGAAGGAGCTCATCGCGGGGTTCTGGATCTGGCAGGTGCGCTCGATGGACGAGGCCGTCGAGTGGCTGAAGCGCGCGCCGTTCCGGGAGGGCGAGGTGGAGATCCGCCCGATCTTCGAGGCGGACGACTTCGGCGCGGAGCTCACGCCCGAGCTGCGCGCGCAGGACGAGCGGCTCCGCGAGGAGATCGCCGCCCGGCACTGACGCGCCGTGACCGTCCCGGACGCGCACCGCGCGATCCGCGCGATCTGGAGGATCGAGGCGGCGAGGCTCGTCGCGGGCCTCGCGCGGCTCGTCCGGGACGTCGGGCTCGCGGAGGAGCTCGCGCAGGACGCGCTCGTCGCGGCGCTCGAGCGGTGGCCGGAGTCGGGCGTCCCGGAGAACCCGGGCGCCTGGCTCATGGCCACCGCGCGGCGCCGCGCGATCGACGAGCTGCGCCGGGGGAAGGTCGCGGCGCGCAAGCACGAGGAGGTGGCCCGCGAGCTCGAGGCCGCGGAGGAGGAGGCGCCGGACCTCGACGCCGCGCTCGACGACGACGTCGGGGACGACCTCCTCCGCCTCGTCTTCACGGCCTGTCATCCCGTGCTCCCCACCGAGGGGCGCGTCGCCCTCACGCTCCGGCTCCTCGGCGGCCTCTCGACGGAGGAGATCGCGCGCGCGTTCCTCGTGCCCGAGCCGACGGTGGCGCAGCGGATCGTCCGGGCGAAGCGCGCGCTCGCCGACGCGCGCGTGCCGTTCGAGGTGCCGCGCGGGCCGGCGCTCGCGGAGCGGCTGTCGTCGGTGCTCGAGGTGATCTACCTCGTGTTCAACGAGGGCTACTCCGCCACGGCGGGGGACGACTGGATGCGCCCGGCGCTCTGCGAGGACGCGCTCCGGCTCGGCCGGATCCTGGCGGGGCTCATGCCCGCCGAGCCGGAGGTGCACGGCCTCGTGGCGCTGATGGAGCTGCAGGCCTCGCGGGCGCGGGCGCGGGTGGGTCCCGCCGGCGAGCCGGTGCTGCTCCTCGACCAGGACCGCGGGCGCTGGGATCACCTCCTCGTCCGCCGCGGCCTCGACGCGCTCGCGCGCGCCGAGGCGCTGGGCGGAGGGCGCGGGCCGTACGCGCTCCAGGCGGCGATCGCCGCCTGCCACGCGCGCGCCCGGACCGCGGACGAGACCGACTGGGAGCGGATCGCGGAGCTGTACGGGGCGCTCGCGGAGGCGACCCGCTCGCCCGTGGTCGAGCTGAACCGCGCCGTCGCGGTCGCGATGGCCCGCGGCCCCGCCGCGGGGCTCGCGATCGCCGACGCGCTCGCCTCCGATCCCGCCCTCCGCGCCTACCACCACCTGCCGAGCGTGCGCGGCGACCTGCTCGCGAAGCTCGGCCGCCTGGACGAGGCGCGCGCCGAGCTCGAGCGCGCGGCGTCGCTCACGCGGAACGCGCGCGAGCGCGACCTCCTGCTCGAGCGGGCGGCCCGCTGCGGGCCGGCCGGTGGCGCCGGCGGCCGGCCGGAGTGAGACGGCCCTCCCGGCGAGCTCGACCCGCCGGCTCGACGGCCCGGGTCGACCGCTCCGCACGGCGGCTCCCGCCGCCGGTCCAGGCGCGTCAGCGCTTCGCGGATGGGCCGGCGCAGCCGGATCGGGACGGTGCGTGCGATACTGCCAGGATGGCGAGCAGGAGGTACGCGCTCGAGCGCGGCGGGCCGAGGCGGCTCCGGGTCCGCTGGGGCTGGCGGCTGAAGGGGTTCGAGGTCGCGCTCGACGGCCAGGCGTGGACGCTCGATCGCGCGGCGGTCCTCGCGGGCGCATCGATCACGCTCCCGGGCGGCTCGACCCTGTTCGTCCAGAACGTCCGGCGGCGGTGGTGGTCGGTGGCGCTGCGGGACGATCTCCGCGTGGACCTCGACGGCGCGCCGGTGCCGGGCAGCGACGGCCACCCGCGGACCATCGGGCGGCGCGCGGCGAGCGTGATCGCGCTGTTCGGCCTGCTGAGGCTGTTCCTCGTCGCGATGTGGGTCTCCCTGGCCTCGGCCCCCGACGCGAACGCGATCTCCGCGTCGTTCACGTTCAACCTCGCCGCGGTGGACGGCGCCGTGCTCCTCGTGCTCGCGATCCCGGCGGCGCTCGCGCTCCGGCCGGCGGTCGTGCTCGCGGCGGGGCTGCTCGGCGTGGAGCTCGCGGTGTCGCTCCTCTTCGCCGGGGGACGGGCGTCGGGGCTGGGCGTCCTGATCCAGGTGCTCGTCATCGTGCACCTCGTCGACGCGTGGAGGCGGATGCGGCCGCGCAGCCCCTCGCCCTCGCTCGCGGCGGTCTTCGAGTAGCGGTCACGCCACCGCGGAGAGGTGCGCGCGGACGAGGCGGGCGACCTCGTCCGGCCGCTCGCTCGCGAACGCGTGCGTGCCGCCCGGCACGAGCTCGACGCGGGCGTCCGGGATCCGGTCCGCGAGGAAGCGCGCGATGGACGGCGGGCTGATCGGGTCGGCGTCGCTCCAGAGGAGGAGCGTGGGCGCGTGGACCGCGGCGAGCCGGTCGGCGAGATCCGTCCGGTCGTCGAGGAACCAGGGCGGGACGCCGGGGAAGGACGCGCGGTAGCCGGGCCGCCAGTCCGCGGCCCCGAGCGCCGACACGTCGACGCCGCCCGACGTGGCCGCGAGGACGAGCCGCGCGACGCGCTCCGGCCGCTCGATCGCGAGCCGGGTCGCCAGGACCCCGCCCATCGACTGCGCGACGACGTGGCTCGCGCCGGGTGGGAGGCGCTCGAGCACCCACGAGAACAGGTCGGACAGCGACCGGACGCGCGGATCCGCGGAGACGCCGGCGAAGCCCGGATAGCCGAGGAGGTGCGCCGGGCCGAGATCCCCGAGCCGGTCCGCGACCGGCCGCCAGAACGCGGCGCTCCCGCCGGCGCCGGGGAGGAACACGAGCGGTGTCACGGCCAGAGCCTACCGCGGCCGGGGTCGCGTGCGTCAACGCGCCGCAGAGGCGCGGCCGCGCGAACCCGAGAAGGTGGTTTGGGCTCCAACTCCCGGGAGGCTTCCATGCGCCACACCGTGCTCGTCCTGTCGCTCGCCGCCGCGCCGTTCGCCGCGGCGGCAGATCCCGCCCGTCCGATGTCGCCGCAGGAGGTCCCCGCCGCGCTCTCCCCCGCCGTGTCCAAGGGGGAGGCCGCGATGGACGCCCTCCGCGAGAAGCTCTTCGCGCGCCTGAACGAGCTCATCCTGCAGGGCGGGCCGGTCGCCGCCATCCAGGTCTGCCGCTCGGACGCGCCGCGCATCGCGAAGGAGGTCGGCGAGGCGCACCGCGTCGAGCTCGGCCGGACGAGCTTCCGGCTGCGCAACACCGCGAACGCGCCCCGGCCGTGGGCGGCGCCGTACGTCGCCGCGGCCGCCGGCAAGAAGGGCGGCGACGTGAAGCCGGTCGTCGTGGACCTCGGCGACCGGCTCGGGCTGCTCCGCCCGATCACGGTGATGCCCGCGTGCACCCGCTGCCACGGCGCGGTGGACGGCATCGACCCCGAGGTCAAGGCCGAGCTCGCGCGCGGCTACCCGAAGGACCAGGCGACCGGGTTCGCGCCGGGCGACCACCGCGGCTTCGTGTGGGCCGAGGTGAAGAAGCGCTGAGGCGAACGCGCCGGCGGCGGCAGCGGCGCGCGAGCGTCCCCTGGAGCGGCCGCGTGGGTGGATGACCCACAGTAGACGTGGGCCGGGACGCCTGGAATGATGGCGTGAGCCGCCGCCGGAGGGGCCATGCCGCGCTTCCTGCTCGCCTCGTCGCTCGCCGCCGCGTCCGCGGCGTCGGTCGCCCTCGCCGCCGACCCCGTCCGCACGCTGTCGCCGCAGGAGGTCCCCGCGGGCCTCGCCCCCGCGGTGGAGCGGGGTGACGCGGCGGCCGACGCGCTCCGCGATCGGTTCCTGAAGCGCGTCACCGCGATGCTGGCGCAGGGCGGGCCGACGGCTGCGATGTCCGTCTGCCCGACCGAGGCGCCGCGGATCGCGCGCGACGTCGCCGAGGTCCACCACGTCGACATCGGGCGCACGAGCTTCCGCCTGCGCAACCCGGCGAACGCGCCGCGCGCTTGGGCCGCGAGCTACGTCGCCGCCGCCGCGGGGAAGCGGCCCGACGAGCTGAAGCCGGTCGTGTTCGACCTGGGCGACCGGGTCGGGCTGCTCCGGCCCATCGTGGCGACGCCCACGTGCAAGGGGTGCCACGGCCCGGCCGAGGTGCTCGACCCGCAGGCGAAGGCCGAGATCGTGCGCCGGTACCCGCGCGACCAGGCGATCGGGTTCGCGCCCGGCGATCTGCGCGGGTTCATCTGGGTCGAGGTGAAGAAGCGCTGAAGAGGCGCTGAGCGGACGCTCGGGGTCCTGCGGCGGACGGGTGCGCGCCCGGCGGGGCGCCCGCCGCCGTGGCGTCCGCCCGCCCGAGGGCGTACCCCGGCGCGCCTTGCGCGCGCCGCGCCGGGCGGGTAGCGGGCACGGCATGCTCGTGGCCGACGCGGCCGGTCCGCGCTCGCGACGAGCGCCGGAGGAAGCCATGAGAGTCCTGCTCGCGATGTTGCTCGTCCCCTCGCTCGCGCTCTCCGCCGAGGAGCGGTCCGCCGCCCCCGCCCGACGATCCGATGGCCGGGTGGGTGCCGCCGAAGGTGAAGAGCGAGGCGAAGGACAAGCAGGAGATCCAGGCGCTGTTCCGGGCGATGGACGCCGCGTCCCGCACCGGAGATCTCGACGCCGCCCTCGCGCTCGTCGACTTCCCGGTGACGATGATCACCGACGACTCGAGGGGGCAGGCGACGGGCGAGGCGTGGACCCGGGAGCGGTGGATCGAGGTGATGAAGCCCTTCTACGAGAAGCCCATGAAGGACGCGAAGGTCACCCACAAGCCGACGATCTTCCTCCTCACCGACTCCCTCGCGACCGTGACCGACCTCGTCACCATCGCGCAGGGCGGGAGGTCGACGACGGCGCGCAACGCGATGTTCCTCGCCCGCCGCGACGGAAAGTGGCGCGTGAAGGTGATGGCCGAGGGTGGCTGGGGAGACATGATGGCCGCCCCCGCCGCGAGCGGCGCCGCGGCCAAGGAGAGCGCGCCGCCGTCCACCGGCGCCGGCTCGAGCGGAGCCGGAGCGCCCGCCGCGCCGCCGAAGACCGAGGGCGACGTCCAGACGCCGAAGGAGGCGGGCTCGCCCGATCGGACGCGGTAGGGCGCCGCGCGAGGCGACGGCCGGACCGAGCGCGGCGGCGAGCCCCCCGGGCCCCGCCGCCGCGCTCGAGCCGGCCGCGAGATCCACGCCCCGCGCTCAGGCGCGGTTCGAGGCCTCCGCCTGGTAGTACTGCATGAGGATGTGCGCGACCTCGGGGCGGCTGAACTCGACCGGGAGCTCCATCCCCTTCGAGAGCATCTCGCGCACCTTCGTGCCGGAGAGGTTCACGAAGTCCTCCGGCTTGTGGTCGGGCGCGTCGCGCATCATGACGACGCGGTTCAGCTTCTTGCTCCACGCGGTGTTGTCCGCGCGGTAGGTCTCGATGCGGAGCGCGCCGGTCGGGACCTCCTGGTCGAAGATGGTCTGCGCGTCGAACGGCCCGTAGTAGCTGCCGACGCCCGCGTGATCGCGGCCGATGATGAGGTGCGTGCAGCCGGTGTTCTGCCGGAAGATCGCGTGCAGGACGGCCTCGCGCGGGCCGGCGTAGAGCATGTCGAACCCGTAGCCGCTGATGAGCACCGTGTTCTTCTCGAAGTAGACCTCCACCATCTTGCGGATGGCACGGTCGCGCACGTCGGCGGGGATGTCGCCCTGCTTGAGCTTGCCGAGCAGCATGTGGATGAGGACGCCGTCGGCCTTCACGTCGCGCAGGGCCATGCGGCACAGCTCCTCGTGCGCGCGGTGCATCGGGTTGCGCGTCTGGAACGCCACGATCCGGTTCCAGCCCATCTCCTGCATCTGCGCGCGGAGCTGGTAGGCGGTGCGGAACGTCTCCGGGAACTCCTTCTCGAAGTAGGAGTAGTTCAGGACCTTGATCGGCCCGGACAGGAAGACGTTCCCGACGGAGTTGTAGGCGGCGACGCCGGGGTGGGCCGGGTCGGTGGTGCGGAACACCTTCTGCGTCATGTGCTGCATCTGCTCGGCCGAGGCGGTCTCGACACCCTGGAGCTCCATGACCGCGATGACCGGGTTCCCCGCGACGTTCGGGTCGCGCAGCGCGATCATCTTGTGGCCCTTCACGGCGCTCGCGTCCTTCACGACGTTGACGATGGGCACCGGCCAGAACAGCCCCTTGCGCGTGTGCATCCGCTCTGCCACGTCGAGGGCGTCGGGGAGGGTCATGTAGCCGCCGAGCGGCGTGAAGTAGCCGCCGCCCATCATCACGGCGTTGGCGGCCGCGGCGGACGATACGACGATGGAGGGGAGCTTCTCCGCCTCCCGGGCGAGGGCGGCGCGCTCCTGCGCGTCCATCACGTACAGCGGCCTCAGCTGCTCGGCACCATGCGGCTTGATCACGACGGTCTCCTTTCGGACGCCAGGCGCTCGTGCGCCATGGCGAGCGTGCGGTACAGCGCGTGGGCGAACTTCGAGAACGGGAACGTGAGGAAGAGCGAGAGGACCGTCCCGAGGTGGACGACGTAGAGCGCGAGCGCCGCCGCCGGCGGGAGGAACAGCCGGCCGAGCTCCGCGCCGACGCCGGAGAGCACCACCATCGCGACGAGCGTGAGGAAGAAGGCGTCGAACGCCCGGGTCCGGCCCGCGCCCTGGCCGCGCGTGCGGTTCGCGACGAGGAGCGCGAGCCCGACGACGAGCAGGACCGCGGAGGCGTTGCCGATGAGCTTGATGTAGTGGCCCTGCGGCAGCGGGGTCTTCAGGCCGAAGACGTCCATCTGGATGCCGAGGAGCGTGGTCGTGAGGAGCGCCCCGAGGAACCCCCAGAGCAGGAGCAGGTGCCCGTTCTTGCGCGGCCGGGCGGCCTCGCAGCGCTGGAACCGGCGGTGGACGAGGACGTCCGCCACGATGCCGGCGAGGCCGGCGAGGAGGCCGCCGCTCCGGGGCGACGCCTCGCCCCACGCCCTCCAGGTGCGGCGCGCGCCGACGAACGCGGCGAGGAGGGTGAACGCGCCGGCGGGCAGGAAGACCGAGTAGATCATCCACACCGGGACGAGATCGGCGTAGACGAGGGGCGTCCTCGGCACGGCGAACCCGCTCACGAGCCCGATGTAGAGCGCCCAGAACACGATCGGCGCGCCGAGGAGGACCGGCCAGGTCGTGCGGGCGCGTCCGACGAGGCGGGCGACGAATCCCGGCGCGCCGAGGTGCTCGATCACGAGCGCGCGGATCACCTGCATGGCGTCGCCGGGGGAGGCGTCCCGCGGGCACCGCGCGGTGCAGTCGTTGCACTGGTGGCAGAGCCAGATCGACGGATCGCCGGCGAGCCGGTCGGCGAGACCCCACTGGGCCCACAGCATCTGGCGCCGGGGGAAGGCGCTCTCGCTCGTCGTGAGATCGCACACGCTCGAGCAGGTGGCGCACTGGAAGCAGCGCGCCGCGTCGCCGCCGCCGCGGCGGAGCAGCTCGGCGCGGAAGCCGCGGGCCGGGGACAGGACGGTCGCCGAAGGTGCCATGCGCTCTCCCTAGAACCCCTTCAGCGGGTTCGCGCCGAGCTCCTCGAGCTTCTCGGCGAACTCGTCGAACAGCACCGGGATCCGGTCCAGCTCGTTGCGGGCGAGCTCGAGGACGCGGACGCGCTCGGCCTCCAGGGAGAGCCGGGTCAGCGTCTCCTGGATGTTCTCGAGCCGCTTGTGCGCGAGCTCCGAGCCCTTCACGAAGTGGCACTGGTAGTCGTCGCCGCGCTTGCAGCCGATGAGGATGACCCCGTCGATGCCGCGCGAGAGCGACTCCGCCACCCAGACGACGTTGACCGAGCCCAGGCACCGCACCGGGACGACGCGCACCCACGGGTTCCAGGTGGCGCGCTTCATCGCCGCGTCGTCGAGCGCCGGGTACGCGTCGTTCTCGCAGAGCAGCGCGAGGATGCGCGGCTTCTCCTCGGTCTCGTCGGGGACCTCGATCTCCTTGATCATGCTCGCGACGGCGTCCACCGAGTAGTCGGCGTACGAGATGATCCGCTCCGGGCAGGCGCCCATGCAGATGGCGCAGCGCCGGCAGCGGTTCGGGTTGTAGAAGGGCGTCCCCTTCTCGTCCTCGTCGATGGTGCCGAACGGGCACTCCTCCGTGCACCGCTTGCACTGCGTGCAGCGGTTGAGGAAGAAGTCGGCGCAGGCGAAGTCGCCGGAGCGGGGGTGGACCGCCTCGCCGCGCTCGAGCGACGAGATGACCTGCACCGCCTTCATCGCGGCGCCCCAGCCGTCCTCCGCGGCCTGGGCCGGGTCCATCGGCGCGCGGAGCGCGCCCGCCGTGTAGATGCCGGTGCGCCGCGTCTCGTACGGGAAGCAGATGAAGTGCGAGTCGGGGAACCCGTGCTGGAGGACCGGCAGGTCCGGCCCCTGGCGGTAGGTGAGGTTCAGGATCGCGGTCCCGTCGTGGTGGGCCAGGGCCGCCGCGACCTCCTCCGCCGCCTTGCGCTGCGTCTCGGACTCGTTCTTCTCGATGCGCTTCCGCGCGTCGCGGAGCTGCCGGATCGCCTCGCCGTCCGCCGAGTTCGGGACCATGCCGACCGCGAGCACGACGAGGTCCGCCTCGATCTCGACCCGCTCGCCGAGGAGGCTGTCCTTCATCCTCACCGACAGCCGGCCGCCCGAGGCGGTCACGCCCTCGACGGTCCCGCGGGCGAGCATGACGGTGCTCTTCTCCTGGACCGCGCGGTAGAAGTGCTCGCCGTGGCCCGGGGCGCGGAGGTCGCGGTACAGGACGGCGCACTCGACGTCGGGCCACGCCTTCGAGACCGCCATCACCTGGCGGAGCGAGGTCCCGCAGCACTCGCTCGAGCAGTAGGGGAGGTGGCCGGCGTCGCGCGAGCCGGCGCACTGGACGAAGACGATCCGGCCGGGCCGCTTCCCGTCGCTCGGGCGCGCGAGCGCGCCGCGCGCCAGCATGGCGTCGAGGTCGGCCGAGGTGACGACGTCGGGCGAGGCGCCGTGGCCGAGGTGGGCGAGCTTGCTCGCGTCGTAGGGGCGCGCGCCGGTCGCCTGGACGATGGCGCCCGCCGCGAACTCCTCCGTCTTGCCCTGCGGGCCGGTCACCTCCACGGCGAACTTCCCCGGCTGGCCGGAGACGCGCGAGACCCGGCTCTGGACGAGCACCCGGACGCGCGGGTCCGCGCCGACCGAGCGCACCAGGTCGGGCAGCGGGCTCGGCTGGAGCCGATCGTACGGGGGGACGGAGGGGACGAGCTCGCGGACGCCGGCCAGCCACCCGCCGAGCGCGGGGGAGCTCTCCACCAGCACGACCGGGTTGCCCATGTCGGCGGCGGCCTGCGCGGCCTGGAGCCCGGCGAGCCCGCCGCCGACGACGAGGACGGTCTGCTCGAGCGTCTCCGCGCAGCGCTTCGCCGGGATCATCTTCTTCGCGCGGACGACGCCCATGCGCAGCAGGTCCTCGGCGAGCGCCTGCGTGTCCTCGTGCTTCGGCGGGTGGCTCCACACCGCCTGCTCGCGCAGCGCGACGCGCTCCACCTGGGCGACGGTGGGGTCGAGCCGGAACTCCTCGATCTTGTGCCGCTGCGAGCAGGCCGCGACGACGACGCCGTCCACCGTCTGCGCGTCGACGGCCTTGCGGATCGAGGCCACGCCGTCGGGCGCGCAGAGGCACGGGCTCGACTCCACGTGGACGGCGCCGCCGCTCCTCGCGAGCCCCTCGAGCTTCGCGGCGTCGAGGCTCGACCCGATGTCGCACCCGGTGCAGAGAAAGACGCCCACGCGGTCCATCACACGCTCCTCGGCGCGGCGACGGCCCTGGCCGGCGGGCCCGCCGTGTCGCGCGCGGACGCGGCGGTGCTCCTCACCGCGCCCACGGCCTTTGCCGCCGCCCCCGTCGCGTCGCGGACGGAGGCCGCCACGTCCTCGGGCCGCCGCGCCACGCCGGCCGCGAAGATCCGCGCCGCCCGGTCGTCGAGCGCGAACCCGTCGCCGTCGCACGGCACCGGGATGGGCAGCTCGCCGACGCCGCGCGGGGCCATCCCCGTCGCGAGCACGACGAGGTCCGCCTCGGCCTCGACGATCCGGCCGGCGTCCACGTCCTCGACGCGCAGGCGGAGCGCGCCGCCCGGGCCCGCGCTCACCTTGCCGACCTTGCCCTTCACGAACCTCACGCCCGCGGCCTCGGCGCGGCCGAGCATCGCCTCGTTCCGCCCCGGCATCCGCCGGTCGATGTAGTAGGTCGTGACCTCGGCGTCGGGGAGCTGCGCCTTCACGTAGAGCGCCTGCTTGGCGGAGGCGAGGCAGCACACGGCGGAGCAGTAGGGGAGGTGCTTCACGTCGCGCGAGCCGGCGCACTGGACGAACGCGACGCGCCTCGGCGCCGCGCCGTCGGAGGGGCGGACGATCTTCCCGCCGGTGGGGCCGGACGGCGCCGCGAGCCGCTCCAGCTGGACGTTGGACACGACGTCGGGCAGCACGCCGCCGCCTAGCTCGGGCAGCTTCTCGAGCGGGTACGGGGCCCAGCCCGTCGCGACCACGACCGCGCCCACGTCGAGCTGCTCGTCGCGGTCCCTCGCGTCGAGATCGATGGCGCCCGGCACCTTGCAGGCGTCGGCGCAGGCGCGGCAGCCGGCGGGGCACGCCGCGCGATCCAGGACGTGGCGCCGGGGCCACGCGTCCACGTGCGGGATCCGGATCGCCGGCACCTTGCCCATCCCCAGGTTGAACGGGTCGGCGACGGTCGCGGGGCAGGCCTTGCTGCAGTCGCCACACGCGGTGCAGGCGCTCGTCACGTGCTCGGCCCGGCGGCGGAGCGTCACGCGCCACCCGCCGCCGCTGCGCTCGGCCCCCGTGAGCTCGGTGCGCGTGAGCACCCGCACGAGCGGGTTCTTCGCGAGCCGGCGGGTGTTGATCTCCATGCCGCACGCGGGCGGGCACATCTTCGGGAAGTACTGGTGGTTCTTGAGGACGCGCCCGCCGACGCTCGGGTCGCGCTCGACGAGGACGACGGGCTGCCCGGCCTCCGCCGCCTCGAGCGCGGCGGTCACGCCGGCGATCCCGGCGCCGACGACGAGGAGGGGTCGCGTGGTGGGGGCGGTCACGGCCGGGCTCCCTCCATGACGGACGGCCGGCGGAGCTGGACCGTCGGCTCGCCGAAGAGCGCGAACCGCAGCCAGCGGAACGCGAACCGGAGCAGCGCGTGGTCGTCGGTGCGCAGGGCCTCGACGAGCGGCCGGTCGAGGTCGAAGCGCTCCACGAACGAGGTGGAGAAGATGAACGCGCGGAAGGTGTCGAGGTCGTAGGCGGCCATGTGGAAGAGCTCGATCCGCCGCGGGTCGAGCTGGCGGCCGCCGATGAACCAGGGGTGGCCGACGAGCTCGCGGAACCCCTTCTCGAGGTCGTCGCGCTCGCGGAGCCCCTGGTCCCGCTCCCAGGCCGCGACCGTCCAGGTCCTCTCGGTCCGCCGCCCGTGGCAGAAGTCGTCCTCGAACAGGAAGTACGTGGGCTCGGGCTCCACGCCCGGGCGCGCGGGCGGCAGCGCCATGCCCACCGGGTACATCCGGCAGGCCCACGGGCGGGCCTCGTACACCGCGCAGCCCTGCGCGCTCACGAACGGGCAGCGCTTCTCGGGCGCGTCGCCCATCTTCAGCATCACGACGGGGAGGTGCAGGTCCTTCGTGATGGGCGTGAGGGTGTGGCGGTCGAGGAACTCGCGCGTGGCGAGGCCGGTCCGGCGCGCGAGCGCGAGGACGTCCGCGGGCGTGAGGACGATGTTCACGTCCGAGCAGCAGCGCGTGAAGCACTCGAGCCCCGGGCCGCAGTCGAAGCAGAAGGTGGAGTCGGCCCCGAGCCGGCGCTGGTTCGCGAGCGGCTCGGGCAGGGGGGCGGCGGCGCGCTTCGAAGGCGAGGGGGCGTGGCTCACGGGTGCTCCTTCGTCACGGCGGCGCCCGCGGCGTCGTCGGGGAGGATGGCGTCGCGCAGGGCGGCGGAGGACCAGACCGGGACGGGCGTCTCGAGGCCGTTCGCCGCGTCGCGCCGGTAGCGGTAGGACGCGTGGACGCCGTACTGCTGCTCCATCCAGGTCCAGCCGCGCACGTAGTACGGGCACTCGTCGTTGAAGCAGACGAGGTCGTACGGGTGGTCGTTCATCAGCTCGTCGAGGCCGAGGCGCGAGAGCGGCGCGCGGCAGTGAGGGCACTTCGTCTCTCGTGCAGCGGCAGGCATCGCGGCGCCCTCGCGGCGGGAGTGGCTGGGCCCTCCGCGCGGCGCGGCGGCGTCGGCCGCCGCGCCGGCGGAGCGCGGGATCACGCGAAGTTCGACTTGATCGGGATCTTCTTGAGCTCCCACTGGTCGGTCTTCGGGTCGATCTTGACGTTCACGAAGACCTTCCAGTTCGCCTCGTCCATCGTCGGCTTGTCGGCGCGGAAGTAGTACCCGGGCCACCGCGTCTCCTGACGGAACAGGATCGCGCGGATGTGGGCCTCGGCCTGGTACATGCGGTGCGTGTTCTCCCAGGCGCGCATCAGGTCGTGCACGTCCTTCGCGCCGAGCTTCGTCTGGTCCTCCTTGAGGAGTGCGATGAGCTCGAGCCCGCGCTTGAGGAGCGGCTCCGTCGTGGTGAAGCGCATGGACACGCCGCCGGCGTACTCGTCCATGATCTTCTGGAGGCGGAGCATGAACATCTTCGGGACGATGTAGTTCGGGTTGACGTTCGGGTCGGTCGTCTTCCCCTTGTTCTCCTCGTAGAGCTTGAGCGGCAGGAACGCGGCCACCTTCAGCCTCTCGACCTCGGCCGCGTCGACCTTCGGCGCGGCGGGCTTCTCGTGGACGAGGAAGCGGACGGCGCTCTTCCCGGCGAGGCGACCCTCGGTGAACGAGCCCGACGAGAACTTGTGCGGGTTCGCGCCGGAGGCGTCGCCCGCCATGAACAGGCCCTTCACGGTGGACATGTTCTCGTAGCCCCAGAAGTACTCGGGCGGCGCGAGGTCCTTCGGGCCGCTCACCCAGGCGCCGGAGCCGCCGGAGTGCGAGCCGATGAAGTACGGCTCGGTCGCGCCGATCTCGGAGCTCTTCACCTCGGGCTCGACGTTGTTCGAGGCCCAGAGGAGGGCCTGCGAGATCGTCATGTCGAGGAAGTCCTCCCACGCCTCCGACTCGAGCTCCTTCAGCTTCTTCTTGGCGGCCTTCTCGTCGGGGGAGGTGGACGCGATCTTCTGGATCGCCTCCTCCGTGCGCATGTAGATGGGCCCCTTGCCCTCGTTCTCGTCGAGCATGCCGAGGTAGTTGCGGAGGTTCGCCGGGATCGGCTTCACCTTCCCGTACGCGCCCCACTTCTCGAGCTCGGGCTTGCGCTCGACCATGTACTCGCCGCCGAAGGCGTTGGTCGCGCGGCTCTTGAAGAGGAGGAACCACGCGCCGACCGGGCCGTAGGCGTCCTTGAACCGCACCGGCACGAAGCGGATCTCCTGGCCGGTGAGCTCGGCGCCCGCCTTCAGGGTGAAGTACGTGGAGCTGCCCGCGTTCCAGGGCGGGTACCAGGCGCGGCCCATGCCCTCGCCCATCGACCGGGGCTTGAACACGTGCACCGCGCCGCCGAGCGCGAGCATCACGGCCTTCGCCGTGAACACGTAGAACTTGTTCTCGCGGACCGAGAAGCCGTACGCGCCGGCGACCCGGTCGCCGTCCATGACCGGGCCGATGATGAAGACGCGCTCGTAGATGTTCTCCTTCCCGAGCGCGTTCTTGGCGGCCTCCGCCACGATCGGCTTGTAGCTCTCGCCGCTGATCATGAGCTGCCAGCGGCCCTCGTGGACGTACTCGCCCTTCTCGTCCTTCCAGAGCGGCAGGCCCCACTTGTCGAACATGTGGACGGTGCCGTCGACGTGGCGGGCGATGTTCGCGACGAGGTCGTCGCGGGCGATGCCCATGAGGTCGTTGCGGACGTACTGCACGTAGTCCTCGACGGTGTTCTTGCCCTCGTGGATGCCGACGTACTGGTTGATGGCGGAGAGGCCCATCCCGACGGCGCCGGAGCGGTCCATCGCCGCCTTGTCGACGAGGGTGACCTTGACGCCGTTCTTCTTCGCCCAGTAGGAGGCCTCCACCGCGGCCCCGCAGGCGGCCATGCCGCCCCCGAGGATCAGGAGGTCGGTCTCCACGTTCACGGTCTCGTAGTTCGTCATGTGCGGGCTCCTCTACGACTTCGTCCAGACCTTCGGGAGGCGGAGCGACTGCGGCTCGGTGAACAGCTGGAGGCCGTCGAGGCCCTCGGTCTCGGCGGCGTAGCCGGCGGCGGGCTCGGCCTTGCCCTCGGGCGTCGTGCGCACCGGGAACTTGAAGCGCTTCACCATCCCGTTGCGGAACTTGACCGTCCACATGATGGAGTCGGTCGAGCGCAGCGGGACGACGGAGCCGCCCATCGGCACGAAGTCCGCGTAGCCGCGGACGTCGATCGCCTGCTGGGGGCACATCTTCACGCAGCTGTAGCACTCCCAGCACATCTCGGGCTCGCGGTTCCGCGCCTTCATGACCTCCTTGTCGAGGACCATGAGATCGTTCGGGCAGATGTACATGCAGGCGGTCTTGTCGAGCGCCTTGCACCCATCACACTTCTCCGGGTTCACGAAGCTGGGCATCGTCTCCTCCCGGGCGCGAGGGCCCGCAATTGAGCTGCGCGTGCGCAGGATTACTGAGCGCACGGTGCCCGACGCGCCGGGGGAGCGTCAAACCCGATAGTTTCAATGTGGTGATAAAGGAGGTTGATGCGGCGGAGCGCCGTCAACCATTGGCATTTGCCGGGGCGCCGCCCCAGGTGACGCTCTGGCGACGCACCTCATCGACGACCGCGGCGACCGCGCGCGAGGAGGGGACCTCGTCCCAGGTGACGAGCACGACCCGCCGGGTGAGCGGTACGTCGAGCTCGCTCCGGAACAGCCGGCCGCCGGGGTTCGCCTTCCCGACGACCTCACGATGCGTGACCATGTCCGGCAGGAAGGCGGCGCCGATCCCCATCTCCACCATCCGCTTCACGGTGAGGACGTCCTCGGTGGACACGACCGGCTCCACGCGCACGCCGAGCCGCTCGAGGTACTTCTGCACGAGCGCCCCGGTGGGGGTCTGCGGCGAGAGCGCGACCATCGGCGCGCCGTGGAGCTGCTCGGGGCGGAGGCGCTGCACGCCGAAGAGGGGGTGCGCGCGGCTCGACACGAGCGAGACGCGCTCCTCGAACAGCGTCTCGTAGCGCAGGCGCTTGTCGAGGCGCGGGTCGGCGAGGATGGCGAGGTCCACCTGGTTCGCGAGGAGCGCCTCGATGTGGTCGTCGGAGCGCGCGCGGTAGAGGATCGGGATCGTCGCCGAGTGGCGCTCGTGCACCGCCGCGAGCACGTGCGGGAGGAAGTAGGTGCCGATGCTGTTCACCGTCCCGATGCGCACCTCGCCGACGGCGGGGAGCTCCTTCACCGCCTGCTCGGCGCGGCGCACGACGGCGCTCACGCGCTGCACGTGCGCGTAGAGGAGCCGCCCCGCGTCGGTGAGGCTCACGCCGCCCGGCCGGCGCAGGAAGAGCTGCACCCCGAGCTCCTCCTCGAGGTGCTTCATCTGGTACGAGAGCGCGGGCTGCGTGATGTGCAGGCGGGAGGTGGCACGCTTGAAGCCGGACTCCTCGACCACCACCTCGAAGCAGTGCAGCCGGTTGAGCGAGGTGAGCCCGGTCTTCCCGCCGGACGTCTCGGGCGCGGGCGGGGGCGGCGGCGCGGGGGACTTCCCGACGAGCGCGGGGATGGCCTTCCGCGCGGCGGCACCGGAACGCGAAGAGGTGCGCATGCCCGAAGCCCTCCGTCGCCGTGAACTGCAATGCGACAAGATGTAGCACTTTCGCTATAGAAAATCTTGACGTACCGCAAAGAAGTGGGCAACGGGTCGCACCGGAAGGAGGCTTCGCGCGCGGAACCTCTGAGAACCCGCCTACTTGCGCGCCGCGCGCTTGCGCGCAGGAGCGGGCGGGGGCGGCGGCGCGGGCAGCGGCGCGGGATGCGTCCCCTCCCACTGCAGGCCGATCCGCCGCACCTCCGACACGAACGCGTCGATGGCGAGGGACGGGCGGGCGTCGCGCCAGGTGGCGAGCGACAGCGGGAGCGACAGGGTCGGCTCGACGCGGCTCCGCGACAGGCGCGCGGGCTTCCCCTCGGGCGTCACGTCCTCCGCCGTCGCCATGTCGGGGAGGAACGCGACGCCCATGCCCGTCTCGACCATGTGCTTCACGGTCTCGATGTCGTCGGCGGTGAGCGCCGGGACGAAGGAGATGCCCTGCCGGTCGAGGTAGCGCTTCGCGAGCGCGCCCGCCGAGATGTGCGGCGCGAGCGCGACGAAGGTGACGTCCTTCAGCTCGGAGATGTCGACGCTCGCGCGCCCGTAGAACTTGTGGCCGCGCCCCGCGACGAGCGAGATCTGCTCGTCGAACACCGGCGCGTACGAGAGCCGCTCGTCCGGCGGCGGGTCCACCACCATCGCGACCTCGATCTTGTTCGCGAGCAGCGCGTCGAGGAGCTCCTCCGAGTCCATGTAGACGAGCTTCGGGCGGACGCCAGGGTGGTTCGTCCGGATCTCCCGCAGCACGTGCGGGAGGAAGTACTGCCCGACGCACTTGATGGCGCCGATCCGGATCTCGCCGGTGACGCCGCCGGAGAGCTCGCGCACCGCCTGGTGCGCCTCGCGCACCGCGGCGATCACGTGGTGCGCGTGCTCGACGAGGATCCGGCCCGCGTCGGTCGGCGTGATGCCGCCCGGCCCGCGGCGAAACACCTGCACCCCGAGCTCCTCCTCGAGCCGCTTGATCTGGTACGAGAGCGCGGGCTGCGTGATCCCCAGGCGCGCAGTGGCGCGCTTGAAGCCGCCTTCCTCGAGGACGGCGATGAAGCACTGCAGCTGCTGGAGTTCCAGGAGCGCCTCCTGGCCGCGGGGAGCCGACCTCCCATCCTGCCGCGAAACCCGCCCGCTGACCATCCCCCCCGCCTCGGGCCGGCCCGGGCGCGGGGCCCGCCGGGTCCGGCGGGCTCCGGCGGGCGCGCCGGCGGCGAGGCGCGCGGCGAGCGCCGGCCTCCTCGCCCCCGCGCCGCCGGCCTCGATTCGCGCGCATCAATGCGCTTTATCAGGAGCTTCCAATAGTTGTGGATTGACGGGTTTTCCTGGATGGGCGCAACTGCCAATCGAGCATTCCCGTACGTCAGCCGCCTCCCGTTCACGCCGGGGAACCCACATGACCGATCGCAAGACGCCGCTGCTGGACGAGCTCGAGAAGGGGCCATGGCCGAGCTTCGTGAAGGAGATCAAGAAGAGCGCGAAGAGCCCGATGGTCCAGGACCTCCTCGGCCAGCTCGAGCGGTCGTACGAGCAGAAGATCGGGCACTGGAAGCACGGCGGGCTCGTCGGCGTGAAGGGCTACGGCGGCGGCGTCATCGGCCGCTACAACGACCTCCCCGAGGAGTTCCCGAACGTCTCCGAGTTCCACACGGTCCGGGTGAACCAGCCGTCGGGCTGGTTCTACACCTCGGCCGCGCTCCGGACGCTCTGCGACATCTGGGAGCAGCACGGCTCCGGCCTCACCAACATGCACGGCTCCACCGGCGACATCGTCTTCCTCGGCACGAGGACGACGGAGCTCGAGCCCATCTTCACGAAGCTCACCGAGGCCGGCTTCGATCTCGGCGGGTCGGGGTCCGACATGCGGACGCCGAGCTGCTGCGCCGGCCCCGCGCGCTGCGAGTGGGCCTGCTACGACACGCTCGACTTCACCTACGACGTCACGCAGACCTACCAGGACGAGCTCCACCGGCCCGCCTTCCCGTACAAGTTCAAGATCAAGGCGGCCGGCTGCCCGAACGACTGCGTCGCCTCCGTCGCGCGCTCCGACCTGTCGGTGATCGGCACCTGGCGCGACGAGATCCAGATCGACCAGGCGGCGGTCCAGGCCTACGCGCGCGACGGCAAGCTGAACATCCAGCGCGACGTCGCCGGCCGCTGCCCGACCCGCTGCATCGAGTGGGACGGCAAGACGCTCCGGATCGAGGACGAGAACTGCGTGAAGTGCATGCACTGCATCAACGCGATGCCGAAGGCGCTCTCGCCCGGCAAGGACCGCGGCGCCGCGATCCTCGTGGGCGCGAAGGCGCCGATCGTCGAGGGCGCGCTGCTCGCCTCGGTGCTCGTGCCGTTCATCAAGATGGAGGCGCCGTACGACGACATCAAGGAGCTCCTCAACGCGATGTGGGAGCTCTGGTCGGAGCACGGGAAGAACCGCGAGCGCATCGGCGAGTTCATCCAGCGCATCGGGCTCGGGAACTTCCTGGAGCAGATCGGCCTCGAGGCCGTCCCCGAGATGGTGACCCAGCCCCGGACGAACCCGTACATCTACTACGACGTCAACTGACGGTGGACGCCCGCCGCTCCTCTCCGCCCCACGCCTGATTCGAGGTTCCCATGGCCGAGCCGACGAAGCGCAAGACCGACATCGGACCGCCGCACTACGAGAAGCTGCTGCCGCCCGTCATCCAGCAGAACTACGGCAAGTGGAAGTACCACGAGAACCCGCGCGCCGGCGTGCTCGTGCACGTCGCCGAGTCGGGCGCGAAGCTCTGGTCCGTCCGCGCGGCGACGCCGCGCCTCATGAGCATCGAGACGCTGCGGCTGTTCGCGGCGCTCGCCGACGAGTACTGCGGCGGCTACCTGCGCTTCACGAGCCGCAACAACGTCGAGTTCCTGCTCTCGAGCGACGAGAAGATCGAGCAGCTCATCGCGCGCCTGAAGAAGGAGGGGTACCCGGTCGGCGGGACCGGCCCCGGCGTCACCAACATCGTCCACACGCAGGGCTGGGTGCACTGCCACTCCGCGGCGTCCGACGCCTCCGGCGTCGTGAAGTCGCTGATGGACGTGCTCTTCCCGCACTTCGAGCGGTCCGACCTCCCGGCGCGCGTGCGCGTCGCGTTCGCCTGCTGCCTCAACATGTGCGGCGCGGTCCACTGCTCGGACATCGCGGTGCTCGCGGTGCACCGCAAGCCGCCCAAGATCGACCACAGCCGGCTGCCGAAGATGTGCGAGATCCCGAGCACGGTCGCCGCCTGCCCGACGGGCGCCGTCCGCCCGGCGACCGTCGACGGGAAGCAGTCCGTCCAGGTCATCGAGGAGCAGTGCATGTACTGCGGCAACTGCTTCACGGTGTGCCCGGCCATGACCATGGCCGACCCGGAGAACGACGGCATCTCGATCTGGGTGGGCGGCAAGGTCTCGAACGCGCGCCACGAGCCGATGTTCTCGAAGCTCGCGATCCCGTACCTGCCGAACAACCCGCCGCGCTGGCCCGAGGTGACCGACGCGGTGAAGAAGCTCGTCGACGTCTACGCCAAGCACGCGCGCCCGTTCGAGCGGATGGGCGAGTGGATCGAGCGCATCGGCTGGCCGAAGTTCTTCAAGCTCACCGGCCTCGAGTTCACGAAGTACCACATCGACGACTTCCGCCACGCTGGCGAGAGCTTCCGGCGCTCCACGCACCTGCGGCAGTCGCGGGGCTAGGACGCCGGCGAACCGCGAGGAGGAACCATGGCCGCCCCGACCGCAGACGCCGTCGCCGACGCGATGTACGCGGTGCTGAAGGAGTACGCCGGGAAGAAGAACCTCAAGGCGATGGATCTCACGAAGTCGATGGCCGAGAAGTTCGGCGCGGAGTGCGACAAGCAGACCTGCAAGGAAGCGATCCGGATCCTCATGGACAGCGGCAAGACGACGTACTCGTACGTCGGCGGCAGCTACGTGGTCCTGAACCCCGAGTACAAGGGCGCGTAGCCCGTCGGAGCGCGGAATGGGCCTCCTCAAGAAGGTGGAGAACGTCAAGCCGCTGAAGACGCTGAGCCGCGGCGGCTCGGGCGGCACGGTCTCGGCGCAGCGCCCGGCGCAGGTCGAGAAGCTCGCGCCCTGCCTGGAGGAGTGCCCGGCGGGGAACGACATCCGCCTCTGGCTCAACACGATCGCCCAGCACACGAAGATGGGGAAGGCCCTCGACGACGCGCTCGACCAGGCGTTCGCGCAGCTCGTCGCGCGCAACCCGCTGCCCGCGGTGCTGGGGCGCGTGTGCCCGCACCCCTGCGAGGGCGAGTGCAACCGCAAGGACAAGGACGCGCCGGTGGGGATCAACTCGGTGGAGCGGTTCCTCGGGGACTGGGGCATCGAGCGGAAGCTGCCGCTCCCGGTCGAGGCCGCCGCGGGGAGCCGGACCGAGAAGGTCGCCGTCGTCGGCGCCGGCCCGGCCGGCCTCTCCTGCGCGTACCACCTCGCGCGCCGCGGCTACCGCGTGACGGTCTTCGAGGGCCTGCCCGAGGCGGGCGGCATGCTCCGCTACGGCATCCCCGACTACCGCCTGCCGCGCGACGTGCTCGCCGCGGAGGTCGCGCGCATCGCGGCGCTCGGCGTCGAGATCCGCTGCAACACGGCGGTCGGCAAGGACGTGCCGCTCGAGAAGCTCCAGGCGGACCACGACGCGGTGTTCCTCGCCATCGGCGCCCACGCCGGCAAGCAGATCAAGGTCGAGGGCGAGGAGGGTCCCTTCGTCTACACCGGGACCGGGTTCCTGCGGCAGGTCGCGCTCGGGAAGCCGCCGCCCATCGGGCGGAAGGTGGCCGTCATCGGCGGCGGCGACACCGCCATCGACGCCGCGCGGGTCTGCCTGCGCCTCCCGACCGACGCGGCCGACGTCGCGAAGAAGATGGGCGCCGACGTCACGCTCTTCTACCGCCGCACGCGCACGGAGATGCCGGCGATCGAGGAGGAGGTCGTCGGCGCCATCGAGGAGAACGTCAAGATCGAGTTCCTGGCCGCCCCCTCCCGGATCGTGCGCGACGGCTCGGGCCGGGTGACGAAGCTCGTCGTCGAGCGGATGAAGCTCGGCGAGCCGGACGCGTCGGGCCGGCGCTCGCCGGTCCCGACGGGCGAGCGCGTCGAGTACGACTGCGACACCGTCATCACCGCCGTGAGCCAGGAGCCGGACTTCCGGTCGCTGGGCGGCGCCCTCGCCGGGACGCGCTGGCTCGAGGCGGACAGGTGGGGGAAGACGGCGCAGCCCAAGCTCTGGACGGGCGGCGACAACGTCAACCTCGGCCTCGCCACCATCGCCATCGGGCAGGGGCGGACCGCCGCGGAGAACATCCACGCGACGTTGCGGGGCGAGCAGCCGGCGGAGCCGCAGGCGATGCCGAAGGTCCCCTCGACCCGCCTCAAGCTCGACTTCTACGAGGCGAAGCCGCGGGCGCAGCGCGGCGCGGTCCCGGCCGCCGAGCGGTTCGCCAGGCCGCACGCCGAGATCGACCTCGGCATCACGAAGGAGCAGGCGGTGGCGGAGGCCTCGCGCTGCATGTCGTGCGGCTTCTGCTTCGGGTGCGAGCGCTGCTGGATGTACTGCACGCCCTCGTGCTTCACGAAGGTCCACGATCCCGCGCCGGGCACCTACTACAAGATCAAGCTCGACACGTGCGACGGCTGCAAGAAGTGCGCGGACGAGTGCCCCTGCGGCTTCCTCGACATGTCGTAGGAGCGAGCGACGTGAGGCGCCAGGCCCTTCCGCGCATCGTCGTCGCCGGCCTCGCCGGAGACGCGGGGAAGACCCTCCTCGCGGTCGGGCTGGCGCGCGTGCTCGCGCGGGCCGGGCGGCGCGTCGCGGCGTTCAAGAACGGGCCGGACTTCATCGACGCGGCCTGGCTCGGCGCCGCGGCGGGGGCGCCGGGCCGGAACCTCGACACGTACCTCATGCCGGCGTCGGCCCTCTTCGCGGCGATGCGGCGCGCGGCGGCGCCGGCGGACCTCGTCCTCGTGGAGGGGAAGCGCGGGCTGTTCGACGGCGTGGACGCGCGCGGCACGCACTCGACGGCGCAGCTCGCCAAGCTCGTCGGCGCCCCGGTCGTGCTGGTGCTGAACGCGGCCAAGGCGACCCGCACCCTCGCCGCGCCGGTGCTCGGCTGCAAGGCGCTCGATCCGGAGCTGCCGCTGGCCGGCGTGGTGCTGAACCGGGTCGGCACGAGCCGGCAGGAGGCGCTCGTCCGCCGGGCGCTCGCCGACGACGCGGGCGTCCCGGTCCTCGGCGCGATCCCGCGGCTCGCGGGCGGGCCGCTGCCCTCGCGCCACCTCGGGCTCGTGTGCGCGGCCGAGCACCCGGAGCGCGACGCCGCCATCGAGGCCCTCGCCGACGCGATCCGCCGCCACGTGGACGTCGAGCGGATCGTCGAGGCCGCGGAGGGCGCCCCGGAGCTGCCGCACGGTGCGCCCGCCGAGCCGCCCCGCGCCGCCGGCGCCCGGGTCCGGATCGCGGTGCTGCGCGACGCGGCGTTCTCCTTCTACTACCCCGAGAACCTCGAGGCGCTCGAGGCCGCCGGCGCGGAGCTCGTCTTCGTGTCGCCGCTCGCCGACCGCGAGCTGCCGCCGGTGGACGCCCTCTACGCGGGGGGCGGGTTCCCCGAGGAGCACGCGGCCGCCCTCGCGGCGAACGAGCCGCTGCGCGCGGCGCTCGGCGCGGCGCTCGCGCGCGGGCTCCCGGCGTGGGCGGAGTGCGGCGGCCTCATGTACCTCGCGCGCGCGCTCGTGCGCGACGGGCGCGAGTACCCGATGGTGGGCGCGCTGCCGATCGTCGTCGAGCACACCGGCCGCCCGCAGGGGCACGGCTACATGGCGGCCACGGTGGACGGCTGGAACCCCTTCTTCCCGGTGGGGACGCGCCTCCTCGGCCACGAGTTCCACCACTCGCGCGTCGCCTGGTGCGCCGGCGCGGACACCACCCTCGCCGTGGAGCGCGGGACGGGCCTGGGCGGCGGCCGCGACGGCCTCGTCGTGGGCGGCGTCGTCGCGACGTACATGCACCTGCACGCCCTCTCGACGCCCGGCTGGGCCGAGAGCGTCGTGCGCGCGGGGCGCCGCTTCGCGCGGCGCGGCCGCAGCCGGCGCGAGGCGCTCGAGGGCGCCGTGGCGCCGGCGGGCGCGCTCGCCGCCGCGGGAGGGAGCCGATGAACCGGGACCTCCTCGTCGCGCTGCGCCACGCGATCGAGAGCTCGCCGCCGACGGCCGAGGCCCACCTCCGGCTCGGCACCGCGCTCCTCGACGAGGGGTCGCCGCGGGCGGCGGAGCAGGAGCTGCGCGCCGCGCTCGCGCTCGACCCCGGCTGCGCGGGCGCGTGGGTGAACCTCGGCGGCATCCTCTTCTCGCGCTGGGACTTCGCGGGCGCGCTCGAGGCGAACCGGCGCGCGGCCGAGGCGGATCCGGCGCTCGCCCTCGCCCACGTGAACCAGGGGCTCGCGCACCTGCAGCTCGGCGAGCCGGAGCGGGCCCTCGAGGGCTTCGGCCGCGCCATCGCGCTCGAGCCCGCGAACGGCGCCGCCTACCACCACCTCGCCATCGCGCTCCACGCGCTGGGGCGCTCGCTCGAGGCGGAGGTCTGCGCCGCCTACGCGCGCGAGCTCGACTACCGCCCGGGCCGCGAGTCCTTCGAGGCGCTCGAGCGCGCCCGCGCGCGCGGCGCGTCCGATGCTTCCCCCCCGCAGCCCGCAGCTTCAACCGCAGCAGAAGGAGAACGCCATGGCACAGCTCAAGGTCGGTGACCTCGCCCTCGATCTGGACGAGGACGGCTTCATCCAGCAGCCGGAGAAGTGGGACAAGAACGTGGCGCTCGCGCTCGCGGAGACCGAGGGGGTCAAGGAGCTCGGCGACAAGCACTGGCAGCTCGTGCACTACCTCCGCGACTACTACCTCAAGTTCGGCGTCGCCCCGATGATCCGGAAGGTCTGCAAGGACAACAACATGAAGCTCACCGAGATCTACGAGCTCTTCCCGTCCGGACCGGCCAAGGGCGCCTGCAAGGTGGCGGGCCTGCCGAAGCCGACGGGCTGCGTCTAGGAGCCGTCCCGCGCTCCGTTTCGCGAGCCCCTGGGAGGGGGAAGAGCGGATGCGAGCATGGCGCTGCGCGAGCTCCTGATCGAGAGACGGTCCGCGCTCTCGGAGCGCTGGCTCGACGCGGTCCTCCGCGAGTACGGGGAGGTCACCGCGGCGCGCTGGGGCGCCGAGCGCGACCGGTTCGCGAACCCGATCGGGCACGCGCTCGCGGACGGCCTGCCGGAGCTCCTCGACGCGGTCGCGTGCGGCCGCCAGCCCGGCGAGCGGGCGCTCGCCGCGCTCGAGGGGATCGTGCGGATCCGCTCGGTCCAGGACCTCGCGCCGTCGCGCGCGGCCGCGTTCCCGCTGCTGCTGCGCCGCGCGGTGCGCGACGAGCTCGGCCCCGAGCTCGCCGCGGCCCACGCGGCGGAGCTGACCGAGCTCGACGCCCGCCTCGAGCAGCTCGTGCTCGTCGCGTTCGACACCTACGTCGCGCTCCGCGAGGAGATGTACCGGCTGCGGCAGGAGGAGCTGAGGCGCAGCGTCGCGTCGATCCTGCGGCGCTGGGGCGGCGGCGGCCTGCCCGAGGAAGTGTCCGAAGACCTGGTGCGCCTGGCGCCGCCGCCCGGCCCCGGCGAGCGGAGGTGATCCATGAGGATCGTCGTCCCGGCTCTTGCGGTCGTGCTGCTGCTCCTCGTCGCCGCCGGCGCCGCCGGCAGCGAGGGTGGCCGCTGGGCGTTCGGCGTCGCCGTGCCGTACGCGGCGGCGGCGATCTTCCTGGCGGGGGTGGTGGCGCGGGTGATCGGGTGGGCGCGCTCCCCCGTCCCGTTCCGGATCCCGACCACCTGCGGGCAGCAGAAGTCGCTCCCGTGGATCAAGCAGGCGAAGATCGAGAACCCGTCCACGACGGCGGGCGTCGTCGCGAGGATGGCGCTCGAGGTGCTCGCCTTCCGGTCGCTCTTCCGGAACACCCGGGCGCAGCTCGTGGACGGGAACCTCTCCTACGGCTCCACCAAGTGGCTGTGGGCGGCGGGGCTCGCGTTCCACTGGGCGATGCTCGTCGTCGTGCTGCGGCACCTGCGGCTGTTCGCGGAGCCCGTGCCCGCGTTCGTCCTCGGCCTCGCGCGCGTGGACGGGTTCCTCGCCGTCGGGCTGCCGGCGATCCAGGCGACGACCGTGCTCTTCCTCGCCGCGGCGACCTTCCTCCTCGTGCGGCGGCTCGCCACCCCGCAGATCCGGTACCTGTCGCTCGCGGCCGACTACTTCCCGCTCTTCCTCTTCCTCGCCATCGGCGGGACCGGGGCCTGGCTGCGCCACGTCTCCAAGATCGACGTCCCGGCGGCGAAGGCGATGGTGATGAGCCTCGTCCACCTCGCGCCCCGCCCGGCCGCGGAGCTCGGCGCCATGTTCTACGCGCACGTGCTCCTCGTGAGCGTCCTCCTCGCCTACTTCCCGTTCTCGAAGCTCGTGCACTCGGCGGGCGTGTTCCTCTCGCCGACGCGCAACCTCACCGCGAACACCCGCGAGGTGCGGCACGTGAACCCGTGGAACCGCCCGCTCCCGGTCCACACCTACGAGGAGTACGAGGACGAGTTCCGCGAGCGGATGCGCGACGCCGGCCTGCCCCTCGAGAAGGAGGCCTGACATGTCCGGAGCCCCGAAGACCGCCGGAGCGGCCGCGCCGGCGAAGGCGCCGCAGTACAAGCCGGACCAGGTCGAGTACTACCGGCAGGAAGACCTGCTGAAGCTCGACTACCGCCGGCTGCCGGAGAAGGACTGGATGAGCGAGCCGGCCGAGCTCCGGCACGGCAACTTCATCTACCCGGCGAAGCCCGAGAAGCTCGAGTACATCGGCTTCCCGAACGCGCGCCAGTGGTCGCCGCTCGACCAGGACTGGAAGCTCCCCGAGAACTGGAAGGAGATCGTCTTCGAGGGGATGCGCGAGCGGCTCCACAAGTACCGCTCGTTCAAGCTGTTCATGGACGTCTGCGTCCGCTGCGGCGCGTGCGCCGACAAGTGCCACTTCTACGTCGGCGGCGGCGACCCGAAGAACATGCCGGTGCTGCGCGCGGAGCTCCTCCGCTCCGTCTACCGGAACGACTTCACCACCGCCGGGAAGATCCTCGGCAAGCTCGCCGGCGCGCGCCCGCTCACGGTGGACGTGATCAAGGAGTGGTTCCTCTACTTCTACCAGTGCACCGAGTGCCGCCGCTGCTCGGTGTTCTGCCCGTTCGGCATCGACACCGCCGAGATCACGATGATGGCCCGGGAGCTGCTGAACCTCCTCGGCGTCAACGTGAACTGGATCATCCAGCCGGTGGCGGACTGCTACCGGACCGGCAACCACCTGGGGATCCAGCCCCACGGCCTCAAGGACACCCTCGAGTTCTTCGCCGAGGACATCGAGGAGGTCACCGGCGTCAAGATCGAGGTGCCCATGAACAAGAAGGGCGCCGAGGTCCTCTTCGTCACGCCCTCCGGCGACTTCCTGGCGGACCCCGGCATCTACACGTGCATGGGGTACATGGCCCTCTTCCACGAGATCGGGCTCGACTACACGTTCAGCACCTACGCGTCCGAGGGCGGCAACTTCGGCTTCTTCACCTCGGCCGACATGATGAAGCGGCTCAACGCCAAGATCTACGCGGAGGCGAAGCGCCTCGGCGTGAAGTTCATCATCGGCGGAGAGTGCGGCCACATGTGGCGCGTGCTGCACCAGTACATGGACACGATGAACGGGCCGGCGGACTTCCTGGAGGTGCCGGTCTCTCCCGTCACCGGCACGCGCTTCGAGCACGCCCGGTCCACCAAGGCCGTCCACGTCGTCGAGTTCACCGCGGACCTCATCCGGAACGGGAAGCTGAAGCTCGACCCGAGCCGGAACGACTCCCGCCGCGTCACCTTCCACGACTCGTGCAACACGTCGCGCGGGGCGGGCATCCTCGAGGAGCCGCGCTACGTGCTGCGGAGCGTGGTCAACAACTTCTTCGAGATGCCGGAGAACACCATCCGCGAGCAGACCTTCTGCTGCGGCGGCGGCGCCGGCCTCGGCACGGAGGAGAACATGGAGGTGCGCCTGCGCGGCGGCCTCCCGCGCGGCCACGCCGTCCGCCACGTCCGGGACCGGTACGGCGTGAACGAGCTCGCGGCGATGTGCGCCATCGACCGCGCGACCCTCTCGACCGTGTGCAGCTACTGGGCGCCCGGGGTGAAGGTCACCGGGATCACCGAGCTCGTCGGCAACGCGCTCGTGATGAAGGGCGAGAAGGAGCGCGAGCTCAACTTCCGCAAGGAGCCGATGCGCCCGGTCCCGGAGCCGGAGCCCTCGTCGTCGGCGGCCGGGGTACCCCGCGGAGCGGCCGCGGCCGTGGAGGCTCCCCATGCATGACACCGGCAAGATCCTCGTCGGGCTCGGCGTGTTCGGCGTCCTCGCCACCGGGCCGATCTGGTACGGCCTGAGCCGCGGCGGCGGGGCGCCGCCGGACCTGCCGAAGCCCGCCGCCGCGAAGCAGTGCGTGGAGCCGACCGCCTACATGCGGTCGAGGCACATGGAGCTCCTGGACGAGTGGCGCGACGCCGTCGTGCGGGACGCGCAGCGCGTCTACGTGGCGAGCGACGGCCAGCGCCACGAGATGAGCCTCACCGGCAGCTGCCTCCGGTGCCACGAGGACCAGGAGAAGTTCTGCAACAAGTGCCACCTCTACGCGGGCGTCGAGACCTTCTGCTTCGACTGCCACCAGAAGAAGCGGAAGCTCGCGGCGACCGCGCGGCGCGAGGGAGGGCTGCCATGACCCTGCGGCGACGCAGCTTCCTGAAGCTCGCCGGGCTCGGCCTCGCCGGCGCGGGCACGGTCCCGGTGGCGGAGGCGCTCGTCCGCGGGACGCGGACCGAGGCGGGCCAGGACGCCCTCCGGGGCAAGCGCTGGGCGATGGTGATCGACGAGCGGAAGTGCCTCACGCGCGGCGGCTGCGACGCGTGCGTGCAGGCGTGCCACCGGGCGCACAACGTCCCGCGGATGGCGGACCCGAAGCACGACGTGAAGTGGGTCTGGAAGGAGCGCTTCGAGCACGTCTTCCCGGATCGCGTGACCCCCTACACGCCCGCGACCATGAAGGAGCGCCCCACGCTGGTGCTCTGCAACCACTGCGACAACCCGCCGTGCGTCCGCGTCTGCCCGACGCAGTCGACGTGGAAGCGCGCCGACGGGCTCGTGATGATGGACATGCACCGCTGCATCGGCTGCCGCTACTGCGTCGTCGCCTGCCCGTACGGCTCGCGCAGCTTCAACTTCGAGGACCCGCGCCCGGCCATCGCGGGCGAGCCGACCGACTACCCGACGCGGACGAAGGGCGTCGTGGAGAAGTGCACCTTCTGCGCCGAGCGGCTCGCCGCCGGCCAGCGGCCGCTGTGCGTGGAGGCGTGCGAGGGGATCGGCTGCGGCGCGCTGACGTTCGGCGACCTGGGCGATCCCGGCTCGCCCGTGTCCGCGCTCCTGCGCGCGAACGACGTCGCCCGCCGGAAGCCGGAGCTCGGGACGTCGCCCCACGTGTTCTACCTGCTCTGAGAGGGTCACCATGCTCGAGAAGGCACTCACAGGCAGCCGCCGCTGGTGGACGCTCCTCGCCGTGCTCGGCGCCGTCGCGGCGGTGGGGTTCGCGACCTACCTGCACCAGCTCTCCGTCGGCCTCGGGATCACCGGGCTGTCGCGCGACGTCCCCTGGGGGCTCTACATCGCGCAGCTCACGTTCCTCGTCGGCGTCGCCGCGTCCGCCGTGATGGTGGTGCTCCCGTACTACCTGCACCACTACAAGGCGTTCGGGAAGCTCGCCGTCCTCGGCGAGTTCCTCGCGATCTCCGCGGTGATCATGTGCCTGCTGTTCGTCTTCGTGGACATCGGGCAGCCGCGGCGGATGCTGAACATCGTGCTCCACCCGAGCCCGCGCTCGATCCTGTTCTGGGACATGATCGTCCTGAACGGCTACCTCGTCCTCAACGTCGTCATCTCGCGCGCGACGTTCCGCGCCGAGCGCGCCGGCACCCCGCCGCCCGCGTGGGTGAAGCCGCTCGTCTACCTCTCCATCCCCTGGGCGGTCAGCATCCACACCGTGACGGCGTTCCTCTACTCGGGCCTCGCCGCCCGGCCGTTCTGGCTCACGGCGATCCTGGCGCCGCGCTTCCTCGCCTCGGCGTTCGCCGCGGGCCCGGCGCTGCTCATCCTGCTCGCCCTGCTCCTGCGGCGGGTCTCGCGGTTCGACGCGGGCAAGGAGGCCATCGCGAAGCTCGGCGAGATCGTGGCGTACGCGATGGTCGTGAACGTGTTCTTCGTGGCGCTCGAGCTCTTCACCGCGCTCTACAGCGCCATCCCCGAGCACGTCGAGCACTTCACCTATCTGTACCTCGGGCTGCACGGCCACGGCGTGCTCGCGCCCTGGATGACCGTGTCGGTCCTGCTCGCGATCGCCGCGCTCGTCCTGCTCGTCGTCCCGCAGCTCCGGCGGCGGGAGGGCGTGCTCGCCGTCGCGGCCGTCGCCGTCGTCGGCTCGCTCTGGATCGAGAAGGGGCTCGGGATGGTGATCACCGGGTTCGTGCCGAACCCGCTCGGCCACGTGAAGGAGTACTGGCCCACGCTCCCGGAGACCCTCATCGCGCTCGGCATCTACGCGGTGGGCGGCCTCGTCCTGGCGGCGCTCTACAAGGTCGCCGTCGGCGTGCGGGAGGAGGCGCTCGGGCCCGCGCGCGTCGCGCAGGAGGCCGCGCGCCCCGACGCGCGTCCGGAGCTCAAGGTCGCCTAGCGCGGGAGGACGTCCGTGTACCCGGTGATGCTGAGCCTCCGCGGGAAGCCGGTCCTCGTCGTCGGGGGCGGCGAGGTCGCGCTCCGCAAGACGCAGGGCGTGCTCGCCGAGGGCGCGGTCCCGAAGGTGATCGCGCCCGAGGTCGTGCCGGGGTTCGAGGAGCTCGAGCGGCGCGGCGCGATCGACCTGCGCCGCCGGCGCTACCGCCCCGGCGACGCGGTGGGGTTCGCGCTGGTCTTCGCGGCGACGGACGACCCCGGCGTCAACGCCCGCGTCTTCGCCGAGGCGCAGCACGCGGGCATCTGGGTCAACGTCGCCGACGAGCCGGCGCTCTGCAGCTTCCACCTCCCCGCCCGCGTCCAGCGCGGGGCGATGCAGCTCGCGGTGGCGTCGGACGGCGGCGCGCCCTTCGTGGTCCGCCGGCTGCGCCAGGCCCTCGAGGCGCGCCTCGGGCCGGAGTGGGCGGAGTGGATGGACGCCGCGACCCGGTTCCGGCAGGCGGTGCGCGCGCTCGGGCTGCCCCACGCGGCCGCGGAGCGGCGGTACGAGGCCTTCTTCTCCGCGACGGTGGACGTCGAGCGCCTGCGGGCGCGCGTGCCCACGGCGGACGAGGTCGCCGCGTGGCTCGCGCCGCACGGCGAGGACGATCGTGGCGCGGGGGACCGCACGGCGGCGCTCGGCGAGGTCCTGGCGCTGCCGGTCAACCCGCGGGCCGGGGCGGCGCCCGGCCCGCGGCCGGGGCTCGTGTCCCTCGTCGGCGCGGGCCCGGGCGACCCCGGCCTGCTCACGGTGCGCGCGCGCCAGCGGCTCCTCTCGGCCGACGCCATCGTCTACGACCGGCTCGCCGCGCCGGCGCTGCCGCCCGACCTCCGCGAGGAGGTCGAGCTGCACTGCGTCGGGAAGGAGGCCGGGCACCACCCCGTGCCGCAGCAGGAGATCAACGCGCTCCTCGTCCGGCTCGCCGGCGCCGGCCGGCGGACGGTCCGCCTCAAGGGCGGCGATCCCTTCGTGTTCGGGCGCGGGAGCGAGGAGGCGGAGGCGCTCCGGCGCGCCGGGATCCCCTACGAGATCGTGCCGGGGGTCACCGCCGCGATCGGCGCGGCCGCCTGCGCCGGGATCCCCGTGACCCATCGCGGCGAGTCGGTCCGCCTCACCCTCGTCACCGCGCACGAGAGCGTGAAGGGCGGCGGTCCGCAGGTGCGCTGGGACCTCCTCGCGAAGGACCCGAGCGCGACCCTCGTCGGCTACATGGGCGTGTCGAGCCTGCCCGACGTGGCGGAGAAGCTCCTCGCGGCGGGGATGCCGGCGAGCACGCCCGCGGCGCTCGTGTCGCAGGGGACGACCGCCGCCCAGCGGGTGGTGGTGAGCACCATCGCGCGGCTGCACGCGACCGGCGTCGCGGCGGGGATCCGCCCGCCGGCGATCTTCGTGATCGGCCCCACCGTCCGCCACGCCGCCGCGCTCGACTGGTTCGTGAGCCGCCCGCTCTCGGGCGAGCGGCTCGGCCTCTTCGCGCCCGCCCCCGACCTCGCCCCGGCGCTCGACGTCGCCGGCGCGGAGCTGGTCGAGGCGCCGCTCCCGCTCGGGCCCGCCGCGCGCGTGGTGATCGGCGCGGCGCCGCTCACGGGCTGGCTCCTGCGCAGCGCCGACGAGGTGACGGCGCTCGAGGACGAGCGCGGGATCCCGGGCTGGGACGGCGAGGTCCGCGCCTACTGCGTCGGGCGGCCCGCGGCGGAGCGGGCGCGCGCGCTCGGCTGGCCGTACGTGGTCGAGCTCGCCGCCGGCGCCGGGCCGGAGGCGATCGTCCCGGCCGTCGTGGCGGAGCGGAGCGCCCGCGCCGCGGTCGCCCGCGCGCGCTAGTACACGCGCCCGAGCCGCTCGAGCGCCACGTCCGGATCGCCGACCTTCTTCAGCATCTCCTCGCCCTGCGCGCCGAGGGTGGCGAGCACCTCGCGCGGCCCCTGGACGAGCTTGCCGGCCACGACGTAGATCCCGCGCCCCTGGTCGTCGAGATAGAGGCCGTCGGCGGGGACGGACGGCGCGAGCCCCTCGTACTGCGTCGGCGCCTGGGGCGCGCACGCGAGCGCCCACGCCGCGCGGTCGAACAGGAGGAGGTCGATCTTCTGCGCCCGCGAGTCCGCCTCGAGCAGCTTCCAGCCCGGCGCCTCGTACGGCCCCTTCAGCAGCCAGATCGGATCCATCCCCGTCCTCCTCCTCGGAGCGTCCTGTTTCCCCCGCGCGGGGGCCGCGGGTCAAGCCCCGGCACGCCCGCGCGTCCCCCTCGGGGGCGGAGCGGGGCACTAGGCCGCTCCCGAGCCCCGGCGCCCGTCGCGCGCGTCTGGCGCGGCGGGGCGGGGATCCCGCTCCGTGCGCTCCGCGGCGACCTCCGGCGCGGCGGCCGGGGCGGCCGCCGCGAGCACCTCCCGCGCCGCCGCGTCCGCGCCCTCCTCGGCGAACGCCGCGGCGGAGAGCGCCGATTCCAGGCCGGCGACGGCGCGGCGGGCCACGCGCCGCTCGGGCGCGGCGCGCCCGCACGGCTCGAACACCCGGGCGCCGCAGGCGCCGCACTCGGCGGGGTCGAGCCGCCCGCGGATCTGCCGGATCGCGTGGGCGCGGTCGTCGAAGACGTTCGCCTCGCCGATCTCGTCGAGGTAGCCGCCCGCGCGCAGGACCTCGAGGGTGCGCGGCTTCAGGCCGACGAGGTAGAGCCCCCCGCCCATCCGCCTGCGGCGGCGCGCCTCGCGCGCGAGCATCTCGGCGCCCGCGATGTCGGCGAAGTTGATGCCGTCCGCCACGATGAGGACGTGCTTGTGGCGCGCGTCGCGCTCGTCGATCTCCTGCAGCCGCCGCTGGACGTGGTCGATCGCGCCGAAGAAGAGCGAGCCGTGCACCTCGACGACCTCGAGCTGCGCGCACGCGGCCTGCCCCGCGGCGACCGAGAAGCGCGCCGGATCGCGGCGGAGCGGCACGATCGCGTGCACGGGGGGCCGGGAGGTCCGGTTGAGGTAGACCGCGAGCGACAGGATGACGCCCACGTAGATCGCGAGCTCCAGCTCGAGGAAGAGGGTCGACAGGAACGTGGCGACGAGGATCGCGGACTCGGAGCGGCTCGCCCGGAGGATCCCGCGGATGTGCCGGAAGTCGATGAGCCCCCACGCCACGAGGAAGAGGATCCCCGCCATCGCCGCGACGGGAAGGTACGCGGCGAGCGGCGCGACGGCCAGGATCACGAACGCGAGGATCACCGACGCGAACGCCGCCGCGAGAGGCGTGCGCGCCCCCGCGTCGTAGTTCACGCCGCTCCGGTTGAAGGAGCCGCTCGAGGCGTAGCTCGAGAAGAAGCTCCCGAGGAGGTTCGAGAGCCCCTGGCCCACGAACTCCTGGTTGCCGTCGATGCGCTGCTCGGACCGGACCGCGATGGCCCGGGCGATCGAGACGGCCTCGGTGAGCGCGAGCATCGTCACGGCGAAGGCGCTCCCCGCGAGGAGCTTCACCGTCTCCATCGAGAGGGTCGGGTGCGAGAGGGGCGGCAAGGTCGAGGGCAGCGCGCCCACCGTCCGGATGCCGGTCCCGGGCCCGAACGCGGCGGAGATCGCCACGCCGGCGGCGCTCCCCACCAGCATCGCGGCGATCATGAAGGGGAAGCGCGGCGCGAACCGCCTCACGAGGACGCCGGAGACGAGCGTGATCGCGCCGACCGCGGTGACGTACGGGTTCACGTCGCTCGCCTGCGTGACGAGCGCGTGGATCGTCCCGGAGAAGGACGCGCCGCGCGGGATCGGGACCCCGAAGAAGTTCTTGAGCTGGCTCGAGGCGATCAGGATGGCGGCGCCCGCGGTGAAGCCGATCACCACGGTGTGCGAGATGAAGTTGACGAGGCTGCCCATCCGCGCGAGGCCCATCCCGAGCTGGATGGCGCCGACGAGGAAGGTGAGGGTGAGGGCGAGCGAGACGAACTCGGCGCTGCCGGGCTCGGCGAGCGGGCTGATCGTGGCGAAGACGACGATCGAGATCGCGGTCGTCGGGCCGGACACGAGGTGCCAGGACGAGCCGAAGAGCGCCGCGACGACGGCGGGGACGATGGCGGTGTACAGGCCGTACTGCGGCGGCAGGCCGGCGATCGTCGCGAAGGCCACGCCCTGCGGGAGCACGATGATCGCCCCCGTCAGCCCGGCGACGAGGTCGCCGCGCAGGGTCTCCCCGCTCACGCGCGGCCACCAGCGGAGGAACGGGAGCGCGTCCCGCAGCGTGAGGCGCCCTCCGCTCATGGCAGGCGCGCGATCGTCACGCGGGGGTAGCTGCGGCGCTTCGCGGGGCGGCGCGCCGGCGGCGACCCGGGCGCGCCGCCCGGGGCCGCGCCCTCGCGCTCGGCGTCGGCCACCAGCCCGCGCGCCGTGTCGGCGTCGCCCTCCTCCGCGAACGCCACGGCCGCGAGCGCGGCCTCGATCCACTTCAGGAGCCTTCGCACGGTCGTCCTCCTGACCGCGGAAGAGCACCCGACGTGCCACCGCGCCCGGTCCGGGATCCCTCGTGTCCCCGGGCCCTTGCCGCGCGTACGCCGCCGCCGCCGCGAGGGGCGCGATGCAGGCTGCAACGCCGCGGGCGCCGATGGCGCGCCGAGCGTCGCGATCCGCCGCGGAAGGCGCGCGCTCCGCGGGGCAGCGCGCCGCGCTCCGGGCCTGTTGCGTCGTGCAACGCGCCAACGGCCCGGAGGGGCCGCTCGCGCGGCGCCGCCTCAGGCGTCCGCGAGGTAGAAGATCGGGACGTCCACCCGCGCGAACTTCCGCTTCGCGACGATCCCGGGATCGACGAGGAGGAACGCGATCCGGCGAGAGCGCCGGGTCACGTCGGCGATGGCCTGCTCCGGATCGCCGCCGCGCGCCGCGTGGGCGAACGGGATCCCGCGCTCGGCCGCCCGCGCCCGGAAGGCGTCGGGACCGAGCCGCGCGCCGCGCCCCTCCAGCCGCGCGAGGAGCCTCGCCACCGCGGGAGAGACGGTGAGCGCGACGATCCCGTAGCCGAGCCGCTCCGCCATCCCGATCGAGTCCTCGATCATCCGGCGGGAGAACCCGCGGGCGCCGCTCACCGCCAGGATCCGCTCGCCCGCGGCCGGCGGCTCGGCGAAGACCTCGGCGGCGACGTCGCGGGCGGTCTCCAGCTCGCCCGCCTCGGCGAAGGTGATGGCCTCCATCAGGTCGTCGATCCGCTTCTTCCGCGACATCCCGCAGAGCCTCCTAACCGGCGGCGCGCCCTCGCGCCGAGCACGAGCAGGAACCGGGCCAGCCGCGGCGGCCGCCCTGTCGCCCGCCCGGCGGGGGGGCGCCGGGACGCCCGGTGGACGGCGGGATCGGCCGGTGGGTGGCGGGGCGGCCCGGGCCGGTCAGTCCTTCCCGAGCCCGTAGCGCTTCAGCTTGCGCCAGAGGGAGACGCGGTCGATGCCGAGGATCGCCGCCGCGCGCGAGCGGTTGCCGTCCACCTCGTCGAGCACCCACCGGATGTACGCCTTCTCCTGGTCCTCGAGCGAGGCGATCCTCCCCGCGTCCCGGCGGAACACCTTGAGCGCCATCCGGCGCACGTCGTCGGGCAGGTGCTGCACCTCGAGCACGTTCCCCTTCGCGAGCGCGACGCCGCGCTCGACGATGTTCTCGAGCTCGCGGACGTTCCCGGGAAAGCCGTACCCGGAGAGGAGCCGCAGCACCTGATCGGAGATCGTGTCCACGTTCTTGCCCATCCGCTCCGAGTGCTTCTTCAGGAAGTAGTGGGCGAGCACCGGGACGTCGTCGCGGCGCTCGGCGAGCGGGGGCAGGGCGAGGGTGACGACGTTCAGGCGGTAGTAGAGGTCCTGGCGGAAGGCGCCCGAGGCGATCGCCTCCTGCACGTTGCGGTTGGTCGCGGCGACGAAGCGGACGTCGACCTCGATCGGCTGGGTCCCGCCGACGCGGATGAGCTCCTTCTCCTGGATGACGCGCAGCAGGCGCACCTGCATCGCGGGGCTCATCTCGGTGACCTCGTCGAGGAAGAGCGTGCCGCCGTCGGCCATCTCGACGAGCCCCTTCTTCTGCGCGGCGGCGCCCGTGAACGCGCCCTTCTCGTGGCCGAAGAGCTCGCTCGTGAGGAGCTCCTCGGTGAAGGCGCCGCAGTTGACGGCGAGGAAGGTCCCGGCCGACCTCCGGCTGTGGCGGTGGATGTACCGCGCGACGAGCTCCTTCCCGGTGCCCGACTCGCCCGTGACGAGGATGTTGCAGTCGGTCGCCGTGACGTCGCGGGCGGTGTCGAGCACCCGCAGCATCCCGGGGTCCTGGGTCACGATCTCGGCGCGCTCCTTCAGTCCCTCGACGCTCTCCCGCAGCCGCCGGTTCTCCTTCTTGAGCGCCACCTTCTCGGCGGCCTCGCGGACGACGTTGCGGACCTCGTCGAGCTTGAAGGGCTTCGCCACGTAGTGGTAGGCGCCCCGCTTCATCGCCTCGATGGCGGTGTCCACGGACGCGTAGCCGGTGACGAGGATGACCTCCGCGTCGGGGTCGAGCTCCTTGCACCTCCGCAGCACCTGCATCCCGTCGACCTTCTCCATCTTGAGGTCGGTGAGGACGACGTCGAACGCCTTCGCGCGCAGGAGCCGGAGCGCGCCCTGGCCGCTCGAGGCGGTGGAGACCTCGTAGCCCTCGCGCTCGAGCGCCCGCTCCAGGTTCTTCAGCGCGATGGGCTCGTCGTCCACGACGAGGACCCGCGCCTTCGTGCCCTCGCCCACGGCTACCCGCCTCCCTGCGCGCGCGCCCCGGCGTCGGGCGACGCCGCGGCGGCGGCCTCGATCGCCGGGAGCCGGATCGTGACGGTCGTGCCCTCGCCGGGCGTGCTCTCGAGCCGGATCGTCCCGCCGTTCTGCTCGACGATCTCGTGGACGAGGTAGAGCCCGAGCCCGGTCCCGTGCCCGACGTCCTTCGTCGAGAAGAAGGGATCGAAGACGCGGTCGATGACGTGGGGCGGGATCCCGGCGCCGCGATCGCGGAACACCAGCTCCACCTGCGCGTTCGCCGGGAGGAGGGTCCGTGCCGTGATCGAGATCTCGCCCTCGCGCCGGGCCTCCCGCATGGCGTCGATCGAGTTCTTCATCAGGTTGATGAACGCCTGGTGCAGCCTCGCCCGGTGCGCGAGGACCATGAGGTCCGGCGGGACGTCGAGGTCCACGGTGACGTGGGTGGGGAGCTCGCCGCGCACGAGGACGACCGAGTCGAGGAGCGTCGAGAGCAGGTTCGTCGGCTGCCGCTCGAAGCGGGTCTCGCGGCTGTAGGAGAGGACGGTGCGGATGATCTCGGTGGCGCGGTCGGTCTCCGAGACGATCTGGCGGATCAGCTCCCGGCGCTCCTCGGGACGGAGCTCCCCGTCCTGCTCGGCGAGCAGCTCGGCCGAGGTCGAGACGTTCGAGAGCGGGTTGTTGAGCTCGTGGGCGATGCCCGCGAGCATCGTCCCGAGCGACGCGAGCCGCTCGGACCGCATCACCTCCTCGCGGTGCTCGAACAGCTCGCCGATCATCCGGTTGAACGCGGCGTTCATCGAGGCGATCTCGTCGCTCGCCGGCCCGACGGGCAGGAGCGCGAGCTCGCCCGCCGCGATGCGCCGCATGCCCTGCTCGAGCGCCTTGAGGGGCCGGAGCGCGGTCGTCCGCACGACGCGCGCGAGGAGCACGCTGCCGAGCAGGAAGACGGCGACGAGCCCCACGATGAGGCGGCGGCTCGACCGGAGCAGCTCCTGGACGCTCTCGCCCTCGAGCGAGGAGAGCCGCTCCGCGACGAGGGTGATCCGGCGGCCGAGGTCGCGCAGCTCGCTCACCATCGGCTCGGGTGGGTAGCCCTCGATCCCGGCGGCCTCGCGCAGGCGCGCGACGTAGCCGTCGAGCAGCGCCGACGCCTCCTCGGGGCTCACGCCGAGCCGCCGCGCCTCGCCGGCCACGTCGCCGACCGGCCGGAGCCACTCGGGGTGAGGGGTCCGCTGCGCCGCGGCCGCGTCGCGGGCGCCGCGGACGATGGCCGCGGCCGAGGTCGCGTACTCGACGGCGGCCTCGAGGTCCGCCGGGTCCTGGTAGAGGAGGTAGTTCTTCTCGTACCGGCGCATCTCGAGCGTCGTGTCGAGGAAGCGGGCGATGCCGGAGGACAGGGCGATCCGCCCCTCCAGCACGAGCAGGTTCGCGAAGAGGATCGACGCGATCGCGAGGAGGAACAGGAAGCCGAGGACGTACCCGGCCGCGATCTTCCCGCGCAGGCTCGTGGCGCGGCGGAAGATCGAGTGGGCCCGGCCGTTGCTCATCGCATCACTGTACCGAGCCGTCGTTGCGGGACGCAACGCCGGCGCGGCGGCCCTTCCCCGTCGCGCTCAGTGCGCGCCCGCGTTCAGGACGCCCGAAGCGGCCAGCGCGAGCACGAGCACCTCGGCGACCGCGATCCACCCGTAGATCGCGTCCTTCTTCCGGAACAGGATCGGGATGATGGCGAGGTAGCAGGCGATCGTGACGCCGGAGAGGAAGGCGATGCCGAGGAAGTTCAGGAAGTCGCCGTGGCCGAGCAGCGCGAGCCAGCCCCACCCCGGGTGAATCCCGGTCGCCGCGAGGTACTCCTTGACCGGCAGCGACCAGTAGCGCGGCAGGTCCGCGACGGGCACCCGCGGCTGGAGGGCGCCGGAGACGTAGACGAGGAACGAGGCCGTGAGCGCGAGCAGCCCGACCTTCATGCCCCGGTCGAGCAGCCGGGCGTAGGCGAGCTGCTCCTCGGCGACCGCGGGCGCGGCGACCGCGGGGCGCGCGCGCGGCAGCGGCACGACGCCGGCGGCGGGCGCGACCTGCGGGGCGGCGACGGCGACGGGGATCTCCTGGCTCATCGCTCCTCCTCGACCGTCAGTTCCAGATGGCGAGCCCCTTCAGCAGGGCGCGCAGCGAGGCGAACAGCAGCAGCCCGATGACCATCGTGCGGATGACGGCCGGCTTCGTTCGCGCCAGGATCCGCACGCCGACGATCGAGCCCACCATGATCCCGATGATCGACGGCACGACGAGCATCGGGAGCACCGCGCCGTTGTTCACGTAGATCCAGGCGGCCGAGGTGTCGGTGATGGAGAGCAGGAACTTGCTCGTCGCGACCGACACCTTGAGCGGCGCGCCCATGAGCAGGTTCAGCACCGGCACGTTGGCCCACCCCGCCCCGAGCCCGAACATCCCCGCCATGACGCCGATGAGGACGAAGGTGGCGAGGCCGAGCGGCGTGCGGTGGATCTTCCAGTCCACGTTCCTGCCGGTCGTCGGCTCGTGGTAGATGCCGCTGATGCGCAGCGCGGTCGAGAGGTAGTCCGCCGCCGGGACGACCGGGTACTCGGACTTCCGCGCGACGAGCATCAGCCCGACGATCCCGAGGATGGTGAGCCCGAGCGCGGTCTGGACGACGCGCGTCGGCAGCGCGAGCCCGAGCATCGCCCCCACGATCGCGCACGCGGAGGCGATGAGCGCGACCGGGATCGCGAGGCGGAGGTCCGCCATCCCCTTCCTGAGGAGCCCCGGCCCGGCCGCGAGGGCGCCCGCGAGCGCGACGAGGAGCCCGGCGCCGCGGACGAAGTCGATGTGGAAGGGGAAGAAGCCGCCGATGATCGGCACGAAGAGCACGCCGCCGCCGACGCCCCCGAGCACCGCGACGACGCCGAGCGCGAGCGTCACCGCGAACAGGATGGCGGGCCACGCCCACCACGGCAGCGCCCCGCGCGCGGCGGCGGCGGGGGCGGCGTCGGCGGCCCAGGCGACCCCGGCGACGAGCGCGGCGGCGAGGGCGATCCCGGCGCCTCCGGACGTGACGGCGGAGCATCTCATGAGCGGCTCACCCTCGCGATAAAGAACGTGAATGGCAATGAATTAGGAAATTGATATTGCCAGGTGGTTCGAGGCGATTGTAACGAGCTTGCGCCGCCCGTCAATCCGCGAAGTGACGCGGCGGCGGCGCTCATCAACGGCGTTTATGCGCAGCATCCAAGGAGTGTGTGTTGACACCCTCCCCCGGGACAGGCGCAGCATGGCGCAAACGACAGGGTCGCTTCACCGCAACTCGACGGGCTGCACGGAGAACTCATGGCCGAGCGAAGGAGAGCGCGGCGCGACGCGCCCCGGGGCGGGCGGCGCGAGCCCCGCCCGCCCGGCAGCCCGCGGCTCGACGCCCCCCCGGAGGCCTCGTCCGGGCCGCTCTCCTTCCCGTGGGCGAGCGCGCTCGCCATCGGGTGGGGTTCGCAGCCGCCCCGCCCGCCACCCCGATCGATCCCCCCGGCCGCGCGCAAGCGCGGGCCGGTGGCGGAGTGAGGACCGCGACATGCAAGCTCCCGCGCTGACCGAGGCCGCCGGCACGCCCGCGACCGCCGTGGCGGTGGACAAGACCCGCAGGAACCAGCTCTGGGCGTTCGCGGTGACCGGCGCGTTCCTCGCGCTGAGCCTCGGCGCGATGGGCGTGAACGAGCTGTACGTCTACTTCACCGCCTACCTCTGGTTCGGCTTCATCTACGGGATGTGCCTCCAGTACGGCCGGTTCTGCTTCTCGTCGGCGTTCCGCGACCTGTTCGCCGTCGGCGTGCCGCGCATGCTCGTCGGGATCGTGATCGCGACGGTGCTCTTCGGCCTCACCGCGTCGTTCGTGACGGCGTCCGGGATGAGCGCGTTCCACGCCGCGCCGTTCGGGATCCACAGCGTCGTGGCGGGCGCCGTCTTCGGGGTCGGGATGGTGCTCGCGGGCGGCTGCGCCTCGAGCTCGCTCTACAAGACCGGGGAGGGGAACTTCACCTCGTTCCTGGTCATCCTGTCGATCAGCGTCACCCAGGCCGCGTTCGTGGATCTCGGCGGCGTGTTCGACCGGCTCGTACCGGCCTCCTGGCACGCGTCCGCGGTGTCGAAGGGGCTGCCGGAGGCGATCACGCCGGGCGAGGGCGTGGTGGACCAGTACCTCGCCGGCTACGTCTGGAACCAGCCCAAGGCGACCTTCGCCGAGCTCCTCGGCCTCACGAACGAGTCGGTGCTCGGGGCGTTCGTGGGGAACCTCCTCGTCGGCGTCGTGCTGCCCGCGCTGGCGATGCTCGTCGTCGTGTACGTCTTCTGGTCGCGCAAGGGGTTCCTCAAGAAGCGCAAGCGCGAGGGGAAGGCGCCGGGCCTCGCGGCCGACGTCGCCGGGCTCTGGTCGATGGTCGCGTCGTCGAAGCGCACCGCGATCGCCGGGCTCATCATCGGCGTCGCCGCGGGCCTCCACATGTTCGTGATGAAGGGGCTGCGGCTCAAGTTCGGGATCGACAACGCCGCGCAGATCCTCACCGCGACCGGCCACGACTTCGGGCTCACGGTGCGAGGGACCGTGTACGACCCGGGCTACTGGTACGTCACCACCCAGGAGGCGCAGTGGTTCGGGTGGCTCTTCAACAAGCTCGGCTGGAACAACGTGGACAACATCTTCTTCGGCTGGAACGAGGGCATTCCGAACCCGCTCTACAACCTCGCCGGCTGGATGTCGATCTCGCTCATCGGCGGCGCGGCCGTGATGGCGCTGCTCAGCAACGAGTTCAAGTGGAAGTTCCCGTCGCTCGAGCTCGCCACGTGGGCGCTCCTGGGCGGCGCGCTCATGGGGATCGGGGCGCGGCTCGGGCTCGGCTGCAACGTCGGCGCGTTCTTCGTGCGCACCGCGAACGGCGACGTGTCGGGGTGGATGTTCGGGCTCGGCATGACCGGCGGGGCCTGGCTCGGCGTGAGGTTCTTCAAGTGGTGGACGGAGCGGAAGATGGCGAAGGAAGTCGGTCTGGCGACCGATCTGCAGCTGTAGAAGGGGAGGCACCTCCATGGCGATGAAGTTCGAGAAGACCGCGGACGGCTCGTACTCGCTCGACGTGAAGGGCTACGTCTGCCCGCACCCCCAGCTGTACACGAAGAGCGCGCTCTCGAAGATGAAGGCGGGAGACCTGCTCAAGCTGCTCTTCGACAACGCGTCGTCGGGCGAGTCGATCGCGTCCATGTGCGACAAGGAAGGGGACGAGATCGTCGAGCAGCAGACGAACAACGGCACGTTCGTCTGGACCATCCGCAAGGCCTGACGCCCGACCGACAGGAGCCCCGACCGCCATGAAGAACGGCCTCTGGATGATCATCGCGCTCGTGACCGGGATCGTCGGCTTCCTCATCGGCTACAGCGTCTCGTCGTTCAGCGGCGTCCGGCAGGCCGCGGGAGTGGCCGACGCGCACGCGGCGCCGCACGACCAGGCCGCCCCGGCGCAGGCGCCCGCGGCGCCCGCCGCCGGCGGCTACGGGAGCGCGGCTCCGGCCCCGAGCGCGGCGGCGCCTCCGGCGCCGAAGGCCGACTCCGGCGGCTACGGCGCCGCCCCCGCGCGCAAGGCGGACGCCGGCGGGTACGGCACCCCGGCGCCCCCGGTGCCGCCGCCCGCGCCCGCGCAGAAGGCGCCCGCGGCGAAGCCGCCCGCGGCGGGGTACTGACCGGACGTCACGCGACAGGCGCCGCGACCGAGGGGACCGCGGGCGAGGCGAACGCATGCGCTGCGCGCTCATCATTCCCGCGTGGGTCCCTGGCGACATCTTCCCGCCGAAGACGGCGGGGTCCCAGCTCAACTACTGGCAGCCGCTCGGCACGCTCTACGTGGCGTCCAGCCTCGCGCAGGCGGGGCACGAGGTGCGGTTCCTCGACGGCGCCTTCCTCTCCCACGCGGCGATCCTGGACGAGGTGGCGGCCTTCCGCCCGCACTGGGTCGGGATCTACGCGACGGCGTTCGGCTGGCCGAAGGCGGTGCGGACCGCCGCGGACGTGCGGGAGCGCGACCCGGCGGCGTTCGTCTGCGCCGGCGGGCCGTATCCGATCGCCGCCCAGGGGCGCTGTCTCGAGGAGGGCCCGGCGTTCGACGCGGCGGTCACCGGCGAGGGGGAGCGGACGGTGGTCGAGATGCTGGAGCGGCTCGCGCGCGGGCGCGACCTCGCCGGCGTGAAGGGCGTCGTGTACCGGGACGGCGACGCGATCCGCGCCAACGCGCCCCGGCCGCTCCTCGCGAGCCTCGACGAGCTGCCGTTCCCGGACCGCGGCTTCCTCGGGGACACGAGCCGCTACACGCCGCCGCCCGCGATGTACCGGCGCAGCCCGGTGGCGATCGTGCAGACCTCCCGCGGCTGCAGCCGGCGCTGCATCTTCTGCTTCCAGCTCGACAAGGAGCGGCGGACGGGCGTCCGGTACCGCAGCGTGGAGAACGTCCTCGCGGAGGTCGAGCAGTGCCTCGCGCAGGGCTACCGGGAGATCAAGTTCATAGACGACACGCTCGCCCAGGACCGCCAGCGCGCGCTCCGCCTCGCCCGCGAGATCAAGCGGCGCCGGCTCGACTTCACCTGGTTCGCCTCGGCCTGCGTGAACCAGGTGGACCCGGAGCTGCTCCAGGCGTTCCGGGAGGCGGGGTGCTGGGCCATCCTGTTCGGCGTCGAGAGCGGCGTGCAGAAGAACCTCGAGGCGCTGCGCAAGGGGATCTCGGTCCCGCAGGCGCGCAACGCCGTGCGCTGGGCGAAGCAGGCGGGGCTCCACGTCCAGACCACCTTCATGTTCGGCATCCCCGGCGAGACGTACGACGAGGCCCTCCGCACGATCGACTTCGCGTGCGAGCTGGGCGCCGACGTGGCGAGCTTCCACGCGCTGGTCCCGTTCCCCGGGACGTGGCTGCACGACCACGTGAGCGAGCTCGGCGCGCTCTCCGACGACCTCGCCGACTTCACCTACCAGGGGGCCGCGTTCGTGCCCCGAACGATGACGCGCGACCAGATCCGGGAGCTGCGCCAGCGGGCCTACCGCCGGTTCTACTCCCGGCCGGCGTACCTCGCGCGCCGCCTCCTCGGGCTGCGGAGCGGCCGCGACCTCCGGGTCGCGCTCCGCAGCGCCCGCACGCTCTTCTGGCTCTGGGCGGGGAAGGACCTGCTCGTGCCGCGGCCGGGCGGCGAGGAGAGCGGCGCATGAGCCCCGCCGCGACGCGCGAGGCCGCGACGCCCGCCACGACGCGCGCGCGGTCCGTCTCGATCGTGATCCCGAACCGGAACGGCGCGGCGACCATCGGCGCGTGCCTGCGCGCCGCCCTCGCGTCGCGCGGCGGCCCGTTCGAGGTGGTCGTGGTGGACGACGCCTCGGAGGACGCCTCGGTCGAGATCATCCGGCGCTTCCCCTGCAGGCTCGTGCGGCTCGACCGGCGCCAGGGCGTCTCGAAGGCGCGGAACGCCGGGGCGCGGGCCGCGTCCGGGGAGCTCCTGCTCTTCGTGGACGCGGACTGCCTCCTCGCCCCGGACGCGGTGGCGGCCGCCCGCGCCGCCTGCGGCGATCGCAGGGACCTCGTGCTGGGCGGGACCTACACGGCGGCGCCGGCCGACGACGACTTCTTCAGCTTCTTCCAGTCGGTGTTCATCCGGCACTTCGAGACCAAGGGGCCGGCGCCGGATTACGTCGCCGCGCACGCCCTGCTGGTCGACGCGGAGACCTTCCGCGGGCACGGCGGCTTCGTGGAGGACGCGTTCATCGGCGTCGCCGCCAGCGTCGAGGACGTGGAGCTCAGCCACCGGCTGCGCCGGGGAGGGTGCGAGCTCGCGATGTGCGCCGCGCTCGAGGTCCAGCACGTCTTCCGGTTCTCGCTGCGCCGCTCGCTCGCCAACGCGGCGAGGAAGGCGCGCTACTGGACCGCGTACTCGCTCGCGAACGGGGACCTCCTCGCCGACTCGGGCACGGCCTCCGTCGAGCTCAAGGCGAACGTCGCGCTCGCGGCGGCGCAGGCGCTGCTCGTCGCGCTCGCGGCGGCCGCGGGCTCCGCCTGGCCCGCCGTCGCCGCGGCCACGCTCCTCGCGGCCGACCTCCACCTCAACCGGGCGCTCGTCGCCGCCTGGTGGCGCGCGGGAGGACCGCGCTTCGCGCTGCTGGCGACGCTCTACTACGCGACGCTCTACGCCGCGGCGGTCGGCCTCGGGGCCGCGGCGGGCGCGGCGCAGTGGGCGTGGAGGCTCCGATTCCGGGGAAGGGTCCGCTCGTGCACGCCGCGCTCAGACACATACCCGCTCTCCTCCTGAGGGATCGTCCGGCGCAGCTCACGTTCTTCGTGACGCGGCGGTGCAACGCCACGTGTCCCTTCTGCTTCTACGCCGACGAGCGGGACCGGCGGGGCGGCGCGCCGGAGCTGTCGCTCGACGAGATCCGGCGCGTGGCCCGGTCGATGGGCCCGCTCCTGTGGGTGCTCTTCTCCGGCGGGGAGCCGTACCTCCGCGAGGACCTCGCCGCGATCGCGCAGGCGTTCCACGACGCCAGCGGCGCCGGCTTCCTCACCGTCCCGACGAACGGGCTCCTCCCGCACGTCGTCGCCGAGACGACGGAGGAGATCCTGCGCCGCTGCCCGCGGAGCGTCGTGGTGGTGAAGGTCTCGATCGACGGCGTGGGGGGGGACCACGACGCGCTCCGCCGGACCCCGGGCGGCTTCGAGAAGGCGCTGCGCTCGGTCGAGCGCCTCGCCGCCCTCGCGCGGGCGCAGCCGCGGCTCGAGCTCGGCGTGAACACCGTCCTCTGCCGGGAGAACGAGGAGCGGATCGACGCGGTCGTGGACCTGGTGGCCGCCCTCGACGGCGTCCGCGCCCACACGCTGACGGTGGCCCGCGGCGACGGGAGCCCCGGCGCCTTCGCCGACGTCGACCTCGACCTGTACCGCCGCGCGACGGCGCGCCTCGAGGCGCGCTGGCGCGGCCGCCACCACCGGTTCGCCGGCGGCGGCCTCAAGGCGGCGCAGGACCGCGTGCAGCGCCGGCTCGTCCGGGCGACGCTCGCGGAGCGGCGGCGGCTCGTGCCGTGCCGCGCCGGCCGCCGCTCGCTCGTGCTCTCCGAGTGCGGCGACGTCTCCGCGTGCGAGGGGCGGCGGCGCGAGCCGCTCGGGAACGTGCGCGAGGCGGGCTACGACGTGGGCGCGGTGCTGCGGTCGGCGCGGGCGGCCCGGGTGCTCGCGGACGTCGCCCGCGGCGGGTGCCACTGCGCCCACGAGTGCAACATGCTCGTCAACGTCCTCCTCGACGCGAGGACGTACCCGCGGCTGCTCCGCGAGTGGACGCGGCCGCGGCCCGGCGGATCTTCCACGGAGGCGGCGGCGGACGCGCTCGCGCCCGGCGCCGCCGACGGCGCACGGAGAGAGAGGAGGCAGTTCGCATGAGCGGGACGTTGGGAATCTGCGTGGCGACGAAGAGCCGGATGGAGCACGTCATCGGCCTGGCCCGGGCGGCCCGGAAGGCCGGCAGGGAGGTGGAGGTCTTCTTCACGGGCGAGGGTGTGCTCCTCACCCAGGACCCTCGCTTCCGGGAGCTGCTCGACGTCGCGAAGACCGGGTCGAGCAAGCCGCACGGGCAGGTGACGGTCTGCGAGGTGAGCTACATGGCGCAGGGGCTCACCGCCGGGAAGGCGACCTCGGGCCTCCGCGACAAGGACTTCGTCACCCAGGGCAAGAACGCGGAGATGGTCGAGGAGTGCGAGCGGTACGTGGTGCTCTAGGAGGCGCGACATGGGCAAGTCCAAGGGGAAGCAGGTGGCGGTCCTCATCAAGGACAAGGACCGGCAGTACGAGGGGCTGCGCTCCAGCCTCGGGCTCCTCCTCGAGTCCCACAAGGTCAGCATGTTCGTGCTGAACCACGAGGTGACGATGACCGAGGAGTACCAGGACAACATGAGCTTCATCGACGAGATGGGCGGCGCCCGTTACAGCAACGACCCGGGCAACGTCGAGAAGCACGGGTTCCAGAAGATCGGGCTGGACGAGCTCCCGGCGAAGCTCGCCGAGAGCCAGCTCGTGATCGCGTTCTAGGAGGCACGACCATGGAGCTCCTCCACATCCTGCGGTCCGAGCCGGACGCGCTCGTGCGCCGCATCGTCGACGCGATGTCCAAGGGGAAGGACGCCCGCGAGGTGCCGCTGTTCGGCGGCCCGATCGACTACGACCGCCTCGTGAAGGACATCTTCGAGGCCCGGAAGGTGATCTGCTGGTGGTAGCCCGGCGGTCCGGGGAGGCGTCCGCAGATGCTCCGGCCCAGGCAGGAGTCTCGGTACACCGCGCTCGCGGCGCAGTGGGAAGCGCCGGGAGCGCGGGGCGCCGACCTCCTCGACGCCACGCGGGAGGCGCTCGCCTCGCTCCGGCCGGAGGATCTCGCGGAGGCCGGGCCGCTCGCGGAGGCGCTCCTCGGGGGGCTCGCGCGCCCCGAGGAGCGGCCCGCGGCGCGCCGGGCGCTCTTCGCGCTGCTCGACCGCGTCCGGCGCCGCGCGTTCACGGCGGTCCTCGAGCCCGAGGCGGTCGACCCGTGGGTGAAGCTCGTGCTGCGGGTGGTGCGGGAGGCCGACTACGGCTTCGGGGAGCTCCTGCGCTCGCGCGAGGAGACCGATCCGCGGACGGTCGCGTTCCGCGTGCTCGGCGAGGACGCGTGCGAGCTCACCGTCGCCGAGGTGGCGCGGCGCACCCGGACCATCGCCCGCGGCCTGCTCGCCCTCGCCGGCGACGATCCCGACCCGAAGGTCGCGATCCTCTCGGAGGGCGGCCTCGACGCCGCGCTGTGCGATCTCGCCTGCCTCTCGAACGGGATCGTCGACTTCCCGCTGCCCGCGAACGCGGTCGCGGAGCAGGTCGTCTACATGCTCCGCCACTCGGGCGCGCGGATCCTGCTCGCGTCCGACGACGAGCAGGTGGCGAAGGTGCTCCCGTCCCTCGCGGCCCTGCCGGACCTCCGGGACGTGGTGGTCTTCTCCCGCGCGGCCGCGGAGCGCAACGGGCTGCTCTCGCTCCAGCAGATGATGAGCCAGGGGAGCGACTTCGACGACGCCGCGCGCGCGGCGCGCGCCGCGCGCGTGCGGGCGACCGACGTCGCGACGATCATGTACACCTCCGGCACCACCGGGAGGCCCAAGGGGATCGTCTTCACCCACGAGAACGTCGTGGCGAAGCGGTTCTGCCGCGCCTTCGCGCTGCCCAACGTCAACGAGGGCGACGTCTTCCTCTGCTACCTGCCGCTCTACCACACCTTCGGGAGGTTCCTCGACCTGTGCGGCACGCTGTTCTGGGGCGCGACGTACGTCTTCGCGCGCTCGACGGCGCAGGCGGACCTGCTCGAGGACCTCCGCCGGGTGCGGCCCACGGTGTTCATCTCCGTCCCGAAGAAGTGGATGGAGCTGCACGAGGCGGCGGTCTGGGAGGCGGGCGGCGACGCCGTCGACGAGGTGGCGGCGCACCTGCGGGCGATCGCGGGCGGGCGCCTCCGCTACGGGCTCTCGGCGGCCGGCTACCTCGACCCGGCGGTCTTCCGCGCCTTCCACGCCGCGGGGACCGCGCTCTGCTCCGGCTACGGCATGACGGAGGCGACCGGCGGGATCACCATGACGCCGCCGGGCGAGTACTTCGACGAGTCCATCGGAGTCCCGCTGCCCGGCGTCGAGTGCCGCCTGGTGGACGGCGAGCTGCTCGTCCGCGGCCCGTACGTCTCGCCGGGCTACCACCGGCCCGGGCCGGAGGAGCGGGGCGCGGACGCGGAGGGCTGGTTCGCGACGGGCGACCTCGTCGCGATCGACCCCTCCGGCCACTACCGGATCGTCGGGCGCAAGAAGGAGATCTACAAGAACCGGCAGGGCCAGACGATCGCGCCCCAGCGCGTCGAGAACCTGTTCCGCGACTTCGACGCGGTGGCGCAGGCGTTCCTGGTCGGCGACCAGCGGGAGTACTCGACGCTGCTCGTCTGGCCGAACCCGGCGTCGCCGGCCATCGCCGGGCGATCGCCCGCCGAGGTGCGCGAGCTCCTCTCGTCCATCGTGGCGAGCGCGAACCGCTTCCTCGCGCCGTTCGAGCGCGTCGTCGCGTTCGAGGTCCTCGACCGCGCCCTCGACGCGGAGCACGGCGAGCTCACCCACAAGCTCTCCTTCAAGCGCGACGTCATCGAGCGGAACTGGAAGCCGGTCGTGGACCGGATGTACGAGCGCAAGCACCTCGCGCTCCCGGTGGCGAACGCCTTCCTGCGGGTGCCCAACTGGGTGCTCCGCGAGATCGGCGTGCTCCGCCACGACGTCGTCGTGGACGGGGAGGTGCTGCGCGCCGGCGGCCGCACGCTCGCGGTGGGCGCCGTCGCCGACGCCCCCGGCGCGGTGCGCGTGGGCGACCTCGCCTACGCCGCCGACGGGTCCGTCGTGGATCTCGGCGCGCTCCTCTCGAACCCCGAGCTCTGGCTCGGGAACGAGGCGCTGCGGACGTTCCTCGGCGAGCACGCCTTCGCCTCGCTCGCGTCGCGCCGCCGCAAGGCCGGGAGCGCCCTGCGGCTCGATCCCCGGTGGTGGCCGGCGCCCCCCGCCGAGCGCCTCGGGCCGCTCCTCGAGCTCATCGAGCAGGGCGACCCGACGTTCCTCAGCATCCACGCGGCGGGCGAGCTGCTCCGGGCCGAGCGCCCGGAGGCGCGCCGCGCCGTGCTGCACCTCCACCTCGGCCTCGTCACCGAGCAGGCGGAGTACGCGGTCCTCTGCCGCGCGCTCCTGAGGCGCGCGGCGGACGCGCCCGACGAGGACGTGCGCCGCCGCGCCTTCCGCGCGCTCCTGCCGAACGAGGAGCCCGGGGAGACGCTCGCGACGCTGCGCCTCTTCCTCGACCGCATGGGGCGGTTCGCCCTGCGGGACGAGGACCTCGTCGACCTCGGCGAGCGCGGGCTCTCCGAGCCGCAGTTCGAGGCGCTGCTCGCGCACGTCGCGTCGGAGAAGGCGAACGCCGCGCCGGGCGGCGTCTCCGACCGCCGCCTCGTCATCGGCGCGACCCGCCTCGCCACGGCGACGGCCATCGCCCACCCCGCCTGGTTCTCGCGGGTCCGGGTGCCGCTCGCGCGCCTCGCCCTCCACGTGGACTCCGAGATCGCCGCGCGGGCGCGCGAGGAGCTGGACCGGCTCCGCCGCGGCTTCTGGAACTGGATCGGGCCGAACCTGCGGCTCGCCATCGACCCCGGCTCCGGCGAGCCGTACGGCTGGAGGGACGCGCTCGTCTTCGACGACAACGTGGCGCCGGGGGAGGCCGAGCACCTCCTGCAGGCGATCGAGGAGTCCACGCTGGTGCGGGGCTCGGTGTTCCTGCTCGGGCGCGGAGCGCTCATCTCGCTCGCCGACCTCCCGCCCCGCGGCGCGGCGGTGAGCCTCCTCGGCCGCCGGCACGGCAAGAACGTCTACCGGCTGTCGCTCCGCACCCGCGCGAACGAGGCGTTCGACGTCGCGATCAACCTCGCCGAGGAGATGAACTTCGGGGAGTTCAAGGACGAGGTGGCCTGGCTCCTCGCGGCGGGCGCGGCGCCGCCGCTCGTCGAGCAGTTCGGCGGGTGCTTCCCGGAGTGGGGGATCTTCACGGAGGAGTTCATCCCCGGGGACACCGTCGAGCGCCAGGTCGCGCGCCTCGTGCGCCAGGGCGAGACGAAGCGGCTCGTGCTGCTCTGGCCGTTCCTCGCCTGGACCGCGCTCGACGGGCACGTCCGCTTCTGGGACCGCACCGGCCGGCGGCTCGCGCTCAGCGAGCCCTCGCCCGCGGCGTTCATCGTGCCGTCGCACGACTACCAGACCGGCGCGCGCATCGTGTCGATCTCCGACCGGACGCCGTGCGCCGGGGTCGACGAGCTGCTCGACCGCTTCCGGGACGCGTTCGTCGGGCGCATCGAGGGCGCGCGCCCGGAGATCAAGGGCGCGGTGGACGACGCGATCCTGCTCTCGGCGGTGGTGGAGGCGCTCGGCGAGGAGCGCGGGACGGCGCTCCTGTCCGCCGCCGCGCCCGAGTCGAGGCGCGCCGTCGCGATCGAGACGTTCCTGGAGCGGATGCGCGTGGAGGGCTTCACGCCCCGACGCCTCCGGTTCGCGATCCAGCGGTACCACCGCTGGCTCGAGGTGAACCCGAAGGCGACCCTCGAGGCGCGCGGGCGGATGCTCGGCGAGCTGTGGGGCACGTACGGCCTCTCGGACGTGGAGCGCGAGTGGCCCGACGCGCGCCTCCGCTTCTTCCGCCGGACGGTGTTCGTCGAGGCGCGCCCGGAGCTCGCCGCCGCCCTCGACCGGCTCGTGCAGCGCGCGCGGACGCTCCCCGCCGGAGGGCCCGACCTGGAGGAGCAGGTCGCCGCGCTCCGCGGCGCGGTCGCGCCCACCGCGGAGGAGGACTGGTTCCTCGCGCGCATGACGTACCGGCACCTCGCGCCGACCGACGAGGCGGCGCTCATCACCATGCCCGCGGGCGGCACCTACGTCACCGAGGTGGTGACGGCGCTCACGGACGCGGCGGGGAACCGCTTCACGGTGCGGGCGCCGGTGACGCCGCGCGAGGTCGCGCGGCTGCTCCACATGTTCCAGGACTCGAACCTCCACGTCGTCTTCACCGCCGAGCACGAGTTCCTCCTCTGCCTCGACGCGAACGAGACGCCCATCGGCGGCCTGTTCTACCGGCGGCTCGGCAAGGACCGGATCCACATGGAGAAGCTCGTCGTCGCCCGGCGGCACCGCGGGGGCGGGGTGGCGGACGGGCTCGTGCACGAGTTCTTCCGGCGGCTGCAGGCCCGCGGGGTGATCCGGGTGGAGACGGGCTACTTCCAGCCGGAGACGCTGAGCCACTACGGGTTCCGCACCGACCCGACCTCCGGCGGCCTCGCCCGGGACCTCGGCCCGGACGCGCTCGAGGACCGGCCATGACCACCTCGCTCGCCGCCACGAAGCTCATCGACACCACCCTGCGCGAGGGCGAGCAGTTCGCGAAGGCGAGCTTCCGCACCCAGGACAAGATCGAGATCGCGCGGGCGCTCGACACGTTCGGGGTGGACTACGTCGAGGTGACCTCGCCCGCCGCGTCGCCGCAGTCGCAGCGCGACGCCGTGCGGCTCGTCCGGCTCGGGCTCGGCGCGCGCGTGATCACCCACTCGCGCTGCAACGTGGACGACGTGCGCGCGGCGGTCGAGACGGGCGTCGGCGCGATCGGGTTCTTCTTCGCGACGAGCCGCATCCTGCGCGAGACCTCCCACGGGAAGTCGATCCAGCAGGTCATCGACGCGATGGGGCCGCCGATCGAGCTCGCGCGCGCCGCCGGCATGGAGGTCCGCTTCTCCGCCGAGGACGCCTTCCGCTCGGAGGTGCTCGACCTGCTCGCCGTGTACCAGGCCGCCGAGCGGATGGGGGTGAGCCGCGTCGGCGTCACCGACACCGTCGGGATCGCGACGCCGCGCCAGGTGTACGCGCTCGTGCGCGAGGTCCGGCGCGCGGTCCGCTGCGACATCGGGTTCCACGGGCACAACGACACGGGCTGCGCCGTCGCGAACGCGTACGAGGCGGTCGCCGCGGGCGCGACGCACGTGGACGTGTCGGTGCTCGGGATCGGCGAGCGGGTGGGGATCACGCCGCTCGGCGCGTTCGTGGCGCGACTCTTCGCGAGCGAGCCGCAGACGATCGCGCAGCGCTACCAGCTCGGCCAGCTGAAGGAGCTCGAGCGGCTCGTCGCGCGCATCACCGGCGTGGAGATCCCGTTCAACAACATCGTGACCGGCGAGACCGCCTTCTCGCACAAGGCCGGCATGCACCTGAAGTCGATGATGGCGAACCCGGGCTCGTACGAGGTCGTTCCCCCGGAGGCGTTCGGCCTCTCGCGGCGGCTCATCCTGGGGAGCCGCCTCACCGGCCGGCACGCCATCGCCTACCGCGCGCGCGAGATGGGGATCACCTTCGGCGAGTCCGAGCTGCGGGCGATCACGCGCCAGATCAAGGAGCTCGCGGATCAGGGGGAGCTCAGCGAGGCGCAGATCGACGACGTGCTGCGGGAGTGGGTCACGGCCTGAGCGCGCGACCGCCGCGGGGCGGGTGACCGCCTGAATGTGGGTCGGGGCGGTCCGGAATCAGGCCCGTTGATGCGCTCTATAAATGTTGTCGATTTGACGCTCCCTCGAAGAAGTCGGGATACTTTGTCGCACCCCAAATGCGCGTGACATGAACGCGCAGGCGGACGAACGGTACGCCCGCCGGGCTCCGGACCAGGAGGTCAGGTGGCCCGCAGCAACCCGAACCTGGGCCGGTGGCGCTCGCTGCTCGCGATCGGCGCGCTCTCCTCGCTGTGTGCGGGCTGCTCCGGCGCTCCGCTCATCCGGATCGACGCGGCCGAGGCGAGGACCTCGCCGATGCTCCAGGGCGTCTGCTCGGTCTTCATGAAGATCTCGAACCCGGGCGACGGCGACGACGCGCTGGTCGAGGCGCGCGCGGACGTGCCCGGCGCGGTCACGCAGATCCACGCCGTCCGCGACGGACGGATGGTGCAGCGCGAGAAGCTCGTCGTCCCCGCGGGCGGCGTCCTGGAGCTGAAGCCGGGGGGGCTCCACATCATGGTGTTCAACCTGCCGAAGGACGGCGGCGCCGGCTACGAGTTCACGCTTCACCTCCGGTTCCAGCGGTCGGGGGAGAGGCGAACCACCGTGAGGATCGTCGGCTGAGCGCCGGCGAGGAGGGAACGAGGAGCAGTTCCACGCCGAACCGGGAGCACGACATGAAGAAGACAGCCGCCGCAGTCCTGTTCACCCTCGTCGCCGCGTCCGCGGCGTACCTCGCCTTCTCCACGGCGCCGGCGGAGGCCGCCCCCGCGCCGGCCGCCCAGGGGAAGTACACGGCCACCGTGTTCGTGGCGGGCCACGGCGGCCACTTCGCCAAGGCCGACGTCGTCGTCGACCCGTCCGACGCCGAGAACCCGATCAAGGTGCAGAGCCTGGATCAGGTGGAGATCGGCACGACCGAGACCCACAAGACCCACGACGCCCGCCTGGACGGCGACACGCTCTTCTGGTCGACGTACGCCCTCGACAAGGAGGGCAAGCTCCACGTCGGCAAGTCGGACGCGAAGACCGGGAAGGTCCTGAAGGACGTGGCGTTCGCGCCGGACGCGAGGGCGCCGATGAAGGCGGGGCCGGCCTACTGCGCGTCCGGCCAGAGCAAGAACGCCTTCATGCCGGTGTTCATGGGGAGCGAGGGCTACGTGGACGTGTGGGACAAGAAGACGCTCGAGCTCAAGCACCGCGTGTTCGTCTCCGACCTCGGCTACAAGCCGGGCACCTACCAGTTCGTGCACGGCAGCAACTCCCGCGACATGAAGCGGTTCATCGTCACCGTCACGCTCAAGGGCGAGGACGGCAAGATGACCGGCAAGCAGGACGTCATCCTCGTGGACCTGCCCGCCCTCGAGAAGGGGAAGTGGAAGGAGCTCGCCCGCGTGACCCTCGCCGGCGAGCCGGGCAAGACCATCGCCTTCCGGCAGTACTTCACCACCGACGACAAGCTCGTCTACCAGGCGGCGGGCGACCGGATGTGGCTGCTCGACGCGAAGACGCTGAAGCTCGTGGACGAGAAGATGACCCAGCCCGCGGGCGAGAACCACGACGTCCAGCCCACGCCGGACGGGAAGTACGCGCTGCTCACCCTCCGCACGTCCGACACGCCGTCGTGCGACGAGAAGGGCAACCCCATCCCGGACAAGAAGATCACGGACGGCGCCCTCATGCTCTACGACGCGAGCGCGCGGAAGCTCGTCGGCAAGCCGGCGTCCGTCTGCTTCGGCTGCCACAAGGACGCTGGGAAGGGCGACAAGAACGCCATCCTCTGCGGCCTCGCGACCAGGTTCGGGAAGTAGCCGGCATGTCGTCGCCCCTCCGCGCGGACCCCGCCCGCGCGGAGGAGGCGAGGGTTCGCGCAGCGGGACCGGCGGGCCCATCATGGCGAAGGAGTTCACGCAGCTCGCGCACGCGGTCCGGAACCTGAGGCGGAGGCCGACGCGGACGGTCACCCTCGTCGCCGCCATCGGCCTGCTCGTGTCCGCCCTCGTCTTCGCGCTCTCGTTCGTGCGGCGCGTCGAGGCGGGGATCCGCACGGCGTCCGGCCGGCTCGGCGCCGACGTCATCGTCGTGCCGACCGGCTCGCGCGGCGCGGCGGAGGACGTGCTGCTCGACAACGCGGTGAAGACCTTCTACATGGACCGCGAGATCGCCGACCGGGTGCGCGCGACGAAGGGCGTCGCCCGGGTCACGACGCAGACGTACCTCGCCACCATCGCGGGCAACTGCTGCGACGTGCCGGAGACGATCGTCGTCGCGTTCGACCAGGAGAGCGACTTCGTCGTCGCGCCGTGGCTGCCCCGGGCGCTCGGGAAGCGGCTCGAGCGGGGGGAGGCGGTCGTCGGCAGCGAGTCCGCCTTCAACATCCGGATCGGGCTCACCCAGGTGGACGGCCGGCTCTTCGGCAAGGTCTTCCACGTGCTGGGCGTCCTCGAGAAGACCGGCACGGGGCTCGACACCGCGATCTTCGTCGACGAGAAGAACGTCGGGGAGCTCGTCCGCGGCGGGACGGCGAGGCCGCCGCCCGGCGCGATCTCCGTGGTCTTCGTCAAGGTCGAGCCGGGGGTGGATCCGGCGCGGGTCGCCGGCGCGATCGAGGACTCCATCATCGAGGCCGACGCGGTGGCGCGGCGCGACGTCGGGCAGACCATGCTCCGCGCCTTCGGCGACGTGAGCCGCGTGTTCGCGGTGACGTTCGCCCTCGCCGCCGTGCTCGCCGCGTGCCTCGCCTGGGCGGTCTTCACCGGCGTCGCCAACGAGCGGATCCGCGAGGTCGGGCTGATGCGGGCGATCGGCGCGAAGGAGTCGCACGTCGTGAGGCTGTTCCTGCTCGAGGTGGTGCTCGTGGGCGCCCTCGGGAGCCTCGCCGGCGTCGTCGCCGGGACCGGGCTCTCCCTCGGCCTCGTGAAGGGGTTCGACGTCCTGAGGAGCGCGCCGGCCGCGCTCGGGGTCGCCGACCGGCTCGCCATCGCGGCGCTCGGGCTCGCCGCCGGCACCGCGATCTGCGTGGTGGGCGCCCTCTCGCCCATCCGGAGCACCCGCCGGACCGAGCCGCTCGCGGTGCTGAAGGGAGACTGAGCGTGCCGCGCCTCGTCGCCGAGAACGTGACGAAGACCTACGGCGCGAACGGCACGGCCGTCGCGGCGGTGCGCGGCGTCTCGCTCGACGTGGACCGCGGCGACTTCGTCGCCATCATCGGCCACTCGGGCTCGGGCAAGACGACCCTCCTCTCGATCCTCGGCGGCCTGTCGCGACCGTCGGAGGGGAGGGTCCTCTTCGACGGGCGGGACCTCTACGCGTTCGACGGCGACGCGCTCTCCGAATACCGGTGCGAGCACGTCGGGTTCGTCTTCCAGTTCGCGAGCCTGCTCGGCGCGCTCACGGCGCGGGAGAACCTCCTCCTCCCGGCGCGGTTCCGGCCGTCGCGGCGGAGCGCGGAGGAGCGGGAGGCGAGGGCGCTCGAGCTCCTCGGCCTGGTCGGGCTGCGCGACCGCGCCGACGCCTACCCGGCCGAGCTCTCCGGCGGGCAGCAGCGGCGCGTCGCCATCGCCCGGGCGTTCATGAACGATCCCCGGGTGATCCTCGCGGACGAGCCCACGGGCGACCTGGACGAGGAGACCGAGGCGGACGTCATGAGGCTGTTCCGCGCGATGAACGAGCGGAGCGGCACGGCCGTCGTGCTCGTGACGCACGACACCGAGCTCGCCGGCCAGGCGCGGCGCAGGTTCAGGATGCACCGGGGAAGCCTGCTCGAGGCGTGACGCGCGCCGGCGCGACGGGGCTGCGCATGGGACCGACGGACCTGCTCGGGCTGGCGCCGCCGCGGGGGCGCGCGCGCTTCGGCGCGTGGCAGATCGAGCTCACCTCGCGCTGCCCGCTCCGCTGCCGGATGTGCATCCGCCAGGGCGACGACCCGTGGCGGAGCCGCGACCTCGCCGTGGCGGAGTTCGCCCGCATCGCGGCGGGGCTGGGCGACGCGGAGACCGTCGTCCTGCAGGGCTGGGGCGAGCCGCTCCTCCACGGCGACCTCGCCGAGATCGTGCGCATCGCGAAGGGCGCCGCGGCGACCGGGCGCGCGCGGCGAGGGGGTCTGCCGGGGGAGGCCCCGGCGGTCGGGTTCGTGACGAGCGGCCGGGGGCTCGACGCCGCCCGCGCGGCGGAGCTCGTCGCCGCGGGGCTCGACTTCCTGGGCTTCTCGCTCGCGGGCGCCACGCCGGCCACCCACGCCGCGATCCGCGTCCACTCGGACCTCGAGGAGGTGGTGGCGGCCGCCGCCCACGTGGCGGCGGCGCGCCGCCGCGGGGGCCGCGGGACGCCGCGCACGCACGTGGTCTTCCTCGCGGTCCGCGACAACGTCGCGGAGCTGCCCGCGGTCCCGGCGCTCGCGGCGCGCATGGGCTGCGCGGAGATCGTCGTCACGAACCTCGTCCAGGTGGTGGACGCGTGGCAGGAGGCGCAGCAGGTGTTCGGGCGCGAGGAGCGCCGCGCGTACGAGGCGGTCCTGGCCGAGACCGAGCGGCGCGCCGCCGCCCTGGGGATCGCGGTCCGGCGGGCCGCGCTCGCGCCGGCGCCGGCCGCGGTGTGCGAGGAGGACCCGCTCCGGAACCTCTACGTCGGCGTGAACGGCGACGTCTCGCCGTGCGTCTACCTCGCGCCGCCGGTCGCGGGCGACTTCACGCGCCGGTTCGGCGGTCGCGCGCACCGCGTGCCGAGGCTCTCGTTCGGAAACGCGCTCGCGCAGCCGGTCGCCGCGATCTGGGACGCGGCGCCGTACGCGGCGTTCCGCGAGCGCTTCGCGCGGCGGGCGCGCACGCAGCGGCTCCTCGCCTTCGTCCCGGCGTCCTGGCGGCGGCGGCTCGCGGGCGGCGCCGGGGACGCGCTCCCCGAGCCGCCCGCGCCCTGCCGCACGTGCCACAAGCTCCTGGGCGCGTGACCGGCGGCCGCGCCTACTTGATCGCGGGCACCGCGAACAGGACGCCCCCGAACAGCAGCCACGCGAGGAGGAGCGTCCAGAGCACGTTGAACCCCTGGCCGACGAGGAAGGCCGCCGCCGGCCTGCCGCCTTCCATCTTCGCGAGATCGCCGAAGCGGGTCTCGAGGCCGATGCAGACGAAGGCGAGCGCGAACCACCAGGTGCGGAGCCCGGTGAGCGCCCCCTTCGTCGCGCCCACCGTCGCGGGATCGAGCGCGAACGAGAAGAGGAGGGACACCGCGATGAAGCCGAGGACGAACTTCGGGAACCGCAGCCAGATCTCCTTCGCGCTCGCCTTCTGCTGCCCGCCGCCCGCCTTCACGGCCCGCAGCGTCCACGCGACGGAGAGCGCGAAGGCGGCGACCCCGATGAGCACGTTCTGCGACATCTTCACGATGACGCCCGTCTTCATCGCGGCCTCGCTGATGAGCGCCCCCGCCGCGACCACCGACCCGCTCGTGTCGAGCGTGCCGCCCAGCCACGCGCCCGCCACGATGTCGCTCAGGCCCATCCACTTCGCGATCATCGGCTGGAGGACCAGCATGGGGATCGCGCAGACGAGCACGATCGAGGTCGCGTAGCTGATCTTCCGGGACTGGGCCTTGATCGCGCCGCCGGTGGCGATGGCGGCGGAGACCCCGCAGATCGAGACCGCGCTGGAGAGCACCACCGCGAACTCGTCGTCCACGCGGAACCGCCTCGCGAGCCAGTAGGTGAAGTACCACACGACGCCGACCACGAGCACCGCCTGGACGATGCCGTAGGCGCCCGCCTGCAGGATCTCGCCGAAGAGGATCCCCGCGCCGAGCACCACCAGGCCGGTCTTGATGTACAGCTCGGTCCGGACCGCCGGCTTGAGCCACCCGGGGAGCCCGATCACGTTGCTCACGAACAGCCCGAGGAAGAGGCACCAGAGCACGTACTCGAGCCCGTAGTAGAGGACGGTGAAGTTGCCGGCGACGAACTGGGCGAGCCAGGCGAGCGCGAACACGAGGGGAAACCCGACCACGACGGCGCGCACCCGCTCGCCGAGGAGCGCCAGCGCGACGGCGGCCAGGACGAGGTAGGCGAGCCCGATGCCGGCCGCCCAGAGGAGGTTCCCCGGCGCGAAGACCCTCCCCGCGAGGTTCCCCGCCTCCCCCTTCACCTCCTTCGCGAGCTTCGCCGCCTTCCCCTTCAGCCCGGCGTCCTTCACCGCGCCCGCGGCGGCCTCGGCGCGCTTCGCGGCGTCGCCCACCGCCGCGCGATCGCCCGACGCGACCGCGAGGCCGAGCGCGGAGAGGCTCCCGGCCAGCGCCGCCTCTCCCTTCTCCGCGGCGGTCGCGCGCAGCCGCTCGATCGCGCCGCCCTGCTCCACCTTCGCGAGGTAGCCCGCGAACTCGCCGTCGGTCGTCCACTTGAACCTCGGGATCTGGACGGTCAAGCCCGCGAGCACGAGGCCCACCACGAGGAGCCCCGCCCAGACCGCGAGCCAGTCCTCGGTCCTCCAGAGCAAGGCCAGGCCTCTCGGCTCCGCCGGAGCCGCCGGAGCCACCGGCTCGGTTCCCATCCGTCGCGCAGCACCGTGCTGGACGTCGTGCATGGCAGATCCTCCTGGTGCGAACCCCTTCCCGAATCCAAAGAGCCCACACCCGCCGTGCGACGACTGCAAATCGAGATTGCTGATGGCTCCAGGGGGCCGATAAAGACCCTCGATTGCCGGCCCTCGGGCGCGGTGCGTCACGACGGCCGCGCGCCCAGCACGATGCGCTCGAGGTGCATGTGCTCGAGGACGTCCTCCTCGAGCGCCTCGAGCTCCTCCATGAGCGCCTGGTAGGCGCGCCCGCCCCAGTCCGGCACCGCGAAGTCGTCGGCGAGCCAGCGCGTCCGCGCGAGGAGGAGCTCCAGCGCCCGGTGGTGACGGGCCATCCGGTCGAGCCCTTCCCGGACCGAGTCCGGGGCGCCGCCGGCGAGCAGCGCCGGGAAGAGCTCCCGCTCCTCGACCTCGAGGTGCCCCTCGAGCAGCTCGGCCAGCTCCTCCCCCACGTCGCAGAGCACCCCGAGCTTCGCGTTGCGCCGCCCGTGGGACGCCGCGACCTTCGCGAGCAGGGCGACCACGTACGGCAGCGACCGCCGCGCGTAGCCGTGGTGCCGCTCGACGATGTGCGCGACGAGGGCGGCCTCCGGGGCCCGCTCGCGCCGGGCCGGGACCCCGGGCCCCTCGGTGCGGTCCGCGCCCTCGCGGGCCGACGGGTCGATGGCGGCGGGATCGTGGGGCAGCATGTCCGTTCCTCCCGGGACCTTCACGTTCGGTCCACGCCGCCACGGTAGGCCGCGCCGCCCGCCGGGGCCACTCAGGCGTGCCTTGGGGTCGCATCAGCGCGGCTTGGGGGACGGCGCGCGACGCCAAAGCGCGGGTCGTGATATAAATAGACATTCAATTGCCGCATACAGGCGATAAGGCAATCTGATGGCGGGGATGAAGGACGCGACCGTGCGGCAGCTGCAGATCTTCGACGCGGCGGCGCGCACGCTGTCGTTCTCGCGCGCCGCGGAGGTGCTGCGCCTCACCCAGCCCGCGGTCTCCATGCAGATCCGCCAGCTCGAGCACTTCGCGGGCGTCCCGCTCTTCGAGCGCAGCGGGCGCCGCCTCCACCTGACCGACGCGGGCGACCGCCTCGTCCAGCACGCGCGGGCGGTGCTGCGCGCGCTCGAGGAGGCGGACGAGGCGTTCGCCGCGATGAAGGGGCTGCGGGGCGGGCGCCTGCGGCTCGCGGTGGTGAGCACGGCCAAGTACTTCGCGCCACGGCTCATCGCGCGGTTCGTGCAGGCGCACCCGGGCGTCGAGGTCCGCCTGCAGGTGGACAACCGCGACGCCGTGGTCCGGACGCTCGCCGGGAACGACGTGGACCTCGCGCTCATGGGGCGCCCGCCGGGCGAGCTCGACCTCGTGGCGGCGCCGTTCGCCGAGCACCCGCACGTGATCATCGCCCCGCCGGACCACCCGCTCGCGCACCGGCGCCGCGTCGAGGTGGAGGCCCTCGCCGCGGAGACCTTCCTGGTGCGCGAGGTGGGCTCCGGGACCCGCACCGCGATGGAGCGCTTCTTCCAGGAGCGCGGGGTGAAGCTGCGGGTGGGCATGGAGATGCCGAGCAACGAGACCATCAAGCAGGCGGTGATGGCGGGGCTCGGGCTGTCGTTCATCTCCCTGCACACGATCGCGCTCGAGCTCGCCGCGCGCGCGCTCGGGGTCGTCCACGCCCCGGGGCTGCCGGTGGTGCGGCAGTGGTACGTGCTGCACCGCGCCGACAAGCTGCTCTCCCCCGCCGCGGAGGCGTTCCGGGGGTTCGTCCTCCAGCACGGGCGGTCGTTCCTCGAGCGCTGGCGCGGGGGCGCCTGACGCGCCCCGGCCGGGACGCGCCGCCGCGCCCCGGCGTTTGGTCGGGTTTGCCAACCACGAAACCACTTATAAGCCGCGCAATAACTACTGAATTGTCCTCGGGCCCGGCGGCGCCGTACCGTCTCCCCGTACCAGGCGACCGGGGAGGTCCGTCGTGCGGCACCCCATTCCTCGACGCGGAGCTCGGCGGGACGCCAGCGCCGTCGCGCTGGGCGAGGGCGCGCCGTGACCGGGCCGCGCATCGCCGCGAACATCCTCGCGGCCGACCTCGCCTGCCTCGGCCACGAGGTCGCCGCCGCGGTCCGCTCCGGCGCGGATCGCGTGCACCTCGACGTCATGGAGCTCGGGGTCCGCGACGTGACCGTGGCGCCGTTCGTCTGCCGCGCGCTGCGGCGGGTGACGCGCACGCCGCTCGAGGTCCACCTGCTCGTGAAGCCGGCGGAGCGCCTCGTGGCGGCCTTCGCGGAGGCCGGGGCGGACCTCGTCGTCTTCCATCCGGAGGCGAGCGACGACGTCGCGCGGACGGCCGCCTGCGTCCGGGAGCACGGCTGCAAGCTCGGGATCGCGCTCGCCGCGGGGACGCCGCTCGACGTCCTCGACGCCGTGCCCGGCGGCGCCGACCTCGTCCTCGTCACGGGAGCCACCGAGGGGAGCGCCGGCGGCCGGATCGCGCCGCGCGTCGCGCGCTGGATCCGCGCCCTCCGGGAGCGGGTCACCGCGGGCGGGGCGGACGTGCGGATCGCGATCGACGGCGGCGTCGACCTCGAGAACGCCGCCGAGCTCGTCGCGGCGGGCGCGGACACGCTCGTCGTCGAGTCCGCCCGCTGCCGCCCGGCGGAGCGGGTCGCCACGATCGCGGCGCTGAAGCGCGGGTCGCGCCAGCGCGCCGGGCCGCGGCGCCGCCGCGGGGCGCCGAGGGGGCACGCCCGGCACCTGCCGAGCTGAGGAGCACATGCCGCGCACGACGACGCTCGAGAGCCACCTCCAGGAAGATCCGCCGCGCGGCGCCGCCGAGGGCGTCGGGTCCGTGCTCCTCGAGCTGGCCGCCGGCGTGAGGGCGATCGCGGCGGTGCTCGCGCGCGCGGTGGTCTGCGGCGCGGTCGCCGGGATCGCCGGCGACGGCGAGCCGCGCACCAGGATGGAGGGGCTCGCGAACGACCTCCTCGTGGACGCGTGCACGCCCGGCGGGCAGGTCTCCGCCGTCGTCTCGCCGGAGCTGGAGGAGCCCCACCCCGTCTTCGGCCGCCAGGCCGCCCCGTTCCTGCTCGCGATGACGCCGCTCGACGGCGCGTCGAACCTGTGCGTCAACGTCACCGCGGGCACGATCTTCTCGGTCCTGCGCCGGCCCGCGGGGGCGGCCCCGGGCGCGGCCGCGTTCCTCCAGGAGGGGGCGCGGCAGGTCGCGGCCGGCTACGCCCTCTACGGCCCGTGCACGATGCTCGTGGTCACGACCGGGCGCGACGTGCTCGGGTTCACGCTCGACGAGGGCGCGGGGGCGTTCGTGCTCACCCACCCGGACCTGCGCGTCCCCGAGCAGGCGGGTCACGTCGCGGTGGAGGCCGCGAGCGCCCGCAACTTCGACCGGGCGATCCGGCGCTACGTGGACGAGTGCGTCGCGGGGGCCTCCGGCCCGCGCGGCGCGGACTTCGACGTGAGGTGGGTCGGCTCCGCCGCGGCGGAGGTGCACCGGGTGCTCGTGCGCGGCGGGACGTTCCTCGCGCCGCGCGACGCGAGCGATCCGGAGCGGCGGGCGAAGCTCCGGCTCCTGTACGAGGCCAGCCCGCTCGCGCTGCTCGTCGAGCGGGCCGGCGGCGCCGCGACGACCGGGTCCGGGCGCCTCCTCGAGGTCGTCCCGCGCGACCCGCACGAGCGGGTGCCGGCGGTCCTCGGCTCGCGCGCCGAGGTCGAGCGGATCGCGGCGTACCACGCGGATCCGGACGGCGGCGTGGACCGCCCCTACAAGAGCCCGCTGTTCAACGTGCGCTCGCTCCTGCGCGAGACGTGAGGGCCGGGATCGTGAGCGCCAGGCACCCCGTCGTCTCGGTCACCGGCTCGTCGGGCGCGGGCACGACCACCGTCACGCGGACGTTCCAGCACATCTTCCGGCGCGAGAAGATCGACGCCGCCACCGTGGAGGGGGACGCCTTCCACCGCTGGAACCGCGCCGAGATGCGGGTGCGGATCGCCGAGGCCCAGACCCACGGGCGCACGGTGTCGCACTTCGGGCCGGAGGCGAACCTCTTCGAGGAGATCGAGGCGCTCTTCCAGCGGTACGGCGAGACGGGGCGCGGCCGGGTCCGCAGGTACCTGCACGACGAGGACGAGGCGCGTGCCCACGGCCAGCCGCCCGGGACCTTCACCGACTGGCGCGAGCTGCCGCCCGGGTCGGACCTGCTCTTCTACGAGGGGCTCCACGGCGGCGTCGTCGCCGGGGACGTGGACGTCGCCCGCCACGCGGACCTCCTCGTGGGCGTCGTCCCCATCATCAACCTCGAGTGGATCCAGAAGCTCCACCGCGACCGGTCGCAGCGGGCCCAGTCCACCGAGGCGGTGGTCGAGACCATCCTGCGCCGGATGCCCGACTACGTGCGCTACATCTGCCCGCAGTTCTCGCGGACGCACGTGAACTTCCAGCGCGTCCCCACGGTGGACACCTCGAACCCGTTCATCGCGCGGTTCATCCCGACGCCCGACGAGAGCTTCGTCGTCATCCGGTTCCGCGACCCGAGGGGCATCGACTTCCCGTACCTGCTCTCGATGCTGCACGACTCGTTCATGTCGCGCCCGAACTCGATCGTCGTGCCGGGCGGGAAGATGGACCTCGCGATGCAGCTCATCTTCACGCCGATGATCCTGCAGCTCATGGACCGCAAGCGCCGCGCCGCCTGACGCGGGCGCGAGGAGGAGCGCATGCAGCACGCGATGGAGATCCCCGCGAGCGAGACGGAGGTCGGTCCGGCCGCGCGCGCGAACGCGCTCCGCGTGCTCGCCGTGGACGCGATCGCCCGGGCGCGCTCGGGGCACGCGGGCACGCCCCTCGGGATGGCCGACGTCGCCGAGGTCCTCTGGACGCGCTACCTGCGCCACGATCCCCGCTGCCCGTCCTGGTGGGACCGGGACCGCTTCGTGCTCTCGAGCGGCCACGGCTCGATGCTGCTCTACGCCCTCCTCCACCTCACCGGGTACGACCTGCCGCGCCGCGAGCTGGAGCGGTTCCGGCAGCTCGGCTCGCTCGCGCCGGGCCACCCGGACCACGACCTCACCCCCGGCGTCGAGGCCACCACCGGCCCGCTCGCCCACGGGCTCGCGAACGCCGTGGGGATGGCGCTCGCCGAGAAGCTCCTCGCCGCGGAGTTCAACCGGCCGGGCTTCCCGGTGATCGACCACCACACCTACGTCCTCCTCGGCGACGGCTGCCTCATGGAGGGGCTCTCGCACGAGGCGGCCTCGCTCGCGGGCGCCCTCCGGCTGGGCAAGCTCGTCTGCTTCTGGGAGGACGACGGCCTCTCGGTCGACGGGCGCGCCGGGGGGTGGTTCCGCGACGACACCGCGGCGCGGTTCGAGGCGTACGGGTGGCAGGTGGTGCGCGGCGTCGACGGCCACGACCCGGACGACGTCGCCGCCGCGATCGCGGTCGCGCGGAGCGACCGGCGGCGCCCGGCGCTCGTCTGCTGCCGGACCGTGCTCGGCAAGGGGCTGCCCGCGCGCGCCGGCACCCCCGACGCGCACGGCGCGCCGGTCTGCGCCGACGAGGCGCGCACGCTGCGCCAGGCGCTCGGGTGGAGCCCGGCGCCCTTCGAGGTGCCCGAGGGGGTGCGCGCCTCCTGGGACTTCCGCGAGGGCGGCGCGGCCCTGCGCGGCGAGTGGCAGGGGCGCTTCGACGCGTACGCGCGCGCGTACCCCGAGCTCGCCGCCGAGCTGCGCCGCCGGATGGCCGGCGAGCTGCCGGCCGCGTACCCGCGCGAGATGGCGCGCGCGCTCGAGGAGGCGGCCGCGCGGCGCGAGGTGGTCGCGACGCGCAAGGCGTCCCAGGACGCGATCGAGCTCCTGGCGCGCGTGCTGCCGGAGCTGGTGGGCGGCTCGGCGGACCTCTCCGCCGCGAACCTGACGCGCTGGCGCGACGCGGAGCCGGTCGGCGCCGAGGGCGGCGGCCGCTACGTCCACTGGGGCGCGCGCGAGCTCGGGATGGCCGCGGCGCTGAACGGGCTCGCGCTCCACGGCGGGTTCCTCCCGTACGCGGGCACCTACCTCGCCCTCTCCGACCACGCGCGCGCCGCGATGCGCCTCGCGGCGCTCTCGAGCCTGCGGGCGGTGTTCGTCCTCACCCACGACTCGATCGGGGTCGGCGAGGACGGCCCGACCCACCAGCCGGTGGAGCACGCGGCGAGCCTGCGCCTCGTGCCCGGCCTCGACGTCTGGCGCCCGTGCGACGCGTTCGAGACGTTCGTCGCGTGGCGGGCCGCGGTGGACCGGCGGCACGGCCCGACCGCGCTCCTGCTGTCGCGCCAGGCGCTCCCCGCCCAGCCGCGCGACCGCGCCGCGATGCGCACGGCCGAGCGGGGCGGGTACGTGCTCGCCGAGGCGGAGGGCGGCGCGCCGCGCGCGGTGATCGTCGCCACCGGCTCGGAGGTCCAGCTCGCGATGTCCGCCCAGCGGCTCCTCGCCGACGCCGGCGTCCCGGTCCGCGTCGTCTCCATGCCGTGCACGAGCGCGTTCGACCGGCAGGACCCGGAGTGGCGGGCGGAGGTGCTGCCGCCCGGCGTCCCGCGGGTGGCCGTCGAGGCCGGGGCGTCCGCGGGCTGGTGGCGGTACGTCGGGTTCGAGGGCGCGGTGGTCGGGGTGGACCGGTTCGGCGAGTCGGGCCCGATGGAGGAGCTGTTCCGCGAGCTGGGCCTCACCCCCGAGCGGATCGCGCGGGTGGTCCTGAGCGTCGCCGGCCGGCGCCGGCGGCGCGCGCCGCGGGCCGCGCGCGCGCATCAGCGGCACTGATGGTTTTCCTAACGAGGTCGAACTGGTGGTGATGTCGGGATCCAGGGACCATGGCGCCCGACGGGACGGCGACGCCGTCCGACGGAGGTGACGCGTGCAGCTCTCTGGACTTCGCTTCGGCTCCCGGCTCCTCTCGCTCGTCGACTTCCCGTTCGCCGAATCCCTCGGCGCGAACGCGACGAACGAGGAGCTCCAGGCCTTCCTCGACCGCCACGGCAAGGTCCTCGTGAAGCCGGTCTTCTACGGGGGCGTGGGGAAGAAGGGCAAGGCGGGGCTGATCCGGGTGGTGGACAACCTCCACGACGCGCTCGCCGCGAAGAAGGAGCTCTACTTCGCCGCGCACCGCTACGGCTCCCGCATCGTCACCGCGAACGGGGTCTCCTTCGAGGCGTTCGTCCCGTCCGAGATCGAGATCTACTTCTCGATCGACGCGTCCACGGCGAGCCGCGGGCCGGTGTTCACCATCAGCCCGAAGGGCGGGGTGGACATCGAGGGCGTGGCGCCCGCCCAGAAGCAGACCGTCGAGATCGACCCCTTCCTCGGCATCAGCTCGTTCGAGATCACGAACGCGCTCATCGCCACCGGCTGCCCGGAGGAGGTGATCTCGCCGCTGGTCCAGCACCTCCCGAAGCTCTGGGACCTGTACGCCGCCTTCGGCCTCACCACCGTCGAGATCAACCCGATCCGCGTCTGCCGCGACGGCGCGCGGCTCGTCCCGATCGCCTGCGACGTGAAGGCGGAGTTCGACCAGGACAACCCGGCGTGGAAGCGGCTCGAGCTCTCCCCCACGATCTTCCAGTCCGAGGTGACGCCGTTCGAGGCGGACGTGAACAAGCTCCGGACGCACCAGGGGCAGAGCGACGCCCTCGAGCTGGCGCCGCGCGGCACGATCGTGCCGTTCATGTTCGGCGGCGGCGCGTCGAGCGCCGCGACGGAGGCGCTCGGCTCCACCGCGATCTTCTCCTCCGACTTCGGCGGCAACCCGCCCTACGAGAAGATGTACGACATCGCGTCGATCGTGTTCCGGCACTGGATCGACCGCGCCTCCGTCCTGCTCGTCATCGGCGGCAAGGCGAACAACACCGACATCCACGTCACGTTCAAGGGGATCTTCGACGCCCTGCGCGACCACGTCGGCCGGACCGGCAAGGTCCCGCCCGTCTACACGGTGATCGGCCGCGGCGGGCCGAACCTGGTGAAGGGGATGTTCTACGCGAAGGACATCCTCGACGGGCTGCGCCTGCCGTACCGCATGTTCGGGTTCGACACCTCGATGATCCTGGTGCTCGAGTACGCGCGCCGGATCGACGAGTGGTGGCGGCGGGAGGGGCGGGACCTGTGGCTCGCGGGCCGCGGCGAGGCGGCGGGGGTGGCCGCGTGAGAAAGCACGTGACGAAGCCGTTCCCGTGGTTCGTCGGCGTCCACTCGCTCGAGGAGCTCGCGACGAAGGAGTCGCGCACGTGCGTCATCAACATCCTCGGCAGCGAGAGCCGGGGCGTCACGCCGGTCTCGCACGAGTACAGCGGCGGCAACGTCGTGGCGGGCGTGCAGTACGGCCGGAGCGGCGTGCTCGAGACGAAGCTCGGCGAGATCCCCGTCTACCCGAGCGTGCGCGAGGTGCTCGCGCACGGCCACGCGTTCGACGTGGGCGTGGTCTACCTGCCGCCCCTCGGCGTCGCGCAGGCGGTCGCCGAGCTCGTCCGCACCAACGAGGAGCTGAGGCGGATCGTGATCGTGACCGAGAAGGTCCCGGCCAGGGACTCCGCCGCCGTGCGCGCGCTCTGCCAGGAGGCGGGCGTGGACGTCATCGGCGCCAACTCGCTCGGCGTCGCGAACGCCTGGGACCACGTGCGCGTGGGCGGGAGCCTCGGCGGCGACCGGCCGGAGGAGGCGCTGCGCAAGGGATCGATCGCCATCCACTCCAACTCCGGGAACTTCACCACCACGATGGCGGAGTACCTGCGGACCGCCGGCTTCGGGATCTCGACGGCGGTCAGCTCCGGGAAGGACGTCTACATCCACTTCGCCCTGCCGGAGTTCCTCTGGGCGGCGCAGAACGACCCGCGCACCAAGGCGGTGGTCCTCTACGTCGAGCCGGGCGGCTACTACGAGCGCATCGCGCTCGACATGGTGATCGAGCGCCGGTTCGGCTTCACCAAGCCCATCGTGTGCTGCGTGACGGGGCGCTGGCGCAAGGAGGTCACGCGCACCTGCGGCCACGCGGGGGCGCTCGCCGGCAACGGCGAGGACGCCGAGTCGAAGGAGCACTGGTTCGACGACTACTTCGGCGTCCCGGTGTTCGACCCGAGCAGCCCGCGGGTCGGGCGGCGCGGCGTCCGGGTCTCCTCGATCCAGTTCGTCCCCGACGCGATGCGCGCGGTGTTCGAGAAGATGGGCGAGCCGCCCGACTTCGAGCCCAGGGGCGACCTGTCGCTGAAGCCCTGGCTCGCCGACGCCGTGCTGCCCCTCCCGCCGGACCTCGCCGTCCAGACCGTCCGGGCGCTCTCGCCCTACGACCGGCAGATCACCGCCATCACCAAGGAGATCGGCGCGCACTACCTCCGCCAGAACATGGCCGACCGGTCCGGCGCCTCGCGGATGAGCCGCAAGACGCAGATCTCCGAGCTGCACGGGAAGACCGTGCTCGATCTCTCGCAGCGGCCGATGGAGGAGAACCTCTACTTCGCGCTCGCCAAGGTCCTGCCCACGCAGGAGGACCTCGCGACGACGAACCTCCTCGCGAACCTGTTCCTCGCCACCGACGAGCGCTGGCTCGAGGCGGTGGACGCGGCGCGCGCCAACGGCGCCCTCCCGAACGCGTACCTCGCCGCCCGGCTGGCCGCGATCGGCGACGAGCCGGCGCTCTCCGGCGCGCGCGAGCAGGCCCGGCTGCTCATCGACGCCATCCGCGAGCTCGGGATCGAGGAGGGGACGACGGCGTGGCCCGCGGAGCTCGACGCCTGGGCGCGCGAGCGGTTCCTCGCCGACGCCGAGGGGCCGGCGCCGGCCGCCGCGACCGCGCTCCTCCTCGCGGAGGTGAAGAAGAGCGCGAAGCGCTGCGTCGCGCTGCAGACCGCGCAGCGCGTGCTGGCGCTCGCCGAGCAGGAGAAGCGCGCGCTGCGCGACCCGCACGCGTTCCTGCTCGCGGCGCTGGCGGTCTCCGCCTTCTGGAAGCCGATGCTGGAGAAGCGCATGACGCGCCAGGCGGTGGAGGACGCGGTCGCGTACCACGCCTGCGTCGCGCAGGTCGTCGCCTGCTCGGTGCTCGACCGCGCGAAGAACCCGCTCTGGAAGAAGCTCGCCGGCGGCAAGACCTCCCACGCCGCGGCGAGCTTCACCGAGAACGCCTTCAAGGTCCTGTTCGGGCGCGCGCCCGACGCGCAGGAGCTCATGGAGTTCCGCACCGTGGTCGGCCTCACCGTGACGAACGGCCCGGGGACGCTCTCCGCCAAGGGCGCGAAGGAGTCCGTCTCCGCGCGGAACGACATCTCGATGAGCTACGTGGGGTTCCTCTCCAACACCGGGCGGGCGCACGGCGGGAACGGCGTCGAGGCGGTCGAGTTCCTGCTCCGCACCTTCGAGGGCGTCCCCCTCGACGACCCGGGGCGGAAGGACCACGGCATCGACCTCCAGGCCCTCGCGAACCGGACGGCGAAGGCCTACGCCGCGCAGAAGCAGAGGAGCCGGGAGTCGCGCGAGACCGCCGTCCGGGCGATCCCGTGCGTCAACCACCCGGTGTTCCGCGGCCAGGACGTGAACGTCGATCCGCGCGAGCAGTTCGTGCGCGGCGTGCTGGAGCGCCAGGGCATCACGAACGTGTTCCTCGACTTCTACCACCACCTCGTCCGCGAGCTCTTCGCCGAGGGGGTCACGCGGAACGTCTTCTGCGTGAACGTGGACGCGGTGATCGCGGTCATCACCCTGAAGCTCGTCTGGAACGACCTGCGCCAGGGGCGGCTCTCGCTGCGGCAGGTGCAGGAGGTCGGCTTCCTCCTGTTCCTCTTCGGCCGCGCCATCGGGACCGCCGCCGAGGTCGCGGACCACCGCGATCGCGGCACCGACATGGACTGCCGGACGCCCGAGGACCGCCTCGCGTTCGTGATGTGACCCCTACGGAGACCCGGAGGAAGCGATGACGCACAGGAACGGGAAGAACGGCGCCAACGGATCGCTGCAGGGCGAGGTGTTCCACCCGCCGGAGGGGGTCGCGCGGCAGGCGCGCGTGAAGGACTGGAACGAGATCGCGCGGCGCGCCCTGGAGGACTTCGAGGGCTTCTGGGCCGGCGAGGCCGAGGAGCTCGAGTGGTACCGCAAGTGGGACCAGGTGCTCGACCAGTCCGAGAAGCCGTTCTACAAGTGGTTCAAGGGCGCGCAGACCAACATCGTCCACAACTGCCTCGACCGCCACCAGCGCACCTGGCGCAAGAACAAGCTCGCCCTCGTCTGGGTCGGCGAGCGGAACGAGGTCCGCACCCTCTCGTACTTCGCCCTGAACCGGGACGTCTCGCGCTTCGCGAGCGTCCTCAAGGCGATGGGCGTGAAGAAGGGCGACCGCGTCACCATCTACATGCCGCGCATCCCGGAGATCGCGATCGCGATGCTCGCGTGCGCGAAGCTCGGCGCCGTCCACTCCGTCGTCTACGGCGGCTTCTCGGTGGACGCGCTCCAGGGGCGCATCGAGGACTCCGAGTCCAAGGTCGTGGTGACCGCGGACGGCGGGTTCATGAACGGCAAGATCGTCGAGCTGAAGAAGACCGTCGACGAGGCGGTCCGGCGCTGCCCGACCGTCGAGACCGTGATCGTCGTCCAGCGGACCGCCCAGGAGGTCCGCATGGAGCCGGGGCGCGACTACTGGTACCACGAGCTCATGAAGCTGCCCCTCGCGTCGGCGAGCTGCACGACCGAGGTGATGGAGGCCTCCGACCCGCTCTACATCCTCTACACCTCCGGGACGACCGGGAAGCCGAAGGCGATCCAGCACGCGCACGGCGGATACCAGGTGGGCATCCACACGACGCTCAAGTACGTCTTCGACGTCCGGGACGAGGACCGCTGGTGGTGCGCCGCCGATCCGGGCTGGGTGACGGGCCACAGCTACATCGTGTACGGGCCGCTGCTCTGCGGCGCGACGACGTTCATGTACGAGGGGGCGCCGACCTACCCGTACCCGAACCGCTGGTGGTCGCTCGTCGAGAAGTACGGGATCACCATCCTCTACACGGCGCCGACCGCGATCCGCGGGCTCATGCGCTTCGGCGAGTCGTGGCCGAACCGCCACGACCTCTCGACGCTGCGGCTCCTCGGCTCCGTCGGCGAGCCCATCAACCCCGAGGCCTGGAAGTGGTACCACCGCGTCATCGGGAAGGGCCGCTGCCCGATCATGGACACCTGGTGGCAGACCGAGACCGGCATGTTCCAGATCACGCCGGTGCCCACCATGCCGCTCAAGCCCGGCTCCGGCGCGAAGCCGTTCTTCGGCCAGGAGGCGGAGATCCTCGACGACGACGGGAAGCCGGTGGCGGACGGCGAGGAGGGCTACCTCGTCCTGAAGCGGCCGTGGCCGTCGATGATGACGACCATCTACCGGGACCCCGAGCGCTACGTGAAGCAGTACTGGTCGAAGTACCCCGGCAAGTACCTCGCCGGAGACTCGGCCAAGCGCGACCCGGACGGCTACTACTGGGTCATCGGGCGGACCGACGACGTCATCAAGGTCTCCGGGTACCGGCTCGGCACCGCGGAGGTCGAGAGCGCCCTCGTCGCCCACCCGGCCATCGCCGAGGCGGCGGTGATCGGGCTGCCGCACGAGGTCAAGGGGCAGGCGATCCACTCCTACTGCCTGCTGCGCCAGGGCTTCAAGCCGTCGGACCAGCTCGCCGACGAGGTGAGGAACCACGTCGCACAGCACCTCGGCCCGATCGTCAAGCCGGAGAAGGTGAACTTCGTGGACGTGCTCCCGAAGACCCGCTCGGGGAAGATCATGCGGCGCGTCCTCAAGGCGCGCGCGCAGGGGCTGCCGGAGGGCGACGTCTCGACCCTCGAGGAGTGAACAGCGGCGTGCCGTCGACTCGAGCCCCGAGCCCGAGCCCCAGCCCGAGTCCGAGCCCGGCTCCTCGGGCCGTCTTCGGGCGCGGGCTCGGGCTCGTTCACGGGGTCACCGAAGCGAGCAGCGCAGAAGGGAAGCGGATCCAATCCTTCTATTGCGCAATCAATCTTACCGATTTGACGGTGGAGGTGCCGGGGCGTAGGAAATCATCAGGGTTGCGCCGTTCCCGCCCGCGGCTCCGCGGGGGGCCCGGGCGACTGCCTGCACGCGGCCTACGAGCGCGAGTGACCCCGCGTCGCACGCATTCCGTCGCCCGTCCAGCGTGGCGGGAACGGCGCAAACCCGGTTCCTTCACGGCGCCCGCGCGGCGCCGTGCGCGTCGCGGCGGTAGACGCGGACGAGCGTCCGGTGCTCGAACACGCCCTCGTCCCGGGCGAAGGCGGCGGCGAGGCGGAGACCCTCGAGCCGGCGGGCCAGCTCCGGCGGGAGCGGCGCGTCGAGGTCGTCGGTGACGAGGACGACCGCCGCCGGCGGGCCCGCGCCCCCGTCCTCGTAGTACGGCGGGTTCCGGTACTCCCAGGTGAAGCGCAGGGGCGAGCGCCGGGCCGCGAGCACGGCGTCCGCGGGCGGCGCCTCGTACCGGTACACGAGCCGCCGCGCCGTGAAGAGGTCGAGGATCGGCACCGAGACCGCGGGGTTCACCGCCGCGCCGGGCCGGCGCGGCGTGAGCACCTCCACGGCGCCGTCGGGGAGCCCGTCGAGGTACGCCCCCGCCGAGCGCAGGTTCGCGGCGCTCGTGCGCGCGAGGAACGGGAGCTGGCCGTACAGGGCGACCACGAGCGAGGTGGTCACCGCGCACCCGACCGCCAGCGCGCGGAGCCGGGCGTCGCGGATCGCCTGCAGCCCGAGGGCGGCCAGCAGCGCGAGCGCGGGGAAGGCCGGGACCCAGTAGCGGACCCGCCGGACGTCGAGGACGAGGAGGAGCAGCACCGGCCAGGCGACCGCGATCCAGCGCGCGTCGCGACGGCGCGCCGCGAGCCCGGCGGAGAGCAGGGCGCCCGCCGCGAGGAGCGGGTGCGCCTGGAAGAGGAACGTCGAGACGAAGCTCTCGCCCCAGCGCCGGAGCCCCGGAGCCTGGTAGGACCGCAGCAGCGCGAGCTGCGCGGACGCGACGTCGCGGCCCGCCAGCAGGGCGGCGCCGGCGAGCAGGCCCGCGCCGAGGCCGATCGCGGCCGCGCGGCGCAGCGCGCCGGGCGAGCGCCCGCGCTCGGCGAGCGCGAGCGCGGGGAGCCCGGTGAGCAGGAGCCACGCCGAGTACTTCGAGGCCGCGGCGAGGAAGACCGCGGCGGCGGCGAGCGCGAGCCGGCCCGCGCCCCCGCGGCGGACGGCCAGGACCACCGCCCAGGTCGCGAGCGCGAGGAAGAACATCGTGGGGACGTCCACGAGCATGGCGGGGACCTGCGTGAGCAGGTACGGCACCGCGAGCAGGAGCGCGCCGGCCGCCAGCCCGACGCCCTCGTCGAAGAGCGCGGCCCCCGTGCGCCAGGTGAGGAGGACCGCGCCGGCGAAGAGGAGCGTCCCGAGGAGCTGGATCCCGATCCGCGCCTCGCCGAGCGCCCGGAAGACGAGGCCGTACAGGGCGGGCACGAGCGGCAGGTCCGTCCACGCGGGGAGCTCCCGTCCCCACGCCGCGAGGAACCCGCCGAGCCCGTGCAGCTCGAGGTGCTTCGCCTGGGCGAAGTACCGAGAGGCGTCGACGATGGCCTCCGGCGCCGGCCAGGTGCAGGCGCCCGCGGCGAAGGCGAGGAGGACGAGGAGCGGGCCGCGCGCGCGGGCGGGGACCGGCGCGCGCACCGCGAGGTGGGCGGCGGCGATCGCCGCGGCGACGAGGGCGAACAGGCGGACGGGATCGATCCCGGCGAACCCCCAGCTCCAGCTCGCGAGGCGGCTGTCGTCGGCCGACCGGAGCGCGAGCTGCGCCGCGACGACGCCGAGCGCCGCCACCGAGACGAGGACCGGTCCGGGCTCGAGCGCGCCGGCGGCGGCCCGCGGGCCGTTCGGGGCGACGGGATCCACGCCCGCGATGATCCCCCATCGCCCCGGCGGAGGCGAGGGCCGGGCTTATGGCGATCCGCAGGAGATCTGATTGGCGCCGCCGCGCGCGCGCGCCGTATCGTCGCGATCGAGAGGAGGACGACGCATGACGCACGCGAACGTCGCGCCCACGGTCGCCGGGATCGCCCGGCCCGACGTCGTGGCGCTCGACGCCACGGCCTCGATCGGGGACGCGGCGAGGACGATGGCGAGGCGGAGGATCGGATCGGTGGCCGTCCGGGACGGCGGCGAGGTGGTCGGGCTCGTCACGGAGCGCGATCTGCTCCTGAAGGTGCTCGTGCACGGCGCCGACGCGAGCCGGCCGCTCCGCGAGGCGATGCGGCCGGACGTGCCCCGGGTGGCGGCGGACGAGAGCGAGGTGGCCTGCGCGGCGCTGATGCGGGATCACGCGACGCGCCACCTGCTCGTGGAGGACGACGGGAAGGTCGTCGGCGTCGTCTCGATGCGCGACGTCATCGACGCGATGCTCCACGAGAAGCAGTACCTGATCGACCAGCTCGCGACGTACATCAACGGGCGCTGATCCGCGTCCGGCCGAGCGCGGCGCGGGTCTCAGAACGCCCCGGCCGCGGCCTCGCCGACGGTGGTGGCGCGGAGGGTCCCGGTCCGCGGGTCGAACACCACGAGCGGCGCGGGGTCCCCCGCGAGCGCGGCGGCCGCCGCGGGGCCGGCCGCGGCCGCGAGCGCCAGCGCCGCGTGGCCGCGGACGGCAGGGTCGGGATCGGCGAGCGACGCCGCGAGCGCCGGCGCGGCGGCCGCCGCGACCTCGGCGGGCGCGGCGAGCGCGACGCGCCAGAGCGCCCAGCGGGTTCCCTCCCGGAACGGCTCCTCCTCGAGGAAGCTCGCGAGCACCTGCAGGAACTCCGGGCGGAGCGCCGGCACGCTCGCGAGGGCGGCGCCGAGGACCTCCGGCGCGAGCCAGAGGCACCCGCCGGACTCGTCGTTCATGAGCCAGAGCGCCCGGCGCACCATGTCGCGCGCGCCCTCCGGATCCGGCCGCCCGCGCGCCGCCGCGATGCGGCCCGCCGCCTCGACGGCGCGCCAGCGCACGAGCGCGTCGTCGTCGAACAGCAGCCGCTGCACGATCCCCCAGGCGTCCGGCTCGGAGCGCGCCCAGCGGTCCACCGCGCCGGGCTCGAAGCGCTCGAGGAGCAGGCGGGCGGCGTCCTTCCGTTCGCGACGGGTCGCCACGGCCGCCGGGCCTCAGAAGGTGAGGACCTTGTCCGCGTCGAGGACGAGGCTCGCGAGCTCGCCGAGCTTCGCGGGGCGGCAGCCCTCGGCGAGCTCGGTCCCGGCGAGGCCGCGCGCCGCGAGGCAGGTCTCGCAGGCGAGCACGTGGCCCTTGCGGACGACGGGCAGGAGCATCCGCTCGACGTTGTAGTACCCCTGCGGCGTCGCCTGCCCGCGCTTCGCGCAGGCGACGGCGTCGCCGAGCAGGAAGAGCGTGAGCTCGAGCTCGGGCTCGGAGGTGAGGAGCGCCGCCGCGAGCCGCAGGGCGTTGTAGGTCCGCTCGCTGCCGTACGGGGCGTCGTTCGCGACGATGACCACGTGCATGGGGGCCCCCGGCCGGCTTCAGAGGAGGACGGCGCCGGCGACGCCGGCGATCAGGACGACGAGGGTCGGGTCGAGCCGCGTGCAGGTCATGAGCGCGAGCGACCCGAGGCCGATCGCGATCGCGGCGGGGTGGACGAAGGAGACCTCCGCGAGCTGCAGGGCGACGGCGAGCAGCATGCCGACGACCGCCGGCTTCATCCCGCGGAGCACCGCCGCGACGGCGGCGGAGTCGCGGAGCCGGGCGTAGCTCCGCCCCGCGAGCACGCCGACCGCGACGCACGGGAGGTAGGTCGCGATCGCGGCGGTGACCGCCCCGGGGAAGCCGGCGATCTTCTGCCCGATGAAGACGTTCATGATCGTCATCGGGCCCGGCGCGAGCTGGCCGATCGCCACCGCGTCGCCGAGCTCCTGGCGCGTGAGCCAGCCGAGGTCCTCCACGAGGAACCGGTGGAGGAGCGGCAGCGAGACGTACCCGCCGCCGATGGTGAGGAGGTTCACCGCGAACAGCACGCCGAAGAGCTTGAGGAGCGTCATCGGCGCTCCCGGAAGAGCAGCCAGCCCGCGAGCCCCGCGCCGAGGAGGAGCAGGACGGGGTTCGCCCGGGCGAAGGCGAGCAGGGCGAAGGCCGCGACGGCGAGGAGCCCCGTGCGCGCGCCGTCGACGACCCGCCGGCCGATCGAGAACACCACGGAGCCGAGGAGCCCGACGACCGCCGCCCCGACCCCCTTGAGGGCGCCCTGGACCAGGGGGGCGGACCGGAGCTCGGCGTAGAGGACGCCCACGATCAGCACCACGACGAACCCGGGGAGGACCTGCCCGACCGTGGCGGCGACGGCGCCCGGGACGCCGCGGAGCCGGTGCCCGACCAGCACCCCGGTGTTGACGATGGGCGGCCCGGGCGTCATCTGGCCGATGACGACGCACTCGGCGAGCTCGTCCGCGGTGATCCAGCGCCGGCGCTGGACGAGCTCCCTGTCGAAGAAGGAGAGCATCGCGAAGACGCCGCCGAACGCGAAGCTGCCCAGCTTCAGGAAGCACAGGAAGATGCTCGAGAGCTCCGGGCCGGGGGGCGGGTCCAGCTCGGCGACGGCGAGTCTCGTGCGCATCTCCGCCGGACCTGGAGGCGCGGCCGGGACGCGGCCGCGCCTCGACGTGGGTGGACCCGCAGATGCTACCGCGCCGCCTCAGCCCTGCGCGAGCTCCCCCTCGGCGGCGGCGCCGTTCGCGGCGCGCGACGCCTGGCTCTCGATGCGCATCCCGTAGAACGAGCGGCGCACGAAGTAGAAGGCCACGGCCAGGAACGCGACGAACAGCACCGCGCGGGTCGGGCCGGGCAGCTCGATCGCGAGCTCCACCGCCAGCAGGCCGAACAGGGTGGTGAACTTGATGATCGGGTTCATGGCCACCGAGGAGGTGTCCTTGAAGGGATCGCCGACGGTGTCGCCGACGACGCAGGCCGCGTGCAGCTCGGTCCCCTTCGCCTTGAGCTCCACCTCGACCACCTTCTTGGCGTTGTCCCAGGCGCCGCCGGCGTTCGCCATGAAGATCGCCTGGAAGAGGCCGAACAGCGCGATGGAGATGAGGTAGCCGATGAAGAAGAACTCCTCGACGAAGGCGAAGGCGAGGGTCGAGCAGAAGACGACGAGGAAGATGTTGAACATGCCCTTCTGCGCGTACTGCGTGCAGATCTCGACGACCTTCTTCGAGTCCTCGACGGACGCCTTCTCGACGCCCTCGAGCCGGATGTTGTTCTTGATGAACTCGACGGCGCGGTAGGCGCCGGTGGAGACCGCCTGGGTGGCGGCGCCGGTGAACCAGTAGATGACCGCGCCGCCGGTGACGAGGCCGAGCAGGAACGGCGGGTGGAGCAAGGAGAGGCGGTCGAGCCCCTCGCGCAGGCCGTTCGTGAGCAGCATGATGATGGAGAAGATCATCGTGGTGGCGCCGACCACGGCGGTCCCGATGAGCACCGGCTTCGCGGTCGCCTTGAAGGTGTTGCCCGCGCCGTCGTTCTCCTCGAGGAACGCCTTGGCGCGGTCGAAGTCGAGGTCGAACCCGAAGTCCTTCTTCACCTCGGCCTTCACGTTCCGGACGTTCTCGATGAGGGAGAGCTCGTACACGGACTGCGCGTTGTCGGTCACCGGCCCGTAGGAGTCCACCGCGATGGTGACCGGGCCCATGCCGAGGAACCCGAACGCCACGAGGCCGAACGCGAAGACCGCGGGGGCGATCATCATCGCGTCGAGGCCGAGGGTGGAGACGAAGTACGCCGCCGACATGAGGCCGACGATGACGATCCCCATCCAGTAGGCGCTGAAGTTCCCGGCGACGAAGCCGGAGAGGACGTTCAGGGAGGCGCCGGCCTCGCGCGACGCCGTGACGATCTCCTTCACGTGGCCGGACTTCGTCGAGGTGAAGACCTTGATCACCTCGGGGATGACCGCGCCGGCGAGCGTGCCGCAGGTGATGATGGTGGAGAGCTTCCACCACATCGTGCCGTCGCCCAGGTCGGGGATGAGGAGGTAGGAGACGAGGTAGGTGAGCGCGATGGAGACGAACGAGGTGAGCCACACGAGGAAGGTGAGCGGCGCCTCGAAGTTCATCGCGTCGGCGTTCCCGTAGCGCGCCTTCGCGAGCAGCTCGTTCAGCCAGTACGAGCCGACCGAGGCGACCACCATCATGATGCGCATCGCGAAGATCCAGACGAGGAGCTGGACCTGCACGGTGGGGCTCGCCACGGCGAGGAGGATGAAGCTGATGAGCGCGACGCCGGTGACGCCGTAGGTCTCGAACCCGTCCGCGGAGGGGCCGACCGAGTCGCCCGCGTTGTCGCCGGTGCAGTCGGCGATGACGCCGGGGTTGCGGGCGTCGTCCTCCTTGATCTTGAAGACGATCTTCATGAGGTCGGAGCCGATGTCGGCGATCTTGGTGAAGATGCCGCCCGCGATCCGGAGCGCCGCGGCGCCGAGCGACTCGCCGATGGCGAAGCCGATGAAGCAGGGGCCCGCGAGGTCGCCGGGGATGAAGAGGAGGATGATGAGCATGAGGACCAGCTCGACGGCGATCAGCAGCATCCCGATGCTCATTCCCGCCTTCAGGGGAATGGCCATCGTGGGGTACGGCTTCCCCTTGAGCCCGGCGAACGCGGTCCGCGAATTC
>DASSSJ010000012.1:0-42567 GCA_035708485.1 Anaeromyxobacter sp. | reverse complement strand
CACGTTCGACAAGGAGTACGACGAGCTGTCCGGGCGGCTCTACTTCAGGGAGACGCACCTCCCGGAGATGCTCCGGCTCGCGCGGTGCCGCCTGCCGGTGAGCGTCGAGACGCTCCTCATGGTGGACAGCCTCGACATGACGGACGCCGACCGGGCCGCGATCGTCGCGCGCTGCCGCGGCTGCGACGAGGCGCGGATCGTGGTGCCGCACGGGACGGACACGATGGCGGAGACGGCGCGCGCGCTCGTCGCCGCGCGGCTCCCGAAGACGGTCGTCCTCACCGGCGCGATGATCCCCTACGCCTTCGGCTCCTCGGACGGGCTCTTCAACCTCGGGAGCGCGCTCTCCTTCGCGCAGGCGATGCCCGCGGGCGTGTACGTGGCGATGAACGGGCGGTGCTTCCGGGGCGACCGGGTGCGCAAGGACAAGGGGACGGGGATCTTCGAGGAGGGGTGAGCGGGTCAGTCCTCGTCCACGCCGAGCAGCGCGACCTGACCCGCGGCGCTCCCGGCGGCGAGCGCCGCCTTCTCCCGCGCCCAGGACAGGGAGACGACGGCCGCCGTCGCGACCGCGTGGCTCGCGACGACCGCGCCCTTCGCCGGGTCCACCACCCGGACCGTGCCGTCGCCGCACCCCGCGGCGAGCGCGGCGACCCCGTCCCCGCAGAACGCGAGCGCCCGCACGCCGCGCCCCGCGAGCGTGGCGAGGGCGAGCCGCTTCGCGTCCTTGCCGAGGATCACGACGCCGCCACCCTCGTCGCCGAAGGCGAACGCCTGCCCGTTCCCCGCGACCGCGGCGGCGGTGATCGGCGGGCCGGGCGCGCGGTCGTCGCCGAGCTTCTCGGCGCGGCCGGACACGCGGAAGACGGACACCGCGCCGGTGCCCGTGCCCACCGCGACGAGCTGGCCGTCGGCCGAGAAGGCGAGCGCGGACACCCGCGCGCCGAGCCCGCTCACCTCCGCCACGACCCGCCCCCCCTCCGCCTCCAGGACGCGGACGAGCCCCTGCGAGTGGCCGAGGGCGATGCGCGCGCCGTCCGGCGCGATCGCGGCGGCGGTCACCCGGGCCGCGGCGTCCACGCGGTGGTCCCACCTCTTCCCCTTCGCGAGCTCCCAGACCGTCGCGGCGGTCGTCGTCGCCAGGACCGCCCGCGGGTTCGCGCGGGCGAGCGCGGCCAGCTCGAACGGGGGCAGCCGGATCCCGAACGGCCGCCAGCCGCCGTCCGGGAGGTCCCAGGTCCCGCACTCGCCGAGCTTCGACACGGCGACGAGCTGCCGCGCGTCGGGGGCGACCGCCAGGGCCATCGCGGCCGACTTGAGGCCGGGGACGACCGTCTCGTGCTGCTCCTTCTCCTGCTGCGCGACCGGGCGGATCTCGGTCCAGCGCACCTCGACCTCGCGCCGCCGCGTGAACCAGCGCGTCGCCGCGAGCCCGCCGCCCGCCGCGGCGAGGCCGAGGGCGGGCGAGAGGAGGGCCGCGAGCGCCGCGCCTGCGGCGATCCCCGCCGCCGCCGCCGCGCCGGCGCGCCACGGGTCGAGGGTGAGCACCTGGACCTTCTTCTTCACCTCGACCGGCCCGTCGCGGACGACCTTCTTCCAGCGCGTCTCGACGCGCTTGCCGGGCCGCGCCCAGACCGTCTTCCACGCGGGGGCGAGCTCGAGGGGCGAGCCCGCCGGCTTCGCCCCCCACGCCCGCTTCTTCCTGGGCGGCGCCGCCGCCGCGAGCTCGACCGCCTTCACGCGCCCGGTGGCCTCGGCGACGTCCTCGAGCCGCGGCACGTCCTTGGGATCGCGCCCGGCGCAGGCGGCGAGCGCGCCGGCGAGCCGCTTCACCTCCGGCCCGAGCGAGGCGAGGTGCCCCCAGATCTGCGAGCGGGCCGGCTCGAGGAAGTCCTCGCGGACGAAGAGCAGGTTGTCGCCGGTGTAGTACTCGTCCCAGAGCTTCGGCTCCTTCTCGAGCGCCGCGAGCGAGACGTAGACGACGAGCGCGGAGAAGCGGTCGAGCCAGGCGCCGTAGTGGGCCTCGCTCCGCCGCGGGTGCTGGTAGGCGCGGTGGCCGGTCTCGGTCGCCTTTCGGCCGGAGAGCGCCGGGACCCACATGCCGTCGTAGTCGATGACGAGGAGCTTCTTCCCGTCCACGACCACGTTCCCGTGCTGGAGGTCGCCGTGGGCGATCTTCGCGCGCTCGAGGTCCTCGACGAGCGTGCGCCACCGGCCGCGCAGGTCCGCGAGCTCCTTCGGCCGGCCGAGGGTCGCCTCGACGTGGCGGTCGAGGAGCGCGCCCTGGACCCACTCCATCTTCACGATGGGGTAAGCGCCGCCCCTCACCCGGATCCCGTCCTTCAGCCAGTGGAACCGCGTCGCGTGCGAGAGCTTCGTCTTCTGGAGGTGCGCCGAGATGGCGGCGTAGCGCTCCGCGTGATCGCTCACGGGCCGCAGGAAGCACCGCACCGCCCACACGTCCTTCTTGAAGGTGGCCTTGTAGACCACCGCGTTCGCGCCGGTGGCCGGCTTCGGCATCCCGAAGCGGTCCTGCTCGATGGCCGCGCCCTGGAGCGCGGGGTCGGCGAAGGAGCGGCGCGGCTGCTGGAGCGCCTCGTGGTAGTCGGTGAGATCGGGCCAGGCCGCCATCGACGCTCCGCGGGTCAGGGGCGCGGCACGACGCGCACGAGGGTCATGTCGTCGTTGCGGCAGCCGTCCTCGCGCGCCTCGCCGACGAGGGCCTCGAAGTCGAGCCCGTCCTCGATCCCGAGCGGGCTCACCGCCTCCCAGGCCGGGCGGCCCTCCTCCTCGCGCCGCAGGAGCCAGGCCGAGAGCGCGTCGGAGGCGAGGAGCAGCAGGCCGTCGCCGGGCACGATCCCCTCGGTCACGCGCACGTGCGGCGACGGGTCGTCGTCGGGCCTCGCCACGGAGCCGAGGAGGAACGGGCTCGACCCGAACTCCTCCGATCGCTCGAGCGGGAACGACCGGGCGAGCCGCAGGGCGGGCCCGAGCCCGCGCAGGAGGAAGAGGTTGCAGTCGCCGACCGCGACGGCGCGGAACGCGCCGGTGCGCGGGACCAGGGCGACCCCGAGGAACGCCGCGTACGCGCCGCGGCGCGCCTTCTCCTCGGCGTACCAGGGCAGCCGGCGCCCGCGGACCTTGCGCGCCCACAGCCGGCGCGCGGCGGCGAGCCGGCGCGGGAAGTCGGCCCCGCTCGCGCGCGACCGCACCCAGCTCTCCGCGAGGAGCGCCGCCCAGAGCGCGGAGAAGCTCGCCTCGGTGGCGCCGTCGGCCACCGCGAGGCGGGCGGCGCGGGGGGAGTCCGACCCCCGCACCGCCCAGGCATCCTCGTACTCCTCCCGCCGGTTGCCCGCCTTCGCGCAGGAGAACGCGTCGACGGCGATCGGGTGGGGCTCGTCGCCCGCCGCGAAGCTCACCTGAGGTTCGCCGGCCGCGTGCCGATGTCCAGGAACTGGATGACCTGCACCGGCTGCGCGTTGAAGACGAACCCGCGCGAGCCCTCGTCGGCCGGCATCCCCAGCTCCTTCGCTCGGCCGATCATGAACGGCGTGAGCGGGCTCGACATCTCGAAGAGCAGCTTCGCGAACTGGTCGGGCAGCCGCTCGGGCGTGGCGGGCAGCTCGACCGGCGCGCCCGGGGCGGAGGAGAGGTGGATGTTGAAGAGCAGCACCGCGCCGTCGTCCGAGCCGAGGGACTTGAGCGCCTCCGCCTCCGGCGCGGGATCGCCGTCGGTCGCCTCGCCGTCCGTGATGTTGATGACGATGGGCGGGAACCCCTTCGCGTGCTCGGACACCCAGCGCTGCGCGACGTCGGCTGCGGCGCGGAGCGCGCTGCACATGGGCGTGCCCCCGGCCCACTTCGGGTCGAACCAGACCGGGAACTTCACCGACTGCTCGACGATCCCGCCCGCCCCGTCGTCCGCCTTCTTCGTCCGGTCCTCGATCCGCAGCGGGTTGTCGGCGATCTCGCTCATGGGGACGAGATCGCGCCCGCCGAGGGCGCCGTCGAACGCCGGCGAGACGACCGTGTCCTGGCCGTACCCGAGGACGCCCACGTGGAAGTAGTCGTAGATCGAGTCGGACTTCGCGCAGCGGATGGACAGGTTGTGGATGAGCTTGTTGATGATCGTGGAGAGCTCGTCGGCCTTCCTTCGCCCCTGCTCGCCCCCGCCGAACGGGTCCTCCATCGACGCGGACTGGTCGAGCAGGAACAGGAAGCATCCGGGGTTCCGGCGGCTGATCTCTGCGGTGTACGGCATGCCCTCCTCCTTTCGGCTCCTCAGGGGAGCTCGACGTGCTTCGCCCTCAGGCGAACCTGGTTGCCCTTCGCGTCCTCGACGAGGAGCGTCTCCCCGTCGCCGGCGCGCACCTGGACGACGTCTCCCCGCCGCAGCGTGACGGTCTTCCCCCGGCGCGGGCCGGACTCGGCCGGCGCCGTGACCTGCCGCGAGACGACGCGCGCGGTCGTGCGCGGAGGCCGCGCGGACGGGGGCGCCGCCGCGGCGCGGAGCTCGAGCGCCCCGGCGCCGCCCGCGAGGACGAGGAGCACGAGGCCGAGGTGGAACGGCTCGAACCACGGCGCGAGCGCCTTCGACCCGCAGGCGGGGCAGGCGAGCCCCTTCTTCTTCTCCGGCACGAACCGGAGCCGGCAGCCGCTGCACCGGACGAACCTCCGCCTCAGCATCCCGCTCCGCTCCGGCGCTCCCGTGCGGCCGAGCGCCGGGGGCTCGTGCTCGGGATGCGCTGAAAGTGAAAGCGGGATTGTAGGGCCCGGCCGGCGGCCCTGTCGATGTGGGGTGCGTCCCACATCGCCAGGCGAGCCGACCTCCGGGCCTGCCGGACCACCGTCGCGCCTCTCCTCCGACACCGCGCGCTGCGGGCGGTGTACGCTCCGGCGATGGCTCGCACCGGCCCCGCGCCGCGCCGCTCGAGGACGACGACGATCCCCGGCGGCGTCCGCGTCGTCATCCCGGCCCGCAAGCGCCCGCTCGCGTCGCTCTTCATGGCCGTGTGGCTCTGCGGGTGGACGGTGGGAGGCGTCGCCGTGATCCGGCAGCTCGTCGGGCAGCTGCTGGGGACCTCCGAGCCCGTCCCGCTGCCCGTCGTCGCGTTCATGGTCGTGTGGCTCGCCTTGTGGGCCGTCGCCGAGGCGCTCGTCGCCGCCGCGCTCGCGTGGAGCCTCGCGGGGCGCGAGGTGATCTCCCTCTCCGGCGCCACGCTCCGGATCCGGCGGGAGGCGTTCCGCATCGGGCGCACGGCCGAGTACGGCGCCGCGTCCGTTCGCAACCTCCGCGCCGCGCCCGTGACCTACCGGCGCGGCGACGGCCGCTCCCCCATGCAGGCGTTCGGCATCGGCGGCGGCCCGATCGCCTTCGACCACGGCGCCGCGACGCGTCGCTTCGGCGCCGGGCTGGACGAGGCCGAGGCGGAGGAGGTCGCGCGCGCCCTGCGCGAGCGGCTGCCCTCGTCGAGCTGACGCCGCGACCGCGTCGCGGAGGCGGTCACTCCCGCTCGAGGGCGCGCTTCAGCGCCTGCATGCGCTCCTGGAGCTTCTCGCGACCGCCCGCCTTCTCGAGCTTCTCGAGGGCGGCGGGCACGAGGAACTCCCGGTCGGTGCACTCCAGGATCGCCGCCATCTCCTGCAGCTCGCGCTCGAGCGTCTGCGTCGACGGCATGAAGTCGGCGATCACGCCCTCGAGGACCTCGCGGGTGATGCGGTCCTTCCCTGCGAGCAGCGCCTGCCGCCACGCGCGGCCGACGAGCCCCTCGATGTCCGCGCCGGAGAGGTGCCCCCGCTGCGGGACGGGCGGGACGTCCTCCTCGGCGAGCCGCGCGTCGAGCTTCTTCGCGACCACCACGAGGAACTTCCGGATCTCGGCCTCGTCGTGCGGGTAGAAGAGCGGGATGTGGATCTCCGCCCGCCCCTGGCGCTTGAGGTCGATGGGGAGGAGGTCCGGGCGCGCGGTCATGAGCACCCAGACGATCCTCCCGCGGTAGCGGGTGTCGCCCATCTGCGCCGCGATCATCCCGAACACGCGCGAGCCGACGCCCGAGTCGCCGGAGAGCTGCCGGTCGCCGAGCATCGCGTCGGCCTCGTCGACGAGCACCATGACCGGCCCCATCCCGCGGAGGACCGCGAGCACGCGCTCCAGGTTCCCCTCCGTCTCGCCGACGTACTTCGAGCGGAAGTTCCGGAGCACGACGCAGGGCATCCCGATGGATCCCGCCGCGCACTGGGCGAGGAAGGTCTTGCCGGTCCCCACCGGGCCGCAGAGGAGGTAGCCCATCGGCGCCGTGTCGAGCGCGCCCCTCCGGATGAGCGCCGCGTCGTCCAGGAGCCGCCGCTTCGCCGCCTCGTGCCCGACGACGAGGTCGAGCGTCCAGCGCGGCTCGACGAACTCGAGCAGGTCCTGCGCCTGGCGCTCGATGAGCCGCTTCTTGAGCTCGCGGAAGCGCGCGGCGTCGAGCCGCCGGCCGGCCTCGACGCTCGAGCGCACCAGCGTGTCCAGGTCGGCGAGCGAGACGCCCGCCGTGAGCTTCGCGAGCTCGGGCACGCCGAAGTCGGAGAAGCTCTCGACCGGGCGCGCGGCGGCCGCGGTCTGGAGGAAGCCCAGGCGGTCCGCCTCGGCGGGGAGCGGCACCTCGATGGTCGCGACGTGCGGGTTCGCCGCGAGCCGGTCGGACACGTCCGCGAGCCGCGCGTCCACGAGCACGAACGCCGCGTTCTGCCGCTTCACGTAGGGGCTCGACGCCCAGTTGAGCAGCGTGACGAGGCTCGTCGCCTCCTGCAGCGACTGGCGCTCGCCGCGCGGCACGAGGTGCGAGGCGTGGTCCACCACGACGGCGTAGGAGAGCCGGTCCTCGTCGGGCGCCATCGCGTTCGCCTGGACGAAGCGGTCGAGCGCGGCGAGCACCCGCGCGGGGTCCCGGGTGAGCGCCGCGAGGTCGCCGACGCGCCGGTTCGCGAGCGCCACCATCCGGCGGAGGCGCTCCTCGTCGCGCCCGGCGAGGCAGCGGAGCCCGCGGGCGAGGTCGTAGTGGAGGACGAGGTCCCAGCGGCCGAAGAGCTGCTCCGCGAGGAACTCCGCGAGCGTGCCGTAGCGGCGGGCCGCGCCCTCCACCACCGGCACGTAGTCCCAGGTGTTCCCCCCGACGACGAACATCGAGGTCGTCCCGGAGAAGTAGAGCTCCGCGAGCCTGACCGCCCACGGCGGGAACCAGGCGGGGAGCGCGGCCATGCCGGACGCGGGGGCCGCGGCGCCGCCGATCGCCTTCTCGGTCACGATCGCTCCCGCTCGACGCCGGCCGCGAGGATGGGCGGCGGCTCGGAGAGGTGGTCGCCGAGTCCGGTGATCTGATCGATCTCCCGGATCGCCTGCTCGGTGTGGGCCATGCTCGCCGCGACCGCGTCCACCTGCGAGGAGATCTGGTCCGCGTCCTGGTGGCTCACCGCCATCTCGGCGACGGCCTGGATCTTCCCCTCGATCCGGTCGAGCTCGACCGAGAGGAACTCGGCGTTCGAGGCGGCCTTGGCGTAGTTCGCGAGCCGCTGCTCGCCGGTGGCGACGGCGTCGGCGAGGGCGCGCGTGAGCCGCTCGTCCTTCCGCGCCTCGGCCTGCGCCTGCTTCGCGCGGAGGTCCTGGAGCGAGCGCCGGAGCCCGGCCTCGTCGGAGGCGGAGAGGAACCGCTGCAGCGCCTGCTGCGCGCCGAGGAGCCTGAGGAACGCCCACAGGAGCCGGTCGAGCGCGGGCGTGCGGATCGGGTCGGCGTCGCTCGCGTCGGCGGAGGACTGGCCGCGCACGCCGCGGGCGAGCCGCTGCATGTCGAGGCAGCGGGCGCGGAGCCGCTCGAAGCGCGCGCGCGCCGCCGGCTCGAGCGCGGCGAGGAGGTCGGCGAGCGCCGGCGACCCCTCGGGCGACGCGCGCAGCGCCTCGCGCGCCCGCGCGTCGATCGCGGCGCGGAAGCGGGGGAGGCTCGTGAGCGCGCCGAGGTACAGCAGCTCGAGCGCGCCGACGATCGGGAGGAAGACGTCCGGGAACGGCCCGATCGCCGCCGCGGCGGCGCCGCCGAGGAAGAGGAGGAGGTTCCAGCGGAAGAGGAACGCCTCCTTGAGGTAGCGGCCGAGGCCCGCGCCCTTTACCGGGGTCATGGTCCGCTCCGCTCCTCGCCCGCGGCCTGGAGCTTCTCGATGAGGTCGCGGATGGCGAAGACGGCGTCGAGGAAGTCCTTCTCGCGCTGCATCTCGCGCGCGGGCCGGTCCGGGGGCGGCACGGGCATCTCCTTGAGGATCCGGCCCGGGCCGGGCGACATGATGTAGACGCGGTCGCCGAGGTAGACCGCCTCCTCGACGGAGTGGGTGACGAGGAACACCGTCGCCTCGAGCTCGCGCCACAGCTCGACGAGCAGGTCCTGCATGGCGAGCCGCGTCGCGGGGTCGAGCGCGCCGAACGGCTCGTCCATGAGGATGATGCGGGGCCGCAGGGCGAGCGAGCGCGCGATCGCCACGCGCTGCCGCATGCCGCCCGACAGCTCGTCGGGGTACTTGTGCGCGTCGCGGTCCACGGAGAGCCCGACCTTCGCGATCCACTCGCGCGCGAGCTCGCGCCGCTCCTTGCGCGGCACGCCGCGGCACTCCAGGCCGAACGCCACGTTGTCCTCCACCGTCCGGTGGTCGAACGACGTGTAGTCCTGGAACACCATGCCGCGATCCGCGCCGGGGCCCGTGACCGGGCGACCTTCGACGAGGATCTCGCCCTCCGTCGCGGGGTGGTGCGGCGAGAGGCCGGCGATGAGCCGCAGGATGGTGGACTTGCCGCAGCCGGACGGGCCGAGGATGGCGACGAACTCGCCCCGGCCCGGGTGGTCCTCCACGGTGAAGGTGACGTCCTGGACGGCGGTGAAGGCCTTCGCCCCCTCGCCGAACCGCTTCGTGACGTTCCGGAACCGGACGACGGGCGGCCGCTCCGGCGCGGCGGGCGAGGCGGGCTCCGGCGTGGGCGCGCTCACGGCTGCTCTTTCCGGTACGGGAAGAGCCCGCGCTGGAAGAACGCGAGGAGGTGGTCGATCGCCCACGCGAGCAGGCCGATGAGGATGAGGACGAGGAAGATGTGATCGGTGTGGCCTCGGCGCTGCCCGAGCGAGAGCATGTAGCCGAGGCCGTGCCGCGCGTTGATGAGCTCGGCGAGCATGATGTAGCCGAAGGCGATCCCGAAGAGGCTCCGCAGGCTGGTGTAGACCCCGGGCAGCGCGAGCGGCACCAGCACCTTCGCGACCACCTGCCAGTCGCTCGCGCCGAGCGTCTGCGCGGTGTCGACGTAGCGGTCGCTGATCTCGATGACGGACGCGGCGGCGTCGGAGAAGACGAACGGCACGGTGGCGATGAAGATGAACATCACCTTCTGGGTCTCGTCGATCCCGAACCAGAGGATCGTGAGCGGGATGAGCGCGGCGATGGGGATGTTCCGCGCGACGAGGACGGCGGGCGCGAGGAACGCGCCGAGCGCGCGCCACGCCCCGGCCGCCATGCCGAGCGGCACCCCCACCGCCACCGCGAGGAGGAACCCCGCGAGCACGCGCCGCAGCGTCGCGACGATCGCGTCCACGAGCGCGCCGTCGGCGGCGAGCGCCGGGAGCGCGCCGAGGACCTCGAGCGGCGCGGGGAGGAGCGCAGGCGAGACGAGCCGCTCCTCGGCCGCGCCGGCCGTCGCGAGGAACCAGGCGCCGAGCACGAGCGCGACGCAGAGCGCGCCGAGCCCCTTGCCGACGAGCGCCGCGGGCGGGCGCCGGAGCGCGCCGATCGCGCCGGGGAGGACCGCCATCGCTACTTCGCCGCCGTGGGCGCCTCGGCGGGGTAGACCTTCACCTCGACGCGCCGGTTCTTCGCGTGGTTCAGCGGGTCCTGCGGATCCGCCGGCCGGTCCCAGCCGACGCCGACCGCCGAGAACTGGTTGGGCTGGAGCTTCGGGAACTTCTGGACGAGGGCCTCCTTCACCGCGTTCGCGCGGTACGTCGCGAGCTCCTGGACGAGGCTCGGCGGCACGCGCCCCTGCATCGACGAGTCGGTGTGGCCCTCGATCACGACGCGGGCGGCGCCGAACTGGCCGGCGAGCTTCCCGATCTCCTCGATCACGAAGTCGACGTTGGGGTCGTACGCCTCCTCGCGCTCCCTGCCGCCCTCGCTCTTCGTCACCTTCTTCTTGAGGTCCCAGGAGTTCGGGAAGAAGTGAATGACCACCGTCTTCGTGAGGATCTCGCTCGACTCCGCCTGGATCGTGCCCGCGGACATGGGCGCGAAGCGGACCTCGTACTCGTCGGTCTGGGAGGCGTACTTCGGGACGGCCTCGAGCCGCTTCAGGATCGAGAAGTCCACGAGCTGGTCGAACGGGACCTTGTCCGAGCCGACCGCGCCGACCCGCTTGTACAGGAACCAGGCGGTGTCGTAGGTGCGCTCGAAGTTGGTGGGGTTGTTCCGGTTGAGGAAGAACTCCCTGTTCTCGGCGAAGTTCGTCCAGTGCGCGTCGCCCAGCATGCCGAGCGCGTCGGTCTCGGGGATCCCGTAGCCCTTCGCCATCCAGCCGGCGACCTTCTGCTTCGCCTCCTGCGCCTTCAGCTCGATCATCGCGTCGAAGACGCCGCGCACGACGCCCTCGATGACGTCGGGGTGATCCTTCGCGAAGTCGGCGCGCGAGAACCAGACGTCGGCGATGAGCTTGTTCGCCGTCGCGGTCGTGACGAGGAGCTTGTTCCCCTTCACCTTCTCGAGGTTGTAGATGTCCGGCGCCCAGGAGACGCAGCCGGCGATCTTCTTGTCGGCGTTGAACGCGGCGGCCGCCTGGAACGCGTCGCCCACGAACTTGAACTCCACCTCGGCGGGCTGCACGCCGGCGGTGATGAGCGAGTTCAGGACGAAGAAGTGGGAGGGCGAGTTCTGCGCGAGGACGACGGTCTTCCCGCGGAGCTGGCCGATGTTCTGCACCGTGTCGCGGACCACGATGCCGTCGCCGCCGTTCGACCAGTCGATCTGCTGGAAGACGCGCGGCATCACGCGCGAGTCGCGCTTCAGCCCCTCCACGAGGAGCGGCAGCATGTCCACGGTCGCCCAGCCGAAGTGGACGTTGCCGGCGGCGAAGGCGTCGCGCATCGCGACCGGGTCGTCGATGAGGACGATCTCGAGCTTGAAGGGCTTGCCCTTCGCGTCCTTCCACGCCTTCTTCGGCTGGAACCCCTCGTTCGCGTGGATGAGCGGCGCCCAGCCGGCCCACACGTTGATGGCCATGCGGACGGTGCGGTCCTTCATCGGCGCGTAGGAGGAGACGCCCTTCACCTCCGGCAGCCGCTGCGCCGGGACGAAGTCGTACTCCTTCTTGGTCGTGATCCCGCCGCTGTCGGGCGCCTCGCCCTTCTTGTCGTCCGGGAGCTCGGTCCGGGACTCCGACGACCCGGCGGCACCCGGCCGAACGGCGCCCGTCTTGAACCGGTAGAACGCGAACCCGACGAGCCCCGCGATGACGAGCAGGAGCGCGACGTAGAAGCCTGGCTTCGGGTTGCCCATGTGTCTCCTCCGGAGGTGGGGCGCCGCGTGCGGCGTCAGCGAGTCTGCTTCTCGACCGCGGGCCCGAGGTCCTTCGCGGCCTCGGGCGCCGCCGTGGTCTCGGGCGTCTTGAGGCCGAGCTCGACCTCGAGCGCCTGGAGGGCGTCCTCGGCCATCACGGCCTGCATGCGCTCCTCGGCCTGGATCTCGGCGACGCCCTTCGACGACAGGTCCGCGGCGACGCGCGCCTTGCCGCGGTTCACGTCGATCTTCTGCTGGATGACCTGCTCGATCTGGCCGAAGTCGGTGGTGACGTTCATGTCGAAGCTCTCGGAGAGCTTCGCGATCTCGGCCTCCGCCTCGCTCATCCGCAGCTCGGCGTCGTACTTCTGGATCTTCTGGCGCACGTCGATGAGCTTCTCGTTCGCGTGCTGGATCTTCTTGAGGTTGTTCTGGTACGCGGTCTCGTGCAGCTCGAGCTGCTTCTGGTTCTCGGCGAGCTCGGCGCGCGCCTTCTGCAGCTCGAGGGCGAACTTGGCGGCGGTCGCGCGGTCGCCCGCCTTGAGGTAGGCCTTCGCCTGGGCCTCGAGCCGCCCGCGTTGGGCCTCGTTCTCCGCGACCTGCCGGCTCACGCGCTCGACGAGGCCGCGGTAGAGCTCGAGCCCCTTGCGCCCCTCCTTGAGCTGCTCGACGGCGCGGTCGTACTCGTAGCGCATCGTCGCGATCGGATCGGCCTCCCAGAACAGGTTCGCGATCTTGTTGAGCTGCGCGCGCAGCGCCGACCAGAACTTGCCGAGGATCATCGTGCACTCCCGTCGTGCCGGACGCCCGTCGCGGGCGGAGCGGTCCCCCGATCCGAGTAGCACGGCTGTCGCGAGCGCCACAAGGACGGCGCGCGCGAGGCGCGCCTGCCCAGGCGAGGGTCAGCCGCCTCGCCGCCCGGCCGGCCCGGGCCACGCGCGAGCGCGACGCGGAGAGGGATCGCGGCCGCCGAGACGGGGTGGCGCCGCAGGCGCGCTCGAGAGCTCAGCGCGCGATCCGGAACATGTCGAACCCCGAGTTGCTCATCGTGAACAGGCGGTCGGCGTGCATGGCGACCGTGACCCCGTCGCCCCACCACTGCGGGAGGGGAATGCCGGCGCTCGTGAACTCTCCCTCGAGCTCGCGCAGCACGTACCCGTCCCGGAGCGGGGCGAACGTCTCCCCCGGGGAGGCCGCGACCACCGAGGTCGCGCCGCCGTCCCAGGCGAACGAGGCGAAGTGCACGGGCAGCTCCTCGACGTGGCTCACCACCGGGGTCGCGGGCGAGGACAGGTCGAGCCGGACGACCCGCGAGAACCCGTACGTCGGCGACGGGCCCGCGACGAGCCCCCCGGCGCCGTCCGGGAACGCGGCGGCGAAGCTCCGCAGCGTCGGATCGTCCACCTCGGCGAACGTCGGCGCCGCGTCCGCCGTCACGCGGACGTAGCCGACGGTCGTGAACGCCAGGAACGTCGGCCCGGCCGGCGGTTCCGGCAGCGGGGGCGGGGGGACCGGGAGCACGCTCGTCACGGGCGCTCTCGCCGTGAAGGTCGCGCCCGGCCCGCCCTGGAGATCGAGGAGCGAGACCGTGGTCCCCGCGCCCGAGACGAGCCACCGGCCGTGGATCGCGAGGCCGTCGGGCTCGCCCGGGAGCGTGATCGTGGAGCGGGGGAGCGCCTCGCTGGTGAGGTCGATGACCCAGCAGGTCGAGCCGAGGCACGGGACGGCGGCGCCTCCCGTCACGAACAGGCGCGACACCGCCGCGGCCCACCCGAGGCCCAGGTCTACGTCCCCGACCAGCTCGAGCGCGTCCGGGCGGGCGGCGCGGTGGCGCAGCAGCCGGATGGTGTTCGGGGCGGTCGCGGAGTTCGAGAACCGCGTGTACGCGATGAACTCGCTCGCGCCCCCGCCCGCGACGAACGCGATGTTGCCGGGGTAGAACGTGTCGCCGTCGATCCACACGAGCGGCTGCGGATCGCTCCCCTGGCAGGCGGACAGGAGGGCGGTGAGCAAGAGGGCGGGGCGCAGCCGCATGACGGGCTCCGGGGCGCGGGCGCGAGGGCGGGCGGACGTCACGGCCTGAACCCCAGCGTCGCGGCGCCGGTGATCCCGGCGATGCCGGTATCGGTTCCGAACGCCGGGTGGTCGGCCGTGAGGAAGTAGCGCGCCTCGATGCCGGTGAACCACCGAGGGCCGAGGTCGAAGAGCACCCCGAGGCCGCCGTGGAAGAAGGGGACGGGATCCGTCGAGCGGAGCGTCGCGTTGAAGTCCGGCGGATCGACGGTGACGTGCTCGACGACGAACCCCGCGCCGAGGACGAGGTAGGGCGTCGGCGAGGTCGGGAGGCGGACGCGCGCGTCGAGCGAGATCGGCGCCGCCTGCATCCGGATCCGGGTCCCGGGGATCGGGTTGTTCAGGTAGCCGACGCTCGGGTACAGGAAGGCCTCCTCCCTGACGGCCTCGAAGTAGCCCGCCTGGAGCTCCACCGAGAGCACCGAGTTGAGCGCGACGCCCGCCGAGATCGCCACGCTCGGACGGGCCACGCCGTCCCACTCGCCGCGGATCGGCACGATGGCGCCGCCCCGCACGAGCGCCTCGACGCGTGGCGCCGGCCTCGCCCGCGCCGGGGGCGGAAGGGTCTCCCAGGCGGACTCCGGCACGCCGGCCGGCTCGCCGGCGTGGACCTCCAGGTACGTCGCGAACGCCTCGGGGCCGAACGGCCGCGAGAAGAGCGCCTGGAAGATCTCGCCCGGGCCGCGCATCGCCACGACGGACCCCGCGGGCGCGAGCGAGGAGAGCTTCGCCGCCGCGCCGGCCGGCGCCGCCAGCGCGAAGCTCGCCTCGACCTCACCGCGCTGCCCGGGTCCGGTCTTCAGCCGATCGACCTCCACGCGGCCCGCGAGCGAGGGCGGGAGCCACAGCTCGAGCGCGCCGCCCGCCTCCTTGTAGGTGTCGATCCAGCGCAGCCCGTCGGCGTCGCGGGCGGCGAGCCGCACGCGGCGGGGATCGTCCACCGCGAGCGTGACCCGCGACGCGCCCCGGAAGGAGAGGAGCTCCCGCCCGTCCTCGCCGTTCGGGCCGCGGGCGTAGACGGCGGGCCGGTAGAGGGGGTTCTTGATGTCCGCCGTGGCGGTGTCGATGAAGGCGGCCAGCTCCGCGTAGGTGACGGCGCCGTCGGCGTCCGCGTCCGCCGCGCCCATGAGCCCGGAGCGCACCGCGTGGCTGAAGACCCCGGACTGCAGCTCGGACCACTCGTAGACCTCGGCCTTGGCCGAGGTGGAGAGGAACACCCCGACGTTGGGCAGCCGGCGGCTCAGGGCGTCCGCCGCGTCGCGCGGGGTCGCGAAGCGTGCGCCGCCCGGCTTCCGCGGGTTCACGACGAAGAACGAGTTGCAGCTGTCGAGGATGACGTGCGCCTCCGGCGCGCCGACCGTCCGGATCACCCGCTGGAGGTCGTCGGCCGTGAAGGGTCCGTCGGACAGCTCGAGGAACCCTCGCCCGTCGTCCACGTCGCCGTGGCCCGCGAAGACGAAGTAGAAGCGGACGGCGCGCCCGGACCGCGCGAGCTCCGCGGCGCGCCGCCCCAGCTCGGCGGCCGCGCGCTCCACCTCCGGCCGCGTGGGCGGCCTGGCCGTCCCGCGGAGGCGCGGAAACAACCCGGCGGTGTCGCGGTCGAGCTCGGTGAGCAGCTCGGCGTTCTCGCGCCCGGCGATCGTCGAGAACACCTCGAAGTACTTGGCCGCGTCGTCGTCGGCGTAGCGGAGCGGCGTGCGGCCGGGCTGCGTTCCCCGGTTGCTCGCGACGACGAGGACGAGCGCCGCGTCGGCGTCGCGCGCGCCGGCGGCGGGCGAGGGCGCCGCGAACGCGAGCGCGAGGAGGAGGGCGGGGGTCACGGGCGGACCTCGCGGGCGGGAGGGGATCCGAACACGACGGGCACCTCGTCCACGCGCGCGTCCGGCCAGCGCGCGCGCAGCGCCTCCGGCGTGCGGCCGGCGGCCGGCTCGCGCTCCACGGCCGAGACGCGGAGCGGCGCGCGGCTCACGACGAGGACGAGCCGGAGCGCGCCGGGCGGGACGTCCTCGAGGACGACCGAGTCGGGGAGCGCGCGCTGGACGACGGACGCGTCGAGCCGGATCGATCCGGGATCGCTGCGCGGATCGACGAACGCCGGGTAGAGCCAGTGGACCTCCCCGCGTGCGTCGAGCGCGTACGCGAGGAGCCAGGCCGGCGCGGAGTCCACGTTGCTGAAGCTTCCGACCAGGGCGACGCCCGGGGCGAGCCGGTCGCCCGCGGCGAGCTTCCGGGGACCGCCGTCGAGGGCCCAGAGCTCGACGCCGACCTTTCGCGTCCACTCGACCGGAGCGCCGCGCGCCTGGAACTCGCCGCGGTCCGGGGCGCCGCGGACGAGCGGCACCACGACGACGACCGCGAGGGCCGCGGCCGCGAGCCCGCCGACCGCCCACGCCCGGCGCGACGGCGCGACGGCGTCCCGGGGGCGCTCCGCGGCGTCGAGCCGCCGCGAGAGCGCCTCGTGCGCGCCCTCCGACGGCACGCCGGGGACCGGGGCCGCCACGCGCGCGACGAGCGTCCGCTGCGCCTCGAGCTCCCTTGCGCAGGCACCGCACGCGGCGGCGTGGGTGCGGAGCTCGGCGGCCCGGTTCTCCGTCACCTCGCCGTCGATGAGCCGGGTGAGCTCGCGCGGCGGTGGACACGCCCGGGTCACGGCGCCTCCTCCTCCCGGAGCGCGGCGCGCAACCGGCGGATGGCGTGGAACACGCGGGACCGCACGGTGACCTCGGGGCGCCGCACCACCCGCGCGATCTCGGCGTAGGTGAGCCCCTGGTCGAACCGGAGGAGGAGCGCCTCCCGCAGCTTCGGGGCCAGCGTCAGGAGGGCCTCCCGCGTGCGGCGCAGCCGCTCCCCCTCGAGGAGCGCGTCGAGCTGATCGGGCCGGTCTCCCCCCTCCGCGCCCTCGCGCACCTCGTCGGCGGGCCGGCTCCAGGCGCCGCGGCGGCGCTCGCCGCGGAGCCGGTTCAGGCAGCGGTTCCGCGCGATGGTGAAGACGAACACCTTGAACCGCCCGCGCACGTACCGCCGCCGCCGCGTCCACGCCTCCACGAGCGCGTCGAGCGCGACCTCCTCGCCGCCCTTGAGCGTCCCGAGGAACTTGCCGCAGTAGCCCGTGAGCGGCCCGAGGTGGCGCCGCGCGAGGACGTCGAACGCGCGCCGGTGGTCGGCCGCGGCGAGGAGCATCAGCGTCTCGTCGTCGCGCTCCTCGAGCGGCGCGCCGGCGGCGGCGTGGCGGTGCAGGGGCACGACCGGGGCGGCGCGAGGATCGGGCATCCACGGAGGAAACACCGGCCGGGCCGCGGCGTTGAATCGACGCGTCCCTCGCCGACGATCGGCGACGAGTGTAGCGCATCCGCCCTCGGTGCACCGACGCCGGTACGCCGGCCCCGGGCGACGCGCGCGCTGCGACGGCGGCGCGCGGGCGATCCGCCTCGTACGCGGACGCCGGATCTCGCGCGGGAGCTGCAGCGCTCGCGGGCCTCCCGCCTCAGCCGTCCCCGAGGGACCACGACGCGGTGCCGTTCGCGTGGAGCACGTCGAGCCGCGCGGGGAGCCGGACCGCGGCGATCGCCGCCACGCAACCCGGAGCGGCGTCGAGGGCCCGCAGCGCCCACCGATGGCCGCGGGGCCCCACCGCGCACGCCGCCCCGTCCGGACCGGCCGTGACCTCGACGTCGGCGAGCCCGGGCAGGCCGACCCCGGATACCTTGAGCGCCGCCTCCTTCGCGGTCCAGAGCTCGAGGAACCGGCGCTCGCGCTCCGCGGCGGGGGCGCGCTGGACCGCGGCGCGCTCCGCGGGCGAGAAGAACCGTGCGGCGAGCGCGAGCGGATCGTGGACGCGCCGCGCCGCCTCGACGTCCACGCCGACCGGCTGCGCCGCGATCGCGAGGAGCGCGACGCCGCCCGAGTGGCTCACGCTGAAGCGCAGGCGCGCGCCGGCGGCTCGCTCGAGCTCCGGCTTCCCGCGAGGACCCGTCTCGAGCGGCACGTCGCGGGGGGCGCACCCCAGGCGCGCCGCGAGGAGCCGCCTTAGCGCCGAGCGCGCCGTGACGAAGCCGCCGCGGGGGCCGCCCGGACGGAGCCGCTCCGCCCACGCGCGCTCGTGCGCGGGGAGCGCGCCCGCGAGCCGCGCGAGCGCCGCCGGATCGGACGGCACGTCCACGCGCCAGACCTGGACCTCGTCGGGCGAAAGAGGCGTCGCGCTCACGGGCTCGCGAGCCGTCCGCGGACGGACCGGGCGATCTCCTCGACGGTGAGGAGCGCCGCGAGCTCGCGCCGGGTGGCGCCCTCGTGGAGCACGTCGCCGGCGGCGGGGAACCGCGCCCGGAGGAGCTCGAGCGCCTTCGGCGTCAGCACCTCGCCCGTCCGCAGCTCCTCCTCGGGGAGCCCGAGCTGCGCGGACAGCGAGAGGTCCTCGCGCGTCAGCCGGATCCCGAATTCCTGCTCGAGGAGGAACATGAGCTCGACGAGGTCGAGCGAGTCGGCGCCGAGATCCGTCATGAGCCGGCTCCCCGGCTTCACCTCGGCGGGCGAGAGCGCGAGCACCTCGGCGACCCGGCGGGCCACGCGCGCGACGACGTCGTCCTGGGCGACGGGAGCGTCCATGCGGCCGCAGCGTCGGGCATGGGCCGCCCCGCCGTCAACCCGCCGCGCCGCCGTCCACCGCCACCACCGCGCCGTTCACGAAGCTCGCCTCGTCGCTCCCGAGGAACGCGACGACGGCCGCGACCTCCTCCGGCCTCGCCGCCCGCCCCGCCGCCACCCGCCCGAGGGCGACCTCGGGGGCGTCCCGCCGGATGGCCGCGGTCATGTCGGTCTCGACGAGCCCCGGCGCGACCGCGCAGACGCGGACGCCCTTCCGCCCCACCTCCGCCGCGAGCGCGCGCGTGAACGCCTCGACGAACCCCTTCGTGCCGGCGTACACGGCGGAGCCCCGCGCCGGCCGCGTCGCGAGCGAGGACGAGAGGCTCACGATGCAGCCGCGCCGCTGCCGGAGCATGGCGGGGACGACCGCGCGGGCGGCCCAGACCACGCCGAGCACGTTCGTCTGCACGACCTCGCGCGCGGCGGCGTCGCCCGTCGTCACGAGGAGCTCCTCCAGCGCGACGCCGGCGCAGGAGACGAGGAGGTCGATCCGGCCGAACCGCTCCTCCGCCCGCGCGGCGAGCGCCGCCGCGACGGCGGGATCGCCGACGTCGCCCTCGATCGTCTCGACGGCGGCGCCGAGCGCCGCGCACGCCGCCGCCGCGGCCCGCAGGGGCTCGCCGCCGCGGCGGCTCGAGAGGACGAGACGCGCCCCCTCGCGCGCGAGCCGCTCGGCGACGGCGCGGCCGATGCCGCGCGACGCGCCGGTCACGATCGCCGCCTGCCCCGCGAGCCCCGCGAGCGCCATCACGCCTCCTCGCGCAGCGCGCCGACCACGAGCGCCGCGTTCTGTCCGCCGAACCCGAACGAGTTCGAGAGCACGCGCCGCACGGCCGCCCGCCGCGGCACGTTCGGCACGTAGTCGAGGTCGCACTCCGGATCGCGCTCGCGCAGGTTGATCGTGGCGGGCAGCACCTGCTCGCGGAGCGCGAAGATCGAGGCGACGAGCTCGACCGCGCCGGCCGCCCCGATGAGGTGGCCGATCTGGCTCTTCGTCGAGCTGACCGGGAGCCGGTCCGCCGCCGCCCCGAACACCCGCCGGAGCGCGCGCGTCTCGGCGGGATCGTTCTTGCGCGTGCCGGTGCCGTGCGCGTTCACGTAGTCCACGTCGCCCGGCGCGAGCCCCGCCGCCGCGAGCGCCCGCTCCATGGCGGCGATCGCGCCGGCCTCGCCGGGCACCGGGTCGCTCACCCGGTACGCGTCGAGCGTCGAGCCGTAGCCGAGGAGCTCCGCGTGCACCGTCGCCCCGCGCGCGCGGGCGGCGCCGAGCTCCTCCAGCACCACCATGCCCGCCCCTTCGCCGAGGACGAACCCGTCGCGCCCCGCGTCGAAGGGCCGCGACGCGGCGGACCCGAGGTCGTTCGCGCGCGAGAGGGCCTCGAGCAGGCAGAACCCGGCCACGCCGAGCGGGTTCACCATCGAGTCGTAGCCGCCCGCGACCACGGCGTCCGCGGCGCCGTCCCGGATCGCGAGCCAGCCCGCCCCGATCGCCTGCGCCCCCGCCGCGCACGCCGACACGTTCACCGCGAAGAGGGCCCGCGCGCCCGCGGCGCGGGCGATCGCGCGCGCGCCGAGGTCGGCCGGGATCTGGAGGTGGCCGCCGGCAGGCGCCGCCGCGACGGCGGCCGCGAGCGCGGCGCCGTCGATCCGGCCCGCCTGCACGTGCGGCGCGAGGTCCTCGAGGTGGAAGACCTCGAGGCCGGTCGCGACCGAGACGCCGACCCGCTCCGGCGCGTGCCACGGGCCGGGGCCGCGCGCGCCGAACGCGTCCGCGAGCGCCTCGCGCGCGGCGGCGAGGCCGAAGAGCGACTTGCGGTCGCGGAGCAGCGCCGCCCGCCCCGGCTCCGGCACGTCGCGCGCCGCGGCCGCGGCGTCGAGCCCGGTGACCTCCGCTGCGATCCGCGTCGCGAGGCCGGTCGCGTCGAAGGCGCGGATCGGGCCCACGCCCGAGCGCGCCTCGCGCAGGCCCGCGAAGAACGCCGGGACGCCCACGCCGACGGGCGAGACGACGCCGGCGCCGGTGATGGCGACCCGCCTCACGCGCGCGCCTCCGCGGCGAGGTCCGCGAGGACCGCGCCGCCCTCCGGGTCGCGCGCGACGGCGAGCGCGCGCGCCGGACCGTCCGGCGCCGCGAGGGCGAGCGCCGCCAGGGCCGCGGCGGTCGCCGGGGCCGCCGCGCCCGCGTGGCCGGCGAGCGGGTCGACCCGCAGGAGCGCGGCCTCCGGCGCGCCCGCCTCGACCGCGAGGCCCCGGTCCGCCTCGTCCGTCCTCGCGTCCACGCTCCCCGACGCGAGGACGAGGCCGGGCGGGGGACCGCGCCGTGGCGCCGGCGCGCCGTCCTGCGGCTCGGCGCGGACGTCGGAGAGGACCGCCCGCGCGCGGGCGCCCCGCGCGCTCGCCGCCGCGCGCGACTCGAGGAGGACGAAGGCGCTCGCGTCCGCGGCGGCGAGGCCGCCCGCGCCGTCGCGGTGCGCGGCCGCCTCCGGAGAGCGGGCGAGCCGGCCCGCGCGCCAGGCGGTCGCGAGCGGCATGAGCGCGAGCCCGTGCACGCTCCCGCCCGCGAGGGCGCGCGGCGCGCGGCCGCTCGCGACGGCGTCGAACGCCATCCGGAGCGCCACCCCGCCCTGGAGCGGGCCGGGGTAGAGGATCGCGTTCTCGCCGCGGAGGCCGTACGCGATCGAGACGAGCCCGAGCGGCATGTTGAGCAGCATGCGGAACGGCATGAGCGGGTGGCAGAGCGCGAGGCCGCGCGCCATCCGGTCGCCGCCGAGCCCCTCGCCCGAGACGGACATCGCCTGGGTCACCTGGTCCAGCTCGAAGCCGATGAGCCCCGTCGCGACGAACAGCGCGACGTCCGCCTTCCGCTCGGCGTCCGCGAGGAGCCCCGCGTCGCGCAGCGCCCGGCCCGCGGCGAGGACGGCGAGGCTCGCGGCGCGGCTCATGTACTTCTGGAGCTTGCGGTCCGGGACGAGGTCGTCGAGCGCCCACGGCGCCGCGGGCGCCGCCGCGACCTCCGGGAAGCCGTCCGCCTCGGGGGTTCGGAACGGCGCGACCGCGGAGCGCCCCGCGCGGAGCGCGGCGAGCGTCGCGGGGCCGCCCCCGTGCGCGCCGTGGAGCCCGACGCCCGTGACGAGCACCTCGTGGCGCCCGGCCGCGCCGCTCATCGGACCACGGCCTCCCGCGTGAGGAGCTCGAGGAGCTCGCGCCGGCTCGCGTCGAGCTTCGGGTCGTCCACGTCGAGGAGGACGTAGGTGATCTCCGCCTCGCAGACGCGGCGCTCGCCGCACGTCGTCGCGACCCGGACGAGGGCGGCGTCCTCGTGGCAGGAGACGACGTCCGCCCGGAGCCGGAGCGCGTCGCCCGGCTTCGCGAAGTCGCGGAACTTCGCCTTCACGGCGGAGAGGACGCACCGCGGCGCCCGCGGCCGGCCCTCCCGCAGGGAGATCTCGAGCAGCGCGCCGCCGAGCTGCGCCATCGACTCGATGAGGAGCGCGCCGGGGTAGACCGGCTGCCCCGGGAAGTGGTCCTCGAAGACGTCGTCCGCGAGCGAGATGCACTTCACCGCGACGGCGTACTCGAGCCTCTTCAGTTCCTCGATGCGGTCGACGAGCAGGTAGCGCACGCGGGCCCCCGGAGCAGCGGCAGTATCGCGCACCTCACAGCCGGCGCACGAGCGACTCGACCGGCCGCCGCGGCGGCGGGGCGGGGTGCTCCGCCGGCGCGCCGACGGGCACGAGCGCCGAGAGCGCCCAGCCGCGGGGCACCTCCAGGATCCGGCCGAGGGCCTCCTCCGCGACGAGCGGCCCGGTCATCCAGCAGGCGCCGAGGCCGAGCGCGTGCGCGCAGAGGAGCAGGTTCTCGATCGCCGCCGCCACGGAGGCGAGCGCCTCGGCGTCGCCGCGCGGCGCGTGCGGGGCGGCCCCGGCGGCCTGGAGGAGATCCGGTCCGCGCCGGTGGATCGGCGCGACGACGAGCGGCGCCCCCGAGAAGTGGAGGAAGTTCTCGAGGTAGGCGTCCGCCTCCGGCGCGGCGTCCTCGCGGACGCCCGCGCGCAGGCGCGCCACCTCGGCGCGGACCGCCTCGGCCATCGCGTCGATCCGCTCGCGCGAGGCGACGAGGAGGAGGCGCCACGCCTGGCGGTTCCCCGCGCTGGGCGCGGCCGCGGCGGCCTCGACGAGGGCGGCGACGGCGTCCTCCGAGACGGGGTCGGGCCGGAACCGGCGAACGCTCCGGCGCGCGCGGAGGAGCGCGAGCAGCGCGGCGGGGGACGGGAGGGGATCGTTCATCCGGCGCTCCGTGGGACGCGGCGCCGCTCGCGCCGCGGAGCGAGGCTGCCACGGCGCCGGGCCGCGTGTCACGGGCCGCGCCGTTTGGCTTCGCCCGCGGGTCTCTGGTACGACCGTGCGCGAGGGGTGCGCGCGTGATGCTCGGCGGCAAGGTGGTGCTCGTGACCGGCGGCTCCGGGGCCATCGGCGGCGCGATCGTCCGCGTCGCCGCCGCGCACGGCGCCGACGTGGCCTTCACCTTCCGCGCCCACGCGGAGAAGGCCGGGGCGCTCGCGCGCGAGGTCGAGGGGCTGGGCCGCCGCGCGGTCGCCGCGCGGGTGGACGCGCTCGAGGAGAAGGACGTCGAGGCGTTCGTCGCCGAGGTCGAGGCGCGCCTCGGGCGCGTGGACGTCCTCGTGAACGTCGTCGGCGCGACCGACGTCATGCCCTTCGCGCTCATCGACGGGCCGGACTGGGACGCCGCCATGGCGGTGAACCTCAAGACCACCTTCCTCTTCGCGAAGGCCGCGGCGCGCGGGATGATCCGCCGCCGCGCGGGCGCGATCGTGAACCTCGGCTCGGTCGCCGGCCGGCGCCTGCTCGAGGTCCCCGTCCACTACGCGGCGGCCAAGGCGGGGATCACCGGGATGACGCTCGCGCTCGCGAAGGAGCTCTCCCGCTACGGGATCCGCGTGAACGAGGTCGCCCCCGGCCTCGTCGACGGCGGCGTCGGCCGGAACGCCTCCGAGCGGCAGCGCGCGCTCTACGCCGAGCACTGCGCGCTCGGCCGCCCCGGGCGGCCGGAGGAGGTCGCGGAGGTGGTCGCCTTCCTCGCCTCCGATCGCGCCTCCTACGTGAACGCGCAGACCATCGTGGTGGACGGGGGGCTCTAGCCGGTGGCGCCGGGCGGGGAGCCGATCTTCCTGTCGCTCTCGCGCGGCCTGTGCCGCGCCTGCCGCCGCCCCGCGGAGGTCCGCTACGTCGCGACGCCGGAGGGCGTGTTCCTCGAGCGCTTCTGCCCGGAGCACGGCACCTCGCGGGCGCTCGTCGCCGAGACCCTCGCCTGGTACCTCGCCGCGCTCCAGGCGCCGTCCGCCGCGCGGCCGCCCGGCTGGACCGTGCCGAGGACCGGCGAGTGCGCGACGAGCTGCGGGCCGTGCTCCTTCCACGGCCAGGCCTGCCACCTGCCGGTCTTCTCGATCACGAACGCGTGCGACCTGCGCTGCCCGATCTGCTTCACCTACAACCGCCCCGACCGCGCCTGGTTCATGTCGCCGGACGAGCTCGAGCGGCACCTCGACTTCGTGCTCCAGGCGACGGGCGGCGTGGACCTCGTGAACGTCACGGGGGGCGAGCCGACGATGCACCCCGCGCTGCCGGAGCTCCTGCGCCGCTGCCGGCGCCCCGGCATCGGGCGCGTCACCGTGAACACGAACGGCCTGCGGCTCGCGCGCGACCCCGCGCTCGCCGCCGCGCTGGCGGACACCGGCGCCTACGCCATCCTGTCGCTCGACACGCTCGACCCGCAGCGGAGCGTCCGGCTCCACGGGCGGGACATCGTCGGCGAGAAGCGGGCCGCCCTCGACGCCCTCGAGCGGGCCGGCGTGCCGACGACGCTCCTCATGGTGCTCGTCGGCGGCGTGAACGAGGACGAGCTGCCGGCGCTCCTCGACCTGCTCGCGACGCGCGCGCACGTCCGGAGCCTCACCGTCCAGACGATGACCTACACCGGGCAGGGCGGCGGCGCGTTCGAGCCCCGCCTCCACGTGCCGGTCGAGGGGGTCGAGCGCCGCGTCGAGGAGGCGACCGGCGGCCGCATCGCCCGCCGCGACTTCCTCCCGCTCCCCGCCGCGCACCCGCTCTGCTACGGCGTCACCTACCTCCTCTCCGACGGGGCGGGGACGCTCCATCCCATGACGCGCCTCCTCCCCCCCGCCGCGCTCGCGCGCCAGCTCGCGGACGGCTACCTCCTGCGGCCCACCGACGGCTTCGAGGCCGAGCTCAAGGAGGGGCTCGACCGGCTCTGGGCGTCGGGCGCCGACCCGGCCCTCCTCGCCACGGTGAAGGACCTCGTGCGGAGCGTCTACCCGCCGGGCGAGCCGCTCGACGTCCACGAGCGCCAGCGCCGCGCCGAGCGGCGCGTGAAGACCATCTACGTCCACGCGCACATGGACGAGGACACCTTCGAGATCGGCCGCGCCATGCGCTGCCCGGACCAGGTGCCGGTCCACGCCGAGCGGCTCGTGGGCGCCTGCGCCTACAACCTCTTCCACCGCCAGCGCGACGCGCGGTTCTGGGTGCAGAACGATGCATGAGACGTTCGCGGCCACCCGGGCGCTCTGCAACGTGTGCGGCCGGCTCGGCGACGCGAAGATCGCGTTCGCGGGCGACCGCGTCCACCTCGTGAAGTGGTGCCCGGAGCACGGCGAGACGCGCGCGCTCGTCTCGTCGAGCCGCGAGTGGTACCTGAAGGCGCTCGCCTACGTGAAGCCCGGGACGAGCCCGCGCTCCCGCTCGGTCGCGACGCTCGCGGAGTGCCCGGACGCCTGCGGCCTCTGCCCGCGCCACCAGCAGCACACCTGCGTCCCGCTCCTCGAGATCACGCCGGCGTGCGATCTCGCCTGCCCGGACTGCCTCACCGACGGGAAGGTCTCCGCCGCGCTCTCGGTCGAGGAGGTGCGGAAGGTCGTGGACGGCCTCCTCGCGCGCGAGGGGCAGGTGAACATGCTCACGCTGACGGGCGGAGAGCCGACCGTCCACCCGGACTTCCTCGAGGTGGTGGACGCGGTGGGCCGCCCCGAGATCGGGATCGTGTCGGTCTCGACGAACGGCCTGCGCCTCTCGCGCGAGCCGGACCTCGTCCGCGCGCTCGCGGACCGCGGCGTCGTGATCTCGCTGCAGCTCGACGGGACCTCGCCCGCGACCTCCGCGCGGCTGCGCGGCCGGGCCGACCTCGCGGAGAGGAAGCTCCGCCTCGTCGACGACGTCCTCGCCGCCGGCGGGAGGCTCTCGCTCACGATGACGCTCGCCCGAGGCGTGAACGAGGGAGAGCTGCCCGCGGTGCTCGACCTCCTCTTCCGGCACGACGGGATCGCGAGCCTCATGGTCCAGCCGCTCGCCGGGTTCGGTCCGTCCCCCGGCGACCCGCTCGACGCGATCACGATCCCGGAGGTCGTGTCCCGGCTCGCCGCCGCCTCCCGCGGCGTCCTGGCGGAGCGCGACTTCACGCCGCTGCCGTGCTCGCACCCCACCTGCTTCGCGCTCACCTACCTCCTCCGCACCGAGCAGGGCGCGCTCGTCCCGCTCCCGTCGCTCGTGGATCCGGAGCGGTACCTCGACGTCATCGCGAACCAGGCGATGCTCGACACCGGCCGGGAGTCGCTCCTCGCCGTCCGCGACGCGCTCTACGCGCTCTGGACCTCGGACGGGATCGTGCCGAACCGGGAGGCGGTGCTCCGGACGGTGAAGCGGATCCTCGTCGACCTGAACGCGCTCGGCGCCGACGCGGATCCCCGGGGCGTGCTCGCGGTCGGCGCGCGGCACGTGAAGTCGATCTTCATCCACCAGTTCATGGACCGCGCGACGTTCGACCTCTCGCGCGCGGCGAAGTGCTGCAACCACTACCCGCAGGCGGGCGGCCGGCTCCTCCCCGCCTGCGTGCGGAACGTGCGCGGCGGGGCCCGCTGCTGATCAGCCGCCGACGAGCGGCGCGAGCATCCCGAGGAGCCGCCACGCCTCGCCCGGGCTCGGGGGCCGCGCGAGCGCGACGTGGCGCACGAGCCGCGTCACGAGCAGGCGATGATCGTGGCCGGGCGCGACGCGCCGCAGCTCGGCGAGGAGCGCCTCGGCGTCGGAGGGCGGCACGAGGAGGTCGTCCGGATCGTGGACGAGGCCGACCGCGCAGGCGATCCCCGCGAGCTTCCCCGCGGGCGACATCGCGGGGAACGTCGCGTCGGCGGCGGAGTCGACGTTCTTCTCGACGGCGAGCGCGCGCAGGTGCGCGTCGAAGAAGCGGAGCTTCTCGTCGTCGGTCGCGGCGTCGCAGTACCGGCGCAGGAGATCGTCCGCGGCGGCGCACACCTCGGGCGGGAGCCCGAGCGCGCCCGCGCGGCGCCTCGCCTCTACGAGCCGGGCGTAGACGACGTCGTTCCGGTCGGCGGGGCGGGCCGGCAGCGCGAGCGCCCGGATCCGCGCGAAGACGCCCTCGAGCGAGTGGTAGGCGCCGAAGCCGAGCACGTGGGAGACGCGCGACGCGCCCGCCGGCCGCGCCGCCGCGAGGAGCCCGAGGCTCGCGCCGTGGCTGAAGCCCACCACCACCGCCGGACGGCCGGCGGCGTCGCTCGCGGCCTCCACGACCCGCACGATCGCGTCCACGTCCGAGGTCTCCCAGCGGAACGAGACGAGGGCGGGGAGGGTCGGCACCGCGCAGGTCGTGCCGCTCGCGGCGAGCGCGCCGGCGAACGCGCGGAGCCGGTGGTCGTCCTTCCCGTTCACGGTGACCCCGTGCAGCGCGACCACGAGCGCGCGCGCCGGGCCGCGCGCCGGGTACCAGTCGCACGGGACGTCGCCGACGGGCTTCGACGCGGGCGCCGGAGCGCGCCGCCGCCCCGCCGAGCGGATCCGGGCGAGCATCGCTGCCGCGTGCAGTCTCCCGGCGAAGGTCGCGGTGGCGGTCACGCCGACACCTCACCCCGCGTCGCCGCTGGGCGTCAAGGCCGCCGCACGCCTCACTCCCCTCTCCCCCGGGCCCCCTCTCCTGGTGTCGGCCGCCGGGAGAGGGCCGCTCCCCGCGACCGCCCACCGCACTCGACCCTTGCGCCGCCCCGGCGAATTCCGCTCTCCTCTCCCCGTGTGGCGCTCGCTCCAGAACTACCTCCGGCACGCCGCGAGCCGCTCCCCGCGCGGCTTCCACCCGCTCCTCGCCGTCCACTACCTCACCTACGCCTGCCGCTTCCGCTGCCCGTACTGCTGCGACGGCCACGGCGTGCGGTACTCGGACCTCCGCTCGCCCACCCTCCGCGCCGCGGAGGCGCTCGAGCTCTACGCGCGCATCCGGCGCCGCTGCGACTTCCTCGTCATCACCGGCGGCGAGCCGCTCGACCACCCGGAGGTCGACGAGATCCTGACCGCGCTCCCGCGCCTCCGCTTCGACGGCGTCGTCCTCACCACCCGCGGCGAGGCCCTCGACGGCCACCTCGACGCGCTCGAAGCCGTTCCGAGCCTCGTCGTGTCGCTCGACACGGTGGACCCGGTGAAGGGCGACGCCTGGCTCGGCACGCCGGGCACGCACGCGCGGATCCTGCGGAACCTCCAGCTCGCCGCCTCGCGTCGGAGGCGGGGCTCGATCGTGGTCTCGACGGTCGCGACGCCGGAGAACCTCCCCGACGTCGCCGAGGTGCACCGGTTCGCGAAGGAGCTCGGGCTGCGCCACTCCGTCTCGCCGCAGCTCGTCGGCGTCCACCCGCACCCGGCGCTCTTCGAGCGCGCCGAGTACCGCGCCCTCATGGACGGCCTCGTGCGGGAGAAGCGGGCCGGCGGCGCCGTCGAGGGGACGGTCGCGTACCTCGAGTACCTGCGCGACCTGAAGCCGTTCGGCTGCCGGCCGTCCACCGTCCTCGCCGTCTCGCCCGCGGGCGACGTGTTCTACCCGTGCCTCGAGCTCGGCAACGTCGCCGGGAACCTGCTCGCGGAGCCCGACCTAGACCGGATCCGCGCCGCCGGGAAGGAGAGGTTCGGCCCGGAGCCGCGCTGCGGCCCGAGGTGCCAGTCGCCGTGCGCGCTCGGCTTCGCGCTCCTCTTCGCGCGACCCTGGATCGTGCTCGACGAGGGGTGGCGGGCGCTCCTCGCCGCGCTCAGAAGCTCGCGCCGAGCGGAACGTCGCGCGTGAGCTGGCGGTAGTCGGCGAGGTTCGCGAGCGTGGCGCCGCCGTACATGAGCGTCTCGATGGGCCCGCGGCAGCTCGTCCAGCAGCCGGCGCAGTCGTTCCGCCGGTGCGCCTCGAGGAGCCGCGCCTCGAGCGCGCGGACGTCGTCCACGAGGACGTTCCCGACCGGCTCGTCGAGCTTGTCGATGCAGAGCGTGGCGTTCCCCTGCGAGTCCACGTTCCAGAGGTTCCGGCCGGCGCGGCAGGGCCCGACGCCGTCCCCGACCGCGTCGCCGAAGCGCTCGAGGTAGCCGCGGAGCGCGACGAACTGGCGGTGGCGGCGCTTCACCGCGAGGAGCCGCTCGCCGAGGGCGCGGTCGCCGGCGCGGCGCGCCTTGGTGCCGCGCGCGTGGCTGTAGAGCGTGACGAGGTAGCTGATCCCCATCTCCGCCGACAGCGCCACGAGCCGCTCGACGTCCTCGACGTTGTCGTCCATGACCACCGTGATCATGTTGACGCGCTGCTGCGGGTGGACGCGCGTCTCGTGCAGGATCCGCAGCGCCTCGAGCGCCCGCGCGTGGGCGCCCGGCGTGGCGCGCTGCGCGTCGTGCCGCCGCGGGTCCGCGTAGTCGACGGACACGCTCACCTCGTACACGCCCGTGCGCCACAGGGCGGCGGCCTTCTCGCGCGTCACGAACCAGCCGTTCGTGATCATGACGAGGAAGTGGTCGGGCCCGAGCGTCTCAGCGATGGGCAGGAGCTCCGGGTGCATGAACGGCTCGCCGCCGCCGATGGAGATGATGTGCGGCCCGAGCGCCCCGAGCTTCCCGGCGATCACCCGGACCTGCTCGAGCGAGAGGCGCGGCTTCCCGAGGTACGGCTCCTTCCAGAAGTCGCAGATGCCGCAGCGGAAGTTGCAGTCGTAGAGGAGCTGGAGGTTCAGGTGGACGAGCTTCTTGCGCGCGAAGCGCTGCAGGAAGACGAGCTTCTTCCAGACGTCGCGTCCCGGCGCGTGGCCCATCCGGCCCTCCCGGCCGGAGTGCGCCATGGGGCGGCGGGCGTGTCAACGCCGCGCCGCCGCCTGCACCGCGCAGTGGACGCCCTTCACGACCTCCCCCATCCGCGCGTAGTCGAGGGTGTCGTGACGACGCGGCACGCTAGTCGCAGTCCCAGTGCAGGAGGCTCTTCCCGCAGGACGTGCAGCGGAAGTGGTACACGACGAGCGACCACTGCTTGCCGGGTCGCGACGCATGCGGCGGGAGGTCCTCCGGGCCGAAGCCGTCCGGGAGCGGCTCGCGGACGTGCTCCACGAACCAGCGCCATCCGTCCCCGCCGCCGGCGAGCCCGTCGAGCTCCTCGCGGCCGACCTCTCCCTCGAAGCGGGCGTAGTCGCCGCAGCAGGCCGGCCAGAACAGCTCCTGCCAGGTGACGAGCCCGGGCGTCCGGTGGGACAGCTCGTCGGTCCGCTCCCGCACCAGGCGATCGCGCTCGGGGACCGCGAGGTGAGCGAGCTGCTCCCGGAGCGTGCCGACGTCGCCCTCGTTCGTCGAGAGGTCCGCGTCGCCGAGCTTCCCGGCGAGCAGGCAGGGCTCGCAGACGAAGTCGGCGTCTCCCTCGCCGCGGTACGGGCCCGCGTAGCCGGGCCCCTCCTCCCCGCACAGATCGCAGGCGGCCGGCTCGTCCTGCCACGTCGAGACGACCTCGGCGCGAGGGTTCCGGAAGTAGCGGTAGGTCGGGATCGGGTTCGCCATGCGTCACAGCGGACCGCACCGACGGCGCGCTGGCAAGCGCGAAGAGCGTGGCGTCACGCCCCGCCCGGTACGGCAACCGTCGCTCCGTCGAGAGGCCTTCGCGCGATTCCCGGGCGAGCACGCGCGCCGTCCGATAGCGATCGCGGCGCGTCATGGCGGACCCCGCTCGCGGAGCCCGGACCACGCTCCACCGTCGCCTCGCGCGCGTCGTCGAGGTCGAGCCGGGCGAGGTGCGCGCGCTCCTCTGGTCGTTCGCGTACTTCTTCTCGCTGCTGTGCGGCTACTACGTCGTGCGGCCGATGCGCGACGCGATGGGCATCGCGGGCGAGGTGGAGAAGCTCCACTGGCTCTTCACCGCCACCTTCGTCGCGATGCTCGCCGCCGTGCCGCTCTTCGGGTGGGTGACCTCGCGCCTCCCGCGCCGGCGCTTCCTGCCCTGGATCTACGGCTTCTTCATCGCGAACCTCCTCGTGTTCTACGCCCTCCTCCGCGGCGAGGGCGGCCACGTGCAGGCGGCCCGCGCCTTCTTCGTCTGGACGAGCGTCTACAACCTGTTCGTGGTGTCGGTGTTCTGGAGCTTCATGGCCGACCTCTACACGAGCTCGCAGGCGAAGCGCCTGTTCGGGTTCATCGCGGCGGGCGGCACCATCGGGGCCCTCGCCGGACCCGCGCTCGCCACGGCCCTCGCCCGTCCGCTCGGGGCGGCGAGCCTGCTCCTCGTCTCCGCGGGGTTCCTGGCGGTCGCCGTGGCGTGCATCCACCGCCTCATCGCGTGGAAGGAGCGCGCGGGCGCGGCCTCGGCGGAGGAGGCCGCCGCGGAGGCGCGCCCGCTCGGTGGGGGCGTCCTCGCGGCGATCCCGCTCGTGCTGCGCTCTCGCTACCTGCTCGGCATCGCGCTCTTCATGCTGCTCTACACGACCGCCTCCACGGTCCTCTACTTCCAGCAGGCGCAGGTCGTCCGCGACGCCTTCGCGAGCGCTGGCGAGCGCGCGGCGGTGTTCGGCGCCATGGACCTCGCCGTGAACGCGCTCACGGTGGGCACCCAGGTGCTCCTCACCGGGCGCCTCGTCCGCGCGCTGGGCGTCGCCGGGACGCTGGCGCTCGTCCCGGCGCTGCTCGGGGTCGGGTTCGTCGCGCTCGGCCTCGCGCCGGTGCTCGCCACGATCGTGCCCGTGCAGGTCCTGCGGCGCGCCGGCGAGTACGCCATCACGCGGCCGGCGCGGGAGATGCTGTTCGTCGTGCTCGGGCGCGAGGAGAAGTACAAGGCGAAGAGCTTCCTCGACACGGTCGTCTACCGCGGGGGCGACGCGGTGAGCGCCTGGGCGTACGCCGGGCTGCGCGCGCTCGGGCTCGGCCTGGGCGCCATCGCGTTCGCCGCCGTCCCGGTCGCGGCGGCATGGGCGTGGCTCGCCCACCGGCTCGGCCGGCAGCAGCAGGCGCTCGCCACGCGCAGGACGGAGGAACCCCGATGGAACGCCGGAACCGCTCGATGACTCGCCGCCGCTTCCTGCAGGGGCTCGGGGCCGCGACCGTCGCGCCCTTCGTCCTCGGCGCGGCGACGACCGCGCCGCCGCCGCTGATCGAGAAGCCGATCCCGTCGACCGGCGAACGGATCCCGGTCATCGGCCTCGGCACCTCGATCACGTTCGACGCGGCCCCCGGAGCCGCACGCGCCGCCCTCGCGCCGGTCCTCCAGGCGTTCTTCGACGGCGGTGGAACGCTCATCGACTCCTCCCCGATGTACGGCGCGGCGGAGGAGGTCGTCGGCGAGCTCCTCGAGGCGACGCGGCACGGCAAGGTCTTCGCGGCCACGAAGGTGTGGACCGACGGCAGGGCGGCCGGCGTGGAGCAGATGGAACGTTCGCGACGGCTCTGGCGCGTCCCGCGCCTCGACCTCGTGCAGATCCACAACCTGCGCGACTGGCTGGTCCACCTCCGGACGCTGAAGGAGTGGAAGTCGGAGGGGCGGATCCGCTACCTCGGCATCACCACCTCGCACGGGCGCATGCACGACGAGCTGGAGCGCGCGCTCCGCAGCGAGCCCTTCGACTTCGTGCAGCTCTCGTACAACCTGGAGGACCGCGAGGTGGAGCGCCGGCTCCTGCCCCTCGCGGCGGACCGCGGGGTCGCCGTCCTCGTCAACCGCCCGCTCAAGCTCGGAGCGCTCTTCGGGAAGGTGAAGGGCAAGCCGCTGCCGCCCTGGGCCGGGGAGCTCGGCATCGCGAGCTGGGCGCAGTACTTCCTCAAGTTCGCCGTCTCGCACCCCGCCGTGACCTGCGCGATCCCCGCGACGTCCAAGGTCGGGCACATGGTGGACGACATGGCGGCCGCGCGCGGGCGCCTGCCGGACGCGGCGGAGCGCGAGCGGATGGCGCGCTTCGTCGCGGGGGCGTGAAATACCCGCTCGCCCAGAGCGTACCCGCCGCACCGCGGGCCGGAGCCGATCCCATGAGGCTGAGGCGCATCGTCGGGTGGAAGCCGGCCGGCGTGACGTTCGAGCAGGCCGCCGCGGTGCCCGTCGCCGCGATCACGGCCCTGCAGGGCCTTCGCGACGAGGGGAAGCTGCAGCCCGGGCAACGGGTCCTCGTCAACGGCGCGTCCGGAGGCGTGGGGACGTTCGCCGTGCAGATCGCGAAGGCGCTCGGCGCGGACGTGACCGGCGTGTGCAGCACGCGCAACGTGGAGATGGTGAAGTCCATCGGCGCGGATCGCGTCGTCGACTACACCCGGGAGGACTTCACGAACGGCGGAGCCCGCTACGACCTCGTCCTCGACAACGTCGGGAACCACTCGCTGCTCGCCTCGCGGCGCGCCCTGAACCCCGCGGGGAGGTACGTGATGGTCGGCGGACCGAAGGGTCGCTGGATCGATCCCCTGCCGCGCGCCTTCGGCGCGTCCGTGCTGTCCTGGTTCGTGAGCCAGGACATCGGCTTCTTCCTGGCGGACCTGAACAAGCAGGACCTCACCCTGCTGCGCGACCTCGTGGCGGCCGGGAAGGTCACCCCGGTCATCGACCGGCGGTACCCGCTGAGCGAGGTCCCGGCCGCGATCCGCTACCTCGAGGAAGGCCACGCGCGAGGGAAGGTGGTCGTCACCGTGGAGTAGGCGCGGCCGCCCTTCCCGGGGCCGGACGCGGCGGCCGCGACGACGGGCGCCATCGCGAGCCTCGGCTCGGCGCGGTCGTCGACTGAGCTCGGGCCGCTACTGGCCCGCCGCCGGCAGCCCGCGCGCCGCGGACCGCGGCGCGACCTCGGCCTCGCCGCGCATCGCCTTCAGGATCTCGCCCGCGTGCTCCGCGAGGCGGGCGTTGCCGTCGGGCAGCGGGCGGTCGTCGGGATCCGTCACCGCGGCCCCGGCGAGCCCGGCGTAGACCATCACCTTGAGGTCCTTCCCCGTCATCGCGTACCGCGGCTCCCAGCCCACCGTCGACAGGACGAACCGGCCGGGCGGCACGTCGAACGCGCGGCGGCCGTCCGAGTAGAGCCGCTCCGGGTGCGTGTCGCCGAGGAGGGTGAACAGGGTCGGCACGACGTCGACGTGGCTCGTCGGCTCCTCGAACGTGCCGCGCGGGACGCCCTCGCCGAAGACGACGAGCGGCACGTGGATCTGCTCGCGCGTGACGGCCGAGCCGTGGCCGACGTGCCCCTTCTCGCGGAACTCCTCGCCGTGGTCGCCCGTGAAGACGACGATCGGCCTCCGCCCTCGCCGCGCCTCGTAGAAGGTCAGGAACTCCTCGATGCGGGCGTCGAGCGCGTGCGCGGCGTTGCGCGCGCGGTTCTTGATCTGCTCGCGCGGGGCGCTCGTCGCCTTGAGCCCGGCGGAGCCGTCCCAGACCGGCGTGTAGACCTCCGAGCTCGGCGGGTAGAAGTAGTTGAAGTGGGTCCCGAACGCGAACAGGAACGTGAAGAGCGGAGCGTCCTTCGGCGCGGCCGTCACCAGCTCGCGCGCCGCGCCGAAGAGCATGTCGTCGCGCCTCGCCCAGGTGCCGCCGTCGCAGAAGACGCGCACGTCGGACTGCGGCACGCCCGCGAAGGCGTTCAGGTTGTCGCCGCCGCGGCCGTGGTCGCGCAGGTTCATCCAGTCGAGGCACGAGGCCGTGAGGAGCCGGATCTCGTACCCGTGGCGCTGGAGGGCGGGGAAGAGGATCGACCGCCGCCCCATGCCGACCACGGTCTCGAGCCGCTGCGGCTGGAGCCCGTACAGGAGCGAGAAGATCGTGAAGTTCGTGGCGACCGAGCTCGCGTAGTGGCGCGTGAACCGGGCGCCCTCCTCCTCCGTCCGGCGCCACAGGTTCGGCGTGCCGCGCGGCTCGAGGTGGTCCGCGGGCAGGCTCTCCGCCACGATCACGATCACGTCGGGCGTGCGCGTGAACCGGACCTCCTCCGGCGCGAGGTCGGACGGCACGCGGGCGTCGTGCTGCTCCGCCTCGAACTGGTCGGTCTCGCGCGGCCCGAAGACGCCGCGGTACGCCTTGCGCATGCTGACCGGCGCCTGCAGCGGCAGGACGGTCGACGCGGCGAACACGGCGGGGCCGCCGAAGTAGGTGAGCCCGTTGCCGTAGACCCGCTCCGCGAACGAGAGGGCGAGCAGCCCGAGCGCCCACCCCCAGCTGCGCCGCGGCGAGGCGAAGCGCCGGATGAACCACGCTCCCGCGAGCGCGTCGAGCACGACGAACGCCGCCGCCGCGGACAGGAAGAGGATCACGTGCGACACGGGCACGCCCGTCACCTTCAGCGCGTTCGGCTGCAGGAGCACCCGCAGGAAGAAGCCGTTCAGGTGGAACCGCACCGCGTCGTAGATGCGGCTGTCCAGGGCGACGAACGCCGCGACCAGCCCCATGGCGAGCGGGGCCGCGTACCGGTAGATCCCCGCGCGCAGGAACGAGAACGGCACGCCGAGCACGAACCCGAGCGTGGAGATGAGCGCCGCCTGGGCGACGAACGTGGGCCAGAGGGCGAGCTGGAACTGCGAGGGCACCGCCTGCACGGCGTCGCGCATCGCGCTCGCGTAGAGCGCGAGGAAGAGCGGGGCGTGGAGGAGCGACCAGAGGAGCGCGGCCAGGCGGTAGCCCGCCGCCCCGCCGGACTGCGCGGGCGAGGGTGTGACGTCGAGCACGGCGGCGGAACCTAGCAGGACCGCGGTCGTCCCCGCCACCCCCACCCCCCGGCCGAGCCGCGGAGGCGCGCGCGTCGGCGGAGCCGTCGCAGGCGCGCGCGGCGTGGGTCCATCCGGCGGTCCCGGCCGCGGACGCCGCGGGTCCCGGCAGGTACGAGGTCCTCGGTTGTCGCGAGCGAAAGCCGCGTGCGATCTTGAAGGCCCCCGTGCGACGCTGCCGAGAGATGCGGTTCGAGTCCTGCGTGGTCGCGGCGCTGCTCGCCTCGGCGGCCGGCTGCGCGCACGGGCCCGCGGCGGGGGACGCCGCGGCGGCCCTGCCCATCCTCGCCGCGACTCGCGAGGAGCTCGTCCGGCGCGTCGACGCCGACGCGGCCGCGGTCGCGAGCGTCAAGGGGACGCTCGCCGTCGCGTTCGCGGAGCGCGCGGGCGGCGACCCGAGGTCGTGCAGCGCGGTGCTGGTCGCGCGCGCTCCCCGCCCGGCCGAGGAGGCGGCGGGGCTCTACCTCAAGGGCTACCGGGCCCTCGTCCCGACCCTGTTCACCCTCGTGAGCGACGGGCGGACGTTCTGGCTCCACGTCCCCCGCGACAACGTCGTCTACACCGGCCCGGTCGCCAGCCGGGGCGCGGCCGCGGTGCGGGGCGTCCGGCTCGAGGCGGGCGACCTCTTCCGCGCGCTCTTCCTGCAGCCGCTCGGCGGCGCCGAGGCGCTCGAGGTCGCCGAGGAGCCCTCCGCGTACGTCGTCTCCGCCCGCCGGGCAGGCCGGGTCGCGCGGCGGCTCTGGATCGAGCGGCGGCGGTTCACGGTCGAGCGCGAGGCGTACTACGACGCGGAGGGCCGCGAGGAGGTGTCGATCGACCGCGAGCGGTTCGTGGACGCGGGCGGGCACCTCTACCCGGAGCGGCTGCGCGTGCGCGACGCGGTGACGGGCGCCTCCGTCACCCTGCGGTTCGAGAAGCTCGCGGTGAACCCGACCGACGTGCGCGCCGAGGCGTTCCGCCCGCGGACGCCGGCGGGGGCGCGGGTGGTCGCGGTCGGGGGCGGGGGGAACGCCACGTGACGCTCGCCGTCGCCGCCATCCTGCAGAAGAAGCTGCGGAGCGCCATCACGGTGCTCGCGGTGGGGATCGGGGTGGCGCTCCTGCTCGTGCTCGTCGGCCTCACGCGCGGCTCCATGAACGAGGTGGCGCAGCGGATCCAGAACGTCGGCGCCGACCTCCTCGTGCAGCCGGCGGGCTCGACGAGCTTCCTCGCGCTGAAGAGCGGGATCCTGCCGGAGCGCTACGCCGACCGGCTCCGCGAGATCCCCGGCGTCGCGGCCGTGTCGCCGGTCGTCACCTGGACGGCCTCGTTCCGCGACGCGCTCTACGTCGTGTACGGCATCGACCCCGCCCAGTTCGCGTCGATCGGCGGCGGCCTGCGGATCCTCGAGGGGCGGGCGATGGAGGCGCGCGGCGAGGCGGTGGTCGACTCGCGGCTCGCGGCCCACGCCGGGCTGAGGCCGGGGGACCGGATCGAGATCCTCGGCGCGACGTTCCGGATCGCCGGCATCTCCAAGGAGGGGATCGGGGCCCGCATCTTCTTCCTCAAGTCGGAGCTGCAGGAGATGCTCCACCAGGAGGACCGCGTCTCGCTGTTCTTCGTGCGCTGCAGCTCGCCCGGCGCGGTGAAGGCGACCGCGCTGGCGATCGAGGCGGCGCTCCGAGGCGTGAAGTGCCAGCTGCTCGAGGGGTTCGCGGACGACATGGCGCGGTCGATGCGCGGCCTCGACGAGTTCGTGGCGGCCGTGACGATCACCACCCTGCTCGTGAGCCTGCTCGTGGTGTCGCTCACGATGTACATGACCGTCCTCGAGAAGACCCGCGACATCGGGATCCTGCGGTCGCTCGGCGCGTCGCGCCGCTTCATCGTCGGCGGCGTCGTCGTCGAGTCGGTGCTGCTCACGATCGCGGGCGTCGCCACCGGGTACGCCATCACCGCAGCCGCCACGGCCGCGCTGCGGGCGCGCTACCCCCTGCTGACGGTGGACGTGACGCCCGCGTGGATCGCGCTCGCCGGCTGCGTCGGCGTCGCCGGCGGCGTCCTCGGGGCGCTCTACCCGGCGTGGCTCGCCGCGCGCCAGGACCCGGTCCGCGCCCTGAGCTACGAGTGAACGCATGATCCACGTCCGCCAGCTCGTGAAGGAGTACCGCGGCGCCGTGAGCACCGCGGCGCTGCGCGGCGTGGATCTCGACGTGGAGGCCGGGACCTTCGCCGCCGTGGTGGGCCCGTCCGGCTGCGGCAAGTCGACGCTCCTGTACGTCCTCGGCGGGATGCTCGGCGCCACCTCCGGGACGGTCCGGGTCGGCGGCTTCGACGTCACCGCGGCCGGCGAGCGGGCGCGCACCGCCTTCCGGCGCACGGAGATCGGGTTCGTGTTCCAGAAGTTCAACCTCCTCGGCGCGCTCGACGTGGAGGACAACCTCCGCCTCGCCGCCCGCATCGCCGGGCGGGCGGACGGCGCCGCGGAGCGCATCGACGCGCTGCTCGAGCGCGTCGGCCTCACCGGGAAGCGGCGCGCGCGCCCGGCGGAGCTTTCGCAGGGGGAGCAGCAGCGGGTCGCCATCGCCCGCGCGCTCGTGAAGGAGCCGCGGATCCTGCTCGCGGACGAGCCCACCGGGAACCTCGACACGGCGAGCTCCCGCGCGATCATGGGCCTGTTCCGCGAGGTGGCGGGCGGACCCGGCCCCACGATCCTCATGATCACGCACAACCCCGAGTGCGCCGCGGTGGCCGACGTCGTCATCCCGATGGAGGACGGCCGGACCGGCGCGCCGTACCCGAACGCCGCCGCGCGCCCCTCCGCCGAGCGAGGGCGCCGGTGAGCGCGGAGGCCCGGCCGCCCGCGCCGGGCGCCGTCGAGCCGCCCGCGCCGGCTGCGCGATCGTCGTGGCGCGGGTGGGCCGCGGCGTTCGCGGCGATCTACGCGGCGAACCTCGGCCTCGCCTGGGTGGGGCACGCCGCGCCGAGCCGCGACCTCGAGGTGCTCGCCCTGCTGTCGCTGTACGTGAGCCTCGCGTGCACGTTCCTCCCGCTGCCCACGATGTGGATCGTCCTCTGGGCGGCGCGCGAGACGTGGCCGATCCCGGTCGCGCTCGTCGCGACCATCGGCACCTGCTTCGGGAACCTGCACGACTACGAGATCGTGACGGGCCTGTGCCGCCTCGGCCCGGTGCAGCGGGCGCGGCGGAGCCGGCTTTACGGCCGGGCCGAGGCCTGGTTCCGGCGGGCGCCCTTCGCGGCGCTGACGGTCGCGGCTTTCCTCCCCCTGCCCGTCGACGTCGTGCGCCTGCTCGCGGTCTCCGCCGGGTACCCGCGGCGTCCCTACGTGCTCGCGACCTTCCTCGGCCGGTTCCCCCGCTACCTCGCCATCGCCCTCCTCGGCCACGAGCTCCGGCCGTCGAACCGGGCGATCTTCGTGGTGTTCCTGGTGATGGGCGCGATCGCGCTCGCGAAGACCGCGCCGCACCTCCTCGAGCGCTGGCGGGCCCGCCGCGCCGGAGGCGCCCATGCCGGCGAGCCGTGAGCGACGCGCGATCGGGTGCGCCGTCGCCCTGGCGATCCTCGCGGCCGGCGAGCGGGCGCGCGCCGCGGTCGCGCCCCCCGCCGCCGCGGCCGTCGCCGCCCACTGCAGGGCGCGCGCCGCGCTCTCGACGCTGCGGGCGCGCTTCGTCCAGACGAAGGTGTTCGCGGCGATCGGCGAGGAGGATCGCTCGGAGGGCGTCGTCCTCTACCGGAAGCCGGACGCGCTGCGCTGGGAGTACACCGAGCCGGACCGCTCGTGGACGGTGCTCCGCGGCGGGAAGGGCTGGGCGGTGTTCCCGCGCCTCCGCCAGGTGCAGCGCTTCTCGCTCGAGCCCTCGCGCGCCGAGGCGCTCTTCTCGACGATCGGGTTCGGCGCCTGCGGCGAGGCGTTCACCGACGCGTTCGACATCGCCCTCGCGCCGGGCGGAGGGCGCGGACCGGTCCTGGCGCTCTCGCCACGGCGCGCCGAGCTCGCCGGCGCGTTCACCCGGATCGAGCTCACGCTCGATCCGACCGACGCCTTGCCGAGAAGGATCTTTCTCCACGAGTCGACCGGGGATTCCGTGATCTTCGAGCTCCGCGACGTGGAGCGCGGTGCTTCGATCGACCGCGCCCTCTTTGAGTACGAGGTACCAAAGGGCTACAGCGTCGCACAGTGAACGAGGCGTATCCTCCCGCCTCGAATCGAGCATCGGGGAGGAACCATGGAGCTCGTCGGGAATCCGCCGGCCCGCCGGTTCAACGTCGTCGCGGGAGCGCCGCGCTCGTCGGACGCGCCGCCCGCGACGCTGCCGCTCGACACGAAGGCGCAGTGCACGAGCTGCAGCCGCGTGTTGCCCGCCACGCTCCTCGCGGCGGACGGCGGCGTCGTCCTCGAGCGGCGCTGCCCCGAGCACGGCGCGATCCGCGAGGAGCTGAACGACGTGCTGTTCTCGCGCGCCGAGCCCGATCGCGCCGGCCAGCCGACCCACACGCGCAGCGGGGCGCGCATCCGGCCGGTGGTGCGCGCGCTCCCGAAGACGGTCGAGACCCTCTGCCCCGAGTGCGCCCGCGTCGTGATCGGGCGGGTCTTCGTCTGGCAGGGCGACGTGTACATGGAGAAGGCCTGCCCCGCGCACGGGTACGTGAAGGACCGGGTGTTCACGAACGCGGCGCTGTACCTGAAGCTCCAGCAGTGGAGCTTCCGCGACGGCGCGGGGCTCGAGAACCCGCAGGTCGAGGGCGCCGAGAGCTGCCCGGGGAGCTGCGGGCTCTGCAACCAGCACCAGAGCCACACGATGCTGGGGCAGATCGACCTCACGAACCGCTGCAACCTCGCCTGCCCCGTCTGCTTCGCGAACGCGAGCGTGCAGGGCTTCGTCGTCGAGCCGTCGTTCGAGCAGATCGTGAAGCTGCTCGAGGCGCTCCGCTCCTACCGGCCCACGCCCGCGTCCGCCGTCCAGCTCACCGGCGGCGAGCCGACGATCCGGGACGACTACCTCGACATCGTGCGCCGGGCGAAGGCGCTCGGGTTCAGCCACGTGCAGACCGCCTCGAACGGGATCCGGTTCGCCGAGCCCGGCTTCGCCCGGAGGGCGGCCGAGGCGGGGCTCCACACCGTGTACCTCCAGTTCGACGGGGTGGACGACCGCGTCTACGAGGCGACCCGGGGGCGGGCGCTCCTCGCGACGAAGGTGAAGGCGGTCGAGGCGATCCACGAGGCCGGCATGAAGATCTGCCTCGTCCCCACGATCGTCCGCGGCGTGAACGACGACCAGGTCGAGAAGATCTTCAGGTTCGCGGTCGAGCACATCCACGTGGTGAGCGCGATCGCCTACCAGCCGGTCGCGTTCACGGGGCGGATCGAGACGGCCGAGCGGGAGGCGCAGCGCTACACGATGGGTGACCTCGCGAACGGGCTCGCCGCGACCGGCCTCGTCGATCCGATGAGGGACTTCTACCCGCTGTCGCTCGTCGCTCCGATCTCGCGGCTGCTCGCGGCGCTCTCCGGCGAGCCGAAGATCACCGCCACCTCCCACCCCTCCTGCTCGTCGGGGACCTACTTCCTCGTGTCGCGCAGCGGGGAGGCCGTGCCGATCACGCGCGTCTTCGACATCGAGGGGCTGTTCCGCGACGTGGACGCGGCGGCGACCCGGATCGAGGGGTCGCGCTTCAAGTGGCTGCACAAGGCGGCCCTCCCGTTCCTCTTCCGGAGGCACTTCCGGAGGGAGCACGCGCCGGAGGGGCTCACCGTGAGGACGTTCCTGCACGCGCTGCGCGGCATGACCGACAAGCGGGTCGGGCGCGGGAAGGCGGGGGAGCGGACCTACCGGACGCTGCTCGCCGCCGGCATGCACTTCCAGGACCGCTACAACTACGACGTGGAGCGCGTGAAGCGCTGCGTGATCCACTACTCGACGCCGGAGGGCCTGTTCCCGTTCTGCGCGTACAACTCCGGGCCGATCCACCGCCAGTGGATCGAGCGGAAGCACGCGATACCCCTGCAGGCCTGGCGGGCGCGGGCCAGGGCCTGAGCGGCTCGGGGGAACGGACGCGATGGAACGCCTCGGCGCGGCGAGGGTCCTGCAGCTCACGCTGCGCGGCCAGCGCAACTTCCTGACGGATCACCCGCTGGTCGTCTCGTTCGAGCTGACCGGCTCCTGCAACGCGAACTGCAAGCACTGCGACAAGGGCGGGATCCTGCCCGACGAGACCCGGCTGCCGCCCGCGCGGATCGGCGAGCTGTATCGGGAGCTGCGCCCGGTCGCGGTCCAGCTCTCCGGCGGCGAGCCGCTCCTGCGCGAGGACGTCGAGGACGTCGCCCGCGCCATCAAGCCGCGCGGCCGGAAGTGCGGCGCGCCCTACCTGATCCTGGTGAGCAACGGCTCGCTCCTCGACGTCGGCCGTTACGAGCGGCTCCGCGCCGCCGGCGTGGACCAGTTCTCGCTCTCCCTCGACTTCCCGGACGAGCGCCACGACGACTTCCGGGTCGTCCCCGGGCTCTTCCGCCACCTGGAGCGGCTCGTCCCCCGGCTCGCGGCCCACGGCCACGGCGACGTGGTCATGAACTGCGCCGTCTCGCGGCTCAACTTCGACGACGTGACGCGGCTCGCCCAGCTCGCCAACCGCTGGGGCGCGGCGATGTCGTACAGCACCTACTCCGCCATGCGCACGGGGAACACCGACCTCCTCGTGTCTTCGCCGGAGGACCTCCGGCGGCTCCGCGCCCGCGTCAGCGAGCTCGTGGCGATGAAGCGGGCCGGCGCGGACATCCGCAACGCGATCCCCGACCTCGACGCCACCTACCGGTTCTTCGCCGAGGGCGGGATCCGCGGCTGCCGCGCGGGGCACCGGTTCCTCCTCGTGCAGCCCGACGGCTGGATGCGCCCCTGCGCGCACCAGCCGTTCCGCGCGCGCACCCACCGCGCGCTGCGGGAGGGGTTCTCGCGGACGAACGCCTGCGGTGGCTGCTACGTGGCGATCCGGAGCTACTGCGACAAGTCGCTGGCGAGGCTCTACTACGATGAGGTGCTCGCGCGCGTCCCGTGGGGCGAGCCGCGGGCGCGGGAGTGCTGAGCCCGACGCGGTCGCTGCGCGTGCGCGCCGGCCGGGCGCTCCGCCGCGCTCGCGGGCGCGGCGGAGCACGGCCCGGCACCGACGTCTACTTGAGGGGGAAGTCCGATCTCTGACCCTGGGGCGTGTTCAGGGTGTTGATGACGTCCCACCTGACCTCGTCGACCCTGTTCACGACCCTCGCCCGGTTGTC
>DASSSJ010000011.1:0-2909 GCA_035708485.1 Anaeromyxobacter sp. | reverse complement strand
GACCCCGACCGCGACCTCGACCTCGACCTCGAATTCGACCCCGACCTCGACCCCGACCGCGACCGCGACCTCGACCTCGACCTCGAATTCGACCCCGATCCCGCGTCGAGCCGATCTCTCCCGAACGATCGCTCGTCGCTTCCGGTTCTGCATGCGCCGCGCCGGGCTTCGCCCGTCACGGCGCCTGCAGCTACGGCATCGAGGCTCTCTTCCCGTGCTCGTCCGTTTCGCATTGCGGCCTCCCAACTTTTCGCGAGGAGGCCGCAATGCGAAACGAACAGGAGTTCCCGTTCCAGAGGCTCGACGCGTACCGCGCGGCGCGCGCGCTCGCGGCGCTCGTGCACGCTTCGTCCATCCGCGACGCGGAGCTGCGCGATCAGGCGACTCGCGCTTCCAAGTCCGCGTTCCTGAACCTGTGCGAAGGGCTCCCGGACGACCGGCCCGCCATGCGCCGCAAGTACTTCGCCCAGGCGGACGGCTCGCTCCACGAGACCGTGGGAGCCGTGGATCTCGCCCTCGCCATCGGCGCGGTGGGCGCCCGCGACGCCGCGGAGATCCACGCGGAGGCGCTGCGCCTCCGCGCGATGCTCCGCGGGCTCCTGCGCTCTACCGCACGAGCCCGGTGAGGAGCGACACCAGCCGGTCCGCCACCCGCGCAACCTCGCGCGCGGGCTCGGCCCCGGCGTCGCCGCAGAGCGCGGCGATCTCCACCGCCGCCGCGGCCTCGACCGCCTCGGCCCGGGCGATCGCGAACGCCCGAGCCTTGTCCGCCCGGGTGACCCGACCCGCGCCCTCCGCGCAGTTGAGGCAAGCCGACTTGGCCGAGCGCACCGCCTCGTCGCGGAGCTTCGCGTCGCGGATGCGGCACGCCAGCACCGCGAGGAGTAGCGACCGCGCCACGGAGAACGCGACGAGCTTGTGATGCGGGAGGACGGGACCCGGCAGGAGCGGGCTGGAGGAGGAGCGGCTGGAGGAAGCCTGGCTGAAGGAGGAAGGATGGCCGGAGGAGGGCTGGCTGGAGGAGGAAGTTAGGCTGGAGGAAATCAGTCTGTCGTTCATCTTGCGGCTCCTTTCATGGCGCTGAAGGAGCCGCAAGATGAACGACCGCGAGATCCGGCACCCCGAGCGCGACCGAAGCGGCGGCGCGCCCGAGCGATCCGCAAGACAAGATGAAACGGCCGGCTCACTGCGCGAGTGCGCGGATTAGCCTCGGCAGTCGGGAGACCAACCGCGGCCAGAGCCGCATGCGGAGGAGCCGGCCATGGAGAAAGTTATCACTCACGTCGGGCTGGACGTGCACGCCGACCGGATCGTCATCGCGTCCCTCGAGGGGCAGGCAAGCGAGCCGGTGGTACGCGACATTCCGAACGACGCGAAGATCATCCGCAGGACGTTTCAACGTCTGGCCCGCGAGACCTTCGAGCTGCGCTGTTGCTACGAGGCCGGGCCGTGCGGCTTCGAGCTGTACCGCGTGCTCACCGAGATGGGCGTTGCGTGCGAGGTAATCGCGCCGTCACTCATCCCGGTGAGAAGCGGCGACCGGGTGAAGACCGACCGTCGGGACGCGACGAAGCTCGCCCGGCTGTACCGCGCCGGCGAACTCACGACGGTGACGGTGCCTACGCCGGAGCGCGAGGCCGTCCGCGACGTCGTCCGCGCTCGCGAGGACGTCCGCAAGGACCTCACGTCGGCGCGCCATCGCCTCGGCAAGTTCCTCGTGCGGCACGGGCGGATCTTTCACGGTGGGAAGAACTGGACCAATCGGTTCTGGGTCTGGCTGCGCGCGCAGGCGTTCCAGCACGAAGGTGAGCGGCTCACCTTCGAGCACTACGTTCATGAGGTCGAGCACCTGGCCGTGCGGCGCGCCGATCTCGACCGCCAGATAGAGCGCATCGCTCGGACCGAGCCCTACGCCGACTCCATCGCGAAGCTGACCTGCTTGCGCGGCATCTCGACCCTGTCGGCGATGGCGCTCGTCGCGGAGATTGGCGACTTCCGCCGATTCGAGACCCCGCGCCAGCTGATGGCGTTCGTAGGCCTCGTCCCACGCGAGTACTCGAGCGGCGGGAAGGAGAAGCGCGGCGGGATCACGAAGACAGGCAACAGCCACGTGCGTCGCGTGCTCATCGAAGCGTCCTGGAGCTACAGGCACCGGCCGGCGATGGGGCCACGACTGAAGCAAGCATTGCGCGGCCAGCCTGGTTCGGTCGTGGAGTACACGCGCAAAGCACAGATCAGGCTGCACCGCAGGTACTCGCGACTCGTCGGGCGCGGGAAGAAGTCCCAACTCGCCGTCGCGGCCGTCGCCCGCGAGTTGTGCGGGTTCGTTTGGGGGCTCATGGCCGCGTAGCTGGCAGAAAGGACTCGTTCAGCGAGAGTGCGAGCAGCGGACGGTCGGGGGCCACGAAAGGAGAACCCTCGCCTGCGCTTTGCGCCAGGGCGTCTTTGGACCCCGGATCCGCGTTGCAAGAGAGAGGCAGCTCCGGACGGCTCACTGTCATGCGGCTCGGCCGAGAGGCAACCCGCGAATCCTAGAGTGACTCGTCGTCGGTGCACGCCCGCCCGTCCGTTGCTCGGACTCCCGCTGCGCGAACGAACTGAACAGGAGATACAGCAGACGAACGCTGCCGATTGACAGGCCGTTTCATCCTAGCGCAGTGACACCGACGGTGGCACGCGCTTGCACGAGGCGATCAGCGCCGCCGCCGAGAGCGAACTCTCGACCCCGACCCCGACCTCGACCTCGACCTCGACCCCGACCCCGACCTCGACCCCGACCTCGACCCCGACCTCGACCTCGACCCCGACCTCGACCGCGACCCCGACCTCGACCTCGACCGCGACCCCATCCTCCGCGCCAGCTCCGCGTGCCGCTCCCCCACCCCCTCGATCTCCACGTGCCTCACGTT
>DASSSJ010000010.1:0-13012 GCA_035708485.1 Anaeromyxobacter sp. | reverse complement strand
CCTGCTCGGCCGCGCCGTACCCACCCGGGTTCCCGCGCCCGTCGCCATGGATCGACGGCGCGTGTAGCGGGAAGATGGAGCGCGCCGCGCGGCAGGATCCTGCGCGGCCGGGAAGGGAGGCAGACGATGCACTTCGTCGGCTGGAACCTGGTCATCTGCACGTGGCTGCTCATCTCCGCGTTCGTCTTCGCGCAGCCACCGATCTCGGTAGCCCAGACCTCGCTCACGGCGGTGCTCGCGCTCTTGTTCGCGTACCTCTCGCCGAGCAAGCCGGGGTTGCGGTTCGTCATCACCGTGCTCGCGTTCCTCCTGGGCGCGACGGCGCTGCTCATGCCGGGCGTCTCGACGGTGGCGGCGTTCAACAACGGGACGGTGGCGGTGCTCCTGTTCGTCCTGTCGGCGGTGCGGCCGAGCCTCTCGCAGCAGGCGGACCAGCCCGCGAAGCCCTGACGTCCGCGCCCGCGCGCCCCATCGCGGGCCCGGAGCATCACGGGCGGCGGTGCCTTACGATCACCCCGTCTGCGGCGTGCCCGCGGGCTCGTCGCGGGAGGTCGGAGCCATGCCTGTGTACGAGTTCCATTGCCGGCGCTGCAAGAAGGGGTTCGCCGAGACGATGCACGTCGAGGAGCACGAGCGGGACGTCGCCGAGTGTCCGAGGTGTCACCGGAAGGACGAGGTCGAGAAGCGCCTCTCGACGTTCACCCCCGTCACGAGCCACAAGTCCGCGGGGTTCTGATTCCGTCCACGGCGCGCCCGGAGGCGCGTGGCGCTCCCGCGGGCGAACCCCGGGGGCCCGTCACCGCCTGGACGAGCCGACGTCCCGGCGGCACGCGTCGCGCGCGGACTGCACCGCGTCGAAGAAGTCGGCCGGGACGACCTCGCCGCGGATCACCGACCAGCTCTTCTCGAGCGCGGGACGCCACTGCTCGCGATCCACCTGCACCACGGTCAGCCCCTGCCGCGTCATCGCGTCCACCGCGTCCGCGTTGAGGCGGCGGATCTCCGCGTCGACGCTCTCCCCGACCTCGCGCGAGATCCGGACGAGCCGCGCGCGCACCTCGGGCGCGACCCGCTCCCACGCGTCCTTGCGCACGAGGGTGGCGGCGAGGACGAACGCCAGGGGCACGTCGAGCATGTGCCGCGCCCGCTCGAACGCGCGGGACGTGAGCATGTACAGCGGCACGTTGCTCACGCAGTCGATCATCCCGGTGGAGAGCGCGGGCACGAGATCGGTGGCGGACAGCACGACGGGGTGGAAGCCGGCCGTGCGCCACACCTTCACCATGCCCGGGTCCCCCTCCCACGCGAACGTCTTCGCGCGCGCCACCTCGTCCACCGTCCTGAGCGGCGCGTTGCAGAAGAACGCCGCGGCGCCGAGGCGGCTCCACTGCAGCACGACGAGGTCCCGGCGAAGGAACGCGGACTCGATCCGCTCCCTCACGCGCTCGAAGGCGCACTCCATCTCGGCCTCGTCCTCGAAGAGCAAGGGGGTCGAGAACGCCTGGGGCTCCGGCACGACGTCGTGCATGCCGACGTTCGTGATCGCGACCGCCTGGAGCTGCCCGACGCGGAGCTTCCGGAGCATGTCGCCCTCGTCGCCCTGGGCACCGCCCGCGTAGACGCGGAGCCTCACCAGCCCGCCGGAGGCCTCCTCCCACCGGGACGCCATGTCCTTCAGCGCCTCGTGCCAGGCGGAGCCCGCGGGCGCGAGGGTGCCGAGCTTGAGGGTGACGGGCTCCGCGAGGGCCGCCGCGGCGGGGGCGAGGAGCGACGCGAGCAGGTAGAGCGGCTTCATCTCCCCGAACGTAACCACCGTCGCGCCGCGCCTCGTACGCGCAGCGGCCTCACCGGGGTTGCCGGAGCGGAGGCCCTCGGATAGGTCCACGGCATGAACATGGAGCGCGCGAGGGAAGTCTCCGTCTTCCTGCTACGAGTCGTCGCCGGTCTGCTGTTCCTCCAGGCGGGCGGCATGAAGCTGTTCGACTGGTTCGGCGGCGTCCCCGCCGAGTTCGGGGGCCATCCGAGGTTCCTGTCGCAGATCTGGATCGGCGGCGCGCTCGAGTTCTACGGCGGCGCGGCGATCCTGCTGGGTCTCTTGACGAGGCCGATCGCCTTCGTCCTGTCGGGCGAGATGGCGGTCGCCTACTTCCAGTTCCACCAGCCCCAGGGGTTCTGGCCGATCCAGAATCACGGCGAGCCCGCCGTGCTGCTGTGCTTCATCTTCCTGTTCTTCGCGGCGAACGGCGCGGGCGCCCTGAGCGTCGACGCGCTGTTGAGCAGGAGAGGACGGCCCCGGCTCGAGCGGCAATCGCCGGCGTAGCGTCGCGGGCCGAGGTGACCGCCGCCGCACCCGCGACGTCGCGGGCAGCGCGCAGCGCAACCTGCGCGGCACCGGCCGGCCGGTGCCCCGCTGCACCTGCCGAGCCTTGACCGGTCGGCGGAACCCCGGCGAGAGTCGTCCGGAGCGCGAGCACGCTCCGGCCTCGGTGGCCGGCAAGGGCGCGCGAGGAGAGCCATGCTCGACCGAATCGGCCCGAAGGCACTCACCTGCGCCGCGCTCCTCGCGGGCATCGCCGTCCCCGCGCACGCGCGGGCGCAGCCGCCGCCGCAGCCCCCGCCGCAGGAGCGGCCGTACACGCTCGTCGCCGGCATCGGGTTCGACCGCGGCTCGGAGGAGCTCGTCACCGTGTACCTCGACGACGGGAGCTCGCAGACGCTGCGCGCGAACGAGGGCTTCTTCCTCGAGGTGGGGCTCGGGTTCCTGAAGTACCGGCTCCAGACCGTGTCCCTCGACACCACCACGACGATCGGCGTCAAGGGCTGGAACGTCGGCGCGAGCAACGGGAGCATCAAGTACCTCGCGTTCCCGTTCGAGATCGCCGAGCGGCTCACCTACCAGCAGGTCCGGTTCGGCGCCGGCCTCTCCATCCTGCTCGTGCCGAAGATCACGTCGAGCGGCGTCCTCGGCGGAAACGACGTCGACCTGAAGAGCTCGTTGGGCGTCCTCTTCCAGGCGGACTGGATCGGGAAGCGGACCCCTGGCCGCGCGGGGTTCTACGTGGGCGCCCGCTTCGTCTGGCAGAAGCTCGAGGGTGAGCACGGCACGGCCGCCGTGAACGCGAACGCGTTCGGCATCCGGACCGGCGTCGAGTACTGACGCCCCTCGGCGCTACGGCGCCGGGATCGGGACGACCAGCAGGCCCTGCGCGCCCAGGATGAACAGCGTGCCGTCATCGGGCGAGACCGCCATGAACGGGCGGAGCTGGCAACCGTACTCGCCCGTGAGGCAGCTCACGTAGTCCGGCACGTCGAACGAACGCAGGATCGGCAGGTCGGGCCCGCTCACCGGGGCGGCGTGGGTGTCGACCACGAACACCTTCGCGGGCGCCGGGTTGGCGTACTGGTAGCCGGGCGGGTACGCGAGGACGTACGCGTGCGAGCCGTCCGGTGCCAGCGCGGCGACCGCGTTGAAGTAGGTCCCCACCGGCACCGTCGACGGCGGGAGCGCTACCCGGCCGATGCTGGCGAAGGCGCCGTCGTACACGTTCACCGAGCCGAGGATGAACCGGTCCCCGTCGTCCGACAGGGACGCCTCGTAGAAGAACGTGAGACCGATGGGGTTGGTCCGGACCTTCCCGTCGGTCGCGTCGAGGTACAGCAGCGGCGGAGCCGGGCTGATGCTCGCGCTCTGCACGACGAGCACGCGCTCGCCGTCCCGCGACGCGGCGTACCAGGGACCATGGTACATGTCGAGCCTCGGAACGAGGCTCGAGTCGAGCGCGCCGAACGTGCGCGTCGCGAGGTCGAAGACCGGGATCGCGAGCGTCCACCCCGAACGACCCGGGAGCGCCACCCGCCCGTCGTTCATGCTCGGGAGCCCCTGGCTCGCGCTGAACGCGGAGTAGGTCGTTCCCGCGGGGGCGGCCAGGATCTGGACGTCCGCCAGCGTCGCCGGGTCGAGCAGGCGCACCTCGTTCGAGGTCACCGCGAGGAGCAGGTCGCCGTCCGGCGAGAGCGCGACGTCCTGGAGGCTGGCGATCGTGCGGACGGACGGCGAGAACGTGCCGCTCCCGTGCGCGAACCGCACGATCGCGCCCTGGGTGGTGTTCACGGTCAGCACTGCCTGGCGGCGCGCGTCCAGGACGAGGGCGCGCTTGTCCCCGGCCTGCGCGACCTTCTGGTACGTGAACGTCGGGGCGTCCAGGTGGTGGAGCACCGCGGACGGGGTCGCGAGCCCGAGCGCGTTCGGGATCCGCACCGCCCGGCCGCCGGCCGCCGCGGAGGGCAGGTCCACGACGAGCGCCGTGTCGGAGAGGCGCGTGACCGCGGCGCCGGTGATCCCCTCCACCGGCTCGAGCGTGGACGGATCGGCCACGCCCTGGAACCCGACGCCCCGGACGCGGACGCGGGAGGTCCTCCCGGACGTCTGGACGGACGGCATCACCCAGCGGACCTCGGCGAGACGGTTCTCCAGCGTCACGTCGAACGACTGCGACTGCGGGGGGCTCGCGACCGACAGCGTGATCGCCGCCGTCTTCGTGTCGCCGTGCTTCATCGTCGCGAGGACGGCCGGATCCACCCGATACGCCACGCTCTCGCCGGTCGTGCCGGACTGGGTGTCGACGACGAGCCAGGCCGCGCCGCTCGAGGCGGTCCAGGCGAGCGCGGGGCCGGCGGAGACGGTGACGGGCGCGCTCCCCGCGAGGTCGCCCGGCACGGTCGCCGGCGTGACGGTGACGGTGCGATCGGGCGGATCGACGAGCGTCACCGACCGGACGGTGTAGCTCACGTCCAGCGTACCGCGCGTGACGCCGTCGGCGCTCCTGAACCGGACCGTGGCGGTATGGGTGCTCGCGGCCAGCGCCGTGGTGTTCGGCGCCACCTGCACGTTCTGGGGCGGCGTGACGGAGGCCGGCACCGTCAACCAGCCCGTCGCGCCGGCACCGTAGTCCACGCCGACCGTGTAGGTGACGGTGACCGAGCCGGCCGTGAGCGCCGACGTCTTGGGCGCCGGGGGCGCCGTGCCGATCACGCCGTCGAACTGGAGGCTCGCCGGAGCCGCGGTGACGGCGGGTTCGCGGATCGTGAGCGAGACGGGGACGTCCACCCACCTCGTGGTCGCGCTCGTGTACCGGATCGTCGCGGCGTGCACGCCCGCCGGCTTGCCGGTCGGGAGGAGCGCGACCGACGAGGAGCCCGGGATCGACGCCGAGGTCGCGGTGAGCCAGCCGCTCGCGCCGGGATAGGCGATCGTCGGCGTCGCGGTGCCGGCGCTCACGCCCTCCTCGGTGAGCGCGACCTGCGGCAGCGTGGGGACCGTCTCGCCGCGCGTCCACTCCGCCGACAGGGAAGCCGGGGTGGCCACCGGCGCCGGCGCGACGGTGTAGGTCACGGGGATCTGCGCGGGGCTGCCCTGCAGGTGCGTGGTGCAGGCCGCGTCGAAGCACGCCGTCACCGTGACGGTCCCGCTGCGTTCGGACGAAGAGGCGCCGGGCGACGGGAACGAGACGATCGCGGCAGGCCAGCCGTTCGCGGTCCCCATCACCGCGTTCGCTACCGCGGCGCCCGAATACGTGACCCGCAGATGGGGCGAGGCGCTGCTCGTGAACGTGATCGAGAGCGTCCTCGGCGCCGGCGTGGCGCCGCCGGGCGCCGCGTCGACCGAGAGCGAGGCCGGGGTCACCGTGACGGAGCCGGACGGCGGTGGAGGAGGCGGGCCGCCGTCGCCCGGCGGCGGAGTCGTGCTCGCCCACGGCATCGTCATGTCGCATCCGGCGGCGACGAGGAGGAGGACGGCGGAGAGAGATCGGCGCATGGGCAGGGCTCCCGTGATCGTCGCGCGAGCGTGCCATGGGCCGTCCGGCGCACGCCAGCGAGCTCGTCGCTCGCCCCGCGACTCGCACCCGCTCGACCGGACGTGGTCGCAGCTTCGCGCGAACGACACGCAGGTGCGGACCCTCGACCTCGGTGGGAGAGGAGCTCCAGGGCGCCGGGCGCGGCACGCCGAGGCGGCGCCCGCCGGCTCGGGCGGGCGCGGCCGCCCGGGTGGCCACGGGCGGGCGATCGATCGATAATGGCGCCCCACCGCGCCCCGCATGATCACGCTCTCCATCGTCGTCCCGTGCTTCAACGAGGAGCAGGTCCTCCCCGAGACCCTCGCGCGCCTCGGCGCCGTGCGCGCGGGGCTCGTCTCGGAGCAGCTCGTCTCGGCCGAGAGCGCGGTCTGGTTCGTGGACGACGGATCGACGGACGGGACGTGGCGGCTCGTCGAGGAGGCCGCGGCCGCGAACGAATGGGTCCGCGGGATCAAGCTCTCCCGCAACCGGGGACACCAGAACGCGATCCTCGCCGGGCTCTTCGAGTCGGGCGGGAGCGCCGTGATCACCGTGGACGCGGACCTGCAGGACGACCTCTCCGCCATCCGCGAGATGGTGGTGCGGCACGCGGAGGGCGCCGAGATCGTCTACGGCGTGCGCAGCAGCCGGCGGTCGGACTCGTGGTTCAAGCGCGCGACCGCCGAGGGGTACTACCGGCTCCTCCGCACCTTCGGCGTCGACGTCGTGTTCAACCACGCCGACTACCGGCTCATGGGCCGCAGGGCGATCCGGGCGCTCCAGGAGTTCGCCGAGGTGAACCTGTTCCTGCGCGGCATCGTCCCGCAGCTCGGGTTCCGGACGGACCGCGTGTACTACGCGCGGGCGGAGCGGTTCGCCGGTGAGTCCAAGTACCCGCTCCGCAAGATGCTCTCCCTCGCCTGGGACGGCATCACCTCCTACTCGACCGTCCCGCTGCGCTGGATCACCGCCGTCGGCACCGTCGTCTCGCTGCTCAGCGTCTCGGTGGGCGTCTGGGCGTTCGTCGTCCGCCTCACGAACCCGGCGAGCGCGCCGGGGTGGGCGTCCACGGTCGTCCCGTTCTCGCTGCTCGGCGGGATCCAGTTGCTGAGCCTCGGGGTGGTCGGCGAGTACGTCGCGAAGATCTACGCCGAGACGAAGCACCGCCCGCGGTACATCGTGGAGACCACGACGCCGCGGGCCGCGGCCCGCTCGGGCGACCTGCCGCTGCCGGCGGTCGAGGGTCGCGGGCGCCGCTGAGCGGGGTGAGTCCTGGCCGGCTACAGGTACAGCGCCGACTTCTTCGACTTCGTGGACGCGTCCTCCGGGCGATCGGCGGCGGCGTTCCTCGAGCGGCTGGACCTCGGGTTCTCGCCGCGGTCGGTCCTCGACGTCGGGTGCGGGCGGGGGGTCTGGCTCGAGGCCTGGCGGCGCCGCGGCGTGGAGATCGCCGTCGGGGTCGACGGCGCCTACGTGGACCCGGCGACCCTCAGGATCCCCCGCGACGCGTTCGTCGCCGCGGATCTCTCGAGGCCGCTCGACCTCGGACGCCGGTTCGATCTCGTGGAGTGCCTCGAGGTCGCGGAGCACCTCGACCCGTCCGCCGCGGACACGCTCGTCGCCTCGCTCGTGCGGCACGGCGACGTCGTGCTGTTCTCGGCGGCGACGCCCGGGCAGGGCGGCGAGCACCACGTCAACGAGCAGCCGCTCACGTACTGGATCGGCAAGTTCGCCGCGGCCGGCCTGGCGGCGCTCGACTACCCGCGCGCGGCCGTCCGCGGCGTCCGCGCCGTCGAGCCGTGGTACCGCTACAACGCGCTCCTCTTCGCGAGCGCCGCCGGGCTGGAGCGGCTCTCGCCGGAGGTGCGCCGCACCGCGGTGCCGGACGGCGCCACGCCGCGCGAGTACGCGCCGCTCCCGTGGCGGGTCCGGGCGCGCCTCCTCTCGGCGCTGCCGCCGCCGCTCGTCCACCGCCTCGCGCAGCTCAAGCACCTCGCGCTCCGCCGCCGGCCCTAGGAGACCCGCCGCATGGAACCCGCCAGCGCCGCCGATCCCCGGCCGCCCGAGGCCGCCGCCCCGGCGGACCGCTCGCCGGCCCCGGCCGCGGCCCCCGGCGCCGCGCGCTGGTACTGGGCGGCGTTCGGGGCGTGCGCGCTCGCGGCGCTCGGCGCGCTGTGGGGCGTCAAGTACCTGCCGATGGCCGACCTGCCCCAGCACGCCGCCCAGGTGTCGATCTGGATGCACCTCGACGATCCGAGCTACGGCTACGCCCGCGAGTTCGAGGTCAACCGGTTCTCGCCCTACCTGCTCGGCTACGCGCTCGCCCGGCTCGTGGCGACGTTCACGAGCGTCGTCGTGGCGGTCAAGATCGTCGTCACCCTCGCCATCCTCGCGCTCCCGCTCTCGATGCAGCTCCTCCTCGATCGCGTCGGCGGGGATCGCTACTGGGCGCTCGCCGGGTTCCCGCTCGCGTTCGGCGTGGCCTTCTACTGGGGGCTCCTCAACTACCTCGTGGCGCTCCCCGCCGGCATCGCCTTCGTGGCGCTGGCGGCCAGCTACGCCGCCGCGCCCACGCTGCGGCGGGGCGTCGTGCTCGGCCTCGCGGGGTGCGTGCTCTACCTCGCGCACGCGCTCGTGCTCGCCACCTGCGGCGCCGCGGCCGTCGCCGTCATCGCGCTGCGCGCGCGCGGCCTCCGGCGCGCGTTCGTGCGCGCGCTGCCGCTGGCGGCGCCGTTCGCCGTCGCGATCGCGTGGGCGCGCTGGACGCACGCGACCGAGACCCAGGTGCAGCGCGTCCCCGCGTGGAACCTCGGCCTCCGCCGGATCTGGGAGCTCCCCTCGGTGCTCCTCGGGCGCACCTTCCCCGACGACGGCATCGGCGTCGCCGAGACGGCCGTCATCGTGCTCGTCGCCGCGACCGTCCCCCTCGCCGGCCGGCGGCTCGGGCGCGACGTGGCACGCTGGCTGCCGGCGGCGGTCTGCACCGCCGCCTTCCTGCTCTCGCCCTCGGTGGTGTTCGGCACGGCGCTCATCCACGAGCGGTTCGCGGTGCTCGCTGGAGCCTTCCTCGTCGTCGCCGCCGCGCCGCTCGCCGGCGGTCCGGCGACGGTCCGCCTCCGCGTCGCGCGGGGCGCCGTCGTGGCCGTCGCGGTCGGGTGGCTGATCGTGCTCGGGGGCCGGTTCCGGGGGTTCGACGCGGAGGCCGCCGGGTTCGACACCGTCGCGGCGCACATGGTCCCGCACCGGAAGGCGCTCGGGCTCATCTTCACGCCCGCCAGCGCGCACGTCCCGGGCGCACCGCACCTCCACGCGATCGCCTGGTACCAGGCGCAGAAGGGCGGCGTCGTCGGCTTCTCGTTCGCCACCTTCTTCCCGGAGCTGATCCGGTACGGCCCGAACGCGAGCGGCCCGGTGGCGCGGGAGCTCCTCGCGTGGAGGCCGCTGGGGTTCGCCTGGCAGCGCGACGGCTGGTACGACTACTTCGTCGTGCGCGCGCCCGTGGACCCGCGCGCGTTGTTCCGCCAGGCGACGGTGCCCATCCGGCTCGTCGTCCGGGACGGGGAGTGGTGGCTGTTCGAGGCGCTGCGCGGGTGAGCGCGGCGTCGCCACCTCATCGCATCGCTGCCGCCGCCGCGGCGTCCGCCTCCGCGAGCGCACGCTCGCCCATCTCGCGGTGGAGCGCGCTCCGGTACGAGAGCACCGCCGCCCGCGCGCCGCCCCGGGCGGACGCGAGCGCCTCCTCGTAGTCCGCGAGGGCGTCGGGATACCGCGCCATGTTCGCGTGGATCAGCGCGCGCGCGACGTGAAGCTCCCAGACGCGCTCGTAGCGCTTCCGCGTGGCGATGGCGAGCGCCACGTCCACGTCGGCGAGGGCGCGCTCGGGCTCGCCCCTCCGCACCCAGCCGTTGCTGCGCTCGAGGTAGGCCCTGCCCGTCGATGACGCGTGTCCAGAGGGTGACGTCGTCCCTCCAGAACGAGAGGTCCCGCACCGTCACGGCGGCGAGCGTCGCGATCCAGGCCGCCGCTCCGGTCGCGAGGAGGAGCGCGGCCCACCGCCGCCGCGCCCCGAGGGCGGCCCGCGCGACGACCGCGCCGAGGACGAGCGCGATCGGCAGCGACGGGAAGTAGGTGAACCGCGCCGCCATCGCCTGAGGGCCGACCTGGTGGAACCCGAGCACCGGTGCGAGCCCCACGAGGTAGACGAGCCAGGCGGGGAGGAGCGCGGGCCGACCCCGCCTCGCGGCGAGCGCGCAGCCGATCGTGATGGACGCGAGCAGTGCGGCGGACGCGACGTGCTCCGGTCCCGGCCGCGCGAGGTTCACGGGGTGGACGTAGAAGGGGCTGATCCGGAGCGGCCACACGGTGAGCCAGAGGTACGCCGCGGTAGACTCGAGCGCGACGAGGCCCCGTGAGAGCACGCCCGCCTGCGCGAGCGACAGCGCGTTCGTGCGGACCGAGTCGGCGGCGACGGCGAGCGCGGCTCCCGACGCGAGGAGGAACGGGACCTTCTCGGCGACGATCCGGCGCAGCCCGGCCGCGCGGATCCGCCCGAGCGGCGCCCAGTCGAGGAGCAGGAGCACGGCGGGGAGCGTGACCAGCATCGGCTTCGCGAGCAGCGACGGGCAGAAGAGCGCGACCGCCGCCCAGAAGCTCCGGGACGTGCCGAGCGCGGACGGCGGGACCTCCGGCGGCGTCGCCCGTACCCGCTCGCTCTCGACGTGCCGCAGGTACGCGAGCATCGCCGCGAGGCCGAAGAAGAGCGCGAGCACGTCCTTGCGCTCCGCCGCCCATGCGACGGACTCGACCCGCAGCGGGTGGACCGCGAACAGGAGCGCAGCGACGAGCGCGCCCCGGAGCGCCCGTCGCTCCGCGCCTTCCGCGTCGGCACCGGCCCGCGCCGCTGCGAGGGCGCCGAGGAGCCGAAGCGCGACGAGGAAGAACAGCCCCGCGTCGAGCGCGTGCAGGACGACGTTGGTCAGGTGGAAGCCGACCGGGTCCAGTCCCCAGATCGCCCGGTCGAGCGCGAGCGAGAGCCACGTCAGCGGCGCCCAGAGGTTCGCGTAGTACCCCGAACGCCCAGGCGACGGTCTCGCCGTCGAGCCGCGCGATGTGCGGATTCTCCCAGATGTAGCCCGCGTCATCCCAGATGAGGAGCTCGTTCCGTAGCGCCGGGGCGAAGCACGCGAACGCGAGGGCGACCACCGCGAGGAACGCGACGATCGCTCCGGCACGTGCGCGATCGCTGGCGCGGAAGGTGACCGGGCTCGCCATGTGCGCGGGCAACCCTCGCACGCGGGCGGGACCCCGGCAAGGGACGCGCACCCGCCCGCGCGAGGGGCTCGCGTCGACGCAGCGCCCCTGTCGCCGGCGCGGTGGCGGTGGCAAACTGGTCCGCCGATGCGCGACGCCCTGATCACCTTCGCGGTGCTCGCCGTGCTGATGTTCGGCGGGCGGTTCCTCGTGGCCCGGCGCCTGTCCTCCGCCGGCCCGGTTCACGTGCGGTCCACCGACGGCGGCTTCATCCTGAGGCCGCCGCGGAGGGACGCGGTGCTCGGCGGGATCGCGCTGGTGCTGCCGGCGATCATGCTGGGCGCCCTGACCGTCCGCGCGTGGAGCGGCGGCGGCGCGAGCCTCGCCGCCCCGCTCGTCGCGGCGCTCCTCGCCGCGTTCGGGGCGATCTACCTGTTCGCGTCGGCGATCCGGTCGCGCGTGATCGTGCGCGAGACCGGGATCGAGCGCGTGGGCGTGTTTCGCCGGAGGCTCGCCGGGTGGACGTCCGTGTCGAAGATCACCTTCAACCCGGCGCACCGCTGGTTCTTCGTCACGATGTCCGACCGGTCGCACCTCTGGCTCCGGGCGGACGTCGCGGGGATCGGGGACTTCGCCAGGGTGACGCTCCGCCGCGTGGCCCCCGCAGCGCTCGCGGCCGATCCGATGGCCCGCGACGTCCTGGAGGATCTCGCCGCGGCCGCCCGAAAGGCGGCGAGGGAAGAGTGAGCGGCGCCGAAGTCCGCGTCGAACTAGGCGCCCGGTGGTGAGCTGTCCGTCGCTCACCGTCCGTCCGGACCACCGCGCTGCGCGGTCGCCAGCGAGACCATCGCGAAGCCGAAGCGCGCGCGGATGCTGTCCACGACCGCGCCGACCCGCTCGTTCCGATCGAAGAGCGGGAGCTGCTCGAACACGCCCAGGTTCGAGAGCTGGATGCCGAGCAAGCGGATCGGCAGCGACCTCGTCCGCGCCGCCGCGAACATCTCCTTGACGACGGGATAGAGCTCGAGCTCCGAGCTCGTCGCCGTCGTGGTGTGCGAGCGCGTGAGCGTGTGGAAGTCGGCATAGCGGAGCTTGAGCGTGACCGTGCGCGCCTTCACGTGGCGCTTGCGCGCGCGCCAGCAGACCCGCTCGCACAGACCGCACAGGACCGCCTCGATCGACGCCGGGTCGGTCACGTCCTCGCGGAAGGTCCGCTCGTTGGAGATGCTGCCGGCGGTCTCGCCCTCGGGATCGTGCTCGGCGAACGCCGGGCGCTCGCGGCCGAGGTCGCCCGAGCCCAGCCCCTGCGCGCCGCGCGAGATCGACGCCGCCCACGCGCCGAAGATCTCCTGCAGCTCCGCCACCGAGGCCTCGGCGACCGCGCCCAGCGTCTGGTAGCCGGCCGCGTGCAGCTTCGCCTCGGCGACGGGACCGATGCCGGGGAACGACCGCACCGGCAGCGGCGCGAGCACGGCGCGCTCGACGCCCGCGGGCACCAGCATCACGCCGCGCGGCTTCGCCAGCGCCGAGGCCACCTTGGCCACGACCTTGCTGGTCGCGACCCCGGCGCTCGAGGGCAGGCCGAGCTCGTCGAAGATCGCCGCGGTCAGCTGCAGCACCGCGCCCTCGACGGCGACGTCGCGAGCGCGGTCCTCGCCGCCCTCCCCGCCGGCGGCGTCGCCGGACCCGTAGAGCCGCTCGCAGCCGGAGAAGTCGAGGTACATCTCGTCGATGCTGGCGACGAGCACCCTGGGCGCGAAGCGACGCGCGACCTCGCGCACGCGCTCGGCGTAGGTGCCGTAGATCTCGTGCCGCGTGGGGAGGTAGATCGCGTTCGGCGCGCGCTTGCCGGCCTCGAAGAGCGACATGCCCGACTTCACGCCCAGGCGGCGCACCTCGTAGCTGGCGGCGGTGACCACGCCGCGGCT
>DASSSJ010000009.1:0-2888 GCA_035708485.1 Anaeromyxobacter sp. | reverse complement strand
CTCGAGGTCGAGCTCGAGCTCGGCGGCGAGCAGGCTCGGGTCCGGGACGTCCAGCATCGGGTCGAAGTTGGACGAGGCGCAGGCGCACCGCAAGTGCCGGCGCGGCCGCTCATCCGGGCCCTCGCGCCGCGCGCGCCGCGGCGGGCGCGCGGCGTCTCGCCCGTGGCGCCGCGCGGCGGCGCCGGCGCGGCGCGCCCCGTGGGGGATCCCTCGCGGACGCCTGAAGGGCCGAGACCCGAGTCTAGAAGACGACGGCGAGCCCGAGCACGCCCACGAGCACGAAGGCGAGCGACACCTTCACGGCGCTGCCGAGCACGAACCCGAGGAACGCGCCCGCGCCCGCCTTGAGGGCGCGGTCGAAGTTCGGGTCGCGCGCGTACTCCAGCACGATCGCGCCGATCGCGGGGCCGAGCACGATCCCCGGGAGCCCGAGGAACATCCCCACGAGGAGCCCGAGCCCCGCGCCGAGGATCGCCCACTTCGACGCGCCGAACGCCTTCGCGCCCAGGATGCCCGCCGCGAAGTCGACCACCCAGATCGCGGCGCCGATCGCGGCGCAGGCGCCCACGGTCCAGCCCGAGACCCGCGTGAACCCCTCCGCCCAGCCGACGAGCACGGCGCCGAGGACGAGGAGGACCGAGCCGGGGATCGCGGGCAGGACCACGCCGGCGATCCCGACGGCGAGCGCGGCCGCGCCGAGCACGTAGAGGAGGATCTCCATCCGCGCATGATCGCCCGCCCCGCGCCGCGCGTCCACGGCGCGCGCGGACGCCTCCCCTCGACCGACTCCGGGGAGCCGGCGCGCCCCACCCGAGCCGCGCCGGCTCACCGCTTGAAGTCGTCCGACCGGAGCCCGTGCCTGCGGAGCAGGCGATGGAGGCTCTCCCGCTCCATCCCGGCACGCTCCGCGGCGCGGGTGACGTTCCCCGCGAACTCGGTCAGGAGGGCGACGAGGTAGTCGCGGGTGACCCGGTCGCGCGCCCCGGCGATGGCGTCCCGGTACGGCAGGGACGCGAGCGCGCCGGTGGGCGGCGCGGCCTGACCGGGCGACGCGATCTCGGGCGGGAGGTCCTCGACGGCCACCACCTCGCCGGCGGACACCGCGACCGCGCGCTCCACGGTGTTCTCGAGCTCCCGCACGTTGCCGGGCCACGCGTGCGCGACCAGGCGGCGGACGGCCTCGGGGTCGAAGCCCCGGATCGCGCGGCGGACGGCGCGCGCGTGCTTCTCGAGGAAGTGCGTGGCGAGGGCGGGGACGTCCTCCGCGCGCTCGCGCAGCGGCGGCAGCGTCACGGTGAGGACGTTGAGGCGGTAGAACAGGTCCTCGCGGAAGCGGCCGGCCCTCGCCTCGTCCCGCAGGTCGCGGTGCGTCGCCGCGATGACCCGGACGTCCACGGGGACGGGGGTGGTGTCCCCCACGCGCCGGATCTCGCGCTCCTGCAGCACGCGGTTGAGCTTCACCTGCGCCGGGAGCGGCAGCTCGCCGACCTCGTCGAGGAAGATGGTCCCGCCGTTCGCCTCCTCGAACAGCCCCGCCTTCGCCGCCGCCGCGCCGGTGAAGGCGCCCCTCGCGTGGCCGAAGAGCTCGCTCTCGACGAGCTCGGCGGGGAGCGCCCCGCAGTTCACCGGGACGAAGCGGCGCTCGCGGCGCGCCGAGTGGTAGTGGATGGCGCGCGCGGCGAGCTCCTTGCCGGTGCCCGTCTCGCCGAGGAGCAGCACCGTCGCGTCCACCTGCGCCGCGCGGTCGAGGAGCCGGTAGACGTCGCGCATCCTCGCGCTCCCCCCCACGAGCGCGTGGTAGCCGCCCTCCTCGCCGGGCGCCGCCGCCCCGCGCGCCGCGTCGCCGGCGCGCTTGTGCTCGGCGGCGCGCGCCACCACCGCGAGCGCGGCGTCCGGGTCGAACGGCTTCTCGAGGTAGTCGAACGCGCCCATCTTCATGGCGCGCACCGCGTCCCCCACGGTCGCGTGCCCGGTCATCATCACGACCTCGGTCGCGGGCGCTCGCGCCTTCACGGCGGCGAGCAGCTCGAACCCGTCCGCGCCGGGCATCCGGATGTCGGTGAGGACGACGTCCCAGGGGCGCGACGCGACGAGCGCGAGCGCCCGCGAGCCGTCCGGCGCCGTCTCCACCTCGAACCCGTCGCCGAGCACGCGGGCGAGCAGCTTCAGCATGTTCTCCTTGTCGTCCACCACGAGGACGCGGGGCCGGGGGGACGCCATCACGCCTCCGCCGCCGCGCGCCGCGCGGCCGCCGCCGGGAGCCGCAGCGCGAACCGCGCGCCGCCGCCCTCCGCCGGCTCGGCGGCGAGGTCGCCGCCGTGGGCGCGCGCGATCGCGCGCGAGACGGCGAGGCCGAGGCCGGTGCCGCGCGGCTTGGTGGTGAAGAACGGCTCGAACAGGCGGGCGCGCCGCTCGGGCGGGATGCCGGGCCCCGTGTCCGCCACCGCCACCTCCGCCGCCCCGTCGTGCTCCGCGACCGCGACGTCGATCCGGCCGCCCGGCCCGACGGCCTCCGCGGCGTTGCGGACGAGGTTCACGAGGACCTGGCGCAGCTTCTCCGGGTGCCCCGGGGCCGCCGCCGCGCCGCCCACCGACACCTCGACGCCGTCGAGCAGCCGCGCGTCGCGCAGCCGCGAGACGACGTCGTCGGCGAGCGCGCGGAGATCCACCCGCTCCGCGCCGGCCGGGAGCGGCCGCGAGAGGTCGAGGAGCCCCTCCACGATCTCCTTCGCGCGCAGCGTCTCCTCCTCGATGACGGCGAGGTCCTCCGCCGCGGCCGGATCGGCCCGCTTCCGCAGGAGCTTCGCGTACCCCAGGATGACGCCGAGCGGGTTGTTCATCTCGTGGGCCACGCCCGCCGCGAGCCGGCCGATCCCGGCGAGCTTCTC
>DASSSJ010000008.1:0-19342 GCA_035708485.1 Anaeromyxobacter sp. | reverse complement strand
GAGTAGACGAGCTCCTCGTCGCGGGCGCGCGGGCGGGAGGCCCACATCCGCGCGATGGCGAGGTTGTCCACGTTGTGGTCGGGGAAGCGGTCGCGCGGGTCGCCGTAGATCTTGCGGGAGATCTCGTAGAAGCGCCGCGTGCCGCGCGCGGCGAGCATCTCGACGGCCGCGGCGAGCTCGTCGCAGCGGCGGCGCAGCAGCTCCTCGAGCGGGTTCCGGCCGCGGATCTGGCGCCGGATGGCGCGCAGCTCCTTCACCTTGTCCTTCGGGACGAACCCGAGCGGCGGGTGCTCGGGCCGGGGCAGCTCGCGCGCGCCGGCCTTGAAGAACCGCTCGTGGACCTGCGGATCCCAGTTGATGAGGCGGAGGACGCGGACGGGCTTCTGGGCGCGGACGATCTCGTCGCAGATGCGGCGGAGGTACTCCTTCGGCACCGCGCGAGGCTAGCACGCGGAGCGGGATGCGTCCGCGCGCCGTCAGGGCCGCAGGACGAGACGATCGTCGGCGGCGGGGCGCGCCACCGCACTCCGCGGCGCACGCGGGCGCGTGACCGCCCTCGAGGCGCCCGCTGCGGGAGCGCGCCGGGCGGCGATCTCGGCGCCTGCGTGTCGCCACGTCGCCGCGCGGTCCGGCTCGCCGCCGGGGTCGCGCACCGCGAACGCCCCGAGACCCAATGCCGTGAGGAGGGCGGCCGCCGTGAGCACGGTGCTGCGGCTCACGAGCGGAGCCTTCGCCGGGATCGACACGCCGCTCGTCGTCATGCCGCTCCTCGTCCCGGGCGACCTTCGAGTCGCGGCGCCGCGCGTCGCCCGCCGCGAGGTGCTCCCGTCGTCGGGAGACGACACGATGTGCGGCCGGCGGCGGCGCCGCAATCGCCCGCGCGGAGTTCGACCCTTCCGATCCGCGTCCTCGCGAGCGCTGCGTCGAGGCGGCGCGCCCGGACCTGAAGATCCCACACATCTTGGACGTGGATCTGTGGCTGTGATCTAAGGGCGGCATGGGCCCTGCCGGTGAGTTGCCGGAAGTCGTAGACGAGCTGGGCGGCGCGGATTTGGGCGACAGCCGGCTCACGAAACGCCTCGCAACGATTGCCGAAAGGATCGGAGACGCGCCTGGCGAGAGCTTCCCGAAGCTCGCGCGTTCCGATGCTGAACTCGAGGCGACTTACCGATTCCTGAACAATCCGAAGGTCACGCCCGACGCGATCCTGGCGCCGCACTTCCGAGCGACGCGCGCGCGTGCCGCCGATGCCGGAAAGGTCCTCATCCTGCACGACACCACCGTCTTCCTCTTCGACGGCGAGCAGCGTCGATCAGGACTCGGCTTCATCAAAGGTGGGCAAGGCTTTGTCGGTCACTTCGCGCTGGCCGCAACAGCCGACGGGACGCGCACCCCGCTGGGCTTGCTCGGCGTGATGACCATCTTCCGCGACATCCGTCGCCGAACGAAAAGCCTGTCTCGGCGGGATCTGTATTCGGATCCGAACAAGGAGCGCCTGCGGTGGGCGCAACTCGCCGGGGTCGCGCAGGATCGCGTCGAAGGCGCCGCTGACGCGGTCCATGTGATGGACCGCGAGGCGGACTCGTTCGAGCTCCTTTCGATGATGGCGGATCGGGGAATCCGTTTCGTCGTGCGAGGCACGTGGGACCGTCGCCTGGAGGGGACGACCAAGCGGCACAGCGTCAGAGTCAGCGACGTGCTGGCGCGCGCAAAGGACATGCTGACCCGCGAAGTTCAGCTCAGCGCGCGCAGCAACAAAGACCGGTCCGGTCAAACGAAGCGGATTCATCCCGCGCGCAAGGTCCGGACGGCGCGGCTCAGATGTCGTGCAGCGCGCGTAACCTTGTGGCGCGAGCAGTCCTATCGTTTCGAGCACTTGCCGCGCACGATGACGTTGAATGTCGTCCGTGTCCGTGAGGTTGGTGCCCCGCGTGGCGAGACGCCGGTACAGTGGCTGCTCCTCACGACCGAGCCGGTCGACACTGCGGACCAGATTGCCTCCGTGATCGACGCCTACCGCGCACGCTGGCTCGTCGAGGACTACTTCAAGGCGCTCAAGACTGGCTGCCAGTTCGAGAAGCGGCAGTTGGAGAACCGAAGCGCGCTCAAGAATGCACTCGCTCTACTTGCGCCTGTGGCGTGGCGCCTGCTCCTGGTGCGCAGTGTTGCGCGGGCAGATGTCGCACGCCCGGCCGCCACTGTGCTGACGCCGATACAGCTCCAGCTCCTTCGGATGAAGTCGAAACGTGTCCCCCTGCCAGAGCACCCGACGGCGGCCGAGGCGATGCTCGCCGTCGCCGGCCTGGGTGGGCACCTGAAACGCAATGGTGCTCCGGGATGGCAAACGCTGGGACGAGGACTCGAGGCCCTGCTGCTGATGGAAGCGGGATGGGCGGCCCGAGATGCGATCAATCCTTAGGCGCCCGGACAGGTGACGCGCGCGCTCCGGCCGTGTTGCTTCACGGTTCGTCTGGGTCCCTCGCGCTTGACCCCGGTCAAGCGAAGCGAGCGCATCCGGGGCTCACGGACGTACTTCACGCCGGGTGATGCCCGCCGCGTCCCCCACGCGGAGGGGCCGCCGCGCGCCGAAAGCACGACCCCTGGCGTGGCGCCGCGCTCGGTCGGCGATCGGCGCGGGGAGCCCGAGCCACGCGAGGGCGGGCTCGGCTCGCCGGGATCGGCGATGACTTCGGCCTCGAGGTGCTGAACGCGCGCAGTGGCGCGATCTCCTCGAAGTGCTCCAGGGCCGCTACGCCGTCGCCTCCACCATCGTCGCGAACCCAATCTCACGCGGGGTCGCTCTTGCGCCGGCGCGTGACGAACACGACGATCGCGAATACGAGACAGCCTGCGAGCGAGACGACGATCCCGCCTCGGAGGCCGGGGGTCTCGTATTGGAAGTGGACTCGATGCGGTCCGGGACCGATGGGCACGCCGCGGAAGATCCCGTCCACCATCCGTATTTGCACGGGTTCGCCGTCCACCGTAGCCGTCCATCCGGGCACGAACTGGTCGAGGAGGACCGCGAACCCGCCGAGCCTCGACGTGCAGAGGAGCTCCACGTCCTCGGGCGCCGAAGCCGCGACGAGACAGGGCGAGAGGGGTTCGCCATCGTGACCTGGCGGCGACGGCGGCGCCCCCTCCACCGCCACGCGGCCCAGGTCCTGCGCTCTCTCCGGCCGCGCGAAGGCTTCGATCGCCGCGTCGCCCGGGAGAGCGGTGGTCCACCGCGGCGCAACGAATGCGCGCGGGCGGGCCTCGGGGATCCGCAGGAGGTGCCACCCTTTGCCGAGCGTCAGAAAGGCGGGCCGTGGCAGCTTCTCACCGGGCCCAATCCGCTCGAGCGCCCAGGGGATTCCCACGAGCGCGGCCTGCGACCATCCGTCGAGGCGTTCCACCGCTGCTCCAAACCGCTCGGCCCGCGCCGTGGGCGCGCTGTCGAATCCCGGCACGACGCCGAAACCGAACCTGCTCGCGGTGTTCCCCGCGATGGTCTCCATCGAGTACGCCGCGACCATCTCCCCCCGATCCCAGGATATGTCGACAGGCTCGAAACCGCGCGCGATCCGGACTCCCGCGGGCCCGAGCCGTGCGTCCGGATCGGCCTCGAGGATTCGCTCGAGCACGGCGGGGCGCGCGAGGACGCGCCCGCGCGTCGCGGTCGGCGTCACGTCGATGGCGTTCCACACGAGCGGGCCGAGCGCGGCGGCTGCGGCGACCGCCGCTGCGCCGCGCACGCGTCCACGCCGCGCAAGCACGACCGCGGACGAGAGCGCCGCGAGTGACGCGGCAAGCACCATCCCGCCTCCCGCGATCGCCCGGATCGCGGCGGGGCCATCGAGGCGGCGGACTCCAGCCGCGAGGCTCGCGCCGACCGATTCCCTCGCTGCGAAGAGCGAGAGGCACAGGATGGCCGAGCCCGCCGCGGCAATCGCCGTCGCAGGCGCGAGGCGCTTCGGCGCCGCGCCGCGCAGGACGCGCGTGAGGCCGACGCCCGCCAGCGCGCACCAGATCGCGATGGCTCCCGCGATGTGCTTCTCGGGATAGCGCATGATCTGCTCGGGCAGGAACGCCCACCGGTATACGGCGTACAGCGGCGTCCACGTCCCGAAGGCGAGCACCACGAAGCCTGCGGACGCGATGACGAGCGCTCGCCGTGTCCGGCCATCGCTCGCGACGGACGCGAGGGCAAGCGGCACGGCGCCGAGGTACACGCTGTGAGCCCACACCGGGCCCAGGCTCTCGGTGCCGGGCGTGTCCTGCCGCAGGAGGGCATGGATGGCTCGGCCCGGCTGAAGTGGAGGCCCGAGTCCGCGTGGCCAGACGAGCTCGATGAGCCGCGCCGGGTGCATGGACCAGAAGCCCCCCTCGGCGAGGGGAAGTCCGGCGCTGCGCACCGAGATGCGGAGCTGTGCCACGGCGGGGATGATCGTCATCGCGTCGAGAACGAACGCCGCCGCGACCGACCCGGCGGCCCACCCGAGAAGGCGCCAGCAGCGGAGGCCGCCGCGGCCGAGCAGCACCGCGATCATGACCCAGCCCGCCGCGATGATCTGGCCTGGCTCGCCGGGGAGGAGCTGGAGCGCCCACGCGGTCGCGAGCACGAGCGCGGCTCGCAACCGGGCGCGGCGATCCTTCGCTCCCGCGAGCCGATCGGCGGCCCAGGCGATCCACGGCGTGAATGCGAGGACCGGCGCCATCCCGTTCGGCACCGTCGAGACCACGTATCCGCTTGCCGTGAAGATCGCCGCGGAGAGCGCCGTGCCCCGTTCGTCTGCACCGAGCCGCGCCGCCCACAGGCCGACGCCTGCACCACCCACGGCGAGGTGGAGCAACGTGTAGAGGTCGGGGCCGATCCGCGGGATCGGGAAGAGGAGCCACGCAACGGGCGAGAGGGCCGCGTGGATGGGATTCCCGGCGAGCGAGGCGCCCGTCCCGACCGCATCCCACCATTCCGGGAGGCGCCCCGCGCGGATCGCCGCTGCGACGGCCTCACGGCTCGGCAGCGTGAAGATCAGCGCGTCGCCGAGCACCCACGTCTCGTCGAGGAAGACGATCCGGTGGAAGACGACGGCGACTGCCACCATCGCGGCGGCGAATGCGGCCCAAGCTGCGCGCGATGGGCGAGGCGCGACGGATGGCGCGGGCGCGGCCGGCGGTGCCGAGGGCGGGGGTTGATGCGTGCGGCGTCGTCGGCGCGCCATCCCGAGTGCCTAGCTCCGGCGCCGCTCCGTGATCGGCAGCGTCGGCCCGTACCGCTGTGACCCTCGCACCGCGTGGCGGGCCTGGAAGGCCTGCTCGCTCCGTGGTGCCGTCCGCGCCTCGACGTCCTGGGCACCGCCTTCCGCGGGCATCTGCCGTACAGGCGCCACGATCGACGGGGGCGCCGCGCTGCTGGACGAGGTCGCGTTCACCTGGACGCGGGCGGCACGCCGACGAGAAGGCCGACCGCGACGTCGACGCGCGTGTGACACTTGGCGCGACATTCTAGTCGGGGCTCCTACGGCAGCCAAGCTGGCCCGGCGCGGGCGGTGAGGCGGTTCAAGGACGGTCGCGGCGGCGCTCGCGGCCGCGACGAGGGCGGCCGCGGCGGCCCCGGCGAGCGCCCCGAGCAGCGGAGCGAGCGCGAGCGCGCGCCTCAGCACGGGTTCGCCGTCACGAGCGTCACCTTCCGCGCGTCGACGCGCCCGGCCTCGTCCACGGTGACGAACCAGTACCCGCTCGCTCCCCAGGACTGCCCGTCCCCTCCGCCCGAGAACCAGCGCCACGCGATCGCCGCCACGCGCACGCCCGGCCGGAGCGCGACGAGCGACCACGCCGGCGTCCAGATCTCCGCCTGCTCCGGCTGCTCTCCGGGCGGGAGCCTCGTCGCGGGATCCTCGGTGGTCAGCACCTCGTGCGCGAGCGGGTCGGGGCCGTCGCCGAAGAGCGCCCAGCCCTCGATCCGCTTGCCGATGGGCTTCGCCAGTCCGGTCTCCTCGTCGAGGATCTCGGCTCCCTTCCTCGCGGGGCCGGCGAAGCGGACCCAGCGCAGCGCCGGCGCGCCGGGGATGCGGCGGACCTCGGCGCGGTCCACGGCGGAGACGGCCCGCGCCACGAGGGCGGCGCGCATCCTCGCGTCGAGGGCGGCCGGCTCGGTCGGGAGCGGCGCGAGCGGGATCGTGGTCGCGAGCCACTGGTCGTCGCGCGCGCACGGCTCGCCGGTCGGCCCGCCGGGATCGGCGAGCTTCAGCGCCACGTTCTCCTCGTCGATGCAGTGGTCGAGCTCCTTCACGACCTCCGCCCGCGCGAAGGGGCTCCCCTCGAGCGCGGCGCCGCCGAAGCGGAACCACGCGGCGGCGGGGACCTCGTCCACGAGCCGGGCCAGCTCGCGCCGCAGCGCCGCCTTGTCCGGCGGGTGCTCCTCCTCGGACAGGAGCTGATCGGTGAGCCGGCGCGTGTCCTGCCCCGGCGACCACTCCGCCGCGAGCACGATGACCGTGCCCGCCTCGTCGAGGACCCGGCACGTCGCGAGGAAGCCCGGCAGCCCCCCGGCCGCGATCGCCCGCGACCGCTGCGCGCGATCGGCCGCGCCGGCCGCCTCCTGCGCCTCGGCGAGGGCGAGCCAGGTCGCGCGCCGCCCCGGGTCGATCGCCGCCGCGCGCTCGAGCCAGCCGATCTTCTCGGCGCCGCTCGCCGCGCTCGCGCGGGCGAGCGCCTCGTCGCGCCGGAGCGGCGCGGGCCCGAGCAGCGACCGCCGCGTCCAGCCGACCACGCGGGACCACTCGTGCGCGCCGAAGGCGACCCGCCTCCACTCCCCGCGCTCCTCGCGCACCTCGACGCGCGTGCCGATCCGCAGGCGCGCCACGACCGGCGCCTTCTCCGCGGGCTCGGACCGGAGGCGGAGCACGTCGGCGAGGACGAAGGCGGTCGCGGGCGCCGGGGGAGTCCGGGCGATCTGGGGGCCGGGCACCGCCGGAGTCGGCGGGGTCGCAGCGACGGCGAGCGCGACGGCGAGCGCGAGCGGAACCATCCCGGAATCGTATCAGCGCCCGTGCTGGGCGGATCGGCGCCGTCGCGTCGCCGCGGCGCCCGGGCGGCGTCGTCGGCAGCGCGCCTGCGAATGCGCGGCCGCGCTCCGCGGACCCTCGGCGCACCGTCAGGGGCCGGCTCGGCGCGACCTCCGCGACGGCGCCGCGCGCTCGCTCCCCGGAGCCCCGCGCGCACTCACCGAGCGCGCTCAGGGGCCTGCGCCGCCGGCCGCGGACGCCGGCTCGCCGGCTCACTTGACGTAGAACGTGTCGCCCGCGAGCGGCAGATCGCACGTGTCGGTCACGTACACCTCCCCCGCGCCCTGGTCCATCGTCACGGTCTGCAGCTGCGGCGTCACGAAGGTACCGGCGCCGCCGTTCACGTCCGCGAGCAGCGCGAACTCGCCGTTGAAGTTCCTCGGCAGCGTGAGCGGCGTCGCGAACCGGATGACGATCGGGCTCGACGGAGGCGCCCAGATCGTCCCGTCGTTCGTGCCGAGCACGGTGGGCGGCGCGGCCCCCCTCCTGCGCCCGTCCGCGAACCAGACGAGCCGGTAGTTCGCGAGGCTCCCCGCCGGGATCGTGCCCATCACCTGGAACGCCATGCGAGTGATGCGCGTGTCCCGGTAGCCCGTCACCACGAGGGTGAACGCGAGCATCTCGTGCGACTGCACCGGCGCGACGACGAAAACGGTCCTGGGCGGCAGGGGTGTCGTGAACACCCAGCCGGCGATGGCCTTCACCGAGGAAGCGGAGTCGTCCGTCCCCGGGTCGGACGACCCTCCGCACGCGAAGATGCCCGCCGAGGCGGCGACGGCGAGTACGGTCCTGAGCGCGGTCGAGAGCTTGCCGGTCACGGTCTTCTCCTCCTGAAAGGGACTTCCCCCGCCCGGGGACAGAGCACTCGCGGCGAGGGTCAGCGTGGTGGTGGCCACTGCGCGCCGCGTCGGCACGACTTCGCTTGATCTCCGTCATTTGAACCTCCAACGGAGTCGCGGCCGGACGCGCGGCGGGCCCTGCGGGCCGCGGCGCGAACGGAGCCGGCGCCGAGCGGCCGCTCGTTCGCGCCGCATGCGCACATCTCGCCGTCCCGCGCGGGCAGGCGGTTGCCGTGGGTGCGACGCGGAGACGCGAGCACGATGAGCGTGCCCGCCTCGTCCAGGACCCGGCGCGGCACGCCGGTTGCTCGGGGTGTGGTTCCGAGGAGACCTCCATGAACCGGATCGAGTCGATCACCGTCGCGCCCACCACCGAGCGCAAGGCCGAGCCCGGCCGCTTCGGCGTCACCCTCCGCGCCGCGGCGGCCGGGCTCGTGCGCGGCGTCGCGTCCACGGTCGAGCTCGCGGCGCCGTACGTGCCCGGGGGGATGGCGCTCTCGGCGGCCGTCCGCTCCGCCGCGGGCGCGGCCCGGGGCAAGGCCTCCGCGCTCGCGGCCGACCCGGGGACGTCCGGCGCGAGCGCGGTCGCGGCCGGCACCGCGGCGAGCGGCGTCGCGGAGCCCGGCGAGGACGGCGTCCTCGCCGCGACGCGCGCGCTCCAGCAGGAGGCGCGCACGTTCAACCTCCAGTACCTGCAGCTGCAGGAGAACATGCAGCGCGAGAGCCGGGAGTTCACCGCGCTCTCGAACGTCATGAAGGTGAAGCACGACAGCGCGAAGGCGGCCATCAACAACATCCACTGATGCGCCCGCACTCGCCTCCACCCGGAGCGGAACATGCCCGTCCTGCCCGTCGGCGCGCCCGCCGCCGCCCCCCCGACCGCGCCCGTCGCTTCCGCGGCGGAGCGCTTCGCCGCGCTGCTCGAGTCCCGGACGCCGCTCCGGGCCGGCGGCGCCGTCCACGCGCCGGCGCCGGCACCGCCCGCCCTCTCCGCGCTCGAGAGCGTCGAGCGCGCGCAGGCGAGGCTCGACGCCGTCCTCGCCGCGGCGCGGTCCGGGAAGACGTTCACCGCGGCCGAGCTCATCGGCCTCCAGGCCGAGGCCTACCGCTGCGCGCAGACGGTGGACCTCGCGACGAAGCTCGTCGAGCAGGGCGCTCAGTCGGTGAAGCAGGCCGTGAACGCGCAGGTCTAGGAGCCGCCGTGCGCCCCGTCGCCGCCCCCACGTCGATCCTCGCCGCGCTCGCCGCCCTCGTGCTCGGCGGTTGCGCCGCCGAGGAGATCCTGCACGGGCTCGCCGAGCCGCAGGCGAACGAGGTCGTCGTCGCGCTGGACGAGGCGGGCATCCCGGCGTCCAAGGAGCGCGAGGGCGGGGCCGACGCGGGCTTCACGGTGTCGGTGCCGGCGCGCGACGCGGGGCGTGCCCAGCGGGTGCTGGCGGAGCGATCGCTGCCGCGGGCGCGGCCGCCCGGGTTCGCCGAGGTGTTCTCGAAGGGCTCGATGGTGCCGACCCCCACGGAGGAGCACGCGCTCTACCTCCACGCGCTGGGCGGGGAGCTCGCGCGCAGCGTCGAGGCGATCGACGGCGTGGTCGAGGCGCGCGTCCACGTCGGCCTGCCGCAGCCGGACCCGCTCCGTCCCGGCGCGCTCCCGCCCGCACGCGCCGCGGTGCTCGTCAAGTGCCGGCGCGCCGCGTGCACGGCGGTCCGCGAGCTCGAGCCGGGGATCCGCGCCCTCGTGGCGGGCGCGGCCGACGGCCTCGACGCGGGCGCGGTGTCGGTCGTCGTCGCCGAGGCGGCGCAGGCGAGCTTCGGGACCGCGGACGCACCGGACGGGAGCCGGTCCCACCTCCTGATCGGCCTCGCGGCCGCGGCCGCCCTCGGCGCCGCGGGCATCGGCGCCGCGGGCCTCCTGGCGCGCGCGCGGCGAGGCGCGCGCGCATGACCGATCGCGAGCGACGGATCGCCGCGCTCGCCGCGGTGTTCGACCCCGCGCGCGCGGGAGCGCTGCTCGGCCGCCTGGCCGCGGCGGACGCCTCCGCTGCGATCGCCGCCGCCGCGGAGCTCGCGGGCGCGCCGCGTCGCGAACGCCTGCGGGCCCTCGCGGGCGCGCTCGCCGCGGACCCGCCGGTCGCGCGGGTGCGGCGCGCCGAGGCGGTGGCCGCCTCCGAGCGGCCTCGGATCGCCGCCCTCCTGCGGACGCTCGCGTCGTCGGACGCGGGGGCGACGACGCGCGCGGCGGTGGTCCTCGAGCGGCTCTGCCGCGAGGCGATCGGCCGCTGAGCGGCCGGCGCGTTCGGCCGCCGGCCTCGCGCGCGCCGGCGCCGTCCGGAAACGCCCGTCGTGGCGCGCTCGGCCGCGTGGCACGCGCCGTGGAAGCCACGCGTGGCATGGCGCTCCCCTTCGACCTCCCGGCCGTCTCCCGCGGGTTCGCGGAGCTGACGGCCGGCGCGCGCGCGGCCGGGCGCGACGCGGCGGCGGCGGCGGCCCGCGGGCTCGGCACCCTCCTCGGGCGCGAGGTCATGGTGACCGGCGCCGCGCTCGCCGGCGTTCCGCCGCCCCGCATCCCGACGGCGCGGCTCGGCCTCGAGCTCGCGGCGCTGCCGGCCGCGGCGGTCCTGGAGGTCGAGCCCGCGCTCGTCGTCCGCCTCGTCGACGTGCTCGCCGGCGGCCCCGGCGCGCCGGTCGGGGCGACGGCGCTCACGCCCGTCGAGGCCGCCGCGCTCGAGCTGTTCGCGCTCGCGGCGCTGGACGGCGCGGCGTCCGTGGCGGCGATCGAGGCGACGCTCGCGCCTCGCCTCGCGCGGGCGGCCTCCGACGTGGCGGGCGCGCTCGCGATCGAGCTCACGGTGGTGGCCGGCGACGTCGCCGGCCGCGCGCGGCTCCTCGTCCCTCCGGCGGCGGTCCGGGCCGTGCGCGGCCCGGGGTCGGCCGACGGCGCCGCCGCGGCGCTCCGGATCCCGCTCTCGCTGCGCCGCGGGACCGTCGCGCTCGCGGCGGAGGAGCTCGAGCTCCTCTCGCCCGGCGACGTGGTCGTCGTGGACGCGGACCCCCTCGCGGACGGCGCCGCGACCCTCGTCCTCCCCGGCGGCGCGGCGATCCGCGGCCGGCGCGAGGCCGATTCGTTCCAGGTGGAGGAGGCCGCGATGACGGAGAGGACGGCGCAGCTCCCGGTGACGCTCGAGGTCGAGCTCGCCCGGATCGAGATCCCGCTCGGCGAGCTGGCCCGGCTCGAGCCGGGCACGGTGCTGCCGCTCCCGGTGGACCGGCGCGGGCTCGTGACGCTCCGCGCCGGCGGACGCGCCGTCGCGCGCGGCGAGCTCGTGGACGTCGACGGCGCGGTCGGCGTCCGCGTGCTGTCCGTCGAGGTGACGCCGTGATCGCCGCGGCCCGCCGGCTCGCGGGCTCGCCGCGGGGCCGCGCCGCGCTCGCCGTCGCGGCGGTCCCCGCGGCGGCGCTCCTCGCCCTCTCGCCCGGCGCCCTCTCCGCGTCCGCCGCGCGCGCCGCGCTCGCCGCCGCCGTGGTCGGCGCGGCGGCGGCCCTCGCGCGGCGCCGCGGGCGCGCCGCGTCGCCCCCGCAGCTCTGGGTGGTCGCGCGGCAGGCGCTCGCGGGCGACGCGGGGGTCGCGCTCGTCGAGGCCGGCGGCCGCCGGCTCCTCGTCGGCTACGCGCGCGGAGGCGTCTCCCTCGTCGCGGAGCTCGGCGCGCCCGCGGAGGCGCGGCCGTGATCGCGGCCGCGCTCGTCCCCTCGGCGGGCCCGATCGCCGATCGGCCCGCCGAGCTGCTCGTCCTCGTCGGCCTGCTCGCGCTGCTCCCGGCGGCGGTCGTGACGCTCACCTCCTTCCTCAAGATCGCGGTGGTCCTCTCCATCGCGCGCTCCGCGCTCGGCGCGCCCCAGGTCCCGCCGAGCACGGCCGTCACGGGCCTCGCGCTCGTCCTGTCCGCGCTCGTGATGGCGCCCGTCGCCGAGGAGGCGTACGCGCTCGCCCGGTCCGCGCCGCGGGAGCACGGCGTCGCCGGCGCCGCCGCGGCGCTCTCGCGCGCGGCCGGCCCGGTGCGCGCGTTCCTCGCGCGCCACGCCCGGGCGGACGATCGCGCCGCGTTCCGCGACGTGGCGGCCCGCCTGCGCCCCGGCGCGGCGCCGGCCGACGACGACTTCGCCGTGCTCGCGCCCGCGTTCGTCGTGTCGGAGCTCCGGCGGGCCTTCACGATCGGCTTCCTCGTCTTCGTCCCCTTCCTCGTCGTGGACCTGGTGGTCTCCAACGTGCTCCTCGCGCTCGGGCTCACGCAGCTGTCGCCGACGTCCGTCGCGCTCCCCTTCAAGCTCCTCCTCCTCGTCGCGGTGGACGGGTGGAAGCTCCTCGCCCGGACGCTGGCGCTCTCGTACGCGAGCTGATCGTGGAGCCCGCCCTCCTCCAGCTCGTCCGCGAGGCGCTCGTCGTCGCGCTCCTCGTGTCCGCGCCTCCGCTCGGCGCCGCGCTCGTCGTGGGCGCCGCGACGGGCGTGCTCCAGGCGGCCACGCAGGTCCAGGAGCCGACCGTCGGCGTCGTGCCGCGCCTCGTCGCCGTGCTGGTCGCGCTGGCGGTCGCGGCGCCGTGGATCGGCGCCCGCGTCGCCCGGTTCGCCGCCGAGTGCCTCGCGCTCGCGACGAGGGCGGCGCCGTGACGCCTCCTGCGGACCTCGCCGCCGCGCTCCCCGGCGCGCTGCTCGCCGCGCTGCGCCTCCTCCCCGTCGCCATGGCGTCCCCGTTCCTCGGCGGACCGCTCGTCCCGCCGGTCGTGCGGATCTCGCTCGCGGCGGTGCTGGGCGCCGCCGGGGCGGCCCTCGCGGGCGCCGCGCCGGGTCTCCCGGCGGATGCGCTCGGCCTCGTCGCCGCGGGGGCGCGGGAGCTCGCGCTCGGCGCGGCGCTCGCGGTGATCGCCGCCGCGCCCGTCGAGGCCGCGCGCGCGGCGGGGCGCCTCGCCGACACGCTCCGGGGCGCGACGCTCGCCGAGCTCCACGTCGCGCCCATCCGGCAGCGGGAGAGCGCGGCGGGGGACCTCCTCGCGCAGTGGGTCGTCGTCCTCGCCGCGTGGTGCGGGGCGGATCGGCTCGTCGTGGCCGGGCTCGTCGGGAGCTTCGCCGCCGTGCCGCCGGGCGCGCCGCTCCCGGCCGGGCCCGCCGCGGAGGCCGCGCTGCTCGTCTCGGCCGAGGTGCTCGCGTGCGCCGTGGCGCTCGCGGCGCCCGTCGCGGCGGGCGTGCTCGCCGCGGATCTCGCGCTCGCCCTCGTCGCGCGCGTCGCGCCGCAGCTGGGAGCGGTGAACGCCGCCCAGCCCGCGCGCGCCGGGCTCGGCCTCCTCGCGCTCGCCGCGGGCGCGAGCGCGCTGGCGGGCCGCCTCGTGTCGCTCGTCGCGCTCGCGGGCCGCCTCCCCTCCGCCCTCGCCGGGGGGACGCCGTGAGCGGCGCGAGCCGGACCGAGCCGCCGACCCCGCGCCGGCTGCGCGAGGCGCGGCGGCGCGGCGAGGTGGCGCGGAGCGCGGAGCTGACCGGCGCGGCCGCCCTGCTCGGCGGCCTCGCCGCGACGATCGCGACGGGGCCCGCCGCGGCGGCGGAGCTGGCGCGCCTCGTCCGCGGCGCGCTCGCCGGCGCCGCCGGCGCGTCCCCGGACCCCGTCGCGACCCTGCGGGAGGCGGCCGCGACGGCGCTCCGGCTCTCGCTCGCGCCGGGGCTCGGGGCGCTCGCCGCGGGGGCGCTCGCGGGCGCGCTGCAAGCCGGCGTCGGCTTCTTCCCCGGCGCGCTCCGGCCGCGCCTCGAGCGGATCGATCCGCTCCGCGGGATCCGGCGGCTCGCCTCGACGGCGCACCTCCTCCAGGTCGGCCTGGGGCTCGCGAAGGCCGCCGTCCTCCTCGTCATCGCGGCGGCGTGGCTCGGCGAATCCACCGCGCTCGCCGCGCTCCCGCGCGCGGCGCCCGGCGCCGCGCTGCGGGCGTTGCCGGCGCTCCACGCGCTCGCGCTGCGGCTCGCCGCCGCGTTCGCCGCGTTCGGCGCGCTCGACTGGGCGATCGCCCGCCACCGCCACCGGCGCGCGCTCATGATGACGCGCGACGAGGTCCGGCGAGAGCAGAAGGAGGACGACGGCGATCCGGCGCACCGCGCCGAGCGCCGGCGGCGCCACCGCGCGCTCCTCGAGGCGGGCCCCGTGTCACGGGCGACCGTCGTCGTCGTGAACCCGACGCACGTGGCCGTCGCCCTGCGGCACGAGCGCGGCGGCGAGGACGCGCCGCGCGTCGTCGCGAAGGGGACGGGGCTGGCCGCGGCGCGCATCCGGTCGGCGGCGCGCCGCGCGGGCGTCCCGATCGTCCGCGACCTCCCGCTCGCGCGCGCCCTCCACCGGCTCGCCGAGGTCGGCGACGAGATCCCCGAGCAGCTCTACGAGGCCGCCGCCGCGGTCCTCGCGCACCTCTACGCCGCCCAGGAGCCCTCCTCCCCGTGATCGCGAACGCCCCCCGCTCCGTCCCGCTCCCGCTCTCCCGCGCCGCCGCAGCGGCGGCCGCGCTCCTCGCGCGCGTCCGCGGCGCGGGGGACGCGCTCTTCGCGCTGGCGGTCCTGTCCGTCGTCCTCCTCCTCGTCGCCCCGCTCCCGCCCGCGGCGCTCGACGCGCTCCTCGCGCTCAACCTCGCCGCCGCCGCCGCGATCCTGGTCGTGACGCTCTTCGCCCGGAGCGCGCTCGGCTTCGCGAGCTTCCCGACCCTGCTCCTCCTCACGACGCTCTTCCGGCTCGCGCTCAACGTCTCGTCCACGCGCCTCGTCCTCTCGCGCGGGGACGCGGGGCGCGTGATCGAGGCGTTCGGCCGCGTCGTCGTGCAGGGCAACGCCGTGGTGGGCGCGGTCGTGTTCGCGATCCTCACCCTCGTCCAGCTGCTCGTGGTCGCGAAGGGCGCGGAGCGGGTGGCGGAGGTCGCGGCGCGCTTCACCCTCGACGCGCTGCCGGGCAAGCAGATGGCGATCGACGCCGAGCTCCGCGCGGGCGCGCTCGACGAGGCCGGGGCGCGGCGGCGGCGGCGCGCCCTCGAGCGCGAGAGCCAGCTCTACGGGGCGATGGACGGCGCCCTCAAGTTCGTGAAGGGCGACGCCATCGCGGGGATCGCCATCGTCCTCGTGAACGTCGTCGGCGGGCTCGTCGCGGGCGCGCTCCGCGGGATGGACCTCTCCGCCGCCGCGCGGCGCTACGCGCTCCTCGCCATCGGCGACGGCCTCGTCTCCCAGATCCCGGCGCTCCTCGTCGCGGTGTCGGCGGGGATCGCGGTGACGCGCGTCGCCTCCGAGGACGAGGACGCGTCGCTCGGCACCGAGATCGGCCGGCAGCTCGTGGCGGAGCCGGGCGCCCTCGCCGCCGTCGCCGCCCTCTGCGCGGCGCTCGCGCTCGCCCCGGGCCTCCCCGCGGCGCCCTTCCTCGCGCTCGCCGGCGCGGCGGCGGCGGGCGCCCACCGGCTCGCGCGGCGCGGGCGCGCGGCGGAGGCCGCGGCGCCGCCGCCGCCGGCGGCGCCGGACGCGCCGTTCGCCCCCACGTCGCCGGTCGTGCTCGAGGTCGCGGCGGACCTCCTCGCGGTCGCGCAGGCCGACGGCGGCCGCCCCGCGCGCGACGGGCTCTCGGCCGTGCGCGAGCGCCTCTGGCGCGATCTCGGCGTGCGCGTCCCGCAGATCGCGATCGTTCCGGGCGCGCTCCCCGCGGGAGGGTGGCGCCTCCTCGTCGACGACGTCCCCGCGGGCACGGGCCGCGCGCCCGGCGGCGAGGCCGCCGCGCTCGCGCCGCCGGACGAGCTCGCCCTCGTCGGGATCGCGTGCACGCCCGAGCGCGACCCGCTCACCGGCCGCACGATCTCCCTCGTCGCCGCCGCCGACGCGGAGCGCGCGGCGCGCCTCGGCCCCGTGCGTGGCCCTCTCGACCGCGTCCTCGCCGAGGCGGCCTGGGCGCTGTCCCGGAGCGCGCACCAGCTCCTCGGCGTCCAGGAGGTCCAGGCGCTCCTCGACGCGCTCGAGGCCTCCGCGCCCGCGCTGGTGCGGGAGGCGTCGCGCCAGCTCCCGCCGGCGCTCCTCGCGGACGTGCTGCGCCGGCTCGTCGAGGAGGGCGTCTCGATCCGGCCGCTGCGGACGATCCTCGAGGCGTTGCTCGAGGCCGGACCCCAGCGCGGCTCGGCCGCCCTCGCGGAGATGGCGCGGCGCGCGCTCGCCCGGCACATCGGCCACCGCTGCGCGGGCGACGGTCCGCTCCCGGCGCTCCTCCTCGATCCGGGCGCCGAGGCCGCGGTCCGGGAGGGGCTCGCGGGAGAGGCGCTCGCGCTCGACCCCGCGCTCGCGGCGCGCCTCCTCGAGAGCCTCGCGGAGGAGCTCCGGGGCCACGACGCCCCGCCCGTGCTGCTCGCGAGCCCGGACGTGCGCCGCGCGCTCCGCGGCCTGCTCGCGCCCCGGTTCCCGCGCGTCGCCGTGCTGGCTTACGAGGAGCTCCCCCCGGAGCTGCCGGTGCGGCCGGTAGGGCGGCTCGGGTTCGGCGCGGAGCGGGAGCCGGCGACCGCCTGACCGCGCCGAAACTGCAATCGCGGCGCGCTCATATACGCCTTACGGGATGGCGCGCGCGTGCGGCCGCACCGGCCGCGCGCGCAAGCTACGACGAGCCGGGCCCCCGCGGGGGCGACTCCGTCACCACGAACGATCCCGCTACCTTACGCGCCGGCGGCGACCGGGGGCGTGCCCTGGCCCTGCCCCTCGCCCTCGGGCGGCGTCTCGGGATGGTTCACGCGGTCGCGCAGCTCCTTGCCGGTGCGGAAGAGGATCCCGCGCTTCGGCTTCACCGGAATCACCTCACCGGTCTTGGGGTTGCGCCCCTGGTAGCCGTCGTAGTGCTTCACGTGGAAGGCGCCAAGGCCGCGGATCTCGATGTTCTCGCCGCGGCAGAGCGCGTCCTTCATCGAGTCGAAGATCGTCTCGATGGTCGCCTCGGCCTGCTTCTGAGTGACGCCGCGCTTGACCACGAGGATGTTGATCAGATCCGACTTCAGCATCGGGACTCCGGAGGCTGGGCGGCCAACCGTTGGATGCGCCGCTCGGGACGAGATGAGCCTAGCCGAAGGATCCGAAATCAGCAAGGGATCCGATGGTATGGACGGATCCCACGCGCCGGGGCAGCGGATTCAGCCCGCAGAGGCCTTCCGGGCCGCCTCCCCGCCCCCCTCCGTCGAGGCATCCGGACGGGCGGGCGCCCGACCCGCGCGGTCCTTGTCGCACAGCTCGCGGAAGCTCACCGCCGCGAGCCGCGCCGCGGCCGCGTCCTCGGCACCGGAGACGAGCGCGCCCACGAGGCCGCCGCCGACGGCGCCACCCCTCGCCTCGGCCTCCTCGGTGCCGCCGATGGCCCGGCGGACGTCCTCGAGCGTGATCCGCTCGAGCGGCCGCGCAGGGACGAGCCCGCCGTCCGCCACCGCGACGACGAGGCCGCCCTGCCGCAGGACGGCGATCGCCTCGCCGGCGTCGTCCGCGTCGAGGGCGAGCTGCGTCGCCAGCTCGCCGCCGTCCGGGGGCTCGCCGCGTCCGTCGTCGAACGCGCGGGCGACCGCGAGCATGACGCGCCCGGCGAGGATCTCCCGGCCGAGCTTCGTGCCGGGGTGGGGCGTGCCCTCGATGAGGACGGACGCGTACTGCACGACGTACGAGAGCCGGGCGCCGAACAGCAGGATCGCCCACGAGACGTAGAGCCACAGCAGGAAGATCGGGATCGCGGCGACGGAGCCGTAGATCGCCTGGTACTTGAAGATCCGCGCGACCGCGAAGGTGTAGCCCCACTTCGCGAGCTCCCACGCGACGCCGGCGACGAGGCCGCCGAGCGCCGCGGCCCGCACGCTCACCTTCGTGTTCGGGACGATGAGGTAGAGCACCGCGAAGGCGATGCAGGTGAGGATCGCGCTCGCCGCCCTCGCGAGGAACGCGACGCCGCTCCCCGCGAGCCACTCGCGCGCGGTGTGCCCGGCCATGACCGAGGCGGCGAGGAGGAGCGGGCCGAGGGTGAGCCCGACCCAGTAGATGACGGCCTGCTCCTTGAGGCTCCGGCGGCGGCGGATCGCCCAGATCTGGTTCACCGCGCCGTCCACGTTCGTGAAGAGGCTCACCGCGGACCAGACGAGGAGCGCGCCGCCGACGAGCCCGGCGCTCGTCAGGTGCGCGTTCTGCACGAACTTCGTGAGGTACGGCTCGATCGTCGCGCGGGCGCCGACGGCGAGGTTCTCGAACAGGAACTCGTTGACGCGGGCGCTGATCCGCTCCATCCCGGTGAACGCCTGCACCACCGAGAAGGCGACCACGAGCGCGGGGACGAGCGCGAAGAGCGAGATGTAGGTGAGCGCCATCGCGCGCAGGCGAACGTTCTCGCCCTCGAGGACGCGCAGCGCCGTCTTGACCGCGGACGGGAGCGCGCGGAGGGCGCGCTCGAGGCGCCTGACCTCCTCGCCCGCGTCCGTCCGCGCCGTCATGCCTAGCTCTCCCCGCGCGTCGTGCCGCCCGTCCCGCCTTCGGCCTCTGCCGCCTGCTCGTCCTGCCGCCGCCCCCCGCGGTCGCGCTCGCCGCCCCGCTCGCCGCCGCGGTCGCGGTCGCGGTCGCCGCCACGGTCCCGCTCGCCGCCACGGTCGCGCTCGCCGCCGCGGTCGCGCTCGCCGCCGCGCTCGCCGCCGCGGTCGCGGTCGCCGGCGCGGTCGCGGTCGCGGTCGCCGCCACGGTCCCGCTCGCCGCCGCGGTCGCGCTCGCCGCCGCGGCCCCGCTCGCCGCCGCGCTCGCGATCGCCACCGCGCTCGCCGCGGTCGCGGTCCCCGCCGCGCTCACGGTCGCGCCCGCCGCCGCCGCGCCCGCCGCGGTCGCGATCGCGCTCGCGGTCGCCGCCACGCTGCTCGCGCTCGCGGCTCCCCTCGCGCTCGCGGCTCCCCTCGCGCTCGCGGTTCCCCTCGCGCTCGCGATCCTTCGGCTGCTCGCCGCGATCCTGGCGGCCGTAGATGTCGAACTGCTCCTGGTGGTAGTTCTGCTGCGGCCGCACCTGGATGGTCTTGTTGAAGCGGTCCATCAGGTACCGCAGCTCGTCGCGCTCGGCGCCCTGGAGGATGCGCGCGACCTCGGGGTGGCAGTTCACCACGAGCACGGGCTCGCGGTAGTGCGCCGCCTCGCGCCGGATCTCCCGGAAGATCTCGTACGCGATGGTGATCCTCGACTTCACGTGCCCCTTGCCGTCGCAGTAGCTGCACGGCTCGTTCATCATCCGGGTCACCGACTCGCGGACGCGCTTGCGCGTCATCTCGACGAGGCCGAGCTCGGAGATCTTGAGGACGTTGGTCTTCGCCTTGTCCCGCCCCAGCGCGTCCTGCAAGGCCTTGAAGACCTTGTCGCGGTTCTGGGGTTTGTCCATGTCGATGAAGTCGATGATGATGATGCCGCCGATGTTGCG
>DASSSJ010000007.1:0-22581 GCA_035708485.1 Anaeromyxobacter sp. | reverse complement strand
GTGCGGCGCGTCCGCCGCGCGGGCGAGGAGCGGCGCCGCCGCGAGCAGCGCGAGAGCGAGAAGTCTGGCGGACCGCATCACTGGGCCTCCCCGGAGACGACGTTGACCTCGACGGTGGCCGGCGCGCTTCGGGTCACGCCGTCGTCCACGACGAGCTGGAAGACGTACCGGCCGACGGCGAGCGGGCGGACCGTCGCGACCGAGGCCTGCGTGCCGAAGGCGACCCACGGGCCCGCGACCTGCGTCCAGCGGAACCGCGCCGCGCCCGTGCTGGCGCGGCCGTCGAGGAACACGAGCTGGCCGACCCAGGCGTCCCCGGTCGGCGTCGCGATCCTCGCCTGCGGGATCGCCGCCCCGCCGGTCCGCGCCTCGAACGCGACGCGCGTCGGGTGGCCCTCGGCGGCGCCGTCCTTCACGGTCGCCTCGAACACGTGGTACCCGGCCGCGAACGGCACCACGGTCGCCGACGCCGAGTCGGCGCCGGTGAGGCCCGCCGCGGGGCCGGAGAGCTGCCGCCACGCGACCTGCGCGCTGGACGGGCTCGGCGTCGCGTCGAGCGCGACGGGCGCGCCGACGGCGACGATCGACGGCGGCGCCGCGGCGGACACGGTCGGGAGCGCGCCGTTCGCGGCCGCCACGAACACCTCGACCCGCGCGGGCGGCGCCCGGAGCGGGCCCATCCCGGCCGTCACCTCGAACGCGTACCGGCCCTCGGCCTGCGGGACGAACGAGGCCACCGCCTCGTTCGCGCCGGTGAGCGTGGCCGGCGGCCGGGACGCTGGCCGCGCCACCTCCTGCCACGAGAACGTCGCGCCGGGCGGGACGACGCTCTCGCTCGCGTCGAGCCACACGGTCGCGCCGACCTGCGCGTCGGCGGGGATCTTCGCGATCGCCGTGGGCGCCTGGCCCTCGGCGACGAGCACCGGCACCTCGGCGGTCGACGAGGCCCCCTCCACGTCGGAGACGGTGACCTGGAAGGCGTAGAGGCCCGCGCCGCGCGGCCGCGCGGCGAGCGTGCCGCCCGTCTGCGAGCCGACGAGCGGGGCGCCCAGCATCTGGTCCCAGGCGAACGCCAGGGCGCCGCCGTTGGCGTCCGACGAGGCGAGTGCGTCGAGGCGGATGGGGCTCCCCGGCGCGGCGACGACGACCGTGCCGGCGTCGGCCATCGGCGGGACGTTCTTCACGACGACCGCGGCGCGGCCGGGCGCGCTCATCACGCCGCCGCACGTCGCGATCGCGTCGAACTCGTAGCTCGCCGCGGCGCGCGCGACGAAGGACGCGTTCGCGGTGTCGGCGCCGGCGAGCGGCACGGTCGGGCCGCCCTTCTGCGTCCAGCCGACGGAGCAGGTGCCCGGGCCGGTCGCGACGGCGGAGAGCTTCACGAGGCCGGGCGGCGACTCGGCGGGCGCCGAGGGCCGCACCATCACCTTGTGGTCGTCCGGATTGCGCGGGTCGAAGCCGGAGGCGAGCTCGTCGGAGTCGGAGAACCCGTCCCCGTCCGTGTCGGCGGCGTTGGGGTTCGTCCCGGCCGCCAGCTCCTCGGCGTTGTTCAGGCCGTCGCCGTCGAGGTTCGCGAGGCCGTCACCGGCCCAGCTCGGGTTGAGCCCGTTCGTGGACTCCCACAGGTCGGGGAGGAGGTCGCAGTCCGTGTCGGGCTGCTCGACGGTCCCGCAGGTCGGCAGCGGGTTGCCTGCGCCGAAGCGCTCGATGCGGCTCAGGTCCTTGTTCGCGACCGCGAGGTCGCCGTTCGCGAGGACCGCGAGCCCCTGGGGCGTCGTGAGCTGGCCCTCCGCCCGCCCCCAGGAGCCGATCGTCGCCACGCCCGCGCCGGTCGCCGAGACGACCTGCACGACGCCCTGGTACGCGTCGGACACGTAGACGCCGGCGGAGCCGACGGTGATGCCGCCGGACCTCGAGACCTGCCCGAGGGAGCTTCCGCGCGGGACGTAGGAGCCGACGTGGGCGCGGGTCGCGAGATCGAACACGTGGAGCAGGTAGCCGTCGGTGGCGTCGGTCTTGACCGGGTCGAGCACCGCGACGAACGCCTTGCCGCTCGCGCCGTCGATGGCGACGTCCACCGGCGCCTTGAGCGGAGAGCCGCCGACCGTCGCGAGGACCGCGACCGTGGCGCCGTCCGGCGTGAGCACGCGGACGCGGTCCGCGTTCTGGTCCGCGACCCACAGCGTCATGTTCGCGGGGTCGTAGGCGATGCCGGCGGGCCGGTTGAACCGGCCGGAGGCGAGCGCGACGCTGCCGAGCGAGCGCCCCGTGACCGGGTCGACCTTGTACAGGTTCCCCATCGTCGTCGTCGCCCAGACGTACCCGGCGCCGGTCGCGACCGCGAGCACCGACTCCGGAAGCCTCGCGAACCCGCGCGCCTCGCCCCTGGCCGTCGCGACCGCGATCGTCCCGGGCGGCAGCGAGCCGTCCACCACGAACACCCCGCCGAGGCCGTTGGAGGCGAGGCGGGTCGGGGCGCCGAGCGGGAGCGGCAGGCTCGCCTGGTACGCGGCGATCGCGACGTTGACGACCTTGTCCGCGGTGACGGTCGCCGTGCCGTTCGAGACCGCGACCGTCAGCGTGTAGGTGCCGGTCGACGCCGGGGCCTGCCACGCGGCGAGCGCGGGGTTGGTGGCGTCCTGGGTCACGGTCCCGCCCGTCGCCGTCCAGGAGTACGTGAGCGCCTTCGGCGGCGTGTTCGGGTCGGTCGCCACCGCCTCGTACACGGCGCTCGCGTCGACGACGACCTCGGCCGGGCCGTTCACGCCGCTGATCGCGGGCGGGAGGGCGGTGCCGGGCACCGTGGTGAGCGCGACCGTCCAGGGGCCGGGGTCGGTCGGATTGGCGGGCACGTACGTCGGCGAGCCGAAGGTGCCCTGGAACTTCCCGGTGCACGTCGCCGTCAGCGCGCCCGGGCTCGTCGGCGTCACCCAGGCCGAGGATCCCTCGATCACGCTGCAGCTCTTCGTCGGATCGGCGGTGCACGGGACGAGCTTGGCGTTCGTGAGGAGCGGCGTGTTCACCGTGCCGCCGCCGCCGACGCCGCTCACCGTGATCGCGACCTGCACCACGGTCGTGCTGCCCATGCCCGTCGGGACGTTCCCCTCGGCCCGGCAGCCGATCTGCACGGTCGAGCCCGCCACGACGTCGACGGACGGCGAGACGGTCGCCGTCACCGTGTTGGCGGCCAGCGCCGTCGCCGGGATCATCGCGGCGAGCGCAACCATTGCGTACACGTATGCCCGGATACTCATGGGGACGTACCAAGTGCAAAGCGTGAGCCCGGAGGGTCGCGGAATGTGAAAGGGAATTCCGCGGCGGACCCCGCTCAACTCCTCGGTTCCGAAGGGCCCCGGAACACGGGCCGAGTCTCCACCCCGGCGACCCGATGGGGGATATCACCCAGCCCGCGTGTTCTGACCCACGTCATCTCGCACGCTTGCAGGCGACGCCGTCGCATACCGTCTCCCAGCGACCCACACGCAGGGTTTGCATTCGGCACGCGTCCCGGCGCGAAGCTCGCTCGTCGCCGACGCGGAGCGACGATTGACACGCGCCGCGCCCGTCACCCATCCTCGCCCGGTGCCAGCGCCCGACGCCGGAGCCGCGAGCGGCGCTCCCACCACGCCTCCGCAGCTCGAGCCCGCCGCCGCGTGGCCCCCGGGGCGCTCCGCTCGCCTCGCCGCCGTCGTTCGCCCGCACGCGCCGGCGATCGCCGCCGCCGCCGCGGGCGTGGCCTGGCTCCTCTGCCACGTGGACGCGGCCGTCCTCGACCCCACGAACGTCGCGTGGCTGATGCGGGGCGACTGGGCCGCGGGCTATCTCGGCTGGGCCTTCCACCGGCTCGCGCCGCTCGGGCTGCCGCTCGGCGCGAACCCGGTCTACCCGTTCCCGATCGGCAGCACGCTCGCGTTCACGGACTCGATCCCGCTCCTCGGCGCGCTCCTCCGCCCCGCCTCGGCGCTCCTGCCCGAGACGTTCCAGTACGTCGGGCCGTGGCTCCTCCTCTGCTTCGCGCTCCAGGGGTTCGTGGGCGCGAAGCTCGTCGCGCTCGCCGCGCGCGCGCCCGTCGCCCGGGCGCTGGGCGGCGCGCTGTTCGCGCTCGCGCCGCCGCTCCTCCACCGCGTCGTCGGCCCGAACACGGGGCACGCGAGCCTCGCCGCGCACTGGCTCGTGCTGGCGTTCCTGTGGCTCGCGCTCGCGCCGCTCGCGCGCGGCCCGGCGCGCCGGGTGGGCGCCGCCGCGCTCCTGCTCGTCGTCGCCGCGGGGACGCACCCGTACCTCCTCGCGATGGGCCTCGCGCTCGCGCTCGCCCTCGTCCTGCGGCTCCGGCTCGTCGACCGCGCGCTCCGGACCACCCCCGCGCTCGGCGCGGGCGCCGGGCTCGTCGCCGCCGCGGCCGGCGGGCTCGCCGCGTTCGGCTACCTCTCCGGCGGCGTCTCGACCGCCGCGGGAGGGTTCGGGTTCTACTCCGCCGACCTCCTCGCGCTCGCGAGCCCGATGGGGTGGTCGCGCCTCTGGAGCGGGCCTCGGCTCGGTCACGGGCAGTACGAGGGGTTCGCGTACCTCGGCGCGGGCGTCCTCCTCGCGGGCGCGGGCGCCGCCGTGGCCGCGGCCGCCCGCTTCCGCGCGCTCGCCGCGTCGCGCTGGCGCGCGGCGTGGCCCGCGCTCGCGGCGGTCGCCGTCCTCGCGCTCCTCGCGCTGTCCGACCGGATCACCGCGGCCGGTGAGCCGATCGCGGAGCTGGAGCTCTGGGCGGCGATCCCGGGCGTGGCCAGCACGTTCCGCTCGTCGGGACGCTTCGTCTGGCCGCTGCACTACCTCGCCGTGCTCGGGGCGGTCGCCGCGATCGCGGTCGCCCTCCGGGACCGGCCCCGCGCGCTCGCGGCCGCGCTCGGCGCCGCGCTCGCGGTCCAGCTCGCAGACGTGCGGCCCCCCGTCCCGTTCGACGGGCGGGCGGGGAGGTGGCACCCCGCGTCGAGCGAGGCCTGGAGCGTCGCGCGCGGCGCGTACCGGCACGTCGCCCTGTACCCGCCGTTCCTGCTCGCCGCGGGGGCGCCGGTCGCGCCGGAGGCGTGCGGCGGGATGGCGTACGGGATCGACGAGCACCTGCCGGCCGCGGACCTCGCCTACCGGCTCGGCGCCACCTACAACAGCGCGTACGCCGCGCGCCTGGACGCCGCGGCCGCGGCGGCCGCCTGCCGCGACCTCCGGCGCAGCGTGCTCGCGGGGCGCCTCGACCCGGCGACCCTCTACGTCGTCCAGCCCGGCGTCCGCGGCGCGTTCGACGCGGCGGGAGCGACGTGCGGCGTGCTCGACGGGCTCGTCGCGTGCGTGGCGGGGTCGCGCCGCGATCCCTTCAGCGAGGCGCTCCGGCGGTCGGCCGTGCCCTGAGCGGATCGGCCATGGGGGCCCACCAGACGCGCAGGACGGTCCGTCCGCCGGCGCCCCGGATCTCGAAGCGCGGCAGGATCCACGGCCTCGCCGCCGCCCAGCGCTCGAGCGGACCGCCCGCGTAGCCGACCCACCAGGTCCCGCCGGGAGGCGGCGGGCCCCGCGCCTCCTCGGCGCGGACCACCCGCACGGGCGAGCCGCGGGCGAGGTAGGCGAGCGGCCAGTACGTCCACCAGTCCTCGGCGACGAGCCGCGCCCCTGCGGCGGGGGTCGCGGCCGACACGAGGCGAAACGCCTCCGCCTTCGGCTCCACGGGCCCCGTCCAGAACGTCTCGGCGGAGGTGGAGCCCGTCTCCTCGAGCGCGGCGAGGTACCGCGTCCCGAACGCCGCGAGGGCGAGCGCGGCGCACGCGGCGACGATCCCGACCGGCAGCGCGGGGCGGTGGCTCCAGCCCTCGAGCTCGCGGAGCAGCGCGGTGACCGCGAGGACCGTCGGCACGACGAGCACGAGCGCGTAGCGCTCGAGGTGCGGCTGCATCGCGTGCGGGCCCGCGAAGAGGAAGAACGCGACGAGCGTGGCGAGCCACCCCGCCACGATCCCCGCCTCCACCCCGGCGCGGCGGCCGACGAGCCGGCGCGCGCCGGCCGCGAGGAGCGCCGCGAGGAGCAGGAGCACGCCGAGGTCCGCGGGCGTCCGCGCCGCGCCGAGCCCGTTCCCCGCGACGTACTGGAAGACCGTGTCGCCGCTGAGCAGCCGCGCGTACCGCAGGAGGAACGTCGCCCAGGGTCCGGCGGCGAACGGGTTCCTCGGGCTCGCCGTCATGTTGGCGCCTGCCGTGCCGCCCGAGAGCACCGCCGCGAGGAGCCCGAGCGCCGCGAGCAGGAGCGCCCCGTGCACCGCCGAGCGCACGGCGGCGCGGCGCCACCCGACCCGGCTCGCGTCCGCGAGCAGGAAGGCGATCCAGAGGAAGGGGGCGAGGAACGCGTTCGTCGGGTGCACGAACAGCCCGAGGCCGAAGAGCGCCGCGCTCGCCCACGCCACGCCGGACAGGGCGCAGCCGGCGGCCGCGATCGCGATGAGGCCGGTGGAGCTCGGGTCCCAGCCGAGCCGGGCGTACGCGATGTCGATGGGGAGCACGGCCGTGAGCACGACCGCGAACCCCGCCGCGCGCGGCCCCAAGTGCCGCCTCGCCACGAACCACGCGAGCGCACACTGCGCGAGCGACACGATCACCGACGGGAGGCGCAGCACCGCGAACGACGGAGGCGCGACCGCGTGGAGCAGCACCAGCAACCCGGTGTGGATCGGGGCGACGTGGCTTCCGGCCGGCGTCCGCCAGTCCATCCCCTCGCCGGCGAGCAGGTCCCGGACCTGGACGCCGTACCAGGCCTCGTCCCCGTTGATCCCGGGGAGCCGCCCGAGGGCGTACACCCTGAACACGACGGAGACCGCGACGGCGAGGCCCGCCGCCCAGACGAGCGCGCCCGGCCGCGCACCGCGTCGCGGCGCCTCGACCGCCGGCCCGCCTCCCGGCTCCGCCGGGCTCGCCGCGGCGCCGCTCACGGCGCCGCCCCCCGCCGCAGCTCGAGCTGGAGCCGCGCGACCAGCGGATCGCGCGGGTGCGTGCGCGCGTACTCGAGCAGGAGCGGCCCCCCGGCCGCCGCGTTCCCCATCCGCACCAGCGCCACGGCGGCCGGGAGCTTCCACGCGCTCATCCCGTGGCCGTGGCCGCCGCGCGCCGCCCGCGTCGCCATCGCGAGCATGTTCTCGTACCCGGCGGCCGCCGGCCGCGCCCGGGCCGCCGCGAAGGCGCCGAGCGGCCCGGCGCGCCGCGCGAACAGGACGATCCGCTCGTCGGCGAACACGACCGCCCACTCGGGATCCCGCAGCAGCACCTCGGTCATGCGGACGAGCGTCCCCGACGCCGGGTCGGCGCCGGGGAGCAGCACCAGGTCCGCGCCGGCGAGCGCGAGCAGCGCGCGGTACATCGGGATCCCCGGCGCGAACGGCGCCGGCATCTCCGGCGCGTCCACCGCCTGCCGGTACAGCTCGTACGCGCGGATCGAGAGGGCGCGCCCGTCGATGAACACCCGGACGTCCGGCGCGATCGCGTGGTCGAGGAACCCGCCGTCGTTGTGGTCGTTGAACACCGTGCCGCGCAGGCCGCTCGACCGCACGAACCTGGCGACCGGCTCCAGCGACGCGTCGTACGGGGCCTCGTCGCCGAGCGCGGTGGTGCGCGCCCCCATGAGCGCGAAGTGGGCCGCCACCGCGAGGACCGCCGCCGCGGAAGCCGCCGCGGCGGCCCGCCGGAAGCGGGCCACGGCGGGCGCGGCGAGCCGCCCGGCCCAGGGGCCGATCCCGAGCGCCGCCACCTCCGCGGCGACGATGGCGAAGAACGGGATGAACCGGATCGCCCGGGCGCCCATCGCGGCTGCGACGAGCGCGATCGCGACGCGCTCCGGCCGGATCGCCCGCGGGCGCGCGAGGTGGAGCGCGAGCCCCGCGGCGCCCGCCACCGAGAGGGCCGCCAGCGCCGGCAGCCGCCTCGCGATGCCGGCCAGGCTCGCGTGATCGAGGAGCGACTGCCACTCGACGATCTCCCGCCAGTAGGGCGACTGCGACCCGGCGGACGTCCCGAACGCCTGGAACGCGGCCTCGAAGCCGCACGGGTTGAGTCCGCCGGCGAGCAGCGCCGCGCCCACCGCGAGGAAGGCGCGCGGCTGCTCCCGGACCGACCGGAGGCGCGCGAGCGCGTGGACCGCGGCGACGCCGGCGCCGACGATGAAGCCGGCGTGCAGGTTCGCCCAGGCGACCATCAGCGCCGGCAGCGCCCACCGAGCCCAGCGGCGCCCCTCGAACGCCCGGTCGAGCAGCTCGAGCAGCGCCACCAGCCCGAGGCTCGTGAAGAGCTGGGGCCGGTCGGCGACGTAGGCGACCTCGACGACGATCACGTGCGCGGCGGCGCCGAGGAGCAGCGCCGCGAGCGGCGCGGGCGCGCCGAGCCGCCGGAGCCGCCGCCACGCGAGCGCGAACATCGCCCCGAGCACCAGCGCGCGCAGGACGATCACGCCGTGCAGCCCGGCCGCGGACACGACGCCGTGGAACAGGAGCTGCGCCAGCCAGAACTGCTTCAGCACGAAGTCGACGCGCCGGGTGCCCTCCCCGAAGTCGAGCGCGGCGCCGAACGGATCCCGGTCGAGGAGGCCGCCGTGCTCCCACATCCAGCGGCCGGAGGCGAGGTGCCACCAGAAGTCGTGATCGACGACGGCCGTCGTGAGCGCGAGCGCGATCGCGCCGAGGAGCGCCACGGCGGGGAGCGCGGGGAGCCACGCGGCCGCGCGCGCCGGCCACGGGCGCCGCGGCGAGGGCGCGGCGGCGGCGACGGGCGCGGCGGGGGTCGGCTCGGCGATCACGGTGGCGGAATCAGTACCGCGCCCGGTCCGCGGGACGCAACGCGCGGGTCATCGAGGTCGCCGCGTCACCACACGAGCTGCACGGCGGAGTCCTCCAGCGCCGCGTCGCGACCCACGATGGGCACTTTCTCGAGGCAGGCCCTGCGCCGCGAGCGTCCGGTCGAACGGAATCGCGATGCGGCTGGGGCGGCGCGCCGGCGCGCTGGGCGTGCGCGACGTGATCGGCAGCTCCGTCAGGCCGGCCCGGTCGAACCCGCCGGTCACGTCCTGGACGAGGACGCCCGCTCGAGGAGCTTGGAGAAGTTCGTCTTCGCCTCGTGCCGCGGCGGCCCTCGCTCGCGAGCGCCCTACCCCGCCTTCGCGCGCGGCGCGGGCGGCTGGCGGCCGGCGGCGCGATCCTCCGCCTCGATCTCCGCGAGCATCCGCCGCACCGGCTCGGGCATCTCGCCGTGGCCCGCCATGTGACGCATCTCCTGGCCGAGGTAGCTGTTCTCGATGAGGAGCTTCAGCACCCGCACCATGAACGCGCGCTTCTCGGGCGAGAGCCGCGAGAGGTTCTTGAACTTGTCGTAGAAGAAGTGGCCGGTCGCGCGGTGGAGCTCGGAGTGGAGCTCCTCCATCGTCATGTTGTCCGGCTTCATCACCGGCTCGACGAGGTTGTAGCGGCGGTAATCGCGCGTCGCGATGCGCGAGTCGAGCTGGGGCGAGATGTCGGCGTACGGCCACGGCGTGAGCGCGAGGAAGAACGCCATGTCCGGCGCGTACCACTTCGCGAGCTCGACGGTCTTGCGGATCGACGCGGCGGTCTCCTCGGGCGTGCCGAGCACGAACGACGTCTCCGAGACCATCCCGTGGGCGTTGATGAGCTCGATCGCCTTCTTCGACTCGTTGACCTTGATGTCCTTCTGGTAGAGGTCGAGCGTGGACTGCGAGACGGACTCGACGCCCACGTAGACGTGCGAGACGCCGGCCGCGCGGTACCTCGGGAGGAGGTCCTCGTCGCGGAGGATGTCGTCCACCCGCGTCTCCATGAGGAGCTCGATGCCCGTCCCGCGCTCGACGAGGAGGTCGAGGATCCGCTCCCAGCGCTCGCGGCTCGAGGTCGGCGTCTCGTCCGAGAGCATCGCCACCCGGACGCCGTACGCGTCGCGCAGGTGCTCGAGCTCGGCGACGAACTTCATGGGGTCGCGCCCGCGCCAGGAGCGCGCCCAGAACTTCTGCTGCGAGCAGAACGAGCAGCGCTGGCTGCAGCCGCGCGCCGAGGAGGCGATGGCGAGGCGCCCCTCCGGGCTCGGCCGGTACCAGTACAGCGGCCAGTCCACGAGGTCCCAGGCGGCCGGCAGCGCGTCGAGGTCCGGGGCGAGGGCGCGCGGCGCGCTCGTGACGGGGACGCCGTGGCGCCGGTACGCGAGGCCGGGGATCTTCGCCCAGTCGTCGTCACCGGCGGAGAGCGCGCGGACGAGGTCCGCCATCGTGCCCTCGCCCTCGCCGCGGACGACGAAGTCCACGTTCGGGTCGTCGCGGAGGAGCTGCTCCCAGCAGAAGGTGGCGTGGACGTTGCCGATCACCGTCTTGACGGCCGGGTTCCACCGCTTCGCGGTCTCGCAGATGACGCGGCAGTCGGGCTCGGTCGCGGTGATGGCCGTCGTGCCCACGACGTCCGGCTCGAACTCCGCGATCACCTTCGCGATGTCCTCGTGCGTCGTGAAGAGGCTCATCGCGTCGTAGATGCGGACCTCCGCGCCCGCCTCGCGCGCGGCGCCCGCGACGTAGACGAGCGCGAGCGGAAGCCACACGCCGGCGGACTCCACGACCCCCGAGTGGTAGGGGGCCGTGACGAGGAGGACGCGGGGGCGCGGGTTCTTCATTCGGGCTCCTGGCAACCGGCCGTCGAGACGGCTCCCGGGGCGACTCTAGCATGAACGAGGCCAGGATCGGGCTCTCGACCTCGGAGAAAAACCGCGCCGATTCGAGCACATGCACATTCACGGTTGCGGCGCGTCAAACGCCTCGAACGCACGGTTTGCGTCGCCACCCGTGAATCGCGACCGAAGCGCCGTGTCGGACCCCGCCGAACCCGAATTCCGCCGCGGTAGCGACCTTTTGACGCACCCGGTGCGTCACCTCGCCGCGGGCCGATGACGGTACGACAGATCGGATGAAGCTCGCGCTCGTCTCGCCCGAGTTCCCTTGCTCCGGGCGAGTCCCGGTGGTGCCGCCGATCCTCGAGTACCTCGGCGCGCTCACGCTGCGCGAGCGGCCGGAGACCGAGCTCCAGCTCGTGGACGCGAACCAGACCCCGCTGCGCCCCGAGGACGTGCGCGGCGACCTCGTCGGCGTCTCCGTGTGGACCGCGACGGCGCCCTGGGCCTACCGCTTCGCGGACGCGTGCCGCGCGCTCGGCAAGCGTGTCGTCCTCGGCGGGATCCACGCCACCGCCCTGCCGGACGAGGCGATGAGGCATGCCGACGCCGTCGTGGTGGGCGAGGCGGAGTCGTGCTGGGGCGAGGTCCTGCGCGACGCCGCGGCGGGGCGGCTCCGCGCGCGCTACGACGGCGTGCAGCTCCCGCTGGAGAGGCTCCCCACGCCGCTGGACGCCAGCCTGCCCGGCACCTACCGCTTCCGCGCCTTCTTCACCATGCGCGGCTGCCCCTACGCGTGCACCTTCTGCAGTGTGCACACCTTCTTCGGCCGGACGATCCGCTATCGTCCGATCCCGGAGGTCGTCGCGGAGATCGAGGCGCGCGCCGGCGGCGTCTGGTTCGACGGCGACGACAACATCTGGGGCGCGGACCCGGCCCGCGCGGTCGCGCTGTTCGACGCGCTCGCCGCGGGGACGCGGCGGTCGTGGTACGGGTTCGGCGACCTGCGCAGCCTGGAGGGACCGCACGGCGAGCGGATGCTCGCGGCGGCGCGGCGGAGCGGCCTCTTCTCGGTGTGGGTCGGCTGGGAGAGCGACTCGCCGGAGGCGCTCCGCGACTGGCGCGCCCTGGGCAAGCAAGGCAGGGACCGGCTCGAGGCGGTGAAGCGGATCCAGGGGCACGGCATCGAGGTGGTGCTCTTCGTCGTGCTCGGCGGCCGCGGTGACGACGCGGACTCCTTCCGCAGGACGCTCGAGCTCGCGGACCGGCTCAAGGTGGGCGTCCACCCCGTGCTGCTGACGCCGCTGCCCGGGACGGCTCTCCACGACGCCTACCGCCCTCACCTCCTGCCCGGGCTCGGGTGGGAAGCCTATACCGGCGTGCGTGCGGTGTTCGAGCACCCGGATCCCGCGCTGACGCCGGTCGCGCGCGAGGCGGCGTACCACGAGCTGTGCCGCGAGCTGTACCGACCGGCGCGGATGCTCCGGCGGCTGACCGGCATCCCGGTGGCCGGGTTCCCGAAGACGCACCTCCTCTCCCTCGTGAAGCAGCTCCCGATGCGGCGGGCCCTCGCGCGGGCGCGGGAGGCGTGGATCGCGCAGAATGGGGCAGCGCCGGGCGCGCAGCCCGGGTAGGGAGCGCCCATGCGCGAGAAGCTGACGATCCTGAACGCGTTCGCCCACGACGTCGCCACCGGCACCTGGATCGGCACGCTCGTCCTGCTCACGATCCTGCACCACGAGACCGCGAAGCCCGCGTGGCTCGTGGCGAGCCCGCTCCTCCCCGGCCTGGAGCGGAAGTTCCTCGCGCTCACGTGGATCAGCCTCGCGGTGATCGCGCTCACGGGCGTGTTCCGGATGCTGACGTGGAAGGTGTTCGGCTGGACCGGCGACGTGGAGCGCGATCGCATCCGACTCCTCAAGGTGAAGCACGCCCTGCTCGGCATCGTGTTCGCCGCCGGTACCGCGTGGCAGGTGGCGATCGTCTACCGCTGACGATCGCCCGCCCTCCAGCCCGCTCACGGTGCCGTCGAGCATTTCTCGTGAGTCCGCGGAGGGTTCGCTGGTAACGGGGCCGTTCGTGATAGTACCCTCCGGCCTCGTGTCACAGGCGTCCGAGCCACCGAACGCGCCGGCCGTCCGCTCCAGGCTCCTGTGGGCCGGCGCCGTCGCGACCTTCGCCGCGTCGTCCCTCGCGGCGGCGGAGCTGCACGGGCGGGCTTCACGGCTCCCGTTCGAACCGCCCGCGGAGCTTCGCGAGCGCCCCGTCGCCATGACCGGAAGCGCCGCGGACGCCTTCCGCATCTGGCGCGCCGCGGGGATTCACGGGCGGCGCCTCGTCGTCCTGACCGGCCAGTGGTCGAGGCCGCGGGACCTGAGGAGTACACCTCCGACCCCCGAGGAGGTGGAAGCTGCGAGGGCGAGCGGGGAGCTGGAGTACGTCGACGCCCGCAGCGCGCTCTTCGCGGCGGCGCAGCTGGGCATCGTCCGGAGCTTCGACGTGGTGATGCCCCCCTCGGCCCTGACGCACCGGCTGGGCGAGGTGGCCGGACGGAAGGAGCTCGACCGCGGCGACGGGTCCTTCCGGCTGACCTTCCACGGACTGGAACGGCGGTTCTCCGCTCCGCGTGCGTTCGCGGCTCCGCCGGAGCGCGTGCTCGTGCTCGTCGAGCCGACCTGGTTCGTGGACGGCGCGCCCGCGGACCCGCTCGCCTGGCTCTCCGCGCAGGGCGTGACGTACGATCTCGCCCTCCTCGCGCTCGAGGACCCGGTGGCGGGCCCGGAGGAGCGTCGGACCGCCGTCGCGTACGGAGAGGGCGCCGGAGCGCCGTTCCTGGAGGCGGAGAAGTGAGGACCGTCGCGGTCGGCGTGGCTCGCCCCCCCTTCTGGCTCGCGATCCTCGCGCTGACCGGGCTCGCGCTCCTCCTGCGGACCCTCGGGCTCGCGGCCCAGCCGCTCGTCGGCGACGACGTCTGGGTGCGGGAGACCGCCCGCAACTTCGCCGCGTTCGGCTGGCCCGATCCGACGATGTGGAACCACCCGCGCCTGCGGGATCTCCTCGTCCATGCCTCGCTCGGCGTGCTCGGGGACGGGGCGTGGGGGATCAGGGCCTGGAGCGTGCTCCTCGGCACGCTCTCGGTCCCGGCGATCGCCGTCCTGGTCCGGTGCGCCGGCGGCTCGGCCGCGGCGGCGCTCGTCGCCGCGCTCCTCGTCGCGACCGACCCGCTCCACCTCGACTTCTCCCGCCAGGGCATCAACGACGTCTACCTCGCCTTCTTCCCCGTCGCGGCCGTGACCGCGCTCCTGGTCCACCGGGAGCGGCGCCATCCCGGCTGGCTCGTCCTCGCCGGCCTGCTCCTCGGCCTCGGCCTCGCGTCCAAGTGGAACGCCGTGTTCCCCGTGGGCGTCGCCGCGGCGGTGGTCCTCGTCCAGGCGCTCCGGGGGTCCGCGAGCCGGCGCGAGCGGGCGGCCGAGCTCGCCCTGTTCCTCTCGTGCCTCGTCCTGCTCCCCCTGGCCGTCTACGTGCTGACGTACTGGCCGTGGCTGGGGCGCGGGCACGACCTCGCCGAGCTGCTCCGGTTCCACGGCGCGATGGCGTTCGAGACCTCGACGCACACCGGGTACCCGGGGACCAAGCAGGTCGGCTTTCCAGGCGAGGTGGTCGGGGCCTGGCGCTGGTTCGTGCAGCCCTCGTGGTTCGTGGACTACGTCCCTCCGCCGCGCGCCGCCGCGGTTCCCGCGCGCGGGTTCTTCCTGTCGGGCGTCGCCAACCCGCTCGCGTGGCTCGCGACGCTCCCGGCGGCGGCCTGGGCCGCGGCGCGCTGGATCCGGGAGCGCGACCGCGTCGCCGGCTGGCTGCTCCTCCTGTTCCTCGCGGCGTATCTGCCCTTCGTGCTCGTGCCGCGCCCGATCTGGACCAACTCGGCGCTCGCCGTCGTCCCGTACTCGAGCGCGCTCGTCGCGTGGACGGCCGTGCGCCTCCACGAGCGCTGCCGGCACCCGGTCCGGATCTGGCTCGCGGTCACGCTCGTCCTCGCGGCGTTCCTGTGGCCTCCCGCGATGGGCATCTCGACGCGCCCGACGGACGCGGTGCTCCGCGCGCTCGTCTCTCCACTCGCGCTGGATCCGTCCGCGCACCGGGGCTCATGAGGCCGCTCCTCGCCCTCTCCCGCGCGTCGCGCGTCGCCTCGCTGCTGCTCGGGCTGCGGCGTGGGGTCCTGTCGGTGGCGAGCGTCAACGTGCACAATCGCTGCAACCAGACCTGTCCGATGTGCGCCGTCCGCGAGGGAGACGACGACGCCCTCGCGCTCCCCGATCTCGACAGGGCGCTCTGCGCGCTGCGCGGCGAGGGCGTGCGCGTCGTCGAGCTCTCGGGCGGGGAACCGTTCCTCCGGAAGGACCTGCCCGAGATCGTCTCCCTCCTCGACCGGCTCGGGCTCCTCTTCACGTTCAACACGAACGGCACCGCGATCACCGAGGGCGGCCTCGCGGCCCTCGCGCGCGCGCGCGGGCTCCTCCAGGTGGCGGTCAGCCTGGACTCGCTCGACCGGGAGCGGTACCGGATGCTGCGCGGCCGGGACCAGCTCGCGCTGGCGATCGCCGGGATCGACCGGCTCCGGTCGGCGCGGCTGCCGGGAACGCTCAAGGTCAACTTCGCCATGAGCCGACACAACGACGACGAGACCCCGGCGCTGCTCGAATTCGTCCGCGCTCGCGGGATCTTCCTGTCGGCGTTTCCGGTGAACCAGGGACCCGGCGCGCACCGGAGCCACCGCGGCGACCTGTTCGCCGCGAGCGCGCAGGAGCGCGCGCGGATGGCCGCGCGCTTCGACGAGCTCGCGCGGCTTCGACGTCGCGGGGAGCCCTTGTGGGAGCCCTCCGCGTTCTACCGCGCGGCGGCGCGGTTCCTGCGCGGCGAGCCGCTCGGCCCCTGCCGGGCGGGGGAGCTCTACGTGGATCTCCGCGCCGACGGGTCCATCGCTCCGTGCGTGGAGCTGCCGCCCGTCGCGCGGTACGACGACCTCGCCGCGGGTCGGCTCGGTACGGCCCTGGCCTCGGCGGGAGAGGCGGTGCGCCGCTGCCGGACCGAGACGCCGTGCTGCTACACGTGCACGGTGAACCTCGCGGAGACGGGCCGGCATCCGTTCGCCTACGCGGTGGAGCAGGCGCGCGTCCTGCTGCGCCGAAGGCTGCGCCGCGAGGAGCGACGGACGTGAGGCAGCCGACCGACGACGCGCCCGTCGTGGTGGCGGGCGCCGGCCCCGCCGGGCTCGCCGCGGCGCTCGCGCTGGCGCGGGCCGGACGCGCGGTCGTGGTCGTCGAGCGGGAGGCCGAGATCGGCGGGCTCGCCCGGACCATCGAGCGGGACGGCTATCGGTTCGACCTCGGCGGGCACCGCTTCTTCACGAGCGTGCCCGAGGTGCGCGCGCTCTGGGACGACCTGCTCGGCGAGGACATGTGGGTCCGCCGACGGCGCTCGCGCATCCTCTTCCACGGCCGCTTCTTCGACTACCCCATCACGATCCAGAGCGCCCTCCGCGGCCTCGGCGCGCTCGAGAGCGCCCGGATCGTGGCGAGCTACCTCCGCGCCAAGCTGCGCCCCGTCCGCCCGGAGACCACGCTGGCCGACTGGCTCGTGAACCGCTTCGGGCGGCGGCTCTTCGAGACCTTCTTTCGCCCGTACACCGAGAAGGTCTGGGGACGGCGATGCGAGACGATCGGCGCGCAGTGGGCCGCGCAGCGGATCCGGGGCCTCTCCCTGAGGGCGGCCGTGGCCGACGCCCTCCGGCGCGGATCCGGAGGGCAGCGGACGCTCATCACGGAGTTCCGGTACCCTCGCCGCGGGCCGGGGATGCTCTGGGACCGGATGCGCGAGCGGATCGTCGAGCTGGGGCAGCGGGTGCTCACGGCACACGCGGTGGTGGCGCTCCGTCACCGCGACGGCGCGGTGCAGGAGGTCGAGGTCGAAGCGCCGTCCGGCAGGCTCGTCCTTCCCTGCTCGCACGTCGTGTCCACCCTCCCGCTGCGCGACCTGGTCCGCGCGCTCGACCCGGCGCCGCCGCTCGAGGTCCTGGACGCGGCTGCGTCCCTCCGGCACCGGGACTTCCTGGTGGTGGCGCTCGTGCTCGACGGAGCCGAGCCCTTCCCGGACACCTGGCTCTACCTCCACGACCCCGGCGTCAGGGCGGGACGCGTGCAGAACTTCCGTGCGTGGAGCCCGGAGCTCGTGCCCGATCCGTCCCGCTGCTGCCTCGGCATGGAGTACTTCTGCTCTGCGGGCGACGACGTCTGGGCGCGCTCCGACGCCGCCCTGGTGGAGCTGGCCCTCGCGGACCTCGACGCCCTCGGGTTCGGCGGCCGCGGGCGCCTCGTCGCCGGTCACGTCGTCCGCGTCCGGGAGGCCTATCCGGTGTACGACGCCGGCTTCGTCCGACGCCTCGAGGTCGTCCGCCGCGGCCTCGGGACGCTCTCGAACCTCCAGGTGGCCGGCCGGAACGGCATGCACCGCTACAACAACATGGACCACTCCATGCTCACCGGCCTCCTCGCCGCGCGGAACGTCCTCGGCGAGCGGCTCGACCTCTGGCACGTCAACGCCGACGAGGCGTACCTGGAGCCGTCGTAGCGGGACTCGCGTCCAGGCGACCGTGCAGGTCCGGCTTCCGGCTCACGAGAAGTAGGACGAGTGCAGCGACGTCATGAGGAACGGGAGGATGAGGAGCGCCAGCAGGAACACGACGAAGGCGGCGACGGAGAGCCACGCCGTAGGCCGGGGGCGCAGCTTGAAGAAGAAGCGCAGGTGGAGGAACGAGCCGTACGCGATCCAGCTGACGAGCGCCCACGTCTCGATGGGATCCCAGCCCCAGTAGCGTCCCCACGCCTGGTTGCCCCAGACGGCGCCCGCGGCGATCGTGACGGTCCAGAAGATCATCCCGAACCCCGCCGCCCGGATGGTGAGCGCGTCGAGCGCGAGGACGTCGGGCACGCGCTCGAGCCACGGCGGGCGCGAGGGGCGTTCGCGGAGCAGCAGCAGGACCGAGGAGCCCAGCGAGATCAGGAAGGCCGCCGCCGACACCTTCGCGAACGTGATGTGGAACACCAGCCAGATGGAGCGAAGCGACGGCGGGAGCTCGCGGCTCTCCGGGTTCGAGAAGAGGCCGATCGCCACGGACAGGATCGCGAGCGGCATCACGACGATCGCGAGCGCCGACCAGCCGGGCCGCCGCACGAGGACGAGCAGCAGTACGAGGACCGCGACCCAGGCGTTCGAGGAGAGCACCTCGTACTTGAGCATGTACGGGCCGTGGCCGACGGCGACCCAGCGGAGCACGATCGCGGCGCCGTGCGGGACGAGCCCGAGCGCACCCGCCGCCATCGCCCATCGCAGCACGCGGGGCCGCGCGAACACGACCGCGAAGACGAACGCGATCGTCGCCGCGACGTACAGGCCCACGCCCGCCCAGTGCAGGGCGATCTCGAGGACGTAGCGGTCGGTCACGGCGCTCGTTCCCCCTGGCGCGGCGCCGGCGCGGAGGACGCGCGGTCGGGCGCGTCCCCTCCGCCCGGGGCCGCGGGCGGCAGCCCGTGCAGCACCCTCGTGTCCGTCGGGAGCGGCACCGCCTTCCGCCCGACCACCGGCTCGCCGACGAACGCCAGGTCCTCGAGCACGAACCGCCCGCCCTTCCGCGAGAACACGTAGCGCATGTGGTAGGAGTCGGTCGAGTCGTCGCCGACCTGCTCGCCCGTGCCGATCCGCCGGTCCTTGTAGTACCAGCGCTCCCGGGTCTCGACGACCCACCGATCTCCCTCGCGCTCGGCGCGCGCGAACTCGATCTCGAGCAGCGTCGCGTCGAGCACCACTCCGGCGTCGCGCTTCACGCCGATGAGCCCGACGAGCTTCAGGCTCTGCTGCTCGCTCAGCATCGGATCGAGGAGGGAGGCGTCCGACGTGCGGTACGCGTCCACGAGGCGGGCGAGGTACGCGCGGACCGCCTGCTCCGCCCCCTCGCGGCTTCCACCGCCGCAGCTCGCGAGCACGACCAGCGCGACCAGGGCGACACGCTTCACGGCAGCCACTCCTTGCAGAGGCGCTCGAACCGCTCCGCGTACAGCGGCGCGAAGCGGTGCGGCCGGAGCGCGACGACGAGCCGGTCCGCCTCGACGAACACGCCGGTGTCCACGCGGACGAAGGAGAACATCAGGATGATGCCCAAGATCACGACCACCGCGCCCACGTAGAACAGGGGTCGGGACGGGTCCCGGCTCGCGCGGAGCTGTACCCAGTACCGGAGGCCGTGGAGGCGGGCGGCCGTGCCGCCCCCGAGCGCGAGCTCGGACCCGGGCGCGAGGCTCTCCATCCGCAGGAGGAGCCCGCCCGACACCGCGCGTACCTCGACCGCCGCCGGGCGCTGGTGGACGTTGGCCCGAAACCGGAGCTCGAGCCCTTCGCCGAGGCGATGCGTGCCGCGCCACTCGCCGCCCCGCTCCTCCATGAACACGACGACCGCCTCGGGAGCGCCCGGCCCTGCCACCTCGACGAGCGCGGCGAGCCCGTGCGCGCTCGCGACGTACAGGCGCACCGGCCCGTCGTCCAGCGGCGAGTTGACGGCGGCCTCGCGCTCGGTCGCCGGGCTGCCCGCGTCTCCGCCCAGCGCGAGCCGCACCGCGACCTGCTTCAGGGATCCCGACGCGTAGCGCTCCTCGCGGACCTCGCGAAGCGAGATCGGCCGCTCGAGCGCCAGCGGCCGGGAGAGCCAGCCGCCGCGCTCCGCCTCGAACGCGCCGACCCCCGTCCCGAGCGTCGCGCCCTCGAGGACGCGCCCCGCCGCGTCCCGGAACGTCATCGTCCGGACGAGGCCCGCGGCGATGAGGACGAGGAGCCCGAGGTGGAAGACCGGGGACCCGAGCAGCGCGGCGCGTCCCGCCGTGTCCAGCCGCGGCCGCTCCGGCACGGAGCGCGCCTCGGACAGCGGCGCCGACCTGCGAAACGGCGCGCCGCGCAGCGTGTCCGTGCTCGGGCTCGCGGCCCAGGCGCGGCGCAGCCGCGGCCACTGCTGCGCCTGGACCGCGACGAGGGAGAGGAGACAGGCGGTCACGACGCCGAGGAACCACGGCGCGGTGACGACGTCGTGCAGCCCGAGCGCGGCCGCCACCCGGCCGAGCGCCGGCCAGCGCGCGGCGAAGCGCTGGATCCCGTAGGCGTCGGGCTGCTGCGGGAGCGACGCCGCGATCGCCGAGGCGGCGCCGAACGCGACGACCTCCCCCGCGATCACCGCGGGACGCCTGAGGAATCCAGTCAGGCGCCGGGCGGTGGACGCCACGACGCCGGTCCGACGGGGCAGGCTCACGCGGCGGTGAGCCTACCCCAGGTGCGCCCCGGTCCCCAAGCCGGCTACCAGGCCTCCGGCGTCGTCAGCGTCGCGTTGTGCGTGCCGCACGTCGAGTCGAAGAAGCTGCTGATCGTTCCGTAGCCGTCCTTGTTCGCGCCCTTCATGAAGTTGTCGAGGTTCGGGGCCTCACCCGAGACCTGGTAGCGGGCGGGCGCGAGGGTGGTCACCATGAGCCGCGACACCTTCCCGCCGTGCGGGACGCGGATGTGGCAGCGGACGCAGTTCATGATCACGTTGGCGCCGTGCTGGCCGCCCCGCACGTCCGCGTTCGAGTGGAAGTTGTTGGTGTCCGTGCCGGTCTGGGGCGACGGGTGGCAGTTGCGGCAGAACAGGCCGTTCACCCCTCCGACGCCCGTGTCGGCGGTCGAGATGTTGAAGAGGGTGCCCGAGGTGGCGCCCGCGACGGTGAAGGGCCACGCCTTGTTGGTCCCGGCCAGCATGTACCGGATCGCGGAGCCGTGCGGCCCCTGCGCCGCGGGGCTGGCCGCGTCGGCGTTGTGGCAGTCGGTGCAGGTCATCGTCTCGCCCGGCGTCCACGTCCGGTCGGTGCCGATGAGCTGCGACGCCGCCAGCCGGTTCGAGCCGTTCACGCCCGGATCGGTCGCCGGCAGCGGGCCCACCACTGGGTGGTAGGACTGGTTCGCCTGGTTGAACTCCAGCGCCAGGTCCGTCCAGGTGCCGTTCCAGGTGGCGAGGCTCCCGTTCGCGCTCGAGTGGCACTTGAAGCAGATCTGCCACTCGGCCGTCGCCGTGACCAGCGGCGCGGTCGTCGTGGAGGGGTTCCAGGTGGTCACGCCGCTCCAGTTGGTGGTGCCCCAGGTGGTCACCTGGACGCCGGTGGCGCCGGTGAGGACCGGGGCGAACCGGCTCGTCTTCGCGCCGCCGCCCGTGCGCCAGTTGTAGGTGCCGGCCGGGAGCGCGAGCTGTCCGCCGTCGGTCGCGAAGGCGCCGTAGGCGTAGGTGACGTCGAGCGCCGTGGTGCCGGTCTGGTGGTAGTACTCGACGTCCGCCACGATCGCGTCGCCCGGGTTGAGCGTCACCGCCTGGTTCGTCGTGAAGGTCGTCGCGCGGTTCGTCGCCGTCGTGCCGATCGCGGTCGCGTTCTGCGCGAAGTTGCCCGGCGCCGCGCTGGTGTTGAACGGCGTCGCGGTGCCGCCGCTCCACTTGTACACGGTGAACCGCGTGTAGTCGGTCGACGTGCCCGTGACGCGGCTCTCGCGCAGCGTGAGGGTGAACGTCGAGCCGGAGGGGATCGTCACGGTGTTGTCGAGCTGCGGCGACACGAACTGCACGCCGCGGTCGTAGCGTGTCGCCAGGTTACCGGTCGAGATCACGGTCGTCGCGCCCGTCGCGCCGGAGGCGGGAGCCATGTCCCTCTGGTTGAACGTGTTCGTCGAGTACGTACCGGAGCTGTACTGGTACGCCCCCGGCTTCACCGGCGGCACGGCGTTGATCGCGGCCGTGTTGCGCAGGTACAGCGTCTGGCCGGCGGTGACCGTGTAAGGCGCCGTCGTGACGTGCAGCCCCGGCTGGGCGGCGTGCGGGTTGTGGCAGTCCTCGCACTCGACGTGCTTGTTCGCCGCGATGTACCCGCGCGTCTCCTCCCCGGGGTTCGGCCGGTGGACGCCCGAGTACGTGCCGACGTCGTGCCGGCCGACCGCGGGCGTGCCCACCGTGTCGAGGTAGTTGAACGTGACGGCGTTCGGCATGATCACGTGGCTCGGCGCGCCCGAGCCGAAGTAGTAGGCGATGCTGCCGCCCGTCACCGCGGTCGTCACCGACAGCGTCTGCACCTCGAGGTCGACGACGATCCGGTCGCCGGCGGCGACCGCCACGGCGGTGCCCGCGGCCGTGGCGACCGCCTGCTGCGCACCGGGCGCGGCGGTCGTCCCCATCTCCGTGCCGAAGTTCGCCCGGGCGACGATGCTCGACTTGAGCGCCCCGGCCGAGTCGATCGTGTAGATGGCGTAGCGCACCCGCGCGTTGGCGTTCGTGCTGCTCTCGCGGTCGTAGACGTTGATCGTCCACGCCGCGGCGGTCGTCGTGAACGCCGTCGCGACGGTGGGCGACACGAACGAGACGCGCCGCCAGTTCTGGGTCCCGGTCGCGACGTTGAACGTGGCGGTCTCGCGCGTCTCGTACGCGGCCGTCGACGCGTTGGGCGACATCGAGCGCGCCACGAACGTCCCGCCCGCGAACGTGTCGGTGGTGGACAGGTGCGCCGTGGGGAGCGTCCCCGGCGGCGTCTCCTCCGTGCCCGGCTTGAAGTACAGCGTGTTCGTCGTGGTGGTCGGCGCGCCCGGCGCGGTGCCCGGCGTCCCCTTCTGCATCTGCGCGTAGACGTCCTGCGACGCCGCGCTCATGTTCGTGACCGCGCCGTACCAGTCGGCGTTCGCCGCCGGCTTCACCGTCCCGCCGATGGCGTCCGTCGCCTTGCTGTGGCACCGGTAGCAGAAGGCCTCGGAGCGGTCGTCCTGCAGGGTCGCCTGCCCGAGCGGCGCGCGCAGGCGCCGGTCCGGG
>DASSSJ010000006.1:0-25646 GCA_035708485.1 Anaeromyxobacter sp. | reverse complement strand
GGGGGCGCGGCGCCGCCGCCGCACGGCGAGGAGCGCCGCCAGCGCGAGCGCCTCGACGCCGACGCTCGCGCCGGCGCCGCACCCGCACCCGCCCTGCGGCTGCTGCGGCTCCTGCGGAGGCGGCGGCGCGGCCGCGGGGTTCACGTCCGTCTGGCCCTTCACGAGCGGGTTCGCGGCGTCCGTCGCGGTGATGGTCTGCGGTCCCGCGGTGCGGAGCGTGACGCGGACGTCCGCCGCGATCCCCGCCCGGAACGCCACGGTGGGCGGGTGCGTCGCCTGCGGGTCCGTGCACGCGAGGTTGGCCGTCCCGGCGTAGGCGGAGTCCACGTTCCCGAACGCGTCCACGGCCGTCAGCGTGAAGATCGCCTCCTGTCCGGCGGTGACGCTCGCCGGCAGCCCGGAGAAGAGGTAGCGAGAGGCCGGCGCCGCGAGGACCGAGACGGTGCGCGTGCCGGCGAGGGCGGGCGGGCCCGGGTCGGACGCGGTGAGGTCCTGGCTGCCCGCCGCGGTGAAGGTGACCGAGAGGGCCCCGACGCTGCGCCCGCCGGAGAAGGTCGCCGCCGCCGGCGCGACGGTCCCGCCCGTGGCCTCGAGCGCGGCGCCGCCCGCGTAGCCCGTCGCGAGGTTCCCGAACGGATCGCGCGCCGAGATCGAGAACGAGGCGGCCGTCCCGGCGACGAGCGCGCCCGGGAGCCCCTCGATCGAGAAGGACGCCGCCGCGGCGGGAAGGACGGTGACGCTCGCCGACGTGCGGACGGCCGCGGTCGCCGCGTCCGCGACGGTGACGCCCTGGGGGCCCGAGACGGTGAACGTCACCGTGGCGGTCGCGCCACCGATCCCGTCGACGAACGCGAGCGTCGCCGGGGTCACCTCGCCGCCGGTGGCCGTGAGGGACGCCGGCCCCGCGTACCCGGTGACCGTGTTCCCCTGGGCGTCCACCGCCCGGACGGAGAACGAGAGCGGCGTGCCCGCCGTGACGGTGGCGGGGAGGGTCTCGAGCGCGTATCGCGCGAGCGCGCCGGAGGTCACCGGGAGCGTCGCGCTCCCCGTGAGCGACGGCGCGCCGACGTCGGTGGCCGTCATCGTCGCGGCGCCCGTCGTGCCGAACGTCACCTGGACGGGCCCGCCCCTGCCGCCGGAGAACGCGACCTGGCTCGGGAAGATCGCGCGCGGATCCGTGCAGCCGAGCGAGGCCGTCCCGGCGTAGGAGGTGGCGAGGTTCTGGTAGGCGTCGCGCGCCTCGAGCGAGAACGACGCGGGGACGCCGACCACCGCCGACGCGGGCACGTCCGTGAACGCGAGCGTCGCGGCGGCGGCCGGGGCGACCGTCGTGCTCGCCTGCTGGGCGAGAACGCCCGAGGTCGCGGTGAGGGTCTGGAGGCCGGCGCGGGTGAGCGTCGCGAGCCCGTCGTAGACCCCGGCCGCGATGGCGGGGGGCGGCGCGAACGTGGCGCCCCCGGCGCTGCTCGCGAGCGCGAGCGGGCCGTCGTACCAGGTGGCGCGGTTCCCGAGCCCGTCGCGCGCCTCCACCAGGATCCGCGTCGCGACGCCCGCGGTCACGCCGCCGGGGAACGTGAGGGCGAGGGTCGCGGGCGCCGTCGCCGCGACGGTGACGTCCGCCCAGCCCTGGAGCGCGCCCGAGATCGCCGTCACGCGCTGCGGCCCGGGCACCGTGAACGTGGCCGTCCCCTGGTAGACGCCCCCGGACAGGGCGGGCGCCGGCGCGAACGTGGCGCCACCCGCGCCGCTCGCGAGCGTCAGGGCGCCGCCGTACCCGGTGGCGAGGTTCCCGTACGCGTCGAGCGCCTGCATCGAGATCGCCACCGGCACGCCGGTCGAGGCGCTCGACGGGAGGGCGACGGCGAGGCGGGTCGCCGGGCCGGGCGTCACGGTCGTCGAGGCGGCCCCCGAGATCGTGCCGTCGGCGACGGTCATCGTGTGGAGCCCGGCCGTCTCGTGGACGGCGGTCGCGGTCGCGACGCCTTGCGTGAACGTCGGGGCGGCGGGCGTGAACCGCGCGCGCGGGTCCGTGCTCGAGAGGGCCGGGACGCCGGCGTACGCCGTCGCGACGTTCCCCCACCGGTCGCGCGCCGTGATCGTGACGCTCGCGGGCGCGCCCGCGGCGACGGACGACGGGAGGCCCGTCACGTCGAAGCGGAAGGCGGGGCCCGGGACGACCGTGGTCGTCGCCGACCCGGTGAGCGGGGCCGCGGCGTTCAGCTCGGTCGCCGTGACGGTCTGCGAGCCGACCGTGAAGAGCCGCAACGGGGTCGCCACCGCGGCGCCGCCGGCGAACCGCGGGACCACCGGGTAGTCGCCGACCGGATCGGTGGACGAGAGCGCGGCGAGCCCGGCGTAGGACGTGACGAGGTTCCCGAACGGATCGAGGGCGCGCAGCGTGAGCGTGGCGGGCGCTCCCGCGCCGAGCGACGCGGGGAGGCCGGACACCTGGTACGAGGACGCCGCCGCCGCGGCGACGGTCACCGCCGCCGAGCCGGAGCGGGACGGGTAGGCCGTGTCGCGCGCCGTGATGGTGCCGGCGCCCGAGGCGGTGAACGTCGCGGAGAGCGGCACGGTCGAGACGCCGCCCTGGAGCGTCGTCTCCGCGGGCGAGGCGGTGCCGGTCGCGACGGAGAGCGCGACCGTGCCCGCGTACGAGGGGAGGAGCGCGCCGCTCGCGTCCACGGCGCGCACGGTGAACCCGAGCGGCTGGCCTGCCTGGACCGAGGTCGCGGCGGGGGTGATCTGGAAGCGCACCGACGGGCAGCCGGGCAGGCGGAACGTGCCGATGCGCGTGGACCAGTTGAGCCGCCCGTCCGACTTCAGGTACTCGCCGGTGAACCAGAAGGTGCAGTCGTCGGCGGGATCGACGGAGAGGGCCGAACGGTCCCCCCAGTGCCCCGCGCCGAGCGGGGAGCCGGTCATCGACCCGAGCGTCACGCCCTCGAGCGGGCTCGCCTCGGGCTGGGTCAAGACGCCGAGCGGATCGGCCGCGAGGCGCCCCGTGTAGCGAAGCGTCGGGGCGGCGAGATCGCTCGACACGCTGTAGCCCAGGCCGATGTTGCCCTCCTGGTCCATCGCGATGCTGCCCATCCAGCGCCACTCGCCGTCCGGCGCGTGGGTGCCCTGCTGGCGGATCACGGGCGTGGCGCTCGCCAGCGTCTGGCCGGGCGCGTTGCGCAGCTCGTACCAGCGGACGCCGGTCTGCGGGTTCACGGCGACGCCGAGGTCCACGGTGTGGTTCGCGAGGAGCGCCTCGCTGCCGTCGGGCAGCACCCGGTAGGCGACCCGGGACATCATCGTCCAGCCGACGGTGTCGAGGAGGTCGGCGTCGAGACCGCCCTGCGGGACGCAGTGCCACGGGAACGTCGTGCCGAGCGGCGGATCCTGCTTCACGGGGCACGGGTAGGTGAAGGCGGCGACGGGGAGCTCCACCGGACCGGTGAGCGCCGTGGAAGGCGGCGCGGCCGCCCAGTCCACCCCGAACCTCCAGAGCACGAGCCGGTGGAGGTCCGGCGAGCCGGTTCTCACCCGCTGGCCCAGGAAGAGCCCGGGCGTCCCCGCCGGCGGGAGGACGAGGCCGTCGAGGTCGGCGGGGAGGGCGCCGGAGCCCGCGGCGTTCGGCGGGTTGTAGACGGTGGAGAGCTGGTGGCAGACCTCGCGCGCCGGCTCGCCGGCGAGCATCCGCTCGCGCTCCCAGGCGCAGAACTTCGAGCCGTACACCGCGAGCGTGTAGGGGTCCCTCATGGCGTAGGAGACGTAGTAGGCGTCGGGCCAGACGCCGAGCTTGCCGTAGTCGTTCTGCGCCGCGACGGGCGGGGTGGGCCCCGGCCCGTCGGGATCGACGGTGTACGGCCCGAAGACGTAGCGGCGCCACGCGCCGGCGGGATCGGCGGTGGCGGACACGGCGACGCACTGGTAGCCGGGGAGCTGCTCGTCGTTGGCCTGGAACGAGATGACCCAGCGATCGGCGAGCGGGTCGTGAGCCACGACGGGGTCGCCGTGCTTCGTGCCGGGGTTCGTGCCGGCGCAGAGCTGTTCTCCCTCCGACGGGCCGGCGCCGGACCAGAGCGTCCGGAGGAGGGCCGGGCCGTAGAGGACGTTCCCCGCCTTGTCGAGGACGAGGAAGTGGGTGTTCACCGCCTGGACGTAGTGGCGCGGGCCGACGTCGCCGCTCGGATCGGGCGTGAGCCGCGCGGGCACGAAGGGCGAGCCCCCCGGCAACGGCGTGCCGACGCCGAGGCCGTCGCGCGGAGCGAAGGCGCCGGGGACGAGCGCGAGCGGCGCGGCGGCGGCCCCGGGGACCGGGCCGGCGACGAGCGGGTCGCTCCCGGGCAGCGGCTTCGCCGGCGGCGGCTCCGCCCCGACCGCCGCATCCGCGGTCGGGCGCAGGAGGCGGAGCGGCGCGGAGACGGACGGCGCGACGCGCCGGATCTCCGCGACGGAAGGTTCCCGCTCGGGGGAGCACGCCGCCGCGAGGGAGAGGAGCACGAACGCGTACGCCGCCGGGGGGCGGCGGCTGTGGGCGAGGGCGGCGCACGTCGTCATGTTCGACTCCCGCGACCGCGGCGGCGGCGCTCGCGCGCCGCCACCGCGTCGTTCGAAAGGGTCTGGCGCCGCGGCCGCGGAACGGGCCGCGTCGCCGCGTCGCCCCGCGGGAGGAGGCGACGGATCGCCTCCTCCCGCAGGGCCGGCGTCAGCGCGTCGTGGCGGAGACGGGCGCCGACCACGCCGACGCGCCGTCGCCGTTGAACGCCTGGACCCGGTAGGTGTACAGCGTGCGGCGCGCGACGGCGGTGTCGCGGTACGTGGTGACGCCCGCGGGCACCGTGAAGTAGACCGGCGTCGCGCCGCCGTTGGTGCGCTCGAGCCTGAACCCCGTCTCGTTCGTCGAGTTGTCGCGCCACGAGAGCTGGACCGAGGTGCCCGCCACGCGATCGACGGCGAGGTTCGACGGCGCCTGCGGGATCTCGCCCGAGGTGGTGACGCTCGTCTGGGCGAAGCCCGAGAAGCCCAGGGCGTTGAACGCGCGCAGCCGGTAGTGGTAGGTCTGCACCGGCTCGACGGTGTCGTCCACGAACGAGGTGGTGTTCGCCGCGAGCGTGAACGTCACGGTCCCCGCGGCCGGGAACGCCGGATCGAGCGAGCGCTGCAGCTCGAAGCCGGTCTCGTTGGTCGCGTTGTCCGTCCAGGTGAGCGACACGGTCACCGGCCGGACGCCGGGCGCGCTCGACGTCCCGAGGAGCGTGGTCGGCGAGCCCGGCGGCACGTCCGGCGTCGTCACCTCGACGATGTTCGACGGCGCGGCGTCGCCGTTCGCGTTGAACGACACCACCCGGTAGAAGTACGCGGTGGCGGGCTGGACCCCGACGTCCGTGAACCTCGTCGTGTTCATCGGGACCGACCACTCGACGAACGTCGTGAAGCTCACGTCGGCCGCGCGCTGGACGCGGAAGCCGGCCTCGCTACCCGACTGGTCGATCCACTCGAGGTCGACCTGGGCCGCCGAGACGAACGTCGCGGTGAGGCCCGCCGCCGGGACCGGGGTCCCGGTGGTCGTGCAGGTGGCCGGCAGGCTGTAGAGGAGGCCGGAGTTGTTGTACGCGCCGACCTGCCAGTTGTAGGTGCGGCCGGGGAGGAGCCCCGTGACCCTGTACGAGAAGCTCCCGAACGTGGGGACGCCGGGCGACGGCACGTCCGCCACGAACGTCCAGGTCGCCGGCGGCGGGCTCGGGCCGACCGGCACGAGGGAGCTCTCGACGCGGAAGCCGAGCTCGTTGTCGGCCTGGTCGAACCAGGTGAGCGTGACGAAGGTGTCGCCGATCGCCGAGCACGCCAGGTTGAGCGGCTCGAGCGGGATGTCCCACGGCGTCTTCCCGGAGACCGGCGCCGACTCCGGCCCGTAGCCGCCGGCGTTGAACGCCTGGATCGAGTACGTGTACGTCTTGTTGACGTTGATCGCGGTGTTGATGAGGCACGGCGCGGGGACGTCGGCCGTGCACGGCGGCGCGTTCTTCGGCACGATCGCGAGCTTGTCCCACGACGCGGTGGTCGTGCCGGGCAGGCCGTACTTGATCCGGACGAGGTAGCCGTCGGCGCCCGGGATCGCGTCCCACGTGAGCACCTGCGTGAACGGCTCGATGAACGGGGCCGCGCCCGGGACCTCCATCGGGATGCCGCCGATCGGCACGGGCTTGCCGTTGGCGTCCACGGTCCACTCCGGGTACACGTGGAGGTTCGCGACCTGCGCCGGCGGCGCCAGCGCGACCGCGCCCACGGTCCCCGCGGCGCCCATCGAGAACGGCGCGCCCTTGCCGCTCTTGAACCAGGCGGCGTAGGCGACGCCGCCCCAGTTGTCGTTCAGGGCCTCGCCCACGCCGAGGAAGCCGGCGGCCTGGGCCTCGAGCGCGGCGCCGACGAGGTCGAACTCGTCGGAGATGTAGTTCGGCGCGAGCGGGTAGTTGAGCGCCCAGGGCCGCGGCGGGCCCTGCGGACGGACGAGGGACTGATCGCTCGCGCGCAGGTGCTCCATGAACTCGCGGGTGTGGCTCTGGAAGAACAGCTCGGCGCGGACGGCGAGCTGCGCGTCGGGCGGCGCGAGGAACGTGTAGGTCACGACGTCGAAGCCCTGGCCGTCCGGGTAGCGCGTCGCGTCCTCGACCGGCACGAAGGTGGCCGGGTCGTAGGTCCAGAACTTCACGCCCGTCGCCCGGTAGGCCCCGTACGAGAAGCCCGCCGGCGGGATGCGGTTGTCGAACAGGATGTGGTCGTTGAGGAGGTCGAGCGACGGCGTGCAGCCGACGCGCTCGCCCGTGACCGGGTCGAAGGAGCAGGCGCCGGTGACGCGCTCGTAGGTCATCACCGCGTTCCCGCCCGCGACGCTGGCGTCGATCTGGTTCCCGAGCGCGCGCCTGAACGCGCTCCTGTTGCCGTCCGTGAAGAGCGTCGCGGTGGCGTCGTCGTACCAGCCCGACTCGTAGAACGGGACCTGGAGCGCGCCGGTCGCGTCGGTGACCTGGAGCCCGAGCCACATGCGGCGGCCGTCGGGGTAGCCCGAGGGCAGGCGGTGGCCGGTGAGGTTCGTGACCCTCACCTGGACCTGCCACTTGCCGGCGAGCGCGTCCACGAGCGTCGGGCCGCCGACGATCGAGACGTCCACGCCGTCCATGAGGTTCACGTCCGTGTTGCGCCGGTTGCGCTCCCACAGCGAGTCACGGGTCGAGAGCATGCCGGGGAAGATGCGCGGGTCGTTCCCGGTGCCCATGCCCATGTTGCCGCCGCCCTCGATGCCGGCGCCGCCGACGACCTCGAAGTCCACCTCGGGGTAGATGAGCTTCATCATCTCGGGCAGGTCGCGGTTCGCGCCCGCGAACTTGTGGACCGCCGTGTTGGTGCGCGGCTTCGAGTAGGGCCAGCCGCCCGGCTCGCCGAGCGGGTCCGCGTTGTACGAGCCGAGGATGTCGTCGGTGTACTCGTGCGACAGCCTCGGCATGTGGCAGTCCTGGCAGGTGCGGTAGTCCGGCCCGTTCGGATCGCCGTACGCGCTGTACTTCCACTCGCTGTACGTCCGCTGCTCGGGCATCCCGTGGTTCAGGACCGGGATGGTGAGCTCGTGGCACGAGCCGCAGAACTCCGACGTCTGGATGTAGCCCTTCAACGGGGCGAGGTTCGGGTGCTTGACGGTCGAGTGCTCCGGCGACACGGACTGCGCCTGGTAGTTCGGCGTGCCGTTCGGGTTGAGCGGCGGGCCGATGGGGATGTCGAGCTGGAGGAGCGGCGAGACGCCGTCCGGCCCCATGGCGACCTGGCCTCCCACGTCGTTGCCGAGCATGTCGATCCAGCCCGGCGGGTAGACGCCGTAGGTCTGGCCGGTGTAGGGCCCGCCCGGCGAGAAGCCGCCGACGCCGAGGGGATCGACGAGGAGCGGGAGGTCCTTGTAGTAGATGTCCGCCGTGCCGGGATAGCGGCCGATGTAGGTCATCCCCTCGTCGAACTGGAGGGTGCCGTCGCCGTACGGGTTGCCGGCGCCGAGGGTCGGATCGCCGTCCTGGTCCACGTAGGGCATGCCCTGGTGCGGCCAGTCGCTGATGGTCGCCATCATGTTCCAGACGGAGTCCATCACGCCCTGCTGGCCCTCGAGCGCGACGAGGTCGGCGCGCTTGAACGTGACCGCGTTCATCGTGCGGTGGCACGACTCGCAGGACACGCCCTCGTCGTCGGTCGACATGATGATGGAGTGGAGCATCTGGCTGCCGTTCGCCGCGCCGTTGAGGACCGGGTCGAAGCGGCCCGAGGTCCAGCCGTTCGGGCTGTGGCAGCGGAAGCACATGTTGCCCGCGCCGTCCTCGCCCGTGAGCTGCTTCACCTTCTCGTTCACGATGATCTGGTTCGCGCGGAACACGGGGTCGCGCGCCGCGCTCGCCATGGCGGTGCCGCCCCAGTTGCCCATGTGGGCCACCTGCTGGTCCACCTGGCCGCCGTGGCACGCCGCGCACGTGACGACGAACTCGAAGGTGTTGTACGGCGACGGGAACGTGATGTTCGGCAGCTCCTGCTGCTGCGTCCCCGGGTTCGGCACGGTGCCCCGCACCGCCACGCGGTTCGGGACGTCCGCGAGCACGATGCTCGCGGCGGCGAGCGCGAAGACGCCCGTCACCGCCAGCAGCCTCGTGCGCAGCCTTCGACGCTTCCTCGGATTCGGACTCGGTCTCTGCATGTTCTCTCCCAGCATGTTCGTTCCCCTCGTTCCTTCTGCGTTCACGGGTTGCCGCCCAGGAGCGCGAGCGCGATCTCCAGATCGCCCCCGCCGCCCGGGCGAAGCGTCAGCGTTCCTCTCCTGCTGCGGGCCCAGCGCCCGGCCGCCGGCGACGTCGGGACGCTGGCCCGCAGGCTCCACCCTCCCGACGCTTCCGCCGGGTTCACCCGGAGCGCATCCTGGATGCGCCCCTCCACGACGTACGGGTTGTGGCGCGCCCGGAGCGCCTCCGGGTCCGCGTCCCGCGCCACGACCTTCCACTTCCCCTGCACGTGCCACAGGCCCGCCTTCTGGCCGGGCTGGTCCGCGTCGGGGCGGAAGGCGGTGAGCGTGACGCGGAGATCGCCGTCCGGGATCGGGCCGCCCGGCTTCGCCCTGACCTTCCCCTCCAGCACGTAGCCGTCGGTGAACAGGCCGCCGGGCTGGCCGGTCTTCGGATCCGCCGCGATCGCGACCGTCGTCCCGGGCGAGACGACCGCCGCCTGCTCGAGCACCCAGTGCACGTCCACGCTGGCCGCCTCGAGCGGCGCGCCGGGCCCGCGCGCGTCCCACGGCCGGGGCCCGGTCCCCGGGACGCCGGGGACCTCGCCGCGCGCGGGCGCCGCGGCGGCGACCGCGCCGGCCGCCGCGAGTGAGGACGATCCGTCCGGCCCCGCCGCCCATCCCCGCCCGGCGCGTTTCGCGAGCCCTTCCGCGCGCGCCGAGCCCGCGGGGCCGCCGCGCGGGGGCGACGCGCCTCCCGCCGGCGCCGCCTCGGCGCGGATGAGGAGCCAGGCGCCTGCGACGGCGACCAGGCCCGCCGCGATCACGTGACGCTTCGTCAAGCGCATGTCCGAACCCTCCCGACGCGAGCCCCGCGCCGGCCGCGCCGGGCCGCTGGCCCGGCGCGGAGGCGCGGCGAGCGCGTCACCTCGTGCGAGCGCTCGCGACGTTGGAGGGCGCGGACGAGCCCGCCGGGCTGAAGGCGCTCACCCGGTAGAAGAAGAGCGCCCGCCGCGGGAGGCCGCCGTCCGTGAACGTGGTGACGCCCGCCCCCACCGACGCGTGGGCCGCGAAGGTGATCCCGTCGGTGGAGCGCTCGATCGAGAAGCCGCTCTCGTCGGCGGAGCGGTCGGACCAGGCGATCGTGATCGCGTTGCGGCCCACCGCGGTGACGACCAGGTTGGCCGGCGCCGCGGGCGGCGCCGCGAGCGTCGTCGCCGACGCGGTGTTCGACGCGCCGGAGAGCCCGTTCGCGTTGAAGGCGAACACCCGGTAGAAGTACGTGGTCGAGGGCGCGAGCCCCGCGTCGGAGAGCGCCGTCGCGTTCGCGGGGAGCTCGAACGTCGCGACCTCGACCGTGAACCCCGCGTCCTTCGCCCGCTCGACGCGGTACCCGGTCTCGTCCGTCGCGACGTCCGTCCACGCGACGTCGATGGCGCTCGAGCCGGTCGCGGTGGCCGTGGCGCCCGCCGGCGCCGCGGGAACGGCCGGGCCCGCCTGCGTCGTCCCCTGCGCCCAGATGCTCGGGACCGACTGGCCGGCCGCGCCGTAGGCGGCCACCCGGTAGAAGTAGGTGGCGCCGGGCGTGAGGCCGGTGTCCGTGAACGAGACGTCACCCAGGTTCGCGCCGTTCGGCGTCGGGACGCGCGCGACCTCCAGGTACGGCCCCTCGAGGAGCGGCGCGCGCTCGATCGCGAACCCCTGCTCGTCGGGCGCCTGATCGTAGAACGTCAGCGTGAGGCTGTTCGAGCCGACGCTCGTCACGCGCGCCTGCACCGGCGTGAGCGGCCACGGCACGAACGCGTCCACCCACAGGCGCGCGTTCGACACCTCGGCGGTCGCCTCCGGCGCGTTGTGGAAGCCCATGCTGTTCTCGGCCTGCGTGTAGTACTCCCAGCGCAGCGCCGCGCGCTGGTACGCCGCCACGTTCGCGGACTGGTCCACGCCGAGCGCCTTCTGCTCGGCGATGAACCTGAGGCCGTTCACGAGCGCGACCTGCGTGCGCTCCTGGAGGAAGAAGAAGGTGTCCTGGACGCCGCGGATGCGCTGCTTGGACTGCGCGATGGTGTCGCCGACGTGGCACCTCGCACAGGGGTTCGACGGCGCGGCGACGATGGGGACGCCCGTCTCGGTCGTCCCGACGAAGCCGTCCATGATCTTGATGGTCGAGGTGAACCAGTGGCTCGTGTAGCGCGTCCCGTCGAGCCGCGTGACCCGCGTCGAGTGGCAGTCGGTGCAGGTCGCGCCCGCGTTGTACATGGGGCTCCCCATGAACGTCTCCGCCTCGGGGTGCTGCACCTTCACGAGCGGCTCGCCGATCACGTAGCGCTGCCCGTAGGGGAAGAACCCGCGCGCGTTCGCCTCGTACGACTGCCACGGCGCGATGGGCGCGCCGTGCGTCCAGTCCTGGAGCCCGCCGAAGAGGCTGCCGTAGAGCGCCTCGAGGTCGGCCGGCTTCGCCCACGGGAAGTAGTCCTGGTCGAGCTTCGTGTTGGCGCTGTAGCCGCCCACGTACTCGGAGTGGCACTGAGCGCACACGGCGATGATCTGGTCCTGCCGGGTCGCCTGCTCGAACCGCAGGACGTTCACGCCCGTCGGCGAGTACGGGTTCACGCCCCGCTCGCCGATCGCCGCGATGAGCGACTTCTTCACGATGCGCAGGTCCCCGGAGTGCGGGTCGTGGCACTGGTTGCAGAGCTCGCCGGACACGATCGACGGCCAGTTGGCGCCGCCGCCCGTGAAGTGCGTCTCGCAGACCTGCTGGCCGGTCGCGTCGACGTGGCACGGGTCGTCGAAGTGGTAGTCGAGCCCGTCGAACGCGAGGGCCTCGAGGGCGGCGTAGATCCAGAGCCGCGCCACGTTGGCCACGTTCCCGTCCGCGGCGGCGGGCGGGCTGAAGCCCGTCCGGCCGTTCACGTCCGCGCCCGCCTCGGGGAAGCTCGCGATCGTGGCGAAGGTGACCGCGCCGACCTGGGCGCCGGTCGGGTCGAGCACCGGCGCCGTCACGGGCGCAGGCAGGGTCACGACGGTCCTCACCTCGTACGGCTGCGGGGTCGCGCCGCCCGAGAGGCCGACGCCGTCGGTGTACGTCCAGACGCGGGTGCCGACGGGGATCGTGATCCGCGAGACGACCTCCTTCCACTCGCCCGTCACCGGGTCCTTGTGGGAGGTGCCGTCGAAGATCACGTGCCCGACGATCCCGGTCACCGGGTCCGGCGGCGGCGGCGGGTTCGGGAGCGACCGCACCTCGTAGACCTTCGCCGGGATCGACGCGACCGTGCCGTTCGGCAGCGTGACCTGGGTCTTCGTCGCCGGGATCGAGCGGGTGACGCCCGCCTTGTCCACGAACTCGATGCCCATCATGAAGGCGGCGCGCGTGCCGTGGCACTCCATGCACGCCTCGGAGCCGGGGCGGATCGTCTCCTGGTGCTCGATCTGGTTCACCGCCATCGGCCGGTCCTCGTACGTCTCGAGGACGAACGGGTGGCCGTCGATGAGGACGTTCCAGTAGGGGAGGTCGGCGGTCTTCGACCAGCCCTTGGGCGCCGGGTGCGTCGCCGAGCCGGGATCGCTCCCGCCGTAGAACGTCTTGCCGCCGGCCACGATCTCGAACGTGTCGTACTGGTCGACGTGGCAGGTCTGGCAGACCTCCTGATCGAAGTGGACGCGCGGCGGCGCCGCCGCCGGATCGGCCGCCGCCGCGTGCGTGGCGGCGCCGTCGTGGCAGGTGGCGCACTCGACGCCGGCGTGCAGCCCGCCCGCCTTCGCGGTGGCCTTCTCCCCGTGGCAGCCTGCGCAGGTCTCGTCCAGCGTCTGCGCCGCCGCCCTCCCTCCCGCGAACGCCATCGCCGCGGCCAGGACGACCAGCTTGATCCTCGTCATGTGTTCCTCCCCAGGACCCCGGGGGCGTCCCGTGTTCACTATAGGGAAACTGCCCACATCGGAGCCGATGTGGGCCACGGTATGTGCCGAGAACTTCCTCGTGAAGGGCCGGCAACTTGGCCGACCCGCCCTTCCGGCTTTCGCGCGATCGGAATCCGGGTACCGGCGTTCGGGTGAGGCGCGCTCGCACGGCGAGTGAACGCGGTCCCGCCGCGACGGCCGGCAGGCGCGTGGCGTGGACGCGGAGTGAAGCGCGAGGGGGCGGCGCCGTCGCGCGCGCGCGGGGCGCGGGACGGCGGTCAGCCGCCGATGCTCGACATGGACGGGCGCGGCACGCTCGAGAGGTCGAGGTCGTGCCGAGGCGCCTTCGCGAGCAGGGCCGCCCGGACGCGCTCCTCGAACGCGCCGCGCGGCGCCGAGGGGCGGAGCAGATCCCGCAGCGGGACCTCCTCCGGACGCGCGAGACAGGGTCGCAGCGCCCCGTCCGGCCCGACGCGCACGCGGTTGCACGCCTCGCAGAAGGTCTCGGTCATCGCGCCGATGAACCCGACGGCGCCGCCGATCCGGCGGCCGCCTTCCTCGGAGTGGCCGGCGTGGTACGAGGCCGGCCCCCACCCGAGGCGCGTCTCCGCCGGCTCGAGCGACACGCCCTGCCGCTCGAGCAGCGCCTTCATGCGCGCGACGGGCACCCGCTCGCCGCGGCCGAACGGCATGAGCTCGATGAGCCGCGGCACGGCGCGGGCGCTCCAGGCGAACCGCACGAGCGCCCCCAGCTCGTCCTCGTTCACGCCCCCCAGCACGACGGTGTTGAGCTTCAGCGAGGCGAAGCCGGCGAGCGCGGCCGCCTCGATCCCCTCGATCACGCGCTCGAGCGACGCGGCGGGTCCGGAGACGGCGGTGAGCCGCTCCCGCCGCAGCGTGTCGAGCGAGACGTTGACCCGCGTCACCCCCGCGCCGCGCAGCGCGGCCGCGAGGGACCCGAGCCGCTGCCCGTTGGTGGTGATCGCCACCTCCTCGATCCCGGGGACGGCGGCGACGGCGGCGACGATCTCGACGAGGTCCCTCCGGAGCGTCGGCTCTCCGCCCGTGAGCCGCACCCGGCGGACGCCCAGCCGCGCGAACCCCGCGACGAGCGCGCGGATCTCGTCGGGATCGAGCACCGCCCCCGGGCGCTCCGCGACCGGGCAAGGCGAGCAGTAGCTGCACCGGAAGTTGCAGCGTCGGGTCAGCGAGAGCCGCAGGTACTCGATCCGGCGGCCCAGGCCGTCGGAGAGCGGCACGGCGGTTGCGCGGCGGGCGTCCACGGCAGCTCGCCGTCTCAGAGCGCCGGCCGCGGTCGCTCGGGGGCGGGATCTCCGCGTGGCTCCTCGCGGCCGTCCAGGGCCCGCTTGAAGCCGCGGAGCGCGCCGCCGAGCGCGCTGCCGAGCCCGGGCAGCCGGCTCGCGCCGAAGAGCACCACGAGGACGAGGAGGATGACGACGAGCTCCGGGGTCCGAAGGCCGAACATGGCCGCTCCCTCCACGCGACGGCGCCGCGTACCGGGGTGATGGGGCGGATGGTGGACGCGCGCGAGCGCCCGCACAACCCGTCGCGTCGGGCGCCCCCACTTGCGCGCCAGCGGCCGGCCGGGATTTCGGGGTACCACGTTCGCCGGGCGCGCCGGGTCGAGGCCGCCGGCGCGCGCTCGCCGGACCTTCGCTCTCCGTGACGCGCTGCGGCCCGAGGCGTGCGCGCGCGCGCGCAGCCCCTCCGGCCCGCGCGCGAGCCGGCCCGACAGATGGGCATGTGAATTGAGGCGTGCCCCGCGCTGGCTCACTCTCGCCTCGCGCGAGCAGGTGTGTCGCGAAGAACGAGCTGAGGAGGCTCCCATGAAGAGGCGCGAATTCCTGAAGTTCGCCACGGTCGCGGCCGGCGCCGTGGCGGCGAAGGACGCGTTGGCGTTCGACTACCTCGCGCCGGTGGGCGATCCGCTCGGCCACTATCCGTACCGTGGCTGGGAGGATCTCTACCGGGCGCTGTGGTCGTTCGACTGGTTCGGCCGCACCTCGCACTCGGTGAATTGCACCGGGAGCTGCACGTGGCGCGGCTTCGTCAAGAACGGGATCTTGTTCAAGGAGGAGCAGTTCGCGGACTACCCGGAGATCGAGTCGAACCTTCCGCCCGAGCAGCGAAAGCTCCCGGTCTACAACCCCCGGGGCTGCCAGAAGGGCGCGAATCACAAGGAGTACGTGTACGGTCCGCAGCGCGTGAAGTACCCGCTCGTCCGCGTCGGCGCGCGCGGGCAGGGGTTCTTCAGGAAGGCGACGTGGGACGAGGCGCTGGGGCTCGTGGCCTCGAAGGTCGTGAGCGCCATCGACACGCCGTGGTCCGGCGGCAGCCACAGCCCGGACGCCGTCACCTTCTTCGCCGCGATCCCGGCGAAGCACCACATCACGCTGTCGGGCGGCTTCCGCCTGGCGAACCTGATCGGCGGCGTCGTCTGCAGCTTCTACGACTGGTACTGCGACCTGCCGCCCGGCGAGCCGATGACCTGGGGCGTGCAGACCGACTCGTGCGAGTCCGCCGACTGGTTCAACTCGAAGTACATCCTGATCATGGGCGCGAACCTCATGGAGACGCGCATCCCGGATTCGCACTACTTCGTCGAGGCGCGCTACCGGGGCGCGAAGATCGTGATGGTCGCGCCGGAGTACAGCCCGACCTCGATCCACGCGGACCTCTTCGTGCCCATCAAGCCGGGCACCGACGGCGCGCTCTGCCTCGGCATGGCGAACGTGATCGTCGGCGAGGGCCGGTTCGACCGTGCGTACGTGAAGCAGTTCACCGACCTCCCCATGCTCGTCCGCACCGACAACGGGAAGATCCTGCGCGAGGCCGACTTCGTCGGGCCGACGCCCGGGCTCGCCCCCGACGCCGATCCGCGGATGAGGAAGGTGTACCTCTGGAACACGGCGGGGGAGGTTCCGGGGCCCGTGATCGCGCCCGGCAGCCTCGGCATCCCGCACAACGATCCGCGCTGGACGCTCGATCTGGCGAGGTTCGGGATCGATCCCGCGCTCGAGGGCTCGTTCACCGTCACGCTGCAGGGCGGCAAGGAGGTCACGGTCACCACGGTGTTCGAGCTCATGAAGGAGAAGCTCGCCGCGTACTCACCGGCGGCCGTGAGCGGGATCACCGGCATCGACGCGTCGCTCGTCGCCGACATGGCGCGCGAGTTCGCCGCGGCGAAGCCGGCGCGCATCATCGAGGGCGCGGGGACGAACCACTACTTCCACAACGACCTCATCAACCGCGCCCAGATCCTGCTCGTCGCGCTGACGGGCAACGTCGGCACGCCGGGCGGCGGGTTCGACCACTACGTCGGGCAGGAGAAGCTCTGGGCCGAGCACGGCTTCTTCGAGCTCTCGTTCCCGCTCGGCCGGCCGAAGCAGCGGTTCCAGAACACGACGCTCTGGACCTACGCCCACGCGGACGTGAAGTCGGACATCGACTCGATCCTGCCGCGACCGCTCATGTCGTACATCCGCGAGAGCGTCGCGAACGGCTGGATGCCGCTCTGGCCGAAGGGGACGCTCGACAACGGCCGGGACCCGAAGGTGCTGTTCGTCTGGGGCGCCAACTACCTCAACCAGGCGAAGGGCTACCAGGACGTCGAGGGGAAGCTCTGGCCGAAGCTCGACCTCATCGTGGATCTGAACTTCCGGATGGACTCGACCGCGATGTACGCGGACGTCGTCCTGCCGGCGGGGAGCCACTTCGAGAAGTTCGATCTCTCCACGACCGACCTGCACACCTACGTCCACCCGTTCACGCCCATCATCAACCTGCTCCACCAGTCGAAGAGCGACTGGCAGATCTGGCGGGAGCTGGCGGGCGCGCTGCAGCAGACCGGGTTCAAGTTCACGGACCCGGTGCCGGATGGCTCGACCGTGACCCGCGACTTCTCGACGCTGCAGAGCCAGTTCGACACCCACCACTCGAGGATCCTCGGGACGACCTGGGACGTCTCGGACGACCGCAACACCTGCCAGTTCCTGCTCAGCGCGTCGCCGGAGACGGACCGGTTCAACATCGCGGGCCCGCACCGGTTCGCGAACGTCGGCGAGATGTCCTCGGTGCCGGGCGACTCGATCATCAAGCACCCGCAGCGCTTCCCGAGGACGAGCGAGGAGTGGACGAGCGACATCAAGGAGGGCGTGGCCTACTACGGCTTCCAGCGGATGACCGAGCACAAGCGCCCGCTGCTCACCCTCGCCGGACGGCAGCAGTTCTACCTCGACCACGACTGGATCCTGTACGACTTCAAGGAGCAGCTGCCCGTCCACAAGGGCCCGGTCGACATCGATCAGTACCCGCTCCGCTGGATCACCCCCCACGGCCGCTGGAGCATCCACTCCACGTGGCGTGACGCGAAGTTCCAGCTCCGGCTGCAGCGCGGCCGGCCGATCGTGTACCTGAGCCCGAACGAGGCGCGCGCGCGCGGCCTCCTCGACAACGACTACGTCACCATCTTCAACAACCACGGGAGGGTGGACGCCCACCTGTGCATCACGCCGCGCCTGCCCGACGGCCTGGCGATGATGTACCACGGGTGGGAGCGCTACACGCTGAACGACGGGTGGCAGAGCCCGACCAACATCCGGATCAAGCCCACCCAGCTCGTCGGCAAGTACGCGCAGCTCAACTTCCGCCTGAACTACTGGGGCCCCACCGGAAACCAGAAGGACACGCGCGTCGACATCAGGTTCAAGCGGCGCGAGTCGAGCGTGTCCAGCGCTGCCGCGAGCTCGGCGGTGTGAGGAGGCACGCCCATGGCAACCATTCAGAAGCAGGTCCGGATGGTCTTCGACCTGAACAAGTGCATCGGGTGCCACACGTGCTCGATGGCCTGCAAGACGATGTGGACCGACCGCAACGACGGCCTCATGTACATGTACTGGAACAACGTCGAGACGCGGCCGGGGAAGGGGTATCCGAAGGGCTTCGAGGACGCGGCGTCGGGGGCGGGCTTCCCCGACGGCAACCCGTACCTCACCTCGGATGCGATGAAGAAGGTCCTCACCGACAACCCCCTGCGGCCCATCGTCAGCCACTACGGCGCGGCCTGGGAGTACAACTACTCGGAGGTCCTGAAGGTCGAGGGAGGGAACGCGTCGTCGCAGATGCTCGTTCCCTCGCCGGAGCCGAACGGGCCTGACGCGTACGCCAGCAACTGGGACGAGGACGTCGGCAGGGAGCAGATGCCGAACAACTACTACTTCTACGTCCCGCGCATCTGCAACCACTGCACGAAGCCGGGGTGCGTCGCGGCCTGCCCGCGCAAGGCGGCCTACAAGCGCGAGGAGGACGGCGTCGTCCTCATCGACCAGGACCGCTGCCGCGGGTACCGCTACTGCGTGAAGGGGTGCCCGTACAAGAAGTCCTACTACAACCCGCGGGAGAAGATCTCGCAGAAGTGCATCTTCTGCTATCCGCGGCTCGAGGATCCCAAGGGCTTCCCGACCGGGCGCCACAGCTTCTGCTTCACGCAGTGCACCGGGCGGATCCGGTACGCGGGCTTCTTCCAGCCCGCGTCGGCCACCTCCGACAACTTCGAGGCGGAGCACCGCGACCTGCTGAGCGGCGCGAGGAGCCTCTCGGAGTTCAACGCTCGGTTCAACGTGAACAGGCTGCTGTACGAGTACAAGGTCGCGCTCCGGCTCCGCCCGGAGTTCGGCACCCAGCCGAACCTGTTCTACGTCCCGCCCCTGAGCCCGCCGAAGCTCTCCTCGTCGGGGAGCGTCTCGAGCGAGCAGCGCGTGCCCATCGGGCTCCTCGCCGAGCTGTTCGGTGACTACGCGGGCCAGAGCTACTCGGAGCGCATCGCCCGCGTCGGCGAGATCTTCGAGAAGATCGAGGACGCGAGGGCGGGGCGCAACCCCGGGCTGCTCAGGATCCTGATCGCGCGGACCGAGCAGGACCGCCTGCAGCTCGACCTGGGCTTCGCCGCCTGAGGAGGAACGCCATGACGAACACGATCTCGAAGCTGGCCATGGCCCTCGTCGCGATGGCGGCGCTCGCCCTGCCGGCCGCGGGCACCGCGCAGTCGCGGCTCCCCGTGAAGTTCGTGAAGAACGCGAAGTGCAACCTGACGGACGGCGCCTGGGCGGCCGTCCCCTACCAGACCCTCTCGATGGTGAAGGTCTACGAGACGTACGTGGCGCCGTACGATCCGTACGGCGACCGGAACCCCCCCTCGGACGAGACGCGGCCGATCGACGTGAAGGCCATCCACAACGGGACCGACATCTGCTTCAGCCTGAGGTGGACGGACGCGACGCAGGATCTTCTGACGAACGACGTGCCGCTGTTCGCGGACGCCGTCGCCATCCAGGTCCCCTTCAACGCGAGGGACATGTGGGGGAACGAGGGGCTCGGCATCGAGCCCGCGCTCCCGGAGCTGCCGCCGCCGGCGCCCGAGCCGGTCCACGGCGAGTTCCTCGGCCTGTGCCCGGAGAGCTACCACATGGGCGCGATGGAACCCTCGCCGGAGCAGTGCGGGGTGTGGATCGCGTTCTGGCGTCCGGATCTCCCGGGCGTCCAGAACGTCACCGGCGTCGGTCAGGGCACCGTGCAGCGGACGTCCCCGAGCGATCCGGCCTCGGGCGCGACCGTCGCGTTCGCGAAGTACGAGCTGGGCTCGTGGACGGTGATCCTCAAGCGCCCGCTCGTCGGGCCGTCGCCGAACATGGTGACGCTCGAGCGCGGGCACCACTACCCGATCGCCTACTCGCAGTGGGACGGAACGCTGAAGGAGCGGAACGGCCGCAAGTTCGCGAGCGACGACTGGAACGACAACATCGTGATCGAGTGAAGCGCCGCTCGAGCACGTGAGCGAAGAGGGCGAGGTCCCCGGGCACGCCGCCCGCGGGGCCTCGCCTGCCGTGAGAGACGACCCGCAGGAGGAGCCATGACCGACGCCACGACGCCCGTCCCGAACCCGCCCGCCGACCCGATGATCCGCAGCGCGCTGTACCGGCTCCTCGCCCTCGGGTTCAAGTACCCGACGCGGGAGACGTTCGCGTCGTTCAAGGACGGCGACTACCTCGCCGAGCTGAAGGAGGCCGCGTCGCGGCTGCCGTACCTCGGGCGCTTCGTGGAGGAGCTGGAGCCGGTCGCGCGCAAGGTGCGCGAAGACCTGCGGGGCGCGTCGTTCACGGCGTTCGAGGTGAAGTACGTCTCCACCTTCGACGTCGGCTTCCCGGAGCCGCCGTGCCCGCCGTACCAGGGGCTGTACCTCGATCGCGAGCGCGCGAAGCTGATGGTGGAGATCGCGGAGATGTACAAGGCGTTCGGGCTCGCCGTGAGCCAGGCCGAGGACCGGCGCGAGCTGCCGGACTACCTCCCCGCCCTGCTCGAGCTCATGCACTTCCTCACCTTCAAGGAGGCGCAGGCGCGCCAGGAGGGGCACCCCGAGCTGCTCGAAGGGTACGTCCACGCGCAGAAGGACTTCCTGGAGCGGCACCTCGCGGGCTGGCTGCCCGCGTTCGCGGAGAAGGTCGGGAAGCAGCGGGACCTCGCCTTCTTCCCCGAGCTCGCGACGATCACCGCGCGGTTCGCCGCCGCCGAGCTAGAGCTGGTCTCGTCGATGCACCCCGCGCTCGCCGCCGCGCGACCGCCGGATCTCGCCCCGGCCGTGGACGAAGCTCCGCGGGCGTCGGCGTGAGCGGGCGTCCGCCGCGCGCCGAGGAGGACGGCATGGTGACGCACGCGCCCCCCGCGCCGGATCCGCGGAGCGCCCTGTACCGGCTGCTCGCGGTCGGCTTCCGCCGGCCCACCCCGGAGCGGTTCGAGGTCGTCCGCGACGGGGCGTACGCGGACGCGATCGCGGGGGTCGTCGCGGCGCTTCCCCGGCTCGCGGACGCCGCGCGCGCGTGCGAGGCGCTCCGGGGCTCCGCGCGCGCGCCGGGGACGCCGAGCTGGGAGGAGCACGTGGCGGAGTTCGAGCGGGTGTTCGACCGCGGGGCCGGGCGCGGGCTGCACGAGAGCGACCATCGCCCGGAAGTGCGGGCGACCGCGCTCCGCCTCGAGCTGGACGACCTCTACCGGGAGTTCAGGGTCGCACGCGGCGACGACGCGGGGCGTCAGGTCCTGCCGGATCACCTCGCGGCCGAGCTGGCGCTGCTCTCCTACGTCTGCTTCGTCGAGGCGTCCGTGCGCACCCAGGGCGACGCGGAGCGCGTCCAGGGGTGTCTCCTCGCCGAGCGCGAGCTGCTCGCCGGCCACCTCGGGCGCTGGGTCCCTGCGCTCGCGGCGCGGGTCGCCGCCGCCGCGCCGGGGTCGTGGTTCGCCGCGCTCTCCGCGCTCGCGGCGGCGGTCCTCGAGAAGGAGCTCGCGCACGTGGAGCGGCTGTTCGAGCCTTTCGAGCGAGCTCACGGCGAGCGCGACGGCGACGACGCGGACCCGGACCCCGACCGGAGCGCGCCGGAGCCGGTCCTGCTCGGTCCCAGGGGCGAGCGCCTCCCATGGAGGTGACCCCGCGGTCGCGGGACCCCGGGTGCCCGCGCGCGAGGTGGCGGGCAGAAGGGTCGGCCCGGGGTCATCCGGCGCCGCCGGACCTATAATGCCTCGCCCGAGCGTCTTCACTCGGCGTGGAGCAGGCGGGTGGGAGGGGAAGTCCAGCAGGCGGGTGGGGAGCGGACCGACGCGGTCGCGGGCGTCGTGCGCGAGCTCCGCGTCGCGCTGTCCGCCCGCGCCGAGTACCGCTGCAGCTGCTGCGCCCTCCCCGGCGCCGAGGTCCCCGAGGGGGTGCTCGACGCGCACCAGATCCTCACGCTCGTCGCCGCCTTCGCCTCGCTCGGCGTCCGGCGCGTGCGCCTGACCGGCGGCGCCCCCGAGACGCGGCCGGACCTCGTCCGGCTCCTCGAGCGGATCCGGGCCATCCCCGGCGTCGAGGACGTCGCGCTCACGACGAGCGCCCTGCACCTCGCCGTCCTCGCCTCGCGGTATCGCGCCGCGGGCGTCTCGCGCCTCGGCGTCCGTGTGGACACGCTGGACGCCGCGCGGCTCCACCGCGTGGCGAGGCGGGGCGCGTCCCTCGCCGATCTCGTCCGTGGCGTCGAGGCTGCGGCCGCGGCCGGGTTCGACTCGCTGAAGCTCGACACCGTCGTCATGCGGGGCGTGAACGACGCCGAGCTGCCCGCGCTGGCGAGGTTCGCCTGGCGCCACGGCGCGGTGCCCCGCTTCATCGAGCTCATGCCCTACGGGCGCGGCGACCCGGTGCCCGTCGCCGAGATGAAGCGCGCGCTCGCGGCGGGCGGGGTCCGGCTCTCCCCGGAGTCCCCGGGCGGATTCGGGTCGACCGAGTGCCTGCGGGGCGAGGTCCAGGACGGTCCCGGCTCCGTGGGCGGCCCGATCCGGCTGGTCGGCCCCATGTCGCCCGATCGCTGCCGCGGGTGCCGCCGCGTGCGGGTCGGCCCCGACGGCGCGATGCGGGCCTGCCTCGCCCGCCCGGTCGAGACCCGGCTCGCGCCCCTCCTTCGCGACGGCGCCGGGGTGCAGGCGATCGCGGACCACGTCGCGGCGGCGCTCGGCGGACCCGCCTCATCCGGTGCCTTTACCGGGACGGCGTGACGCAATACAAATGGTGAACCGACTCACGAGGCGTCCGAATGCTGGGGAGACAATCGTCCGTCCTCGCGGCCCGGCCTTCGCTCGCGCCGCACGACGAGCGCGCCCAGGCGACCGCGGACGTGGTGTGCGATCGCCTGAGGCGGCTCGGCCACCTGGCCGACGCCTTCTCCGCGTGCGCGCGCCCGGAGGACGCCGCGCGCGCGGTCCTCGACGCCCTGGAGCTGATCCCGGCCAGGATGATCCGCCTCGTCGAGGCGGGAACGGCGGGTGCCGTCGCGACCGCCGCCTGGCCCGACTCCGCCCGGGAGATCTCGGCCGCCGCGCACGCCGCGGCGCCAGCGCACGCGGCCCTCGCGTGCGGGGCGCCGGTGTGGCTCGAGAGCCGCCAGGCGATCGTCGCGTCGGTGGACCTCGCGGCGGCGGCGGCCGCGCTCGGCGTCGAGGCGTGGGGCGCGATCCCGCTCGGCGGGCGTCGCGCGGTCCTCGAGCTCGGGCTCGGCGCGCCGCCGCGCGTAGACCCCACGGAGCGCGCCTACCTCGCGGTGGCCGCGTCGATCGTGGGAGGGGCGCTGCTCGCGGCGTCGGCGGAGGAGCGCGCGGCGCGCGCGTGGGAGCACGAGGGCCGCGCCCGCGGCGCGTCCGCCGAGGTGCACGACGCCCTCGAGGCGCTCGCGGCAGGGGTCGTCGTCGCCACGACGAGCGGCGAGATCGTGCGGATGAACCCGGCCGCGCTGGACCTGCTCGCCATCGACGAGTCGGAGCGGGAGGGGATCCACACCGTCCAGGAGCTCCTCGAGCGGCTCCTCATCGAATGGCCCGACGGGAGCCGCGTCAGGATGGCGGAGACGCCCTTCGGGCGCGCCCGCAGGGGAGAGGCGGTCCGGGACCTCGTGGTCCGCTTCGTGCCCGAGGACCAGCCGATCCGCTGGATCCAGGCGAGCGCGGTGCCGGTCGTGGAGGGGGGGACGGTCCGGCACGTCGTCGTCAGCATGGTGGACGTGACGCGCACCCGAGAGCTCGAGCAGGAGCAGCGCGACCTCGTGCGGGAGCTGTTCGAGCAGGTGGCGCCCCCCGCCCGCGCCATCCGCGAGCGCGCGAACCGGTTCGTGGGCGCGGCCGCGAGCACGCCGGACGAGCGGTCCGCCCTCGCGCGCGACATCTCCCGCGAGTCTCGCCGGCTCGAGGGGGCGATGCGCGAGATCGAGGGCGCCCTCCGGGTCGACTCCAGGAGCCTCGCGCCGTCCCCCGAGCTCGTGGACCTGAAGGCCTTCGTGCTCGACCTGCTCGAGCACGGGTCCGGGTTCGACGCCGGACGCGTCATCGTCTCGGCGCCGCCCGGGCTGCGAAAGGCGCACGTCGATCCCGACCACCTCGAGCGGATCCTCGTCGAGCTCGTCCGGGGCGCGCTGGCGGGCGCCGCCGGCGGCACGAGCGTGCTCGTCGCCTGCGACTCGGTCGAGGGCGCGGCGCGGCTCACGGTGGCGTCGAGCGGGGAGGAGATCGCGCCGGACGACGCGCCGCGCCTCTTCGATCGCTTCTTCCGCGCGCGCGGCCGCAGCAGCGGGCGGCTCTACGCCGTCCGGCTCCTCGCCGAGGCGAACCGGGGCCGCGTCTTCGCCGAGTGCGGCGCGGGGCGCGGGCTCGCGGTCCACGTCGAGCTCCCCACGCGCGCGCCGTGACGCGCGTTGCGATGCGGGGATGGCGCAGGCCGGGTACGAAGGGTGAGCCACCCCCGAACGAGGCCCGCCCGGCGCACCGCCGGGGGCGTACGCTCGGGGGGTGACCCGGCACGTCTACCGCAAGCAGCACGTCGTCACCTCGGTCGTCGCGGTGATCGTGGACGAGGCCGAGCGGGTCCTGCTCACGCGCCGCGCGGTGAAGCCGTTCCAGGGGCTGTGGGTGATGCCGGGCGGCAAGATCGACCTCGGCGAGCCGATCGTGCGTGCCCTCCACCGCGAGGTGCGCGAGGAGATCGGGATCGACGTGGTCGTCGGCGGCCTCGTCGACGTGTTCGAGCACCTCACGCCGGGGCCCGACAACGACCACTTCGTGATCCTCTATTACCGGTGCAGGCCGGCGTCGCACGCCCTCGCCCCGAACCCGCGAGAGGTGGCGGAGGCGCGCTGGGTGCCGCGCGCCGAGCTCCCGTCGTACCCGGTGCCGGAGGGGACGCGCTTCATCCTCGGGACGCTCTTCCCCGAGCTGCGGGACCCGGCGATCCGGAACCTGAAGAGGTGACGCATGGCGCGGATCCTCGAGACCGCGGTGAACCTCGAGTACCCCCTCGGCCACCACCTCCACTGCCTGGTGGCCCAGCTCCCCGTCCGGCTTCGGCACGGGCCGAGCGGCTGGGCCATCGCCGAGCCCGACGCGCAGTGGCGCCTGGTCCGCTCCGTGCTGGAGCTCGTGGCGGAGGGAGAGAAGAACCTCAAGAAGCTGCACTTCCTGCTCCTCCCGGAGGTCGCGGTGCCGCTCGCGCGGCTCCACGAGGCGCTCGGGATCGTCGGCGCGCGCTTCCGGCCGAACACCGTGACCGTGTTCGGCCTCGAGCACGTGCCGCTCCGCACCTACCGCGACCTGCTCGAGCGCTTCGCGCCGGACAACGCGGCCGCGCTCGAGCTCGTCCGGCGCGACGCGGACGCCGGCGACGTCCTCGACGTGCCGGTCAACTGCGCCTGCATCGCCGTGAAGGAGGCGTCGGGCCGGCTGCGGGTGTTCCTCGAGGCGAAGACGCACCCGTTCCGCGGCGAGGAGTTCCTCGACGCGCGCGAGGACCTGTACCGGGGCCGGCACTTCTGGCTGTTCCGGGCCACCCCGTCCTGCTTCAACTTCATGATCCTCGTCTGCCTCGACTACGTCTGGCGCGACCTGTGGGGCTCGAACGTCCGCCTCATCGTGGACAACGCCGACCACCTCTTCTTCACGACGCGCCAGACGCTCGACGCGCTGTTCGTGATCCAGGCGAACCCGAAGCCCGAGCACCGCGTCTACCGCGACGTGCTCTCCGGGTTCTACGGCGAGTACCTCGAGGACACGCCCGGCGTACGGGACACGGTGACCGTGTTCGGGAACTGCTCCGACGAGAGCGTCATCGAGGGCTACGCGGGCGGGGGCGCGTTCGGCGTGTCGCAGGTGGTGCTGGGGCCGCGCCACAGGTTCGCGCGCGTCGCGACGGCGGAGTACTCGACGGACGACCTCGGCGGCGCGCCGGTGTCGCGCCTGCGCTTCGGCGCGGCGACGCGGCTCTACTACTTCAACCTGCCGCGCCACCACGAGGTGGACCCGCGGTCCGAGCGGCTCCCGCTCAAGGTCCACGCGGTCATGCGCCTCGGCGCGCGCGGCTGGGAGAAGGTGCCGTTCGAGCGGATCGACGACCCGCTCGCGCTCGCCGGCATCCCGTCCTAGCCGCCCTCAG
>DASSSJ010000005.1:0-61679 GCA_035708485.1 Anaeromyxobacter sp. | reverse complement strand
TGGTCCGCCGGGGCGACACGCTCTCGTCCATCGCGGTGAGCCACGGCGTGCCGGTGCAGGGGATCATGGAGCTGAACGGGCTGCGCTCGGCGAGGAAGCTGCGGATCGGCCAGGAGCTGCTCGTCCCGCGCCCGATCGGCTCCGCGCTCGCGGCGCGCACGCCCGTGCCGGCTCGGCGCCCCGATCCCGCGGCGCGCCCGAAGACCGCGGAGCTGGCCGCCGCGCCGGCGCCGTCCTCCGACCGGCCGAGGAGCACGCTCCGCGTCGAGGCCGGCGACACGCTCTGGTCGATCTCGCGCAGGCTGGGCGTCGACCTCGACGAGCTGTGCAGGTGGAACGGGATCGAGAACCCGCGCCGGCACAAGCTCATGGTCGGCACGCAGCTCGTCGTGTACCACGAGCGCGGGTAAGCCCTCTCTCCCGTCTCGCCTACGCCGCCGGCGCCGATGCGTCGGCCGCCGCGAGCGATCGCCCCGGCGCCCGCGCCATCCCGATCGCGCCGGCGAGCCAGAGCGCCGCGCCGACCAGCATCAGGTTGTCGAGGTCCATGAACGCGAGGATCACCGCGTTCCCGGCGAGGACGAGCGCGGGCTGCCACCGCGGGACGGCCCGCGTCCGGAGCAGCCCCGCGGCGAGGACGACGATCCCGAGCAGGGAGAGCCCGCCGAGCAGCGAGGTGAGGGTGAGCATCGACGAGCCGCGGATGAGCGCGGCGAGCGCCGGGACCGCCCCCTCGACCTGGTCCGCGCCGACCCGGCCGATCGCGGAGAACGACAGCCACGAGCCGAACACGCCGCCCATGAAGACGAGGCCGGCGAGGCTCGTGGCGGCGCCCGCCACCGCGAGCCGCGGCCGCGCGCGGAAGAGCGGCGCCGCGAACGCGAGCACGCCCGGCACGAGGAGCGGCAGGGCGAGGTAGACGAGCAGGTGGGGCAGGACGAAGTCGAGCGCGGAGCCGCTCCGGAACACCTCCATGAATCGCTCCGGCGGCGGCTGGACGTACCTGAGCTCGAGCTCGAGCGCCTGGGCGGGGGTGAACTCGCCCGCGAAGTGGAGCGCGAAGGCGAGGACGAGGACTGCGGGAAAGGCGGCGAAGCAGCAGGCGCCGAGGCGCGCCAGGCGGTCGTTCACGTGACCCTCCGTCGAGTGGTTCCTCCGGTTGGACCTCTCCCCAGGATCCTGAGTAAAAGCTCGGATCATGCCTACTCGCATCCCGAGGGCCGGGCGCCGGCGGCGCGCCGCGCGCTGGAGCCCCGTGAAGACGCCGATCCAGGAGCGCGCGCGCGCCACGGTCGAGCACGTGATCACCGCGGCTGCTCAGGTCTTCGAGGAGCACGGCTTCGCCGCCGGGACCACGAACCGGATCGCCGAGCGCGCCGGGGTGTCCATCGGGACGCTGTACCAGTACTTCCCCGCGAAGGAGGCGCTCGCCGTGGTCCTCGTCGAGCGTCACGTCGCCGCGATGGAGGCGGCGCTGAACGCCTGGGTCGCCCGGACCGTCTCCCGCCCCGCGAGCCTCCGCGAGGCGCTGCGATCGCTCGTGGAGACGGCGCTCGCCGGGCACGAGGGGCAGTCGCGCCTGCACGACATGCTGCTCGCGCAGCCGCCGCTCCCCGCCCGCGTCCGCGCGCTCGTGGAGGAGGCGGAGGCCCGCGCGGCGGACGCCCTCGCCGGCGTGCTCCGGACCTTCCCGCAGGTGCGCCGTCCCGAGCTCCGCCGCGCCGCCACCCTGGCGATCCAGGCGACGCTCGGCCTCACGCACTGGTTCATCGGCCCGGAGCGCGGGCTCGCGCGCGGCGCGTTCGTCGACGAGACCGTCGATCTCCTCCAGGCCTATCTCGCGTCCGGGGCGCCGCCCGCAGCGCCCGCGCGGTGACCCGGCGTCGCGACGATGCGGGCGGAACCCGATCACCGCATCGCCGCCCCGGCGGGTCAGGACAGCGCCCGCGCCGGATCCACCCGCGCCGCGAGCGCCGCCGGCGCGAGCGCGCCGAGGACGGCGGCGAGCACGGGGACCGCCAGCCCGAGGAGCGCGAGCCAGGCCGGACGCGCGAAGAAGGTCTCCGGCCGGAAGGGGAAGTCGGGGAGGAGCGCCGCCGCGGCGCGGTCCGCGAGCGGCATCGCGGCGATCGCGAGGGCGACGCCGACGAGCCCGCCCGCGAGCCCGACGAGCGCCCCCTCCGCGAGCACCACGCCGCGGACGTCGGACGGGGCCGCCCCGAGCGCCTGCAGCACCGCGATCTCCTTCACCCGGCCGCGGACGCTCGCGGAGAGCGAGCGCGCGATCGCGAGCGCGGCGAGCGCGCACATCACGCCGGCGAGGAACACGAGCGCCCCGGTCGTCACCGCGACGACCGTCCCCACCCGCTCCGCGCTCGCCCGCTCCCCCTCGTCCACCGAGAGCCCCATCCGCCGCACCGCGGCCGTGAGCGCCGGGACGGCGTCGGGGCTCGCGGCGAGCAGCGTGACCTGCGTGAAGCCCTGGTCGGGCTTGCCGTACTCCGCGTGGAGCCGGCGCACGGTCTGGAGCGGCATCGCGAGCTGGTAGATCGGGACGCGGTCGGAGAGGCCGACGAGCTTCAGGCGGGCCTCCACGATCCGGTCCTCGGTCTTCTGCGGCACGATCGAGAAGCCGACCCGGACCGGCAGCTCGACGCCGACGATCGAGAGGCCCGCCGGGAGCCGGCGGACGCCCCAGGCCGGCGCGATGGTCTTGTCGTAGATCTCGAGCAGCCGCCTCGAGAGCACGACGGGGATCGTCCCGCCCGGCCCGCCGTCCTCGAAGCGGAGGCCGGCGCCGACGTCGCCGCCCAGGAGCTCCGGCGCGACGCCGACCACGGGGACCTGGAGCGTCATCCCCGGCGGCCAGTTGTACTGCATCCCGGCGGGCGGGCCGCTCGCCGCGACCGGCACGCGGAGCGAGAGGCGCGGCCACGCGGCGGCGGCGCCGGGCAGCGCCGCCAGGCGCCGGACGGCGTCGTCGTCGAGGCGCCCGCCGCCGAGGACGCCGCCGAGCGTCACGTTCCCCGGGAGCACCTCGACGAGGCGCGCGTCGGCGGGGAACATCCGGCGCGCCGAGGCCGAGACGCCGAGGCCGAGCGCGAGGAAGAAGACGAGCGCGGCGGCGCCGACGCACGCGGCGGCCGCGTCGAGGAGCGCGCCGCGCCGGTCGGCGCGCAGCATGGCGAGCGCGATCCAGAGGAGGCCGCGCGACCTCACGACCCGAGCCTCCCTTCCGCGAGGTGGAGCACGCGCGACGCGGCGCGCGAGACCCGCTCCTCGTGCGTCACGACGAGCACGGAGAGGCCGGCCGCCGCGAGCTCCGCGAAGAGCCGGATGATCCCCTCGCCGGTCACCGCGTCGAGGTTCCCCGTCGGCTCGTCCGCGAGGAGCACCTTCGGCCCGGCGAAGAGCGCGCGCGCGATGGCGACGCGCTGGCGCTCGCCGCCGGAGAGGCGCGCGGGCGGCTGCTCCGCCTTGTCCGAGAGCGCCACCTGGCGGAGCGCGTCCGCGGCGTGCGCGCGGATCTCCGCGAGCGAGCGCGGCGCGCCGCGGCGCAGCAGGCCGGGGAGCATGACGTTCTCGATCGCGGAGAGGCCGGTCAGCAGGTTGAACGACTGGAACACGAACCCCACCGCCCGGTTCCTCAGGTCCGCGCGCGCCGCGGGCGCGAGGCCGGCGAGCGGCACGTCCGCGATCACCGCCTCGCCCTGGAAGTCGCGGTCGAGCGCGCCGGCGACGTAGAGGAGGGTGGACTTCCCGGAGCCGGAGGGGCCCACGATGGCGACCATCTCGCCCGCCGCGACGTCGAGGTCCACGCCGCGCAGCACCGGCACCTCGCCCCCCGCGTCCCGGAAGCTCTTCGTCACGCCGCGGAGCCGGATCACCGCGCCCCCTCCGCGGCCTCGACCTCGAGCCCGAGCACGAGCGCGCCCTCGGCGAGGTCCGCGCGCAGCGAGGCGGCCGTGATCCGGGAGGCGGGCTCGAGGAAGCGGTCCACGAGCGAGCGCATGACGAACCCCGACGGGCCGGTCCCGAACGCCTCCTCCGGCATCGCGCGCACCGCGGCGACCACGCGGGGCGGGACGAGCACCGCCCCGCCGAGCCCGCCCGCGAGCGCGTCCTCCGCGGACTTCGTCGGCGGCCGGAACCCGTCGCTGCCGGCGAGCCGGGCCTCGAGCGCCTCGAGCCGCCCCGCCGGCCCGCCCGCCGCGACGACGCGGCGCGCGCCGGCGTCGACCCGCCAGGCGATCTCGCCCGAGGGCGTGCGGATCCGGTGGACGCCGTCGACAGCCCCCGGCGCGCGCCGCGTCCGCGGCGGCGGCCCGCCGGCGAGTCGGGCCGAGGTCGCCTCCGCCGCGGCCGGGTCCTTCACCGGGAGGACGAGCTCGAACTGGACGGCCTTCAGCGGATCGGCGCGCGCGGCCGCGTAGGTGAGGCCGGAGAGGTCGAGCCCGGGCGCGAGCGAGATCGCCAGGGCGCCGCCGGGCGCGAGGACCCCGAACACGTCGCGCTCGAGGTCGATCCCGCGCCGCGCGAGCCGTGCCCGCTCCGCGGCGGGCACGATCGGCGCGAGCTTCTTGCCGAGCGCGGCGAAGTCGCCGTCCCAGCGCCCGGCGAGCTGCGCGTCCGGCGCGAGCCGCCCGACGGCGCCGGCGGCCTTGCCGTCCGCGGCGAGCGCGCGGAACGAGGGCTCGCGCGCGCCGAGCAGCAGCGCGGCGCGGGCGCGGAGCCGGCCCCGGGCCGCCGCGATCCCGGCGGCCATGCCGTCCTTCGCCGCCCACATCCCGGCGAGGAACGGGGAGCCCGGCGGCAGCCACCACATGACGGACGGCTCGTCGCCGAGCGCGCGGCGCGCCGACGCCCACGCGGACGCCTGCGAGAGCGACGCCTCCGGCGCGAGCGCGGCGGCCTCCGCGACGGCAGCGGGGCCGGCGCCGCCGGTCGCGAGCAGCGCGGTCCGCTCCACGACGGCGTAGGAGAGGGACGCGGCGGTCGCGCCGGGCGCGCGCAGCACCACCACCGAGAAGGCGCCGTGCGGCTCGGCGATGCGCTCGGTCGCGCCCATCCGGTCGCGCGCGAGCCGCTGGAGGAGCGCCTCGACGCGGGGCGGGTCGCGCAGCGGGAGCACCAGGATCGCCCTGCGCACGGGCTCCCCGCCCTGCGCGCGGACGCGGTCCACCGACGCGAGCGCGGCCCCGCGCCGGGGGTCGAAGCCCGCGTCCTCGAGCGCGTCCGGGTCGAGCGGGTCGAACCCGAGCTGGGTGGCGAGGTTCCCGCGCAGGCCGGCGAGCTCCGCGGCGCCGGGGAACCCCGCGACGGTGGCGTGGAGCGCGGCGAGGTCGCGGGCGGCTCGCCCGGTCTCGGGGAGCACGATCGCGGTCGCCGCGTCCGCCGGCACGAATCGCTCGGGGGGCGGCGCGCGGCGCCCCCGGCAGGCGAGGACGGCGAGCGCGGCCGCGGCGAGCACCAGGCGGTGGGGGCGCCGGAGCACGCCCGTTCTTTACCATGCTAAAGAGGCGCCCTCATGATCTTCGCCGCATCGGACGACGCCCCGATCGCGCTCGACCTGCTCCCCGACTGGCGCGCCCTGCTCGGCCCGCGCGCCGACGCGCTCGAGCTCGAGATCGGCGCCGGCCACGGCGGGTACGCGCTCGCCTTCGCGCGCGCACATCCGGAGCGCGCGCTCGTCGCGATCGAGCAGCGCCGCAAGTTCGCGGACGAGCTGCGCGCGCGCGCGGAGAAGCGCGGTCACGCGGGGCTCGTCGTCGTCCACGGCGACGCGCGCATCCTCGGGCCGCGGCTCTTCGCCGCCGCGTCGCTCGCCGCGATCCACGTCCACTTCCCCGATCCCTGGTGGAAGCGGCGCCACCACCGGCGGCGGCTCGTGGACGAGGGCATGTCCACGCTGCTCCTGCGCCTGCTGCGGCCGGGCGGCCTCCTCGACCTCCGCACCGACGTCGAGCGCTACGCGCTCGAGGCCGTCGAGCGGCTCGAGGCCGAGGGGTTCGTGAACGAGGCCGGGCGGGGCGCCTTCGCGGACGCCCCGCCCGACGAGATCCCCTCGACGCGCGAGAAGCGCTACCTCGCGACCGGCCAGCGGGTGTGGCGGCTCCGCCTCCGCCGGCCGGCGTCGGGAGGTCGTACGGCGTAGCTCGCGGATAGGCCGCGAGGAGCGGGCCGGCACGTCTCGCCTCGCGAAACGTGCCTGGCCCGGAGCTCGGAGCGGCCTAGCGCTGGCGCTCCGCCTGCGACGGGCCGTCCGGCGTCTGGCGGTCCCGGTCCGTGCCCGTCGTGGGCTCCGGCCTGCCCATGCCGGGCGAGGTCGTCTCCCCCGCCGGCGTGCCGCTGCCGGTCGAGCCGGAGCCGCTCGAGCCCGAGGCGTCCGCGCCCGCGCGGATCTCGACCGCGACGTCCTTGCCCTCGACCTCGCCGAAGCTGGCGCGGACCGGCTGGCCCTCCTGCAGCTCCGCGGTCTGCGCCTCGCGGCCGTCCACCATCACCGAGGTCTCGGGCACGACGCTCAGCGTCTTCTCGTCGCCCATGTCCGACTTGATCGTCACGGAGCGCGACGAGACCTTGCTGATCTTCCCGCTGATGACCTGGTCGTCGCCGTGCGCCTTCACCGGGTCACCCGGGACCATCAACGGGTCCGAGCCCGCCGACCCCGCCTGGCCGCTCGACGCCGTGGAGCCGGCGTCGGCCGTCGAGCCCGAGGGGCTCGTCGAGGTCCCCGCCTGGCCCGTGCCGCCGTACACGTCGCCGGTGGACGAGCTCGTGTCGCTCGACGTGCCGGGCGTCGCCGAGCCCGAGCCCACCGAGCCCGTCTCGCTCGACGTGCCCGTGCCCGCGGTCGCCGAGCCGGTCGCCGAGCCCGAGCCCATCCCGGTCTCCGTGCCCGTGCCCGCGGTCGCCGAGCCGCTCGCCGAGGTGTCGCCCTTGTTGGCCGCCGAGGCGTCCCCGGCCGCCGTGGGGCCCGCATCCCCCCTGGTCTTCGCGTCCGCCTGGGCGTCGTCCGAACGGGCCCCGGTGGAGGCGGTGCCTCTGCCTTGCGTGCTGCTGGTCTTGCACGCCGCGATCCCGACGAGAAGCGGGAGCGCGAGCGCGATTGCGCGAATCCTCATGATTGGTTCCCCTCCGTGACCAGAAGTTGGACGCGGGCCGGGCGCGAGGCGAGCCCCTCCTCCCCGCCGCAGGGGGTGCGGGCGTGCTGGCGTGCGGGCGGCTAGACTCCATCTCCCATGACGACGCCCCGCGCCCTCGCCCTCCTGCTCGCCCTCGCGCTCGCCCCGCTGCCCGCGTGCCGCCGCGACGTCGGTCCCGCCGACCGCTACCGCGCGTTCGCGGACGCCGCGCGGGAGGGGAAGGCCGACGCGGTCTGGGAGATGCTGTCCGAGCGGTCGCGCGCCGAGCTCGACCGGCGCGCCAGGGCCGTCGCGGCCAAGGCGCCCCCCGGCGTGATCGAGGCCTCCGGCCGCGCGACCGTGCTCGGCGACCTCGCCGCGGCCGCGCCGCGGCCGACGTCGGTGGTGGTGGTCCGGGAGTCCCGCGACGCCGCGGTGCTGTCGGTGGAGGCGGACGGCCAGCCCGCGCGCGAGGTCACCCTCGTGCGGGAGGGGGGCGTGTGGCGCGTCGTCGTCCCCTTTGATAAGTGAGGCGATCCGATGAAGACCCCGACCGCCGCCGAGATCCGCGAGGCCTTCCTCCGCTTCTTCGAGGAGCGCAGCCACCGCCGCGTGCCGAGCTCGCCCCTCGTCCCGCAGAACGACCCCACGCTCCTCTTCACGAACGCCGGGATGGTGCAGTTCAAGGACGTCTTCACCGGCCGGGAGAAGCGCGACTACGCGCGGGCCACCACCGCGCAGAAGTGCGTCCGCGCGGGCGGCAAGCACAACGATCTCGAGAACGTGGGCTTCACCGCCCGTCACCACACGTTCTTCGAGATGCTCGGGAACTTCTCCTTCGGCGACTACTTCAAGAAGGACGCGATCGCCTGGGGCTGGGAGTTCGTGACGAGCCCGAGGTGGCTCGGGCTCGCGAAGGACCGGCTCGCCGCGACCGTGTTCGACGGCGAGGGCGGGCTCCCCTGGGACGAGGAGGCGTTCGAGCTGTGGAAGGCGCAGGGCGTCCCTCCGGACCGCATCTACAAGCTCGGCGCGAAGGACAACTTCTGGGCGATGGGCGACACCGGCCCGTGCGGGCCGTGCTCGGAGATCCACTTCTTCCAGGGGAACGACATCCCCTGCGCCGAGGAGAAGGCCGGCGGGAAGTGCCTCGGCGTCGCGTGCGACTGCGACCGGTGGCTCGAGATCTGGAACCTCGTCTTCATGCAGTTCGAGCGGAGCCAGGACGGCGGCCTGACGCCGCTCCCCAAGCCGTCCATCGACACCGGCGCCGGGCTCGAGCGCATGGCGTCGGTCGCCCAGGGGAAGCGCTCCAACTACGACACGGATCTCTTCCAGAGCATCATCCGCGCGATCGAGAAGCTCTCCGGGAAGAGGTACGGCAAGAGCGGCGACGACGACGTCTCGATGCGCGTCGTCGCCGACCACGCCCGCGCGACCACCTTCCTCGTCGGCGACGGCGTCCTGCCGGCGAACGAGGGGCGCGGGTACGTGCTCCGCCGCATCATGCGGCGCGCCATCCGGCACGGGAAGCGGCTCGGCCTCGAGAAGCTCTTCCTCGCCGACGTGTGCGCCGCGGTGATCGAGGAGATGGGCGCCGCCTACCCGGAGACCCGCGACAACCGCGCCTTCATCACCAAGGTCGCCGCGCAGGAGGAGGACTCCTTCCGGCGCACGCTCGACAAGGGGCTCGCCATCCTCGAGGAGGAGATGGCCCGCCTCGGGAGGGCGAAGGAGAAGGTGGTCCCGGGCAGGGTCGCGTTCCAGCTCTACGACACCTTCGGGTTCCCGATGGACCTCACCCGCGTCATCGCGGCGGAGCGCGGCCTCGGCGTGGACGAGGCCGGGTTCGACCGCCACATGGCCGAGCAGCGGGCGCGCAGCGAGTGGAAGGGCTCCGGCGAGCAGGCGGTGACCGACCTCCACAAGCAGATCGCGACGGAGCTCGGGGAGACGCGCTTCGTCGGGTACGAGACGACCTCCGCGAAGGCCGAGGTGAAGGCGATCATCGCGAACGGCGCGCGCGTCGCGAAGGCGACCCAGGGCCAGAAGGTGGAGGTCGTCGCCGCCGCGACGCCCTTCTACGGCGAGTCGGGCGGCCAGGTCGGCGACGTCGGGACCATCGCCGGCCCGTCGGGCAAGGTCGAGGTGCGCGACGCGCAGCGGCCCGTGGAGGGGCTCGTCGTCCACCTCGGCGTCGTCGAGTCCGGGACCATCGCCGTCGGGGACATGGTGGACCTCGCGGTGGACGAGCGGCGCCGCGACCTCATCCGCGCCAACCACTCGGCGACGCACCTCCTCCACCTGGCGCTCCGCGAGAAGCTGGGCGAGCACGTGAAGCAGGCCGGGTCGGTCGTCGCGCCGGACCACCTGCGCTTCGACTTCTCCCACTTCCAGCCGCTCTCGGACGGCGAGCTGAGGGAGATCGAGCGCCGCGTGAACGACCTCGTGCGGGAGAACGCGGAGACCGAGACCGCCGTGCTGCACCTGCGCGACGCGCGGAAGACCGGCGCGGTGATGATCTTCGGCGAGAAGTACGGCGACGTCGTGCGCGTGGTCCGCATCGGCCCCTCGAAGGAGCTGTGCGGCGGCACGCACGTGCGGCGCACCGGCGACATCTCCTTCTTCAAGATCGCGAGCGAGGAGTCGATCGCGGCGGGCGTGCGCCGGATCGTGGCGTACACCGGCCCGGAGGCGGTCGAGCTGTCGCAGCGCGAGGCGGACGAGCTCCGCCGCGCGGCCGCGCTCCTCAAGGCGGGGGAGTTCGAGGTCGCGCAGAAGATCGAGCAGGCGCAGCGCCGCGTGAAGGAGCTCGAGCGCGCGCTCGAGGAGGCGACCTCGAGGATCGCCGCCGCGCAGTCGGGCGACCTCGCCGCCAGCGCGAAGGAGGTCGGCGGCGCGAAGGTCCTGGCGGCGCGCGTGCAGGGAGACGGCAAGAGCCTGCGCGAGCTCGCCGACAAGCTCCGCGACCGGCTCGGGAAGGGCGTCGTCGCGCTCGGCGCGGAGGCGGACGGCAAGGCGATCCTCCTCGTCGCGGTCACGAAGGACCTCACCGCGAAGGTGAAGGCCGGCGACCTCGTGAAGGAGGGGGCGAAGCTCGTCGGCGGCTCGGGCGGCGGCAAGCCCGAGCTCGCGCAGGCGGGCGGCCCGGACGCCTCCGGGATCGAGAAGGCGCTCGCCGCCATCGAGATGCTCGCGTCGCGCGCGCTCGCGTGAGCGAGGCGCGCGTCGCGCGCGCGATCGCGGCGCTCGCCGCGCGCGCGTGACGCGCGAGCCCGGACGGGTGCGCGCGCCGCGCCGCGTCGCGGGCGCGTTGTCAACACCGAAGAGCGATTGACCCGTCTCCGGCGCGGGGCCTACCATCGCCGCGTCGATGGCCCCTCCGGTCCCCCGTTCCCGCAGGGCGCGCACCGCTCCGCCGGTGGTGGACCTCGCGCGAGCGCGCGACGCGCGGCGGCTCCGCGAGATCCAGGCGCGCTGCCGCGCGGTGGACGAGGTGAACCGGAAGTCGCTCGGCCAGCTCTTCCAGAGCGGGCTCGTCTTCACGCGCCAGGGCGCGCGGCTCGGGCGCGACCTCCTCCTCGCGCACCAGCACCTCCTGCGCGTCTCGGATCTGCTCGCGCGCATCGCCGAGCTGCCCGAGGGCGCCGCCCGCGACGACGCCGCCGCGCTCTACGACGAGGCGCAGGCGCTCCTCGCGCGGACGACCGAGCTGACCGCGCGCTCCGGCCTCGTGCTGGCGCGCGGGTGACGCGGCGCGCCGAGCGAAGGCCGGCGCGGGCGAGGGCGCGGCGTGACGGGGGTCACAGCGCGTCACGTGCGTTCGTGCCCCACGTTCACGGGGCAGGTGCGTGTGCGATGGAAAAGAAACTTGCCTCTTCGCGATCAGTACGTGAGGCTATCGCGGCAGCCCTAACCAAAGGAGCGATACAGATGCGCAAGCTGGTCATGCTGGCCGCGTTCGTGGCGGCCATGGTGTTCCCGACGGCATCCCACGCGCAGTTCACCCTCGGTCTCCGCGTCGGCTACGCGCCGGCGATGGGCGACTTCGCCTCGGACGTCGCGATGAAGGACTTCTCGCTGAAGTCCCAGATCCCCGTCCAGGTGGACGCGCTTTACCGGATCACGAAGGACATCTCGGCGGGCGCCTATTTCTCCTACGGCTTCGGGCAGGTCGACTATGCCGTGTGCGACGCGGCCGACTGCTCCGGCAGCAGCATGCGGTTCGGCATTCAGGGCTTCTACTCGTTCAGCACCGTGTCGCCGACCTTCGTCCCGTGGGCCGGCCTCGGCATCGGGTACGAGATGGCGAACGACACGTTCGAGATCGGTGGCTCGAAGACGGAGTCGAGCTACTCTGGCATCGAGTTCCTGAACCTCCAGGTCGGCGGCGACTACAAGGTGAACGAGAAGCTCGCGGTCGGCCCGTACGTGATGTACTCGATGGGCCAGTACTCGAGCATGACGGTCAAGGAGGATGGGGTCACGACGATCGACGGCGACATCAACCAGACGGCGATGCACTCCTGGCTCGGGTTCGGCGTCCGCGGCAAGTTCGATCTGTAGGCGAGGCCCATCGGACCGGAAGCATGGACGGCCGCCCCTCGGGGCGGCCGTTCCCTTTGTGTGCCCAGCATGGGCGTGACGTGGAGGTGAGAGTCCTCCGGGGAACCTGGTCGCAGGGACCCCGAGCGAACCGCAAGGCGCCAACCGCGAGGGAGGCGCTGAAAGAAGCGGGGAGCGAATCCGCGGGCCGACGAACAGGAATCGGATACGAGGCGGCGCCGACCAGGGCGAGCGGGCAAAGCGCCGCGAAGCTCTCGCGACCAACGGGCGGCGACGTAGATCCGGCGGCGGTGCGGTGAACGCCACGACCCTTACCCGGGGAGATCTCGCCTGCGCCTGAAAGGGCGACGCCGCGAGGCGGAGCGAGAAGTCAGCAGAGACCGTAGTAGCGCCCGAGGAGCCGGACAGGGACGGCCACCGCCTACCGAGCCCGGGACCAGATCGAGCGCGAAGGGTCGAACGAGAGGGAGGGCAGGACGCCCGTGAGTCTCGGAGACGCCAGGCGCCAGAAGGCCAGGCAACTGGCGCTCCCGCTGGATCGAAGGGGTGAAGCCCCGGAGTGCCGGCGGAGCGGCGAAGCGTCGACGGCGGCGAGCGGAAACGAGTGCCCAGGAACGGACCGCCTGATGGAGGAGGTGGTCCAGCGCGGCAACGCCAAGGTGGCGTTGAAGCGCGTGAGGCAGAACAAGGGCAGTCCCGGCTTCGACGGGATGACCGTGGACGAGCTGCCGGAGTATCTGGCCGAGCATTGGGAGGAGATCCGCGAGCAGCTCGTCGCGGGGACCTACCAGCCGAGGCCGGTGAAGCGGCAGGAAATTCCGAAGGGCGGTGGCGGGGTCCGAGAGCTCGGTATCCCGACGGCGCTCGATCGGTTCGTCCAGCAGGCCATCCTGCAGGTGCTTCAGCCGAGGTTCGACCCGACGTTCTCCGAGCACAGCCACGGTTTTCGGCCTGGACGCCGCGCGCACGACGCCGTGTGCGAGGCGCAGCGGTACATCCAGGACGGCCGCCGTGTCGTGGTGGACGTGGATCTCGAGAAGTTCTTCGACCGCGTGAACCACGACGTGCTCATGGGGAAGCTGGCGGGGAGGATCACGGACAAGCGGATGCTGGGGCTCATCCGGCGCTACCTCGAAGCCGGCATCATGGCGAACGGGGTGGTGGTGGAGCGGCACGAAGGGACGCCGCAAGGCGGCCCGCTCTCGCCGCTCCTCGCGAACGTGCTCCTCGACGAGGTGTACAAGGAACTGGAGAAGCGCGGGCTCAGCTTCGTCCGCTATGCCGACGACCTGAACGTGTACGTCAGGTCCAAGCGCGCAGGCGAGGACGCCATGCAGACGCTCCGGCGGCTGTACGCGCGGCTACGACTCCACGTCAACGAGGCGAAGAGCGCGGTGGCGCCACCGTGGCACCGCAAGTTTCTCGGGTTCAGCTTCTGGCCGAGCCCGGGCGGTGCCGTGCGGCGGCGCGTCGCGACGAAGGCCCTTGCGGCGATGAAAGCGCGAGTCCGTAAGATCACGACTCGGAACGGCGGGCGTTCCATGGAAACGGTGATCGCCGAGTTGCGGAGCTACCTCACGGGCTGGAAGGCCTACTTCCAGATCGCCGAGGTTCCGACCGCGCTCCGACTCATCGACAAGTGGATCCGCCGACGGTTGCGCATGGTGCAACTCAAGCAGTGGAAGCGCGGAACGACCGTGTACCGCGAGCTACGCGCCCGGGGCGTACCCGACCGCGACGCCCGCGGCGCGGCCGCACACGCGCGACGCTGGTGGAGGACCGCCCGGCATCCCGCACTCACCGCCGCCCTGCCCGGTCGCTTGCTGGACCGCATGGGAGCTCCCCGGCTTGCGGCCTGACCTCAACCACTCGAACCGCCGGATGCGGACCCGCACGTCCGGTGGTGTGAGAGGGGAACGGCGGGCTTGAGCCCGCCGTCCCCTATCTCGATTTCGCGAGGTCGTGTAAGGTCCCCGGCCATGCGAACGCTCCTCGCCGCGGCGCTCGTCGCGCTCGCCCTTCCCACCGCCGCGGCGGCCGGGCCCGTCCTCGCCCTCCGGCTCGGCTGGGCGGCCTCGGCCGGAGACGCCGCGAGGGAGACGCCCATGTCCGAGGTCGCGGACGGCGAGATCCCGATCCAGCTCGACGCGTTCTGGCGGTTCCCGCCGCACTGGTTCGGCGGCGTCTACTACGCGTACGGCTTCGGGCGGCCGAGCGGCGCGATCTCCGACCGCTGCGACGCGCTCGGCGCGGACTGCTCGGTCTGGACGATGCGGGTCGGCGCGCAGCTCGGCTACACCTTCGGCGAGCTGTGGCGGCTCGCGCCGTGGCTCGCGGTGGGGATCGGCTACGAGTGGACGCACGAGGACGCCTCGCGCGGCGGGCTCTCCGGGTCGCAGACGCTGTCCGGCTGGGAGTTCGTCAACGTCGAGGGCGGCGCGGACGTGAAGGTCTCGGGGAAGGTCTCGGTGGGCCCCTACGCGTCGTTCCGGCTCGGCCAGTACTCGCGCCTCGACGGGTACGGGATCCCGAGCAAGGGCGTCCACCAGTGGTACGGCGTCGGGATCCGCGCCAGGTACGACTTCTGACGGAGGGCGGCATGCGCACGCTCGTCGTCGCCGCGCTCCTCCTCCCGGCCGCCGCGGCGGCGCAGCGCGGCGTGGGGATCGAGCTCGGGCTCCGGCTCGCCTACGCGCCCTCCCTGGGGAACGCGGCCGGCCTCGTGCCCATGTCCGAGGCGGTCGACGTGCAGGTGCCGATCCAGCTGGACGCGGCGTGGGCGACGGAGACGTTCGGCGCAGGAACGTATGTGTCCTGGGCACCGGGGCAGGCCGGGGCGCAGGGCTGCACCGACGGCGCGTCCTGCTCGGCGCAGGTGACGCGCGCCGGCGTGCAGGCGATCTGGAAGGTCCGGGAGGCGAGCCTCGGCGGCGCGATGCCGTGGCTCGGCGGCGGGCTCGGGTGGGAGTGGGCCTCGCACCGCCGCGAGCGGCTCGGGGCGGCGACGACGACGCGCTGGAACGGCCCGGAGCTGTCGCTCCAGGGCGGGGCCGCGTGGCGCGCCGGCGAGCGGTTCACGGTCGGGCCGTACCTGCTCGTCGGCGTGGGATGGTACGAGCGCGTGACCATCGAGACGGCGGAGTCGTCGGGGTCGGGGTCGCTCGGGGACCGCGCGGTGCACGGTTGGATCCACGTCGGCGTGCGCGGCACCGCCGCCTTCTTCTTCTGAGCGCCGGGTCGCGCGCTGGCCGGACCGCGGAGGAGCGCAGATGCAGGGCAGGATCGTCGAGCTCACCGTGGAGTCCGCGGCGCTCGCCGGCAACCCGCTCGGCGACCCCGCGCGCCGGCTCGTCCTCGTCTACCTGCCCGCCGCGCACGGGAGCGCGCCGCTCCCGGCGGTGACGTTCCTGCACGGGTTCGCGGGGACCGCGCGCGGCTGGACGAACCCGTCGGTGTTCGCCCCGACGGCGCCGGAGCGGCTCGACGCGCTCGTCGCCGCGGGGGCGATCGCGCCGGTCGTCGGCGTGTTCCCCGACGGCATGACCGCGCTCGGCGGGACGCAGTGGACGAACGCGCCCGCGGTCGGGCGCTACCAGGACTACGTCGCGGACGACGTCGTGCGGGCGGTCGAGGGCACGTTCGGGACGATCGCGCGCCCCGAGGCGCGCGCGGTGGTCGGGAAGAGCTCCGGCGGCTACGGCGCGCTGCGGCTCGGGCACGACCGGCCCGACGTGTTCGCGCTCGTGGGCTGCCACGCCGGCGACGCCTACTTCGAGTACTGCTACGGGCCCGACCTGCCGAAGGCCGCGGCCGGCCTCCTCGGCGCGGCGGACGCGGCGGCGTGGCTCGAGGGCGCGCGGCGGAAGGCGGTCGAGACGAAGCTCGGGGGCGGCGACTTCGTGACGCTCAACACCATCGCGATGGCGGCCCACTACTCGCCGAACCCCGCTGCGCCCCTCGGCCTCGACCTGCCGTTCGAACTGCCCTCGGGCCGGATCCGCGAGGAGGTCTGGGCGCGCTGGCTGCCGCACGACCCCGTCCGGTTCGTCCGCGCCGGGATGGACGCGTTCCGCCGGCTCGCCGGCGTGTTCATCGACTGCGGGACGCGGGACGAGCACGAGCTCCGCTGGGGCGCGCGGATGATCGCGGAGACGCTCCGCGAGGCGGGCGTGGCGGTCGAGCACCAGGAGTTCGACGACGGGCACACGAGCACGAGCTACCGGTACGACGCGTCGCTCAGGTGGATCGTGGCGCGGCTCGCGAAGCGGTGAGGATCAGGGACCCTCGGCCGCGTCGGCCGCGACGTCGTTCGCTTGGTCGAGGCGTCACGACGCGGTGGGTCACCGGTCGACGCGCACTGCTTCCCACCTCGGGCGCAGCCGCTCGCCTTGCGCTGATTCACTCGTCGCTCCACGACGATGACGGCGCCGCCCCGTGAGGGTCGTTGACCTATCGTTCTCGGGGGCGGCGATATCGCACCCACAGTACCGCGACTGGTGGTCTCTACACGAATCGTGCACTTCGCGATGGCAGACGCCGTCGCGATCGTGTCCAGGGGGGATGACTCGTGAGAACCTCTCGAAACGCGCTGCTCGCGCGGCTGTCCCTGCTCGCGTTCGTTCTGCTCTCGGTGCCGCGGGCCGCGGAGGCTCAGAGCGTCTTCAGCCACACCGTCCCGATCAAGCTGCCGAAGGCCGCGAACGGGATGCAGCCCGAGCTCGCGCTCGTCTACAACCCGAGCGCCGGCAACGGCACCGTCGGCGTCGGGTGGCAGCTCACGGGCCTGAGCTTCGTCACGCGCGTCAGCTACGGCGAGCCGATCCAGTACGCGGGCGCGGACACGTACGCGCACTCGCAGCTCGGGGTGCTCGTCCGGCAGCCTGACGGGACGTACCGGTCGAAGAAGGAGAGCTTCGTGAAGCTGGTGCCGTCGGGGACGTGCGGGGACGGTCCTTGCTCGTGGACCGCGTACGACCGCTCTGGGACACGGTTCGTCTACTCGACGACCCTGCCCAGGAGCGGGACCTCGAGTGTCAGGACGTGGGCCGCCCGTCAGGTCATCGACGTTTTCGGAAACTCGTACACCGTGTCGCACGTCATCTCCGGCGGTCACCTCTACCCCTCCTCGATCCGGTACACCGATGGTCCGGGCATCGCCGACACGGCTGTCCGGACCGTCGACTTCGAGTACGAGACGACGCGCTCCGACGTCGAGACATCGTACGCGCAGGGCGACCTCGAGCAGATCGCCTGGCGGCTCAAGTGGATCATCGTGAAGTCCCAGGGGGCGCTGCTCCGCAAGTACCGCCTCGACTACCAGTATGGCGACGCGACGACGCCGTCGTCCTGCTCCGTCGGGACGCAGACTGGGAGGTCCCGGCTCGTGTCGGTCGTCGAGCTCGGGAGCGACGGCACGTCCACCTTGCCCAAGGCGCAGACGTTCCAATGGCAAGCGGGCGGGTGCGGCTTCGTGAACAACGGACTCGTGCCGCCGACGGACTTCACCGCGAGCTACCCCATCTACTACATCCCATACCCAACAATGATTGCCGGTTACCGGAGTCACGATGCAGGCGTCCAGATCGTCGATCTGAACCGCGATGGCAGACTCGACCTGATTCAGGCGTTCTCGGACAACGGAACGCCGGTTCGAAGGGCGTGGCTCAACGACGGTCGTGGGCAGTTCGCGGAGAGCGCTGAGTTCAGGCCTCCGGCTGGAGCCTACTTCGCGGGGAGATCCACCTTCTACAACGTCCATTCGACGTGGGATGCAGGGCTTCGGGTCGCCGATCTCGACGCCGACGGCAGGCCCGACCTGCTCCAAGGGATCACCGACGGTACGACCCCGACGGTGAACGCGTGGCGAAACAACGGCGCAAGAAATCCGGACGGATCACCTTGCTCGAGCGAAAGCTGCGCGTGGGAGCAGACTCCCGCGTACGCGCCACCAGTCCCGTTCGTCGGCAGGAACGGCGACAAACCGAATGGCTGGGATGGGGCTGCGCGGATCGCCGACCTGAACGCGGACGGCAAGGCGGACCTGATGCTGGCGTGGCGGGACGAGTACTCCGTCGCCCCAGGCATGACGGTGGTCCAGGATTTCCGGCGCGCTTGGATCAACACGGGGACCGGGTGGAGGGAGGAACCCGGGTATGTCCCTCCCGCCTTCTTCGTCAACGAGTGGATGGACGGGGGATTGCGTCTCGCCGACATCAACGGGGACGGACGGCCCGATCTGCTACAGGGGTATGGCGGGTGGCCCATGGCTGGGATCCAACCCTGGTTCGACGCATGGATCAACACCGGCGCCGGTTGGCAGCGATCGCCCTCGTACGCGCCCCCGGCGGAGTTCGTCTCCGCAACAAGACAAGACGTCGGAACCCGGATCGTGGACCTGAACGCCGACGGCAGGGCCGACATCGTCCGCGGATACAGCAACACCGGCGCGCAGAGCTTCGGGGCCTGGCTCAACAACGGGAACGGTTGGGTCTCGGCCCCGGCGTTCACGCCCCCCAGCCCGTTCGTCATCAGAGACGGAGATGGCTACATCTGGGATGGAGGCGTGCGGTTCGCTGAGCTGAACGGGGACGGGAAGCCCGACCTCGTGAAGGCGATCTACGAATGGAACGGCTCGTACCACGGCGCCTGGGTCAACACCGCGCGAGGGTGGGTCCAGAACGCGGCGTACGCGCCGCCCGCCGGCATCGAGTTCACCTATCACGACCCAGGGTGGCGGTCTGGCTTGGACACCGGGCTTCGCCTCGCCGATTTCGACGGCGACGGCCGCGACGAGCTCATGCGGGGGTGGAACGAGAACGGGATCCCGCGCCGGGCCGAGTGGAACTCGCCGCAGCCCGATGAGTTCCCGGACCTCCTCAAGAAGGTCAACAACGAGATCGGCGGCACGGTCGAGGTCGCCTACGCGCCCGCGTCGAGGGTCACCGGGGCGATCGAACCGAACGCCACCGGGCCGGGGATCCCGAACACGAGGCCGCAGCAGCTCGTCACCTCGACGACTTCCCGCGACGGACGCGGCGGCGCCTACACGGTTCAATACCAGTACGCGAACGCCCGGTGGTTCCCTGGCCGCATCCCCGACCAGCGGAACCTCGGCTTCGCGAGCATCACCACGGTCGATGCGCAGAGCGGGCAGTACTCGCGCATCTCCTACAAGCAGGACCTCGGATTCGAAGGGAGCGTCGCCGAGCGCGGCGACTTCACAGCCACCGCGCGGCGTGTGAAGCGGGTCGTCAACACCTTCTACCCTCTGGCGTCGCCGAGCGAGGGAACCGAGCTCGCCCTCGTGAAGGACGAGACGCTGTACCGGTACGAGGCGGACGCGCTCGGCTCCACCCAGACGACCACGACCGAGTACGACGCCTACGGGAACCAGACGCGCAAGACGCAGGTCGCCGACGGGCTCCCGACCGTCGTCGTCACCACGAATTACGCGGCGCCCGACCTGACGAACTGGATCCTGAGCCGGATCGAGACGGTCACGACCATGAGCGGCGGGAGGACGTACGGTCAGATGCGGAACACGTGGCTGAACCACGTCATCACCGAGAAGAAGGAGTGGCTCGACACCACGAACGCGTGGCTCGTCACCACGATGACGTACGACGCGAACGGCAACCTCCGCACGGTGACGTCTCCGCCTGCAGGGGACGGGCTGACGCGCACGACGACCACCGAGTACGACGCGACGTTCCACGCGTACCCGTGGCGGGTGACCAACGCGGCCGGCCACGTGACGGAGCGCACCTACAACGCGGACGGGCTCGTCGCGACCGAGAAGGATCCCAACGGCGTCCGCACGACGATCGGCTACGACGCGTTCGGGCGCAAGCGGACGGAGAGTCGCACGGATGCCGGTGGCGGCCTCGTCGCCTACAGCGAGCTCGACTACCTGCAGTACGGTGACCCGTACCAGCAGCACAACACCGTCGCCACCCGCGTCGACGCGAGCGGGCGCACCCTGTGGCGACACGAGTACTTCGACGGGCTCGGGTTCACCTATGACGTGACCAGCAGCGGCGACTGCCCGCAGTGGGTGGTCGTGCGGCGTGAGAAGGACTCGGTCGGGCGGCCGTCGCGCGTCTCGCAACCGTTCTGCTACGGCTCGACACCCGCCTTCACGTCGACGACCTACGACGAGGCTGGCCGGGTGAGCATCGTCACCACGCCGGACGGCGAGAAGACGAAGCACCGGTACATGCTCACGTACTTCGAGATCGAGGACCCCACCGGAAAGATCACCCGGAAGTACTTCGACGCGCGGAACAACGTGACCCGGATCGAGGATGGATTGCTCCCGGGAACGGACTACGCATTCGATCCGCTGGGGCGGCTCGAGCGCGTGACGCTCTCGACCGGCCAGCAGACGAGCACGGCGTACGACTCGCTGAACCGCCGGAGGTGGATCACCGATCCACTCGGGACGGCGACCTACGAGTACGACGCGGTCGGGAACCTGGAGAGCACGACCTCCGGCGGAGCGATCGTGTCGTTCGACTACGACGCGCTGAACCGCGTGCGCTGGAAGCAGGTGAGCAAGGACCCGCTGGCGCCCGAGAGAATCGTCGAGCCCTATCGCATCGACTACGTGTACGACGAGCTCGACGTGACGAACGGAATCGGCCGGCTGACGTCGGTGACCTCCGGAGGCTCGACGATCCGGCTCGGGTACTGGCCGTCCGGCAAGCCGAACGTGGAGAGGCGCACGATCGACGAGTCGACCTTCACCCACTCGACGAGCTGGGATCTCGCGGGCCGCATCACCTCGCTCACGTACCCCGACGGCTCCCTCGCCGAGTACGAGTACAGCGCGGGAGGCAACCTGTCGACGCTGAGGCTCGACGGCGTCACCATGGCGACGTGGGCGTCCTACGACGCGAACGGCCGGCCGAGGACCGTGACCTTCGGGAACGGCGTCGGAACGACGTACGGATACGACGTCATGGGCCACGTCCAGACGTTGTCGACGGTGAAGGGGGCGACGACGCTGCAGGCGCTGACGTACGACTGGTACGGGAGACCCGAGACGCAGCTCACCCACGGGCTCAACATCGCCGGGATCACCGACGGCCGCACGAACAAGACATGCGAAGACCTCTCGACGGACGAGACCCAGACCTACACGTACGACGCGAACTACCGGCTCAGGGGCGCGAGCGGCGCGTGGGGCGCGATGACCTGGTTCTACGACGACGCCGGGAACGCGACCACGTTCTCCGGTCTGACGAGCAGGCTCTACGACGATGCCGGGAATCCGATCCCCTACGCTCCCATCATCACGCGGACGCTCGACTACAACCTCCAGAACCAGGTGACGGGCGGAACCGGGCTCAGCGACGTTCGCTACGACCTAGCCGGCAGCACGACCCACCGCGTCCTCGACGGTGCCATCTGGGACTACGTCTGGACGGGCGAGAACCGGCTCGCGAGCGTCACCAAGGACAACGCGCTCAGGTCCCAGTTCGTTTACGGAGCTGACGGCGAGCGGATGAAGAAGGTGTACACCCCCTCGACTGGTCCCGCCGTCACGACGTTCTATGCCGGCAGGACGTACGAGAAGCGGACGTTCACCGACGGGACGCCGGACAAGCACACGCTCCACCTGTTCGCGAACGGCCAGATGATCGCGTCCGTCACGCGAGCCGGGAACGTCGCGACCGCGTTCAACGGCGCGAACGGCTGGCGGACGGAGCTCGCGCTCGGCGCGATGTACGACGGCACGAGCGCGGCGGGGATCGGGCCGAAGGTGGCGCACCTCGCCCGTGCCCTGGCCGCCCACCCCGACACGAACCGCCGGCTGGCGCAGGGTGCGCTCGCCGTGGCATTCGCGGGCGTTCTCGCCCTGGTCGTCGCGTCGGTGCGCGGGCGCCCCCGGCGGCGCAGGTTCTCGCTGCGGATGAGGATGGCGAGCGCAGCCGTCCTGCTCGTGTTCGGGACGAGCGCCTGCACGAGCGGGAGGGTCGATCCGAGCGCCTCGGCCGATCGCGTCGTGAACGGAAACACATTGGGCGGCCCGCCGACCGGCACGCGCTACTACCACAGGAACCACGTCAACTCGGGCACGGTCATAACGGACGAGTTCGGGGCCGAGCGGACGCGGATGGTGTACGTCCCGTACGGCCAGATGGTCCCGCAGAATTCGTGCGGGATCGCCACGGTGACCTTCAAGTTCACCGGAAAGGAGATGGAGGACGAGATCTCCGGCCTCTACGACTTCGGCGCGCGCCACTACGACCCGGCGTTGGGCCGGTTCCTGAGCGCGGACAGCCTCATCCCGTCGGTCACCGACTCGCAGATGTTCAATCGGTACGCGTACGCGCGGGACAATCCGATCCTGTACGTGGATCCGACGGGCCACATGCCGAGCGTGTTCAGCGACTTCGCGCACGCGGTCTCGACGGTCTTCTACGACATCGGGAGCGCCGCTGCGCACGTGGGGCGCACCGCCTGGAACGCCTTGAGCGAGGTAGGCGGCTTTGTCGGGAAGACGCTCGACACCGCTGGCCAGATCCTCAAGGCGATGGCGACCGACCCGGTCACCTGGGCGACATTTGTGGTCGCGGTCGCGCTCACGGTTTCGGGCCTGTACCCCCCAGCGCTCGTGATGTGGGTGCAAGCAACCGCGGCATCGGTCGCAGCGCAATCAGTTGCGATCGCGGCAGGGGTGCGGGATCCAACTGCGCTCACCATAATCGCGACGGTCGCCGCCGTAGCAGCGGCCAGCCCGAAGTTCTCGTCCTTTGTGAAGGCGTTCGGAACGCTGGCGGTCGCACAAGGCCTAGCGCTTGCCGAAGGCGACAAGCTTGCGAGACAACTCGCGCCTCTGAATGCGCTTGCGGCGATGCTGATCGTGAACGGGATTGCCAGTGCGTTCGAAACTCCTCAGGCGCAAGCGCCAGAGGACCCAGAGGCGATCCCGCCCTCCGCAGAGGGACTCGGTGCGGAGGGTGGTGGCAATTCGGCGATCGTGCTCGCTTCAGACGGCTCGGATGGGGGCGGTATCGTTCGAAACATCAGAGAATGCATCGATCTGGGGTGCCCCCCTTCGACGGCATGCCCGTCGGGACCCAGAGGTCCTCTCGTCAATACCTGCAGGGTAGACAGCTGTGTCCCGCAGCGCTGCATGAGTTGCCCAACGATTCTCTGGCGAGGTACGTGCCATTATGGATGCATTCAAGGGCAGGCGATCATAATGCTCCCCTCACATCCGAGTTGGATGCCTCAGCCGCAGATCTGCTGGGGTGCGAACCCGGGTACCTTGCCTCCGCCGCACAGTCCGTGGATGGTCGGCCTATGAGCCTAGGGATATACGGCTCGGGATGTGTACCGATAGTGTTGCTGATCGCAGCGCTGTGGGCGTCGCCCGTAGCGAGGGCCCAGAACGGCGAATTATGGACGGATGTGGGAGGTGATGGCGTGAGCGAACTCCTGACGGCGTCCGCCCGGATGGTGGACGCGATGAACCTGCTCGCGTCGGTGGCGCGGGATGACACGTTCGGAATGCTCCAGGCCGCCCACCCAGACGATCTCGCGGCGAAGCTCGCGGTCGCGTTCGACGAGGTCGCCGCATTCGCCCGATGGGACACCTGGCGAAATCAGGCGGATTGGCGGGAGCGCCGAACGCGTCTTGAAGGCCTGTGCGGCCGCGGGCGGGACCTGCTGGCCACGGGGGGGGTGAACGACGAAGTGCGCAACCTGGCCCGCGAAGTCGTCGAAACTTTCGAGCCCGCGGCCGCCCGCTTGCTCTCTGGGCCGCCGGGTACTCATGAGTAGGGCGGGGGTCCGGGTGGAACCCGCTCGCGACGTGGACCCCGTTCCGCCCGGGCTCGCGGTACTACTATGGCCCGGATGCCCAACCCCTCCCGCCCCGCCGCCTGGGCGCTCCTCTGCGAGTACACGAAGACGCAGGCCCTCCGCCGCCACGCGCTCGGCGTGGAGGCGTCGATGCGCGCGCTCGCGCGCCGCGCCGGTGTCCCGGACGCGACGGAGGTCGAGGCGTGGGGCGTCGTCGGGATGCTCCACGACTTCGACTACGAGAGGTTCCCGACCGAGCAGGACCACGTCTGGCGCGGCATGGAGGTCCTGCGGGACCGCGGCTGGCCGGAGCGGATCATTCGCGCGGTCGGCGCGCACGCCCCGTACACCGGGATCGCGGCCGAGTCGCCGCTGGAGCGCGCCATCGTCGCCGCGGACGAGCTGACGGGGTTCGTCGGCGCCTGCGCCCTCGTCCGGCCCTCGAAGAGCGTGCGCGACCTCCCGCCCGAGTCGGTCGTGAAGAAGATGAAGGACAAGGCGTTCGCGCGCTCCGTCTCGCGCGACGAGATCCGGCGCGGCGCGGAGCTCGTCGGGATGCCGCTCGCGGAGCTCGTCGCCCTCGTCATCGCGGCGCAGGTCCCGATCGCCGACGCGCTCGGCATCGGCGGCGTCCCCGCGCCCGACCTCGCGGACGCGCCGGTGCCTCCCGCGCCGACCGCGCCTTGACACCTACACACGCGGTGCGGCAACGCTGAACCATGACCCGAGCGCAGGCGCGGCCGGACGAGGCTGCGCCGGAGCGAGCGCCGGGGGTTCGGGGGGTCCCCGAGGCCTGCCGCGGATGCGGCGCCGCGGGCCCCCCGTCTAGACAGACGGGGAGAGGGCCAATGCCGACGTGGACGAGGTTCGCGGCGCGCGCGTGCGCGCTCGCCGCGCTGGTCGCGGGCGCGACCGTGGCGAAGGCGCAGCAGCCAGCCGAGCCGGAGCCGCCGAAGATCGACTGGACGCAGGGGCCGGCCAAGGTGAACGTCGGCGCCTCGATCGCCGAGGTGCAGCTCCCCGAGGGCCTCGCCTTCGCCGGGCCCGCGGACTCGCGCAAGCTCCTCGAGGCGATGGGGAACCCGACCGACGGCTCCGAGATGGGGATCATCATCCCGAAGGCGGACGACCAGAACTGGTTCATCGTCTTCGAGTGGCGCCCCGTCGGCTACGTGAAGGACGAGGACAAGGACAAGATCGACGCGGACGAGCTCCTGGAGTCCATCCGCGAGGGGACCGAGGCGGCGAACGAGGAGCGGAAGAAGCGCGGGATGTCGGCGATGCACGTCGTCGGCTGGTCCGAGCCACCCCGCTTCGACGACCGCACCAAGAACCTGACCTGGGCGCTCCTCGGCCGGAACGACGACGGCCACGAGAGCATCAACTACAACGTGCGCGTCCTCGGGCGCGAGGGCGTCATGTCGGTCACGCTCGTGGACGAGCCGCAGAACCTCGCGAAGGCCAAGCCGGCCGTGGACGGCGTCCTCGCCGCCTTCACCTACAAGCCGGGGAAGCGGTACGCGGAGTGGGTCCCGGGCGACAAGGTCGCCGAGTACGGGCTGGCCGCGCTCGTCGCCGCCGGCGCCGGGGCCGCGGCGGTGAAGCTCGGGTTCTTCGGGTTCCTCGCGAAGCTGTTCGCGAAGGGCGGCAAGCTCATCGTCGTCGCGCTCGCCGGGATCGGCGCAATCGCCGTGAAGGTCTGGAACGCGGCGCGGGGGAAGATGAGCGCGCGCCCGGCCCCGCGGCCGGGGACCCCGGACGCGGGCGCCTAGCGATCGCGCCCGATGCAGGAGCTCCTCGCCGACCTGTTCCCCTGGGTCGTCGCGCTGTGGATCGTGGAGGGCCTCGCCCAGCCCGGGCGAGGCCACCTCCTCCTCGTCGCCGGCCTCCGGGGCCGGTTCGGCGTCCGGCGCGCGGGCCTCCACCTCCTCGGCCTCTCGCCGTGGACCGAGGCGATCGCCGCGCACGACCTGCCGTTCCTGCGCGGCGGCGCGAGCGTGTTCTTCTTCGACCCGCGGCGCAGGTCGGAGCCGGCGCTCGTCGCGGGGGAGGACCTCTCCGAGATTCCGATCGACCAGGCCGGGCCGATCGGACGCGAGGCGCGGAAGGTGAAGATGGGCGAAGAGGTCGTCGTGCTGGCGCCGACCGCGCCGTGGGCGGAGCGGATCCGGGCGGACCTCGCGGCGGCCGTGGCCGCGCCCGGCGGCGCCGCGCCGGACGCCACCCGGCTCGACGTCGCCGCCGTGCGCGCGCTCCGAGCCCGGCAACGGCCCTGGGTCGCGGCGCTGCGCGCGATCTCGGGGCTCGCCTCGGCGCTCGCGCTCATCGCCTGGCCCGCCGCCGCCTGGGCGCCGCACCGCTTCCCGGTGCCGCCCGGCGTCCTCCTCGCCGCGCTCGGCATGCTCGTCCTCGCGGCCGCGGGCGCGACCTTCGGGATGCTCGGCGCGTGCGGCGAGGCGCGGGGTGTCGCGGCCGCGACGGCGCTGCACCTCGTCGCCTACCCCATCGCCGCGCTCCGGCCGCTTCTCCACGCGTCCCGCTCGCTCTACCGCCGCTTCGACGCCCTCGCGATCGCGGCGGCGCTCCTGCCGCGCGAAGAGCTGCGGGTCCTCGCCGGCCGCGAGCTGTGGCGGGCGCGCCTCTCGCGCGAGGCGACGCCCGCCGCGCTCGGGGCGGCCTGGGACCGGCGCGCGCGCGACCTCGCGTCGGTGCTCGCGCAGGCCGGAATCGCCGAGAGCGAGGCGCTCGCGCCCGAGCCCGCCGCCGGCGGCGCCGCGAGCTTCTGCCCGCTGTGCGGCGCGCAGTACCGCCCAGGGTTCGATCGGTGCAAGGACTGCCACGTCGCGGTGCTTCCGTTCGGCGGCGCGCCGGCGGCGTAGCGGCCCGGACCGCCACCCCCGGGCCTCCCCGGCCTCTCCCCCGCCTCGCGCTCATCGGCCACTTCTCGCTCGGTGCGCCGAACGCCGCGCCAGCGATCGGCGGCGCCGAGCGAGCGTGGATCGGCAACGACGGGGGCCGGCGGCGGCCGCGGCGCCCCCGTGCTGGCGCAGCGTCCCGGCAAGATCGGCCTACCAGTGAACCGGGCCACGACGCACGCCCCAAATGGCCGCAGAACGCGCTTGACCGAGATTCACTGCCAGATGACTCGGTCGAGGCGCACCGCGCGCGAACGCCGCTCCTGGCGCGTCCGCCGCGTCCTCCCGCGCGCTCGGATCGACCGGAAGGAGTCGAGCCACCCCCTCCGCGTCCTCGCGCCACGGCTCGAATGTGCGCGTTCCAGAGCGCTCCCGAATCGCGTGCGATGATCCGCTGCATGGACAACGCGTTCGACTTCACGAAGCGCCTCCAGGATCTCCTCCGCCGCGAGCACGTCGCGCTCGCCGAGTTCCTCCTCGCACTCGCCGAGTTCGACGAGCGGCGGCTCTGGGTGGACCTCGGCCACGCGTCGCTTTTCGACTTCCTCCAGCGCGAGCTGCGCCTCTCGAAGAGCGCCTCGTTCTACCGGAAGACCGCCGTCGCGCTCGTCCGGGAGTTCCCCGAGGTCGCCGAGGCGCTCCGCGCGGGCAAGCTCTGCCTCATGACCGTCGCCGAGGTGGCCCGGGTCCTCACCCGGGAGAACCGGGCGGAGGTGCTGCCGCGCTTCTTCGGCCTCTCCAAGCGCGAGGCGAAGGAGCTCGCCGCCACCCTCCTCCCGCGCGAGGACCCGCCCCTGCGCGCGGTGGTGACACCGGTTCGCGCTCCGCCTCTCGCTCCCGCCTTCCACCTGCCGGTCCCGCCGGTCGCGGGGTCCGTCGCAGCGCCGGTTCTACCGGTAGAACGCCCGGCGGCGCGTGACTCGGCCGCCCCCGTGGCGCAGCAGGCCGCGGCCCCGGAGCCCCCCGCGCCGATCGTCGAGCCGCTCACGGCCGAGCTGAGGCGCCTCCACGTCACCGTTACGGACCGCTTCCTGCGGAAGCTCGACGCCGTCCGCGCCGCGCTCTCCCACTCCCACCCCGCCGCCAGGGAGGAGGAGCTCCTCGAGCTCGGCCTCGACCTCCTCCTCGAGCGCCATGACAAGCGGAAGGGGCTCGTGAAGAAGCCCCGTGAGGTGCCCCGCCCCTCCACGAACCCCGACCACGTACCCGCCCACGTAAGCCGGGCGGTCTGGGAGCGGGACGGCGGGAAGTGCCAATGGCCGTTGGCTTCGGGCGGCGTGTGCGGTTCCACCTGGCGGGTGGAGATCGACCACATCACTCCCCGCGCCGCCGGCGGCCCGTCGACGGTCGAGAACTGCCGGCTCGCCTGCTGCTTATGCCGCGAGCGGCATAACCCGCATTATGCCGACTCCGATCTTATGCCGCGTCGCCCCGTAGAAGCCCTGGCGCTCAGGCGTTCCAGCGGAGCGGACGCGGCATAATCAGGAGCCCACCTACCGGGGGATGCTGGTCTCTTCACGGCACGTCGCCGTCGAGGAGACAGCCATGTTCGACCCACGTTCGGTAAGGATCCGAGGGCCGTTAAGTGCGCACGTCGAGGGGCTCTGGGCCGAGTTGCTCAGGCAGGGGTACGCGGCGACATCCGCCAGGAATCTGCTGCGTCTGACCGCTCATCTCGGTCGCTGGCTCGAGGCCAAGGGGCTGGCCGTGCCCGACCTCACCGAGGATCGCGCCGTCGCGTTCGCGCGCGATCGATGCGAGGAGGGGTACACCGGGTTCCGGACGCGGCGCGGGCTCGAGCCGGTCCTCGCGTATCTGCGCGGCGTCGGCGCCGTCCGCAGGCCGCGGCCGGTCGTCGACGACTCGCCCGTGGGCCGGTTCGTTCGGGACTACCGGACGTACCTGCGGCGAGAGCGCGGGCTTGCCGCCTCCACGGCCCACGCCCGCACCGCGTTCGCGAAGGAGTTCGCGATTTCCGAGCGCCCCCGCCTCGACTGGCACCAGCTCACCGCGCGCGACGTCACCACCTACCTCCAACGCCGTTGCCGGCGAGCGAGCGTCCCCGCGTGCAAGCACACGGTTACGGATCTCCGCTCACTACTGCGCTTCCTGTACGTGTACGGGCGGACGCCGCACGACCTCACGTCCGCCGTCCCCGCGGTCGCGGGGTGGCGGCTCTCCGGGTTGCCCCAGATGCTCGGCGCAGCCCAGGCGAAGGCGCTGCTGCGCTCCTTTGACGGCTCGCCGCTCGGCCTGCGCGATGCAGCGGTCGTGCGCCTGTTGCTGCGGCTCGGACTGCGCGCAGCGGAGGTGGCTGCGCTCGACCTCGACGACATCGACTGGCGGCTGGGCCAGCTCACGGTCCACGGCAAGGGGCAGCACGAGGCCCGTCTTCCTCTTCCGCAGGACGTCGGCCGAGCAGTGGCAGCGTATCTCCGCCGAGGCCGGCCTCCCGCGAGCACGAGGAGCCTGTTCGTGCGCAGCCGTGCGCCGTACACGCGGATCCGCCCGGGCGCCGTCAGCCATCTCGCGCAAACGGCGCTGCGGCGAGTGGGGATCGCAGCGGGTGGTTCGCACCTCCTACGTCACACCGCTGCGACCGAGCTCCTCCGCGCCGGCGGGTCGCTGCCCGAGATCGCGCACGTCCTCAGGCACCGCCACATCGACACGACCGCCATCTACGCCAAGGTCGACCTTCGCTCCCTCGCGTCGATCGCCCGGCCGTGGCCGGAGGTGGTGCCATGATCCGCACCGACCTGCTCCGCTCGGCGCAGGAGTACCTCGCGCTGCGCCGTGCGCTCGGCTTCAAGCTGTACCAGGAGACGTGGCTCCTGCCGGACTTCGTCGCCTTCCTCATCGCCTGCGGCAGCGCCTTCATCACGACGGAGCTCGCCGTGCGCTGGGCACAGCAGCCCGCGGGCGCATCCGCCCGATGGTGCGCCAGGCGGCTCAGCGTGGTCAGGTGCTTCGCCAAGCACCGACGGGCTTTCGATCCGCGGACGGAGGTCCCGCCGCCAGATCTGATCCCGTACCGAGCCACGCGACGGCTCCCGCACCTCTACACTGAGGCCGAGATCGCCACGCTCATGCACGAGGCCCGGGCGCTGAGGTCCACGGTGATGGCCGTGACGTACGAGACGCTCCTTGGTCTGCTGGCCGCCACCGGCATGCGCGTCGGAGAGGCGCTCGCGCTTGATGACGGCGACGTCGATTGGAGCCGTTCACTGATCAAAGTACGGCACGCGAAGTTCCAGAAGTCCAGGCTCGTGCCCCTTCACGCCTCCACCGTCGCTGCGCTGCGTGGGTACGTCAACGTGCGCGACCGGCTCTGCGTGCGGCTCGGCCCGTGGCTCTTCACCTCGACCGTCGGCACCCGCGTCATCCACCAGAACTTCCTTCACGTGTTCCGGCGCCTCGTCCGCCGAGCAGGCGTCGGCCGTGGGCGCGCGGCCCCGCCTCGCCTCCACGATCTTCGGCACGCCTTCGCCATCAACACGCTCCGTGACTGGTATCGATCCGGAATCGACGTCGAGCGGCGCCTCTTCTCGCTGTCGACCTATCTGGGGCACGTCAGCCCGACGTCGACGTACTGGTATCTCACCGCGACCCCGGAACTGCTCGCGCTTGCCAGCAAGCGCCTCGAGCACTGGCGGAGCCGCCGATGACGTCCCTCGCACCGTTGCTCGAGGCGTTCTTCTCCGAGCGCCTCCTGCGTCAGCGTCGAGCGAGTCCGCACACCATCGCGACCTACCGCGACGCGTTCCGACTCCTTCTCGCGTTCGCCGAGAAGCACCTCCACAAGGCGCCGTCCGATCTCCTCCTCGCGGATCTCGACGCGCCCCTCATCGCAACGTTCCTCGACCACCTCGAGACGAAGCGCGGTAACAGCGTCCGCACGCGCAACGCCCGCCTGGCGGCGATCCACTCCTTCTTCCGCTTCGCCGCCGTCCGCGAGCCTGCGCACGCCGGGATCATCCAGCGCGTGCTCGCGTTGCCCCAGAAACGCTTCGACACGGACCTCGTCGCGTTCCTGTCCGCCGCCGAGGCGGAAGCCCTGCTCGCCGCGCCTGACAAGTCGACCCGCCTCGGCCGCCGGGATCACGCGCTTCTGCTCCTGATGGTGCAGACCGGCCTCCGTCTCGCCGAGGTCACGAGCGTAAAGGCGGAAGACCTCGTCCTCGGCGCCGGCGCTCACGTCCGGTGCCACGGCAAGGGCCGCAAGGAGCGCTGCACGCCGCTTTCTCGCGGCACCGCGCGCGTCCTGCGCGCCTGGCTCGCCGAACGCGGCGCGAGCGGCGCCGACCTCGTCTTCCTCAGCGTGCGGCGGACCCGGCTCAGCCACGACGCGGTCGAGCGCCTCGTAGCGAAGTACGTGCTCGCCGCGTCGCGAGCGTGCCCGACCCTCGCCCGCAAACACGTCACGCCTCACGTCCTCCGCCACACGACCGCCGTGCAGCTCCTCGAGGCCGGCGTCGACCGCGCCGTCATCGCGCTCTGGCTCGGTCACGAGCAGGTCGAGACGACGCAGATCTACCTCGACGCCGACCTCGCCATGAAGGAGCGCGCCCTCGCACGGACGGCTCCACCGGGCGCGCGGAGCCGCCGCTTTCGGCCGAAGGACTCCCTGCTCGCGTTCCTGGAAGGGCTCTGATTATGCCGCGTCGCGGGCGCCGATCCGCCACGCCCTCAAGCCTTTCACGCTCGCACGCGGCATAAGATCGGAGTCGGCATAATGCGGCCGGCACAACGATCTCGCCGCGAGGCAGTTCTACGGCGACGCCTGGATGGACCGGTTCACCCGCGGCATACGTGCGAGCGCGACCCGCACGCCTTCGGGTCGGCGCGCCTAAGGCTGCCACACCCGCACCCAGTCCACCTCCATCCTGGTGGTGCTGGCGGCGCGCGTGCCGTAGCCGCCCGCGGGCACGAACCCGGCCCACGAGTCGTCCTGCACCTCGCAGGTGAGCCGGATGTCCTCGGGCACGTGCGAGACCGGCGCGTCGGGGCGCCAGAGCTCCACGCCGTCCACGTAGTAGACGTACCCGCTCGCGGTCCAGAGGACGGAGTAGACGTGCCACTCGCCCTGCACCGGGGCGCCGTCGGCGAGGTGCGTCACGAGCTGGGCGGTCTTCTTGTCGGGCCCGTAGCCGTCCCAGTTCACGTTCAGCGCGACCATGTCCGCGAGCTCGGTCCAGCCGCCCTGGTCCGTGACGCGGTGCTCGACCACGTCGATCTCCGTGCCGTTCCCGCCGGGGTTCCCGACGCCGTCGTCCACCGTGGCGGTCGAGATCCAGAACGCGCACCAGCTCCCGGGCGCGTCGAAGAACCGGATCCGCGCCTCCCAGTAGCCGTAGCGCGCGGCGAACCTCCCCTCCGTCGTGACGAACCCGGTCCGGTGGACGCCGCCCTCCGTGAACGTCGTGACGGTGAGGAGGCCGTTCGCGACGGACGCCGCCAGCGGCGTCGCGAGCGCGTCGCGGCGCGGGCCCGAGAGCGCCGTCCACCGCCTCGCGTCGAGCGCCGTCCCGTCGAAGCCGTCCTCGAACACGACCCGGTACCCGGGCGGCGGCAGGGACTCCCTCGGCGCGCCGCCGCCCGGCTGCTGCCGCTCCGGCGGGACGGGCTCGAGGCCGCAGGCGAGCGCGAGCGCCGCGACGAGCGCGAGGCGCCCCGCCCATCCGCTCACCCGCGCGATCCTGCGCTCCCGCATGCGATCCCTCCTCAGAACGCCCAGTTCACCCCGAGCGACAGGACGCCGTTCCGGTCCCGCCAGACGGGACCCCAGTCGTGGTACGTGACGAACACCGACCCGGGCCTCCAGCTCCAGAGGCCGAAGCCGTAGAAGTACCGGACGTCCGGCGTGCCGGGCGGCCCCTCGAAGACGCCCGGGATCGTCCGCCCGATCCCGCCCATCGCGAAGAGCCGTCCGCCGATCGTGAACGTGGCGCGGAGGTCCGCCCAGGGTCCCCCCGCGAACGGCACGGTGACGGACGCGACGGGCGCGATCTCGAGCCAGTCCACGCGGAGCCGCGGGAGCTTGTAGCCGAGGTTCGCCTCCGCCCCGCGCCAGCCGGGCGCGTCCTCGGGGCGGAGCGGCCCCCAGTTGTGCACGGTGAGCGAGAAGGTGTTCGGGCGCCAGTCGTCCCAGCCGAAGCCCCAGAGCAGCCGGGACTCTCCGCGCTCGGCTTGCGGCGTCGCCTCGCCGCCGAGCCGCAGGAACGCGGACCGCCACGGCCACACCGTGGCGAGGCCGCCGACGCCGGGCCCGTCGGAGCGGTAGGTCGCGGCGAAGTAGCCGTCCAGGCGCGGACCGCCGGGGCGGCGGGCCGGCGCGGCGCCGGCGGTCCCGCGCCCCGGGCCGGGCCCGAGCGCGGGCCCGCCGGGGAGGCCCGGCACCGGCGCACCCGAGCCGAGGTCCGCGCGCGGGCAGGTCCTCGCCGACGCGAGCGCGGCGAGCCGGGCGCGCCACGGGGCGCACGTCGTGCAGCGCGCGTGCAGCGGGCCGGCGCGGGCGTAGAGGATCGACTCGAGCACGACCCCGTTCGTGTTCGCCGACAGGGCGCGGTTCGGCGCGCCGCGCTCGTACACGCCGGCGAGCCAGCCCCGCGCCGGATCGCGCGCCTCGGCGGCCCGCTCCAGCAGCACGGCGGCGTACGGATCGTCCGGGTAGAGCGCGGCGAGCGCGAAGGCCGCCTTGGTCGAGAGGCTGCGCAGGCCGGCGACCTCCCTCCCCTCCGGGTCCACCGTCCGCCACGCGGCGCCGTCCGCGAGGATCGCGTCGTAGACGAACCAGGGCGCCCGGTCGACGTGGTCCTCCGAGAGCGCGGTGGGGATGCCGGTCTGCTGCCAGCGCCGCTTCTGCACCTCGAACACCTGCTGCGCGAGCGGCGCCGCGGCGGGATCGGGTCCGAACTCGAGCGCGTCGAGCGCCCACGGCTCCGTCACGAGCGCGTCCACGGCCCCGTAGCGCCGGAAGTCGCGCGCGTCGTGGGGGACCTTCACGCCGAGCAGCGTCGTCTCGGCGAGGTGGGCGGCGTAGCTGCGGGCCCGGCGCGCGTCCACGCCGACGAGCGCGAGCGCCTTCGCGGCGTACTGCTCGTACCCGAGCCGCCCCTCCTGCAGCGAGCGGAGCTTCCCGTCCGCGCCGCCGTGCACCCCGAAGAGCTGTCCGCCGCGGGCGAGCGGGCAGAGGTCCCAGCGCGCCAGCACGCGGGCGATCGCCTCGCGGGCCTCCGGGTGCGCGTCGCCGAGCGCCACGAGCGCCGAGACGAGCCGCGCCACGTCCACCGCGGAGAAGCCGATGCCCTCGCGCGCGGGGCGGTTCCGGTAGTCGGTCATCCGGCCGGTCGCGGCGTCGTAGGCCTTGTTCGGGAGCTGCCCCCGGAACAGCGGGAGCCGCTCGAGCGTCGCGAGGAGCCGCGCGATCCGGTCGCGCAGCGCGTCCGGCTCGACGAGCCCGAGCTCGCCGGCCGCGACCGCGGCGAGGATCGAGGAGCCGGTGTCCCAGGCGGTCGTGCTCGGGTAGCCCTCGACCGAGCTCACGAGGCCGGTCCCGGGGTGCACGTTCCGCTCGAAGTAGCGCCACGCGGTCCGGGCGGCCTCGAGGTCCGGATCCGGCGCGGCCGCCCCGGCGGCCGCCGCGCGGGCGAGGAGCGCCGCGGCGAGCGCCGCGACGAGCCGCGCGAGGACGCCGGCGGGCCGCCGCGTCACCGGGCCTCCTCCGGCGGCGGCGCCGGCGCGACGCGGCCGAGCGGCCCGCGGACGCGGTACGCGAGCGCCTCGAGCGCGACGGCGTTGGTGTTGAGCGAGAGCGCGCGGTTCGGCTCCCAGGTCGCGTCGTAGCGGCCGGCGAGGAGCCCGCGCCCGGGGACGGCGAGCTCGGCGGCGGCGGCGAGGAGGCGCTCGGGGTACGGACCCTCGAAGAGGACGCCCCAGACCACGGCCGCCTTGGTCGAGAAGGTGAGCGCCCCGGGCGCGGGCGCGAGGTCCGGGCCGAGCGCCGTGAAGGACGCGTCGCCCTCCACGATGGCGGAGTACGCGAACCACGGCGCCCGGTCGAGCGCGTCCTCCGACGCGGCGGTGAGGCGCCCCACGGCCGCGGCGCGGCGCTCCTGGGCCCGCAGCAGCGCCCGGAGCACGGGCAGCGTCACCGCGTCCGGGCCGCGCTCGACCGCGTCGAGGAGCCAGGGCTCGGCCACGAGGGGGGCGCGGTGACCGCCGTGGTCCGCGGGCCGCCGGTCGTCGCGGGGGACGAGCTGCCCGTCCACGCGCGTGAACGCCACGTGGCGGCGGTAGTCGAGCGCGCCCGCCGCGGTGAGCCCCCACGCGAGCAGCGACTTCGCCGCGTGCTGCTCGTACCCGAGCCGCCCCTCCTGCCACACGTCGAGGCCGCCGTCGGGGCGGCGCGTCGCGCCGCGCAGCGCGCCGCCGTCGGTGAGGGCCTCGAGCCGCCAGCGCGACACGGCCCGGCGGACCGCCGGCGCGAGCTCCGGGTGGCGCACCGCCACGACGGAGAGCGGCAGGAGCACCCGCGCCACGTCGAGCGCGGACCAGCCGATGCCGCGGGGCGCGGGCGTCCCGTCGTAGCGCACCATCTCGAGCGTGCGCGTGTCGTAGACCTTGTTCGGGAGCCCGTCGCAGAGGGGGATCGCCGAGAGGCTCCGGAGCGCGCGGGCGAGTCGCTCCGACGCCCCCGCCCGCGACACGAGGCCGAGGTCCTCGGCCGCGAGCACCCCGAGCAGCTGCGAGCCGAGGTCCCACATCGTCGTGGCGGGATGGCCCTCCACCGAGGCGGCGAGGCCGGTGGCCGGGTCCGTGTTGCGCCGGAGGTAGCTCCACGCGACGCTCGCGAGCGCCCGCTCGCGCGCGTCGAGCGGTCCGTGCGGCCGCGGCGCGAGGTCTTCCGCGGCGGGCGCGAGGGTCTCGAGCGAGGCGGCGCGCGGCTCGGGCGCGATGCGGCGGACCGCGGCGGCGGTCGCGGCCGCCGCGGCGAGGCCCAGGAGGAAGGCGACGTGCGAGCGGCCCGCGAGGAGCCCGTCGAGGAAGGTCACGGCGCGACCTCCCGGCGGCGGCGCGGCCAGAGCGCGGCGACGACGAACGGCAGGAGGGAGGCGCCGTTGTGCAGCGTCCAGAACACGTTCGCGGCCCAGGCCCCGAGCGCCCCGGGCGCGCGCGGATCGAGGCGGGCCGTCCCCATCGCGAGCGCGGCCGCCATCGCCGCGAGGAGGACGAGGTGCGGAACGGCGAGGCCGGCGGAGCGGCGCGCGGCGCGCACCTTCGGCGTCACCGCGAACCGGAGCGGCCGCCGCGCGAGCACGTGCCAGAGCGCGCGGAGGTTCAGCCAGAACCCGGCGAGGTGGTACTGCTCGCTCCGCCGCGTCGGAACGCCCCACGTCCCCGCCCAGAGCGCGAGCCGGCTCGCGACGAGGAAGGGGAGGAGGTGCGCCCACAGGGCGCCGTCGTACGCGCGCACCGGCGCGACGCCGAGCAGGAGGTACACGACCGGCGCGAGCATGAGCGGCAGCGTCCAGAGCGGCGCGAGGTACGCGTACATCGTCGCGCCGTACATGAGCTTCTGCCACGCGTCGAGCCCGCGCCGGCGCAGCGGGTTGTCGCGCACCGCGATGTCCAGCGTGCCGCTCGCGTACTTGAACCGCTGGATGGACCAGGCGAGCGGGTCCTGCGGCGAGAGCATGCGGGTGAGCACGCGCGGGTGGTACACGGAGCGCCAGCGGCGCTCGCGGTCGGCGTGGAGGAGGACGCTCGTGTAGATGTCCTCCGAGACGTGGAAGGTGTAGGGCTGCAGCTCGCCGTGGCGCGCCGCCTGCGACGCGAGCGCCCGCGCGAGCGCCTCGCGGAGCGCCGGATCGCGCACGCGCGCCGCGAGCGGCCGGACCGAGGCGCGCACGCCCCCCGCGAACCGGCGCAGCGCGCCCTCCATCACCGCCTCGCGCCGGTGGACGCTCCCCGCGCCGCAGCAGAACGCCGCGTTGCACCAGTTCCGGCCGCGCTGGACCACGTCGTAGAAGGCGCGCGGGTCGGTGCCGAGCGGGTCCGCGCCGACCGCCACGGGCCCGACGAGCCGCTCCGCGATCCGCCCCGCGAGCCGGCCGGCGCGCCCGAGCCGCGCGCGCCGCGCGAGCCACTCCGGGAGCGGCGTCCCCGGATCGACGTCGTAGAACGACTGCGGCGTCTGCACCCACGCGACGCGCGGGTCGCGGAAGTGCCCGAGCGTCTCCTCGAGCAGCTCCGGCAGCGGGCGGGTGTCGGCGTCGCAGATGACGACGAGGTCGCCGTCCGTCCGCTCGAGGCCGTTGCGCAGGTTCCCCGCCTTGAACCCCGCGTTCGTCTCGCGCGTCAGGTACGCGACGCCCTCCTCGGCGGCCATCGCGCGCATCTCCGGGCGCCGGCCGTCGTCGAGGAGGTGCACCCGGAGGACGAGCGGGTGGGGGTAGCGGAGCGCCTTCGCGTCGCGGACCGAGAGGCGCACGAGCTCGACCGGCTCGTCGTAGGTGGTGACGAAGACGTCCACCCGCAGCGGCCGGTCGTCGTCGAGCGGCTCCGCGAGGACGTCGTTCACGGTGCGCGGCGGCGGGCGGAGCGGCGGATCCTGCAGCCGCCAGATGGAGAGGAAGAACAGGACGGAGCCGACGTAGGCGAGCGTCTCCGCCGCCGCGATCCCGACGGAGAAGGCGGGCGACGCCGGGTTGAGCGAGGCGCTCCAGCGCCACGCGAGGTAGAAGCCGCCCAGGGCCAGGGCGAACGTGGCGAGCGCCTGGAACACGAAGTCGCGCGCGCCGTTCCGCAGCGCGGGCTCGTCGGGCGCCCGCTCCTGGAGCCGCAGGGACCGGGGCGGCGCGGAAGCCGACCTCTCGCCGATCGCGACCGTCATGCGAGGAGCGCCGAGGTGGCGTCCTCGAACGAGGGGAAGAGCTCGTCGAGGCGCGTGGAGGCGAGGAGCGCGCGCACGCGCGCGTCCGCGTGGGCGATGCGGAGCTCGCCGCCGGGCGCCATCCCCTGGAGCACGGCGACGAGCGCGGCGAGCCCGGACGCGTCCACCGCACGCACGTGCGAGAGGGAGACGACCACGAGCCGGCGGCCCGCCACCGCCGGGGTCACCGTCGCGCGGAACTCCGGCGCCGTCCCCGCGTCGAGCCGGGACACGAGCGGGGTGACGATGAGCGCTCCGTTCGTCTCGGCGAACCGTACGTGCAGCATGGCGGGCCCCGGTGCGGCCTGGAGCCGCGACGAATCGTTCGTCTGAAAGCTACGTTCGGGGCGCGCGGCGGCAAGGCGGGCGTGGACGGCGCGCGCGCGCAGGCGGCCGCCCGGTCAGCGGGCGACGGGTGTCCGGGCGCGCGGGCGTGGAGCGCGCCCGCGGCGCGGGATCTCCCCTCTCCCCGCGCGGCTGCGCGGGCGAGGAGGTCCGGGAGGGGGAGGGCTCGCCGGCCGGAGGGGCGCCTACTCGCGCGGGCCGTTCCTTCGCAGGAACGCGGGGATGTCGTACTGGTCGTCGCTCTCGGCGGGCTTGAACGCCTCCCGCCGCGGCGCGCCGCGCGGCACCGAGACGGCGGCGGGCGCCTGCACGGTCTGGGCGAGCCGGATCGGCGCCCGGGCCGCCTCGACGGCGGCGGGCGCCTGGGTGGAGGGCGGCGGCGGTGGCGGCATGCTCTTCAGCGCCGCCGTCGCCGGCACCTGGGCCTGGACGCGGGCGGGCGCCCGCCGCTCCTCGCGCGCCTGGAACCCGGTGGCGATCACGGTGATGCGGACCTCGTCGCCGAGCGCCTCGTCCACCACCGAGCCGAAGATGATGTTCGCGTCCGGGTCCGCCGCCGACTGCGCCATCGAGACGGCCTCGTCCACCTCGCGGAGCGACAGGTTCGGCCCGCCGGAGATGTTCACGAGCAGGCCCGTCGCGCCGTCGAGCGTGACGTCCTCGAGGAGGGGCGAGCTGATGGCGGCCTGCATCGCCTCGAGCGCGCGCTTCTCGCCGGAGGAGCGCCCGGTGCCCATGAGCGCCATCCCCTTCTCGCTCATGATGGTCCGCACGTCGGCGAAGTCGACGTTCACGAGGCCGTGCACGGTGATGATGTCCGAGATGCCCTGCACGGCGTTGAGCAGCACCTCGTCCGCGCGCTTGAACGCGTCGGCGAGCGACATGTTCTCGCCCGCGACGGAGAGGAGCCGCTGGTTCGGGATCACGATGAGCGTGTCCACCGCGTCCTCGAGGTCCGCGAGCCCCTGCTCGGCGTGCTTGCGCCGCTTGTTGCCCTCGAAGAGGAACGGGCGCGTGACGACGCCGACCGTGAGCGCGCCGGTCGCCTTCGCGACGTCGGCGACGACGGGCGCCCCGCCGGTGCCGGTGCCGCCGCCCATCCCGGCGGTGACGAACACCATGTCCGCGCCCTCGAGCGCGGCGGCGATCGCCTCGCGCTCCTCGAGCGCCGCCTGGCGGCCGACCTCGGGGTTCGCGCCGGCGCCCAGGCCGCGCGACGCGCTCCGGCCGAGCTGGATCTTCACGCTCGCCCGGTTGGCCGCGAGGGCCTGCACGTCGGTGTTGGCGGCGATGAACTCCACGCCCTCGAGGCGCGCCGCGACCATCGTGTTGATGGCGTTGCCCCCGCCCCCGCCGACGCCGATGACCTTGATCTTCGCCGCGTCCTGCTTGTCCGTGAACTCGATCATGTGGGCGTCCCTAGAAGATCTCCCCGAGCCACTCCTTCATCCGGTTCTTCACCTTGCGGTAGACGTTGTCCTCCCGGATCTTGAAGTAGGGGCTGTTCTCCTGCTGCTTCGCGCCGTACATGACGAGCCCCACCGCGGTGGCGTACATCGGGCTCTTCACGACGTCGACGAGGCCGCCGATGCCGCGCGGCAGCCCGCGCCGCACCGGGACGCCGAGCACCTCCTCGGCGAGCTCGGGCATGGCGGCGAGGAGGGTCGAGCCGCCGGTGATGACGACGCCGGACGCGAGGACCTCCTCCATCCCGCACTTCTGCAGCTCGTGCTGCACGAGCATGAAGATCTCCTCGACGCGCGGCTCGACGATCTCGGCGAGGATGTGGCGCGAGAGGACGCGTGGCTGACCGCCGCCGACCGAGGGGACCTCGATGGTCTCGGTCTTGTCCACGCTCGCCGCGACGGCGCAGCCGTACTGCTTCTTGATCCGCTCGGCCTCGTGCGTCGGGGTGCGGAGCCCGACCGCGACGTCGTTCGTGAGGTGATTGCCGCCGAGCGAGATCACCGCGGTGTGCTGGATGGCGCCGTTGTGGAAGACGGCGATGTCGGTCGTGCCGCCGCCGATGTCGACGAGGCAGACGCCCAGCTCCTTCTCGTCCTCCGAGAGGGTCGCGAGGGACGAGGCGAGCGGCTGCAGCACGATGTCCGCGACGTTGAGCCCGGTCCGCTGCGCGCACTTCACGATGTTCTGCGCGGACGACACGGCGCCCGTCACGATGAGCGCCTTCGCCTCCAGGCGGACGCCGCTCATCCCGACCGGCTCCTTCACGCCGTCCTGGTCGTCCACCACGAACTCCTGGGGGAGGACGTGGATCACCTCGCGGTCGAGCGGGATCGCCACCGCCTTCGCCTGGTCGATGACGCGGTCCACGTCCTGCTGGCGGACCTCCTTGTCCTTCACGGCGACGACGCCGTGGGAGGGGAACGCCTTGATGTGGCCGCCGGCGATGCCCGTGTAGACGGTGGTGATCTCGCACCCCGCCATGTGCTCCGCCTCCTCGATCGCGCGCTTGATCGAGGCGACGGTCGCGTCGATGTTGACGACGACGCCCTTGCGCAGCCCCTTCGACGGGTGCGAGCCGACGCCGATGATGTCGATGCCCTCGTCGGTCACCTCGCCGACGATGGCGCAGATCTTGGTCGTGCCGATGTCCAGGCCGACGAGGATGTCCCCGGTGTTCGCCATGTCCAACCACCTCCGGGCGTGTCGCGCGACGCGCTCGCCCGCCTACGGCCCTCTCGGGCCGATCGCCCTCAGCCGCACGGCGACCCAGTCCGGGCGCCGGCGGTTGTCCAGGTGCAGCACCTCCGCGCGCTGGCCGTCCGCCGCGACGGCGGAGAGCACGCGCTCGAGCCGGTCCAGCTTCTGCGGGAGATCGCCCTGGCCGAGGCGCACCTCGAGGCCGTCGTCCCCCGCCCACAGCGTCGTCCCGAAGTCCGGGTCGATGTGGATCTCCGAGACCGGGGCGCGCCGGTCGAGGCCGCGCTCCGCCCAGCGCCCGAGCAGCGCGAGCGCCGCCGTGAGGAGCGGCTCCACCTCGGCGCGCCGCTCGACCCACGCCTCCCGCGCGATGCCGGTCACGACGGGCAGGTCGAGGCCGTCGCCCGGGACCGCCCGCTTGAACACCTCGCCCTTGTCGTCCACCAGGTACAGGCCGCCGAGGTCCACGAGCGCCGCCGCGCGCCGCTCCGCGACCTTCACCGCGAGCGCGTCCGGCAGATCCCGCGACACCTCCACCGCCGCCACCCACGGGTGGCGCCGCAGCGCCGCCGCGACGAGGTCGGTGTCGACGAGGAGGAGGTGATCGCCGCGCTGCACCGGCGACAGCTCGAGCAGCTCCGCCGGCGCGGCGCGCGACAGCCCCTCGAACCGGATCTCGCGGATGCGGAGGAGCTCGCCCTTCACGCCGGCGCGCCACGCGCCGGCGGCCGCGAGCGCGACCGCCGCGGCGCCCGCGAGCGGCCACCCGGCGCGCGCGGCGAGGGCCGCCACGGCGCGCCCGCGCTCGCCAGGAACCCTGTCCACCCGCCGCCGGTTCGCACCCCGCGCCACCGCCGCTCCTCGCCCCGCCGCCGCCCCGCGCCGCGCCCCACCGCGGGCGGCCGCTTCCGGGCGCTATCACCCGATGGTGCAGCATCGCCCACCGCCGCACCGTGGCAAGTTTTCGGCGGCCCGCGCGCGGCGCCCCGCCGCGGGCAGGGGCCGTGTCGCACACCCGCGCCGGTGCGCGTCCGCCCGGCCCGCGGGTGGTTTCGCCGGCCGCGATATCGACCGCGCCGACCGGTTGCGGTAAATGAACGAGGCCCGTCGCGCGTCGGACGAGCACGGCGGCACGGATTCTCACAGGAGTTCAGCGACCCATGCCCAAGCGCCTCGCCACGCTCCTCGCCCTCTCCGCGCTCGCGCTCGCCGCGCGCGCCGCGGACAACCGGCTCGCGCCCATCCCACGCGAGCAGGCGATCTCGACGCACGGTCCGTACGAGATGGGGGCCTGCGAGACGTGCCACCAGCGGCACGACGCCGCGAACCCCGGACCGGCGCTGAAGATCTCGAACGACCTCTGCTACGAGTGCCACGACGAGTTCAAGGGCTCGGCCCCGGTGAAGATGGAGAAGTCGTTCCACCCGACGGTCAAGGCCGACTGCACGCTGTGTCACAACCCCCACAACGCGAAGAAGAAGCGGCTCCGGCTGTAGTCCGGCGTCTCCCGGCCCCTCACCTGTCGTGGTATGAGGGGCGGGGAGGGTGGGCGGGGCACCTTGCCGCAGCGACGAAGGAATTGTCGTCGCGCTTGCGAGGGATCAAGGTGACCCGACCCCCAACCGGCCCATGATCGAGCCAGCGCGCGCCTCCTGAGGAGGGAACGAGGACGCGCCATCACGGCCCTCCGGAGCGGAACCGAACATGCACAAGCCGTTCAAGATCGCCACGGGACTGCTCCTGTTCGGGATGGTCAGCGTGTCCGCGCCGGCGCTCGGCGCGCCGATCAAGACCGAGGTGAAGAAGACCGCCCTCCGGCGCGGCGCCGCGGTCGCGCCCATCCCGCGCGACAAGGCGCACCGCTCGCACGCTCCGTACGAGAGCGGCCAGTGCGGCGTCTGCCACGTGAACAACGACGCCGCGAACCCCGGGCCGATCCGGCACTCCAGCGTGAACGAGGAGTGCTACGAGTGCCACGAGGACGTCCGCGACGTCATGGCGCGCAAGTACAAGCACGTCCCCGCCGAGGAGGCGTGCACCGACTGTCACAACGCGCACAACTCCGTCGAGCCCGCGCTGCTGTCGCAGGAGATGGTCGAGCTGTGCCTCAAGTGCCACGCGGGCATCAAGAACCAGCTCGCCAAGGGCAAGATCCAGCACGACGCGATCACCAAGGACAAGAAGTGCTCGAACTGCCACAACCCGCACGCCGCCAACGTCGAGCGCCTCCTCATCGCGCTCCCGTTCGACCTGTGCGTGAACTGCCACTCCCGCGACGGCATGGTGTCGGACGACGGCAAGCCGATGACGAACTACAAGCAGTGGCTCGCCGAGAACAAGGTCTGGCACGACCCGGTCCGCGCGAAGGACTGCTCCGCCTGCCACCGCACGCACGCCGGTGACAACTTCCGCCTGCTCGTCGCGGACTACCCGGCCGCGTTCTACTCGCCGTACGAGCGGCGGAACTACGCCCTCTGCTACGGCTGCCACAACGACAAGGTGGTCGCCATCGAGGAGACGACGACGCTGACCGGGTTCCGCGACGGCTCGCGCAACCTCCACTACGTGCACGTGCACCGCGAGCGCGGCCGCACCTGCCGCGCCTGCCACGAGGTCCACGCGTCCAAGCAGGACCACCACATCCGCGAGGGCGTGCCGTACGGCGCCAAGGGCTGGATGCTCAAGGTCGGGTACACCAAGCTGCCGAACGGCGGGTCCTGCGCGAAGACCTGCCACGACACCAAGACCTACAACAACAAGACGCTGACCTCCGCCGTGCCGGCCAAGAAGTGATGCAACGCCGGCGCCTGGTCACTCTTGCCGCGGCCGGGATCGCCGGCTTCGCGGGCGGGGTCCTCCCAGTCCCTGCGCGCGGCTCCGATCGCACCGACCGCCGGATCCAGATCGGCGACGCCGTCCCGGACGTCCAGCTCGACGCACTCGAAGGCGGGAAGGGGCGCCTGCTCGCCAAGGGCGTCAAGGCGAACGTGTTCGTGTTCTTCCGGCTCGAGCAGGAGCGGTCGGTGGACACCCTCCGCGACCTCGCCGCGTGCGAGAAGGAGTTCGCCTCGAAGCCGGTGCGGTTCGTCGGGATCGTGTCCGACGCGTGGCCCGCCGACCAGGTCCGCGCCCTCGTGAAGGACACCGGCGTCAAGATGACCGTGCTCGTGGACAAGGGCGACGAGCTCTACGGCGCGCTCGGCATCCGCCTCCACCCGGTGATCGGGATGGTGGACCAGCGCGGGAAGCTCGCGGCGTTCGAGCCGTTCCGCCAGATCAACTACTGCGAGCGCGTGCGGGTGCGGATCCGGTTCCTGCTCGGCGAGGTCTCCGAGGCGGAGATCGCGAAGGTGGACGAGCCCGAGAGGTCTCCCCTGCCGCATTCGGCCGAGGGGGTCGCGAAGCGGCACCTCAACTTCGCGCGCATGCTCCTCAAGATCGGCGAGCACGACAAGGCGCTCGACGAGGTGCAGAAGGGGCTCGCCGCCGGGCCGAGCGCCGCCGCGTACGCGCTCCAGGGCGAGATCCTCGCCGCCAAGGGAAGGTGCCCCGACGCCGTGCGCGCGTTCGACGCAGCCTTGAAGATCGAGCCCACCCACTCCGTCGCGACGGAGGGGAAGAAGCGCTGCACGCAGTGACGGACCGGTGAGCTCCAGATCGCACGGAGACCGGTGAAGTCCAGTTCGCACGGCTCCAGGCCGCGCGCCAGAGCACGAAACCCGATCCTCCCCCCGCGGGGTGGTGCATCATCCAGAAGCCATGGCCACGACCAGCCGATTGACCGTGCCGTTCGCGCTGCTGACGTTCTTCGCGGCGTTCCCGCCGCCGGCCCACGCGCGCGCCGAGCCGGGCACGACGATCCAGAACGTCGAGCTGAGGACGATCAGCGGCGGGACGGGGAAGCTCCTGTCGCCGAAGGTCAAGGCGAACGTGTTCGTGTTCTTCCGCACGGGCCAGGACCGCTCGCTCGACGCGCTGAAGCAGATGGCGGCGTGCGAGAAGGAGCTGGCGGGGAAGTCCATCTACTGGGCCGCGGTCGTGTCGAGCTCGGAGCCCATCGCCGACGTGAAGGCCTACGTCGCGGAGTCCGGCATCAAGATGCCGGTGCTCGTCGACGAGGGCGACGTGCTGTACGACCTGCTCGGGATCCGCCTCCACCCGATGGTCGGCATCGTGGACGGGAAGTTCGTGCTGAACGCGATGGAGCCGTACCGGCAGATCGAGTACTGCGACGTCATCAAGACGCGGATCAGGCTCCTCCTCGGCGAGGTGAACCAGGCGGCGCTCGACAAGGTGCTGAACCCGGAGCGGTCGCCGCTGCCCGGCGCGGACCTCTCCAAGAAGGCGATGCGCGACGTGAACATGGCGCGGCGCCTCTACGAGATCGGCCAGTTCGGCGAGTCCGTGAAGTTCGCGCAGCGGGCGCTCGTGATCGCGCCGGTGGCCGAGGCGTACACGGTGATGGGGAAGTCCTACGCCAAGCTCGGCAAGTGCCCCGAGGCGGACGAGGCCTTCGCGAAGGCGCTCACGCTCGACCCGAAGGACGCGGACGCGGCGGCGGGCAAGGGGAGCTGCAGGTAGGTCAGGCCTTGAGGGTCGCGCCGTCGAGGATCCGCTCGCAGAGGTCGGGGAACGGGATGCCGAGCCCCGCCGCGATCTTCGGGACGAGCGACGTGGCGGTCATCCCCGGCAGCGTGTTGATCTCGAGGATGTAGGGCGTGCCGTCCGGCGCGACGATGAAGTCGACGCGCGTCACGCCCGCGCAGCCGAGCCCGCGGTGCGCCACCTCCGCCGCCTCCATCACGCGCGCCCGGTGCGCCTCCGGGATCCGCGCCGGGTAGAAGTACTGGGTCGTGCCGGCGGTGTACTTCGCCGCGTAGTCGTAGAACTCGTTCGCCGGGACGATCTCGATCGCGCCGAGGGCCTTCCCGTCGAGGACCGCGACGTTCACCTCGGCCCCCTTCACGTACCGCTCGACGATGACGTCCCCCTTGAAGGTCGCGGCGTCGCGGCACGCGGCGGCGAGCTTCGCGGCGTCCTTCACGAGGTGCACGCCGACCGAGGAGCCCTCGCCGGACGGCTTCACGACGCAGGGGATGCCGAAGGGCAGGTCGGCCGGCGCGATCTCGCCCGCGCGCCCGGGCGGGAACGCGCGGTAGTCGACGAGGGCGAGGCCGAGCGCCTTGAACATCGCCTTCGCGACCACCTTGTCCATCCCCATCGCGGAGGCGAGGACGCCGGAGCCGGTGTACGGCACCCGCATCACCTCGAGGAGCCCCTGCACGCAGCCGTCCTCGCCCCAGCGGCCGTGGAGGGCGTTGAAGGCGACGTCGATCCGCAGCTCGCGCAGCCGCGCGGCGAGCTCCCCGTCGACGTCGACGAGCGTGACGTCGTAGCCCTTCGCGACGAGCGCGTCGGCGCAGGCCTTCCCAGTCCGGAGCGACACGTCCCGCTCCGTGGACGGACCCCCGTACAGCACCGCGACCCTCTTCCCCGTCCAGCTCGCCATCGTCGTCTCCCGGCGGGCGGGCTAGCCCACCTTTAGGCCTGCGAGGTCCTTCACGGCGTCCAGGTCCTCTGCAAGGAACTCGCCGAGGAGCCGCACCTCGGCCTCGAGCGCGATCCCGAACGCCGCCTTCACCCGCGACCTCGCGAGGTTCACGAGCGCGAGCACGTCGCGCGCCGTGGCGCCGCCGAGGTTCGAGACGAAGTTCGCGTGGACGTCGGACCACGTGGCCTTCCCGACGCGGTGGCCCTTGAGGCCCACCGCCTCGATGAGCCGCCCCGCGAAGTCGCCGGGCGGGTTCCGGAACGTCGAGCCGAACGTCGGCCGGTCGAGCGGCTGCGTGCGGCGGCGGCGCTCGCGGTCCGCCTGCATCAGGCGCTCGCTCTCGGCGACGTCGCCCTCGCGCAGCGCGAACGCGACGCGGGTCACGACCGCGCCCGGCGGCAGGCGGCAGGTCCGGTACGCGAAGCCGAGCGCGCCCGCGTCCACGAACCCGGCGCCGTCGGCCGTGGCGAGCTCGACCCGGGCGACGACGTCCTTCATCTCGCCGACGCGCGTGCCGGCGTTCATCGCGACGGCGCCGCCCAGCGTCCCCGGGATCCCGGCGACGAACTCCATCCCCACCAGGCCGAGGGCGTGGGCGCGGACCCACAGGCGCGAGGTGGGCTGGCCGGCGCAGAGGACGAGGCGCGCGCCCGTCGCCTCCTCGGGGGCGAGGTCGGGCGGGAGCCGCAGCACGACGCCGCGGACGCCCGCGTCCGCGACGAGCGTGTTCGCGCCGCCGCCCAGGATCGCGAGCGGGACGCCGAGCTCCCGGACCGCGCGGAGGAGCTCCGCGAGCGCGTCGGGGTCGGCGGGCCGCACGAGGAGATCGGCGGGGCCGCCCACCTTGACGGTGGTGCGCGGCGCGAGCGGGGCGTCGCGGAGGTGCTCGCCGCGGACCCTGCGCTCGATCTCGGCGCGCCAGTCGGTCAGGCTACCCCCTCCCCCGGGCCCGCTCCCCCCCGCCGCGCGGAAGGAGCGGGAGGGACGCGACGGCGGCGCGCGTGGCGCAGGGCGAGCGCTCGGTTCACTGTGCGAGAAGGGCGAGGATCTCGGGCCCGACGTTCGTGACGTCCCCCGCGCCGAGCGTGAGGACGAGGTCGCCGTGGCGGACCCGCCCGCGCGCGACGCGCGCGAGCTCGGCGCGCGGGGCGTGCGTCACGTCGCGGTGCCCGCAGGCGCGGATCGCGGCGGCGAGCGCCTCGGCGGTCGCGCCGGGGATGGGCTCCTCGCCGGCGGCGTAGACGTCGGTGAGGACGAGGACGTCGGCGTCGTTGAACGCGGTGGCGAACTCGTGCAGGAGGTCGCGCGTCCGCGTGTAGCGGTGCGGCTGGAACACGCAGACGACGCGGCGGTGGAACGCCTCGCGCGCGCCGAGCAGGGTGGCGCGCACCTCGGCGGGGTGGTGGCCGTAGTCGTCCACGACGGTCACCCCGGCCGCCTCGCCGCGGATCGTGAACCGGCGCTGCACGCCCTGGAACGACGCGAGGGCGGCGCGGATCGCGTCGGGGGGGATGCCCATCTCGTCGCCGAGCGCCACCACCGCGAGGGCGTTGAGCGCGTTGTGCCGCCCGACCATCCGCACCTCGAACCGGCCGAGCGCGGCGTCGCGCCGCCAGGCGTCGAACCGGACCGAGCCGCCGTCCACCTCGATCCGATCGGCGCGGTAGTCCGCCTGGTGGCTCTCCCCGTAGGTGACGTAGCGGCTCTCCACGTCCGGGAGGAGCGACTGCACGCCGGGGTGGTCGTGGCAGAGGATGGCGAGCCCGTAGAACGGGACGCGGTTCACGAAGTCGAGGAACCCCCGGCGCAGCGCCTCCGGCGTCTTCCAGTGGTCGAGGTGCTCCGGGTCCACGTTCGTGACGATCGCGATCGTGGGCGGGATGTGGAGGAACGAGCCGTCGGACTCGTCCGCCTCGACGACCATGTAGTCGCCCTTCCCGAGCTTCGCGTTCGACCCGAAGCCGTTCACCTTGCCGCCGACGACCGCGGTGGGGTCGAGCCCGGCGTGGGCGAGGAGGTGGGCGGCGAGCGACGTCGTCGTGGTCTTGCCGTGGGTGCCGGCGATGGCGACGCCGTACTTGAGCCGCATGAGCTCGGCGAGCATCTCCGCGCGCGGGATGATCGGGATCTTCCGGCGGCGGGCCTCCACCACCTCGGGGTTGTCCTTCCTCACCGCCGACGAGGTGACCACCACGTCCACCTCGGCGATGTTCTCCGCCGCGTGGCCCCTCGCGATGCGGCCGCCGAGCGAGGCGAGGCGGCGGGTGATCTCGGACTCCTTCAGGTCCGAGCCGGACACGGCGTAGCCGAGGTTCAGCAGCACCTCGGCGATGCCGCTCATGCCGATGCCGCCGATCCCGACGAAGTGGATCTTGGCGGGCCTGGAACGGAAGAGGCTCATGCGGTCCTTGGCTCCTCAGGTGGCCGGCCCGGGGGGCCGGGCGGCGGCGGCGCGCTCGCGGGGCTGGCCCATGGGCGATCCCCAGCGGCGGCGGACGAGCTCGGTGCAGACGTCGGCGATCTCCTTCGCGGCCTGCGGGCTGCCGAGCCGGCCCGCCGCGCGCGCCATCCGCTCGAGCCGCTCCGGCGACGAGAGGATGGCCCGGATCTCGCGCGCGAGCACCTCGCCGGTGAGGTCGCGCTCCTCGATCATGACGGCGGCCCCCGCGGAGACGAGGCTCAGCGCGTTCTGCACCTGGTGGTTGTCCGCGGCGGCGGGGAAGGGGATCAGGATCGAGGGCTTCTTGCAGACGGTCAGCTCGGCGAGCGTCGTCGCGCCGGCGCGGCAGACGACGAGGTCGGTCTCGGCGTACGCCGCGCTCATGTCGGAGATGAACTCGCGGACGTCCGGCGCGAACCCGACCGCCTGGTACCCCTTCTCCACGTACTCGCGGTCCTTCGCGCCGGTCTGGTGCGTGATCCGCAGCCGGTCGCGCAGGTCGGCGAGGTGCGGCAGCGCCTCCAGCACGCGCATGTTGAGCGCGTGGGCGCCCTGCGAGCCGCCGAACACGAGGAGCCGCGGCTGCGGGTGGCGCGACCCCGGCCGCATGTAGTTCTCCATCAGCGTACGGCGGATCGGGTTGCCGAGCTGGAAGACCTTGCGGCGCGGGAAGTGGCGCGCCGTCTCGGGGAACGCGGTGAACGCCGCCTGGACGAACCTGCCGAGGACGCGGTTCGTGAAGCCGGCGATGGCGTTCTGCTCCTGGACCGCGGTCGGGATCCGCAGGAGCCAGGCCACGAGCACCACCGGTCCGCTCGCGTACCCGCCGACGCCGACGACGACGTCCGGCCGCCACCGGCGCAGGACGGCGATCGACTGGAGGAAGGCGAGCGGGAGGAGGAGCAGGTTCCGGAGCGTGCCGAGGAGCCCCTTCCCCTTGAGCCCCTTCACGTCGATGAGCTCGATCGGGAACCCGGCCTTCGGGACGACCGTCGCCTCGAGCCCCTTCGCGGTGCCGACGAACACCACGTCGTTGGCGGGATGGCGCGTGACGACCTCCTCCGCGAGCGCGATCCCGGGGAAGACGTGGCCCCCCGTGCCCCCGCCGGCGATGAGGACCCTCACGAGGTCACCTCCGCAGCCGCGGGCGCGACGCGCACGGCGGCGACCGGCCGGCGGAGGAACCCGCCGCGGTCGCCGCTCACCGACAGCAGGACGCCCGCGCCGGCGAGCAGCGTCACGAGCGAGCTGCCGCCGTACGACACGAACGGCAGCGTGAGCCCCTTCGTGGGGAGCAGCCCGAACACCACCGCGAGGTTCACGAGCGCCTGCGCCCCCACCAGCGTCGTGATCCCGAGCGCGGCGTAGCAGCCGAACGCGTCGGACGCGTTCAGCGAGGCGCGCAGCCCCCGCCACACGAGCACGGCGAACAGGCCGACCAGGAGGAGCACGCCGAGGAGCCCCGCCTCCTCGGCGAGGACCGCCGCGATGAAGTCGGTGTGGGCGGCGGGCAGGTAGAAGAGCTTCCCCTTCCCCTGGCCGAGGCCCTGCCCGAGGAAGCCGCCGTTCGCGGTGCCGAGGAGCGACTCCCAGAGCTGGAACCCCGGCCCGGTCCGGTAGCGCTCCGGGTCGAGGAACGCGACGACGCGGTCGTAGCGGTACCGCGTGGACTTCACGAGGTGCCAGGCGATCGGCGCGGCCGCGGCGGCCGCGGCGAGCAGGTACGAGACGCGCGCGCCGGCGGCGAAGAGCATCGCGAAGAGGACGAGGAAGAGGATGACGCCCGTGCCGAGGTCGCTCTGCGCGAGGCAGAGCACCACCAGCCCTCCGGTCACGAGCAGGTGCGGGAGGAGCCCGATCGAGAACATCCGGATCTTGTCCTGCTTCCGGGCGAGCGACCGCGCGAGGTAGAGCACGAGCGCGATCTTCGCGGCCTCCGACGGCTGGAACTGCACCGGCCCGAGCGCGAGCCAGCGCTGCGCGCCGCCGGCGGTCTTGCCGAGGAGCGGGACGAGGAGGAGCAGGACGAACGCGGCGCCGAGGAGCGGGTACGCGAGCGCGGCGACGCGCCGGTGGCCGAGCTTGACGGCGGCGGCGAGCAGCGCGCCGCCGATCGCGGCCGCGACGAGCTGGCGCTTCAGGTAGTAGAACTCGTCGAACCCGAGGCGCCGCGACTGGCTCGCGGGGATCGCGCTCGCGGAGTAGACCATCACCGCGCCGATCGCGACGAGGGCGAGCACCGACGCGAGCAGGAGCCCGTCGAAGGCGGGGACGCCCCTCGGGATCGCCGCCGCGGCGATGGGCTCGCGGGTCCTCATGCGACCTCCGCGGCGAGCCGCCGGAAGGCCTCGCCGCGCTCCTCGTAGCTCCGGTACTGATCGTAGCTCGCGCAGGCCGGGGACAGCAGCACCACGTCGCCCGGCGCGGCGAGCCGGGCGGCCCGCCTCACCGCCGCCGCGAGCGTGCCGCACCCCTCGGTGGGGCACAGGTCGCCGAGCTGCGCCTCGACGGCGGGGGCGTCCTCCCCGATGGTGAGGAGCGCCTTCACGCGGCTGGGGAAGAGCGTGCGGAGCGGCGCGTAGGGCGCCCCCTTGCCGCGGCCGCCCATGATGAGGACCACGCGGGAGACGCCCGCCGGGAACGCGGCGAGGCCGACCGACGTCGAGTCGACGTTGGTGGCCTTCGAGTCGTTCACCCACTCGACGCCGGCGCGCTCCGAGACGAGCTCGAGCCGGTGCGGCAGGCCGGGGAACGCGTCCAGCCCGGCCTGCACCGCGTCGCCCGGGGCGCCGGCGAGCCGCGCGCACAGGACGGCGGCCATCGCGTTCTCGCGGTTGTGGCGGCCGCGGAGGGCGCGGTTGCGGACGAGGTAGCGCTCCGGCGCGGCCGCGATCCGGACCCACAGCTCGGCGCCGGCGGGGCCGGGCTCGCCGCCCGCGTCGCGGGCGGCGTCGTCCGCGGGCGGGCCGAAGCCGAACGTGTAGACGGCGCCGCGGGACGCCGCCGCCATCGCGACCGCGCGCGCGTCGCGGGCGTTCGCGATCGCCGCGTCGCCGGGCTGCTGGCGGCCGAAGAGGCGGGCCTTGGCGGCGGCGTAGTCCTCCACGTCGCGGTAGCGGTCGAGGTGGTCGGGCGTCACGTTCAGGATGGCCGCCACGTGCGGGCGCAGCTCGGAGATCCCCTCGATCTGGAACGAGGAGAGCTCGAGCACCGCCGCGTCGGCGGGGGCGCCCGACAGGACGTGATCGCAGAGCGGCGTCCCGAGGTTCCCGCCGGTGAACGTGCGCCGGTCGCGGGCGAGGAGCGCGCCGGCGAGGGCGGTCGTCGTGCTCTTGCCGTTGGTGCCGGTGATCGCGACGACCGGCGTCCGCCCGAGGAACCGCGCGCCGAGCTCGATCTCGCCCCACACCGGCACGCCGCGGGCGCGGGCGCGGGCGATCTCGGCGATCGAGAGGGGCACGCCGGGGGAGGCGACGACGAGGTCGGCGCCCTCGAAGTCGGCCGCGTCGTGACCGCCGAGGACGCGGCGCGCGGCGGCGCCCGCGAGCGCGGCGAGCGGCCCGGCGAGCTCGGCCTCGGAGCGGCGGTCGGTGACCGTCACGCGGGCGCCCTCGCGCGCGGCGAGGCGCGCGGCGGCGACGCCGCTCTTCGCGAGCCCGACGACGGTGACCTTCTTCCCCTCGAGGCGCGGCGGCTGCACGGCGTCCTACCTCAGCTTGATGGACATGAGCGCGACGAGCGCGAGCATGATGGAGACGATCCAGAACCGCACGATGATCTTCGGCTCGGCCCACCCCTTCAGCTCGAAGTGGTGGTGGATCGGGGCCATGGCGAAGATCCGCTTCCCGCGCGTCTTGAAGGACCAGACCTGGAGGATGACGCTCACGGTCTCCCCGAGGAAGACGCCGTGGAGGATCGCGCTCGCGACCTCGTTCTTGGTGAGGACGGCGAGCATCCCGAGCCCGCCGCCGAGCGCGAGCGAGCCGACGTCGCCCATGAAGACGGACGCGGGATAGGTGTTGTACCAGAGGAACGCCACCCCGGCGCCGAACACGCCGGCGCAGAAGACGCCCAGCTCCTCGGCCCCGGGGATGTAGGCGATGCGCAGGTACTCGGCCAGGCTGAACCCCGCGAGCGTCGCGCCCGCCACGTAGGAGAGGGCGAGGAACGTGATCGACGAGACGAGCGTCGGGCCGATGGCGAGGCCGTCGAGGCCGTCGGTGAGGTTCACGGCGTTCGAGGTCGCCACGACGACGAAGACCATGAACGGCAGGTACAGCCAGCCGAGGTTCGGCTCGAAGAGCCGCGTGGGGACGAACGGGAGCGTGAGCCGGAGGTCCACGAAGCTCCCCACCCGCAGCCACGGGAAGCCGGGCTCGAGGTGGAAGCGCCAGTCGGTGAGGAGGCCGTAGTAGACGGCGACGACGACGAGGACCTGGAAGAGGAGCTTCTTCTTCCCGGCGAGCCCCTTCGAGTTCCGCTTCGAGAGCTTGAGCCAGTCGTCCCAGAACCCGATCGCGCCGTAGCCGAGCGTCACGAGGAGCGCGGCCCACACGTAGCGGTTGCGGAGGTCCGCGAAGAGGAGCGTCGCGATGGTGACGCCGAAGAGGATGAGCGCGCCGCCCATCGACGGCGTCCCGGCCTTCTTCCGGTGGGCCTCCGGCACGTCCTCGCGCACGTTCGAGTGGCCGTACTGGATGACGCGCATCCGCTCGATGAAGAGGGGGCCGGCGAGCAGCCCGACGACGAGCGCGGTCAGCCCCGCCGCGACGATGCGGAAGGACGGGTACCGCAGGACGTTGAAGGCGCCGACGTGGCCCGCGAGCGGGTAGAGGAGGTGGTAGAGCATCTATCGAAGCGCCTCGACGAGCCGCTCGAGCTTCATCCCGCGGCTCCCCTTGACGAGGAGGACGTCCCCCGGCGCGAGCGTCGCCCGAGCCCAGCGGACGAGCGCGTCGACGTCCTCGGTGTGGAACGGCTCGAGCCCCGCCGCCCGCGCCGCCTCCGCGGTGACGCGCGAGCGGGGACCGAACGACGCGAGCGCCGAGACGCCGCTGCGGGCCGCCTCGGCGCCGAGCGCGCGGTGGGCCTCGGTCTCGAAGGCCCCGAGCTCGAGCATGTCGCCGAGCACCGCCACGGCGCGGCGCCCCGGGCCGGCGAGCCCGGCGAGGGTCGCGAGCGCGGCCGCCATCGAGGCGGGGTTCGCGTTGTAGCAGTCGTCGAGGAGCGTCACGCCGGAGGCGAGGGTCTCGAGCCGGAGCCGCCGCCCGACCGGCCGCACCGCCGCGAGCCCGCGCGCGATCTCCCGGTCGGTGCAGCCGAGCGCGATCGCGGCGGCGGCCGCGGCGGCGGCGTTCGCGGCGTTGTGCGCGCCGAGGAGCCCGGGGATGTGGACCGGGAGCTGGCGGTTGCCGACGCCGAGCACGAACCGCAGGCCGTCGTCGCCCTGCCCTCCCTCCGCGAGGGATCGCGACGCGATCTCGAGCACCACCACGTCGCCGCGCCGCCCCTTCGCGGCGGAGAAGGTGATCATCCGCCGGCCCGACGCCTGGGCCCGCTTCAGCATGCGCGCGTCGTCGGCGTTCGCGACGGCGATCCCGCCGGGCGGCAGCCCCTGGTAGAGCTCCGCCTTCGCGTCCGCGACCGCGTCCACCGTCCCGAGCCCCTCGAGGTGCGCGGGCGCGGCGAGCGTCACCACGCCGACCTGGGGCAGGGCGATCGCGGCGAGCCGGGCGATCTCGCCGCGGTGGCTCATCCCCATCTCGATCACCGCGGCCGAGTGCGACGCCTCGAGCCCGAGGAGCGTGAGCGGGACGCCCACCTCGTTGTTGAGGTTGCCCTCGCTCTTGAGGACGCCCCCGCGCGTCGCGAGGATCGCGGCGATCATCTCGCGCGTCGTCGTCTTGCCGTTCGAGCCGGTGACGCCGACGACGGGGAGCTGGAATCGCCCGCGGTGGAGGCGCGCGACGGCGCCGAGCGCGAGGAGCGTGTCCGGGACGACGAGCCGCGCGGCGGGGCCCGCGCCCGCGGCGCCGCCCGCCGCGGCGAACCGCTCGTCCACGACGGCCGCCGCGGCGCCGCGCGCGGCCGCCTCCGCGAGGAAGGCGTGCCCGTCGAAGCGCTCGCCGCGGAGCGCGACGAAGAGGCTTCCGGCCGGGAGCGTCCGGGTGTCGGTCGAGACGCCGTCCACCGACGCGGGCGGCGTCCCGGTCCACCGGCCGCCCGTCGCGGCGGCGAGCTCCTCGGGCGTGAAGCGCGCGGTCATGGGGGCGGGATCCCGAGCGCGCGCCGCGCCTCGTCGCGGTCGGAGAAGGGGAGGCGCTCCTTCCCCACGATCTGGTAGGGCTCGTGGCCCTTGCCCGCGACGAGGACCGCGTCGCCCTCGCGCGCCGCGGAGACCGCGAGCGCGATGGCGGCGCGGCGCTCGGGCTCGACCGCGAACCCCCGGCCGCCCCGGCGGAGCGCGTCCGCGGAGAGGCGCGACAGCCCGGCGCGCTCGAGCCCGGGCAGGATCTCCGCGACGATCGCGGCGGGCTCCTCGGTGCGGGGGTTGTCGCTCGTCACCACCACCTGGTCCGCGCCGCGCCCGGCCGCCTCGCCCATGAGGGGGCGCTTGCCGCGGTCGCGGTCGCCGCCGCAGCCGAAGACGCACACGAGCCGCCGCGGCGAGAGCGACCGGAGGGCCGCGAGGGCCCGGGCGAGCGCGTCGTCGGTGTGGGCGTAGTCCACGAACACCGAGACGCCGCGGGCGGAGAAGCGCTCGAGCCGCCCCGGCGCGCCGGCGCACCCGGAGAGGCCGCGCGCCACGGCGTCGGGCGAGACGCCGAGGCCGAGCGCCATCCCGGCGGCACAGAGCAGGTTCTCGAGGTTGTGGGCGCCGACGAGCGGCGACCGCACCTCGACGGGCCCGGCGGGCGTCGTGAACGTGGCGGCGGTGCCGTCGAGCCCCGCCGAGACGCCCTCGGCGCGCAGCGCGTCGTCGGCGCGGCCGCCGTAGCGCCACACGGTCCGGCCCGGCCCGAGCTGATCGGCGAGCCGGGCGCCGGCGGCGTCGCGCACGTTCACGACCGCGACGCCGTCGGGGGCGAGGTGCTCGGTGAAGAGCCGGCGCTTCGCCGCGAAGTAGCGCTCCATGTCGCCGTGGTAGTCGAGGTGGTCGCGCGTCAGGTTCGTGAACCCGGCCACGCGGAACCGCATCCCGGCGACGCGCTCCTGCGCGAGCGCGTGCGAGGAGACCTCGAGCACGGCGGCGCGCGCGCCGGCGGCGCGCATCTCCGCGAGCAGCGCCTGGACCTCGGTGGACTCGGGCGTGGTGTGGCCCGCGTCGCGCTCGGCGCCGGGCCAGCGGTGGACGACGGTCCCGAGGAGGCCGACCGGCGTGCCCGCCGCGCGGGCGCACGCCTCGACGAGCCAGGCGACCGTCGTCTTGCCGTTCGTGCCGGTGACCGCGGCGAGCGCGAGCGCGTCGCCGGGCCGGCCGTGGAAGTTCGCGGCCGCGATCGCCATCGCGCGCCGGGAGGAGGGCGCGAGGAGGAGCGCCGCGGGCGCGCACGCGACCGGGCGCTCGGCGATCACGGCGACCGCGCCGCGGCGGGCGGCCTCGGCGGCGAAGTCGTGGCCGTCGAGGGTCGCGCCGGGCAGCGCGAAGAACGCCGCGCCCGGGACGACCGCGCGCGAGTCGCCGGTGACGCGGACGACCTCGGGATCGCCCGCGGCGTCGCCGCGGGCGCCGGTGCCCTGGATGATGGCGGACAGCTTCATGCTCGAGAGCGGCTCCATGCAAACCCGGCCCCCGGCCCGCTTTCCTCCGCGCCGCCGGCCGGTTGCACGCCGCCGTGTCCTCGCGGACACGGGCGCGGCACATCTTACAGCATCCCCCGCAGCCGCATCGGCTCAGCCCGCGGGCTGGAGCGTCATCCGGACGCGCGTCCCGCGCGCGACGACCCTGCCCGGGGGCGGCGACTGGCGGACGACGCGCCCCGAGCCCGCCAGGTCGGCGGAGAGGTCGAGCGCCTCGAGCGCCCGCACGGCCGCGCGCGCGGGCAGGCCGGCGAGCGCCGGGACGGCGACCGACCCCGGGGGCGCCGCGCGGGCCGCCTGCTCCACCGGCGGAGGGCCCTCCGCCTCCTCCGGCGGCGGCGGGGAGGCGTCGGCGGCGGCCGCGGCGAGGGCGCCGGCCGTGGGCGGCACGCCCAGCATCTTCATCGCGTACTCCGCCACCTCGCGGAACGCGGGGGCGGCCACCTCGCCCCCGTGGATCTCGCCCCTCGGCTCGTCCACGAAGACGCCGACGACGATGCGCGGCGCGTCCGCCGGCGCGAACCCGACGAACGACGAGAAGTGGCGGTCCGCCGAGTAGCCGCCGGAGACCGCGTCGGCCTTCTGCGCGGTGCCGGTCTTGCCGGCGACGCGCCACCCGTCGAGGCGGGCCCGCGTGCCGGTGCCCCTCGGATCCTCGACGACGCCGACGAGCCAGCGCGCGACCGTCGTGGCGGTCTCCGCCGACACGGCGCGGCGGACGACCTCCGGCCGCGCCTCGTCGAGCACCTCCCCGGTCGCGGGGTCCACGATGCGCTTCACGACGGTGGGGCGGACGAGGACGCCGCCGTTCGCGATCGCGCCCATCGCCGCCGTGACCTGGAGCGCGGTGCCGGTGAGCCCGTGGCCGAAGGACTGCGTCGCGAGGGCGATGTCGGAGCGCGGGAACGGCACCTGGCCGCGGACCTCGCCGGGGAGCCCGACGCCGGTCCGCTCGCCGAAGCCGAAGGCGAGCAGCGTCTCCTGGAGCCCCTGCCGGCCGAGGCGGGCGGCGATCCGCGCCGCGCCGACGTTGGACGAGACCGCGAGCACCTTCGCCGGGCCGACCCAGCCGAACGCGGCGTGGTCGTGGATGACGTGCGCGCCGATCGCGAGCGAGCCGTCGCCGCAGTCGATCGGATCGAGCGGGCGGACCGCGCCGCGGTCGAGGGCGCCGGCGACGGCGAAGGTCTTCATCGTGGAGCCGGGCTCGAACGAGTCGGCGACGGCGCGGTTCCGCATCTCGGTCCCGCGCCGCGGCGCGTTCGGGTTGAACCCCGGCGCGCTCGCCATCGCGAGGATCTCGCCCGTGCGCGGGTCGATCGCGATGGCCATGCCGGAGAGCGCGCGAGACCCGGACACGGCCCGGGCGAGGGCGCGCTCCGCCGCGAGCTGCAGCCCCTGGTCGATGGTCAGCTCGACGCGCGCGCCCTCGCGGTCGCGCCCCGCCGACGGCGCGCCGGCGAGCACCGTGCGCCCCGCGCCGTCGCGGAGCGACGGCACGCGCGCGGGGGCGCCGGAGAGGACGTCGTCGAGCGCGAGCTCGACGCCCTCGAGCCCGTTGCCGTCGTCGCCCACCCAGCCGAGGAGCGCGCTCGCGAGCTCGACCCGCGGGTAGTAGCGGCGCGTCTCGGGGACGAGCGCGATGCCGCGGAGCCGCGCGTCCTTCACGACGCGCTCGACGGCGGCGGCCTCCTGCGGCGAGACGCGCCGCGCGATCCAGACGAAGCGCGTGCCCTTCGCGAGCTTCCTCCGGACCGCGGCGGGGTCGAGCCCGAGCGCCCGCGCGACGTTCCGCAGCGCGGCGCCCGCGCCGTCCTCGCGCGCGAGGACCGCCGGATCCGCGTAGACCGACTGCGCGTCGGCGCTGCCGGCGAGCAGCACCCCGGCGCGGTCGGTGACCGGGCCGCGCCGCGGCTTCAGGACGAGCTGGCGCCGGTACTGCTCGACCATGTCGCTCACGAGGCGGTCGCGGTCCACCACCTGGAGGTCGAAGACGCGCCAGGCGACGGCGGCGAACCCCGCGGCGAACGCGGCGGCGAGCACCCCGACGCGGATCGCGATCCAGCGCCCGGCGCGCGCGTCGGGTCCGGGGCGCACCGTCACCTCGCGGGCGGCGCGCGCCCGGCGACGAGCGGACCGCGCAGCGCGACCCGGACCGCGGAGGGCGGGCGCGCCGGCGCGGTCGAGCGGGAACGGGCTGGCTCCGCCGGACCCGGACGGTCCATCCCGTCCACGTCCTCTCCCACGCCCCCGCCCGCCAAGGCGAGTCGCGGGCCCGCCGCCCGCACCGCACCCGGTGCCGGCGGAGCCATGCCCAGCCTGGTCCGCGCGAACCGCTCCAGCGCCGCGGGAGACCGGAGGGTCTCGACCTCGATGCGCAGGCGGTCGTGCTCGGACGTGAGTCTCACGTGCTCCCGCTGGAGCGCGCCCAGCTCGTACCCCGCCGCGACGACGCGCGTGCGGGCCCAGACGTGGAAGACGCCGAGCGAGATCACCGCGACGGCGACGAGCGCGGGCCGCGCGAGCCGCGGGGCGACGGCCCGCGCGGCCCGCGGCGCGGCGGCGGCCTGGCGGCGCGCGGCGCTCACCGGAGCTTCTCCACCGCGCGGAGCTTCGCGCTGCGCGCCCGGGGGTTCGCGGCCACCTCGGCCTCCGAGGCGACGATCGCCTTCCGCGTCACCGGCGCGAACGACGCCTTCGCGCCGCAGGCGCACACCGGGAAGTCGGGGGGGCAGGTGCAGGCCCGGGTGAGGGCCCGGAACCGCTCCTTCACGGACCGGTCCTCGAGCGAGTGGAAGGAGATCACCGCGGCGCGCCCGCCGGGGGCGAGCAGCGCGGGGAGCGCGTCGAGCCACGCCGCGAGGGCGCCCAGCTCGTCGTTCACGGCGATCCTGAGCGCCTGGAACGTGCGGGTGGCCGGGTGGATCTTCCTCGGCCAGGCCTTGCGCGGGATGACGCCCGCGACGATGCCGGCGAGCGCGGACGTGTCCGGGAGCTCGTCGCGCGCGACGGCGCGCTTCACGGCGCGCGCGATCGGCCGCGCGAACGGCTCCTCGCCGTACTCCTCGAGGATGCGCGCCAGCTCGCGCTCGTCGATCCGGCGCAGCAGCGCGCCGAGCGTCTCGCCCTCGCCGCCCATCCGCATGTCGAGCGGGCCGGGCCGGGAGAAGGAGAAGCCGCGCTCCGCCTCGTCGAGCTGCGGGGAAGAGACGCCGAGGTCGGCGAGCGCGCCGTCGACCGGGCCGACGCCGAGCGCGGCGAGCGTGTCCTTCGCGTCGCGGAAGTCGGCGCGGACGGCGCGGAACGCCTCGCCGTAGCGGGCGAGCCGGGCGTTCGCGGCGGCGACGGCGCGCGGGTCCTTGTCGAGCCCGATCACGCGCGCCCCCGCCTCGAGGAAGAGCTCGGCGTGACCGCCGCCGCCGAGCGTGCAGTCGAGGAGGAGCCTGCCCGGTCCCGGGAGAAGGAGCTCCACCACCTCGCGTGCCAGCACCGACGCATGGACGAACTCGCTCACGCCTTCCCGAAGAGATCGACGACCTGGTCCGCCGGGATCTCGGCGGCCATCTGCTCCGCGTACGCGGCCTTGTCGTAGAGGTGGATCACCGGCCCCATCCCCACCCAGACGACCTCCTTGCCGAGCCCGCCCCACTCGCGCAGCGCCGGCGGCACGAGCACCCGCCCGTGCACGTCGAGGTCCACCTCGTGCGCCGACGACACGAACTTGAGGACGTTCCGCTGCCAGCGCGCGTCGAGCGGCGAGGCGGACATCACCTTCTTCACGAGCTCGTTCCAGACCGACTGCGGGAGGGCCAGGATGGCGCGCCAGTGCGGGTACTGCATGAGCACGATGCGCGGCTCGCCCGCCGCGGCGAGCGCCTCGCGGAACCTGGCCGGGAGGCTCGTCCGCCCCTTCGCGTCGATCGCGTGATTGAAGGTCCCGAAGAACACCGGTTGCCCGATCCTGCCGCTGCGATCCGCCTCTTGCCACTTTTTCCCACCGAACCCGAGCCCGATCTACGGAGATCCGCGGGCGCTGTCAACCGCGGGCCGGCGCACCATGAGGGCACGACTGACGATGCGTTCAGGATCGGATCGCGTCCGGTGGGGGTGCGCGCCGTCGCACACGCGGCGGGCGGTGGGGATCGGCGCGATCGGGGACCCCCTGGGGGCCGCGGAGCGGCGATATCGCGGCCCGGCGGCCCGGTTGCGGGCGGCGGAGGCGGCGGACAACTTCCGGTCCATCCCGACCTGTCGGAGCGCTCATGCCTTCACTTTCAGGGAAGACGCTGCTCGTCACCGGCGCGAGCCGCGGCATCGGCAAGGCCATCGGCCTCGCCGCCGCGCGCGAGGGGGCGAACGTGGTCGTCGCCGCGAAGTCCGACGCGCCCAACCCGAAGCTGCCCGGGACGATCCAGACCGCCGCCGAGGAGATCGAGCGCGCCGGCGGCCATGCGCTCGCGGTGCGGTGCGACGTGCGCGACGAGGCCCAGATCGCCGCCGCGGTGGCGGCGGCGGTCGAGCGGTTCGGCGGCATCGACGCGCTCGTGAACAACGCGAGCGCGATCTTCCTCGCCGGGACGCTCGAGACGCCGATGAAGCGCTGGGACCTCATGCACCAGGTGAACGCGCGCGGGACCTTCGCCTGCTCGCAGGCGTGCATCCCCTGGCTCGCGAAGGCGGCGAACCCGCACATCCTGAACCTCGCGCCGCCGCTCGCGATGGAGCCGCGCTGGTTCGCGCCGCACGTCGCGTACACGATGGCGAAGTACGGCATGTCGATGTGCGTGCTCGGGATGGCCGAGGAGCTCCGCGAGCGCGGGATCGCGGTGAACGCGCTCTGGCCGCGGACCGTGATCGCGACCGCGGCGCTCGACGTGCTCGGCGGGGACGAGCTCGCGCGGCACGGGCGGACGCCGGAGATCGTGGCGGACGCGGCGGTCGCGATCCTGCGGCGCGACGCGAGGGAGTGCACGGGGAGGTTCTTCGTGGACGAGGAGGTGCTGCGGGAGGAGGGGGTCACCGACCTCGCGAGGTACGCGGTGGCGCAGGGGGAGGAGCTCGTGAACGATCTGTTCCTGGACGGGTGACGAACGGGACCTCGACCGCGACCTCGAGCCCGACCGCGAGCCCGAGCCCGAGCCCGGGCCCGACGCCGACCCCGAGCCCGAGCCCGAGCCCGACCCCGACCCCGAGCCCGACCCCGACCCCGACCCCGAGCCCGAGCCCGAGCCCGAGCCCGAGCCGACCCCGGGCCCGACGCCGATCCCGACCCCGACGCCGACCCCGACCCCGACCCCGAGCCCGACCTCGACCTCGACCCCGACCTCGGACCCCGACCGCGACCCTGACCTCGACCCCGACCTCGACCGCGACCCTCACCCCGACCGCGACCCCGGCCTCGAGCGCGGGCGTTCTGTCGTTCTGCACGGGCCGCGCCGGGCTGCGCCCGTCACGGCGCCGTGCAGCATGAGTGACCTGTCAGGTCGATCCCTCGGCGACGCTCGGGGATCGGTCGCGGCGGGTATCGCGGCCT
>DASSSJ010000004.1:0-15217 GCA_035708485.1 Anaeromyxobacter sp. | reverse complement strand
CCACAGGTAGGCGAAGACGAGGGACCAGAAGGCGACGATGGACAGGCGGTGGCTGAAGATCGGGAGCCCCGTCGACTTCGGGAGGAAGTAGTAGAACATCGCCAGGATCGGCGTCGTGAACACGAAGCCCACGGCGTTGTGGCCGTACCACCACTGCACGTTCGCGGAGTTCACCCCGGCGAAGAGGTGGTAGCTCTTCGTCCACCCCGCCGGCACGGAGAGGTTGTTCACGACGTAGAGGACCGCGACGGCGATGACGGTGGCGATCACGTACCAGAGCGCCACGTACATCTGCTCCTCCCGCCGCTTCGCGATCGTCCCGAAGACGTTCACCGCGAACATCACCCACAGGATCACGATGGCGACGTCGAGCGGCCACTCGAGCTCGGCGTACTCGAGCGACTGCGTGTGCCCGGCGAGGAGCGAGACCGCGGCGAGCGCGATCCCGACGTTGAAGAGCCAGAGCTGGACGCGCGCGAGCCTGGGGAAGAGCAGCGGCCGCTTGCAGAGCCGCATCACGATCCAGTAGCTCAGCCCGAAGATCGCCCCCACCCCGAGGCCGAAGGCGAGGCCGTTCGTGTGCACCGCACGGAGCCGCCCGAACGTGAGATACGGGGGGAGGTTCGCGGCGGGCGCCCACATCTGCACCGAGATGAGCAGGCCGACGACGATCCCCACGACGCCCCAGAAGATCGCGGACAGGATGAAGCCCTGGACCGTGCGGTGATCGTATCGGTAGTCGGTCATTCGCTGGTCCCTCGTTGGATGGAACGGGCGCGAAGCTAGCACGAGGGCCGACGCGCGAAAAACCGGGCGAGGGGACGCTCCCTGCAAGGGGCGCCATGCCGCAGGCGAGCCGCGCCCGTCCCGCCCCGCGCGGGGCGGCCTCACTCGGAGACGCGGAACACGCGCGCGGTCGTCACGCCGTCGCCCACCGTCGTCCAGACGTGGTCGGACCCGCCGAAGGCGAGCCCGCGCGCGTCGAGGAAGCGCGCGTTGGCCGCGCTCCCGAATCCGGCGCGGCCGACCGGCTCGCACGGGCCGCCGCCGCCCGACGTCCCCGCGACGCATCCCTGCCTCCCCGTGAAGTCCGCGACGCCGGCCGGGTCTGCCGACGCCGTCCGCCAGAGCTGGACCCCGCGCGCGGCGTTGTCGTAGCCGACGTACAGGTAGCGGGACGTCGCGAAGAGCGCGGTGAGGTGGGTGTTCCCGGCGTCGCCCATGTTCGTCACGACGCGGCGCCAGTCGGAGCGATCGGCGGCGCAGCCGAGGAACGCGCCCGTGACGAGGTCGTGGCGCGGGGTCAGCACCCACAGCTCGGGGACGTTCGCGGCGGTGTTCCGGGAGAGGAAGAGGCGGCCGCCCCACGCCACGAGCGCGGTGACCGCCTTGTCGGCGGGGGTGACGTCGATCTTCCCCAGGTAGGGAGACGACGCGCCCGCCCAGGCGGTCGGGTCGGTCGGCGTGCAGTCGTCGAAGTGCTGCCGCCCGTCCACGAGGTCCGCGGGCGGGTAGCCGGTCTTCGACGCGAGCACGCCCTTGCGGTTCGCGACGAACAGCCGCCCCTCGAACCCGAGCATCGCGTCCATCTGCGAGTACGGGTTGCCCGCACCTCCGCCGGTCTCGCCGATGACCGTGCGCTGGAAGGTCATCGCGAACGCCTCGCTCGACACGGCGTCGAGCCCCGGCGATCCCGCGCTGCGCGGCGACGGCGGGGTGCGCGTGAGCACCACGACCCGCGGCCGGTCGGCAGAGTCCACCTGGAGCCCGAGGTAGAGTCGGTCGTTCAGCACCGCCATCGATACGACGTTCTCGACCCTCGCCGTCGCCGGCATCGCCGCGTAGAGGTCGACGTACGACATCGGGAGCGGCGAGGCGGTCTCGCGCGTCATGTACAGGTAGTTGAGGTCCCCAGATTTCTTCGCGCGCCCCATCGCGACGAGCCACTCGTCCTGTCCCGTGCCGAGCCGGAAGGAGGTCACGATGCCGCGTCCGCTCTCGTAGTCGGGGCCGCAGGAGCAGGCGGTGGACGCGGGGTTGTTCTCGTCGCACTGCGGACGCGCGCCGAGCGTGACGAGCGTCGGGCAGACGGTGTTCTCGGAGGTGGACGTCTGCTCCCAGGGGAAGACGCGGAACACCCACGACGTCGTGTCGCGCAGGAACGAGAGCGCCCACGGCTCGCACGCGGTCCCGTCGGGAGCGCAGCGGACGAGGCCGCGGCCGTCGCCGGTCGGCCCGAGGAAGACGTGGCCGTCGTACGCGAAGACGTACGAGAACGCGGTCGTCGCCGTGGTCGCCGCGAACGGATCGCCAGGGATCTGCGCCGCCTCCTCCACCGAGAAGACGGCCTCGGTCGTCGCGAGCAGCGGATCGAGGCCGTTGCCGTCCGCGCCCGCCGCGCTCCCGGAGAGCTTCACCTGGCCCACGCGCGCGGCGGTGCAGGTCCAGCGGAACGTGGCGCGCGCCCCCGCGGGGATGACGGCCGGCGCGGCGGGCGCCGGCGTGCAGGTCACGTCGGCGGTGCCGAGGTATCCGGGATCCGGGACGACCGCGAGCGGGCCCGGGAGGACCCCGGTCGCGTCGGCCTGCGGCGTGCCCGGCACGGAGATCGGGTTCTCGACGTCGAGCGCGACCGGAAACCCCACCATCGGCACCGAAGAAGGCGGCGCGAACCACGCGGAGAGGCGGGCAGGGAGCTCGATCGAGAGCGGCCGCTCGACGGTGGACGCGAACCGCGCGGCCCCGTCGGTCGCGTCCGTGCCGCTCGCAGACGCGGTCAGCGCGGTGGTCCCGAGGACGTCGGGCGTGAACCAGCGCGTCGCGTCCGCGGTCGCGTGGCCCGCCACGTCCACCGCGGCGGGTGGCGCGGCGGGCGTGCAGGAGGGGCACCCGAGCGCGGCGGACACGCCCGTGGCCGCGCTGTCGCCCGCGTTCGAGACGCGGACCGTGACCGCGAAGGGACGCGAGACGTTCACGCGCGCGGGCGCGGCCACGATCTCGCACGACAGCTCCGCCGCGCGCTGCACCGGGACGGTGCGGCGGACGGCCGTCGCGGAGAGCGGGAAGGTCGAGTTCTCGTCGGTGCCGGTGGCGCCCGCGTCGAGCTGGATCGTCCCGGGCGCCGCGCCCGCCGCGTACGTCCACGTGAACCGCAGCGCGCTCGCCCCGGGGAGGCGGAGCGGCGGCGGCGGGGTGGGGCCGCTCGCGTACGACGCCGGTCCCGCCGGGGTGACCGCGCCCGAGACCCCGATCGCCGCGGCGTCGCCACCGTTCGTCACCTCGAGGACGACCGGGAAGGTCTGGCCGCCGTTCACCACCGCCGGGACGAGGAGCGCCGCCGCCAGCGCCGCGGGGACCTGGACGGTCACCACCGGGGTGGGATCGGCCGCGGACAGGGCGGTCCCGTCGTTCGCGTCCACGCCGTCCACGCGGGGAAGGAACGACAGCGTCCCCGCCCCCGACGGCGTGACCGTCCAGCGGAACTGCGCCGACATGCCGCCCGCGATGCGGAGCGGCCCGTCGAGCGGGGCGGCGCTCCACGCCGCTGCGCCCGTCGCCGTCCCGCTCAGGGACGGGTCCACGTCGGCGTCGGCCTCGCCGGCGTTCGTGACACGCAGCGAGAGCGGGAACGCCTGGCCCGCGCTGACCACGGTCGCGCCGACCGACGACACCGCGACGAGCGTCGCCGGGCGCTGGACGGCGAGGGCGCCCTCGATGACCGCCGAGGCGACGGTGCTCGCGTCGACCGCGTCGAATCCGGCTGCGCTCGCGCGCAGCGTCCAGGCGCCGAGGGAGACCGCCGTCGCGGAGCGGACGACCTCCACCCACTCCCCGCCCGCGACCGACACCGGGGCGGGCGCCGCGAGCGGGACGCAGCCGCCGCAGGCGACGGCCGGAACCACGTCGCGCGCGGTGGAGTCGCCGGTGTTCGTCACCCGCAGCCTCACCCCGAACGGCTGATCGAGGTTCACCTCCGCCGGCGCGGAGACGAACGCGATCTGCAGCGTGGCGGCGCGCTGGATGCGGACGGGGCCGGCGCTCGCGGGGGCGGCGAGCGCGGGCACCGCCGGCGCGTTCTCGTCCACCCCGGCCACGGTGGCCGTGAACGAGGCCGAGCCGGGGGCCGCGCCCGCCGCGTACGTCCAGGCGAACCGCGCGGACGCGCCGCCCGCCACCCGCACCGGCGGCGGCGGCGACGGCCCGGCGGCCCATGTGGCGGTGCCGGACGACACGAGATCGGGCACGACGCCGGCGGCCGCCGCCTCGCCGTCGTTCATCACGTCGAGGGCGACCGCGATCGACCTGCCCTCGTTCGCGACCGGCGGGGCCGAGAGGACCGCGCGGAGCGCGGGGGGCGCCTGGACGAGCACGGTCCCTGCGTCCGCCCACGCCGCCGCGGGCGCGCCGCTGTTCGCGTCGGTCCCGTCGACGCGCGGCGCGAAGGAGATGGTGCCGGACCCGGCCGTCCGCGCCGTCCAGGCGAAGCGGACAGTGGACGCGCCCGCGATGGTGGTCGCCCCGAGGGGATCGGCGCTCCAGGAGGCTGTTCCACCGGCGGTGCCGGCGAGCGCGGGCGTGACGCGCGCTGCCGCCTGCCCCAGGTTCGTCACGTCGAGCTCGACCCGGACGTCGCCGCCCGCCGTGACCCGCAGCGGAGACGACGACGCGACCGCCTGGAGGTTGGCGGGCGCGTCGAGGAAGACGTCGTTCGAGAGCACGCGCGGGAGGACCACCGTCCCGGCGCCGTTCGCGTCCCAGCCGGCGGCCTGCGCCGCGAACATGCCCGTCCCCGCCTCGCGCGCCACGAAGGACCACGAGAACGAGCGCGTGGCGCCGGCGGGGACGTCCTGGGCGGCCGGCTCGCTGCCGAGCAGCTCCGCGCCGACGGGCGCGGCGGTCACCTCGGGTAGGACGCCCCGGGCGTCCGCCTCGCCGCCGTTCGAGACCTCGAGCACGAGCGTGAGCGCCTGGCCGACGTTGGCGCGGACCGGCGCCGCGGACAGGAGGCCTACGAGGGCGGGCGGCCGCTGGACGAGGACCGCGGTGAACGCCCGCGGCGCCGCGACCGGCGCGCCGCTGTTCGCGTCCGTCCCGCTCGCGTCCACCGCGATCGCCACCGGCCCCGGGGCGGCGGCCCGGAAGAGGAACGTCGCCGTGCAGCGGCCGCCGCTCGGCACGTCGCACGGCCCCGGCGCCGCGAGCGGCAGGAGCGCACCGCTCCCGGCCGTGGCGGCGGACGGCTGGAGGCCGGACACCGGGGCGGCCCCGGCGGCGTTGTCGAACACCGCGTCGATCGCGACGAGCTGGCCGACGGACGCCTGGCCGGGGGCGGCGTCGGCCGACGAGGCGAGGAGCGACGGGGGCTGGACGAGGAGCGCCGCCGGCGCGCTCTCCGGCGCGGTCACCGTCGCGCCGCTCACGGGATCGATCCCGGCCGCGGAGGCGACCACCGACGCGGTCCCGAGCGCGCCTGCGGTGCCGGTGAGCTCGAACGCCTCGGTCGCCCCGGACGGCACGTCGCGCGCGGGGACGGCGCCCGACGGCAGCGCGAGCGCGTCGCCCGTGACACGGAAGCTCGGGCGCACCGTCCGGGCGCCGACGTCGCCGCCGTTCGTCACCTCGATCCGGAACGTCACCGGCTGCCCGAGGCTCGCCACCGAGGGGACGAGCGCCGCGCGCACGGCGAGCGCGGGCGGGGCGCCGGCGAACACCGTGAACGCCCCGTCGAGCGCGCCCGTGGCGCCGCGCGGGTCGCGGACCTCGAGCCGGTGCGTGCCCGCCGGGAGCCCCGGCGGCACGCGCGCCCGTAGCTCGCGGTCGCTGACCCAGCGGACCGCGGCGAGCTCGGTCGCGCCGAGCCAGGCGCGGAACGTCGCGTCCACCTCGGGGCCGCTCGCGGTCTGGTAGGGCTCGGGACGGAAGCCATCCCCGGCGATCGCGATCTCCGTCTCGCCGTCCTGGTAGCCCGACGGCGGCGCGACGGACGTCGGCCGGGGCGCGCCGTCCGTCGGTTCGCTGCTCGCGCAGGCGGCGAGCGCCGCGGCGGCGGCGAGCGCGGCGAGCCGGGGGCGCGCGCTAGAGCGCGTCATGGCTCACCCCCACGGTCACGCTCAGCGTCGTGAGCGACCCCCGGAACGAGCGCATCCCGGCGTCGTCCTGCCAGGCGAGGACCGCGTCGAGGCGCACGCGCGCGTGCCAGGCGGGCATCTCGAGCGCCGCGCCCGCCGTGGCGTGCACCGCGAGCGCGCGCCCCCACTCGTCCGCGGCGGCCCCCCCGTCGAGAGACACCGTACTGTGGACGGCGACGATCCCCGCCCCGGCCCCGACGGTGCCGGTGATCCGCCGCGCCAGCGTCCTCCGCGCGAGCCCGGTCAGCGTGACGGGCCAGAGCTCGACCGCGCTCGCGAGCGCGTGCGTCCCGCCGCCGACCGCCGCCGCCTCGTCGCGCGACGTGCGGGCGAAGGCGATCCCGCCGGCGAGCCCGTACGCGCCGGCGAGCCGGAGCGGCCAGAGCTCGAGCGCGGCGCCCAGGGTGGGGGCGGTGAAGCCGCCGGACGCGTGGAGCACGCCTGCGCGCGCGGTCGCCGCCAGCCGCCGCGGCGGATCGAGGAGGAGGACGCGCGCCGTCTCCTCGACGGTCCCGGCCCGCGCGACCACCGTGTCGGCGCCGCCGCGCGGCGCCCAGCGGGCGGTGTAGCGCGTCCGCCAGCGGCCGGGTCCCTGCTCCTCCAGCGGCGCGAGCCGCCCGCGGCCGGCGTCGAGCGCGGGGACCTCGCCCGCGACGCCGTTCCCGAACCGGTCGCTCACCGCCACGCGCACCTCCGTGGAGGCCTCGCCGTCGGCGACGACCTCGGGGGGCTCGACCGCGACCGCGATCCTCGTCGGGGCTCCCGGCGCGAGCGCGATCGTCCGGCGATCCACCGCGTCGCCGAGGGTCGCCTCCACCGTGGCCTCGCTCCGCCCCTCGAGCCGCTCCGGGACCTGCCAGCGCGCGGTCACGATCCCGGGGCCGCCGCGCCCCGCGGAGGAGATCGTCCCGAACCTGGCGGCGAGCCTCACCTCGCCGTCCACCCGGTTCCCGGCCGCGTCGGTGACCTCGGCCACCGCCTCGACCGGCTCGCCGCCCGCCACGGCGCGGTCGCGCGCGAGCCGGAGCGCGACGCGCGCGGCGGGGCCGGGGGCGCGCCGCAGGGCCGCGCTCGCCAGCGGCACGTCCGGCAGGCGAGCCTGGACCGCGACGTCGCCCGCCGCGCCGGGCGGCAGGGTCCAGGTCGCGGCCCACGCGCCGGGGACGAGCTCCTTCGTCGCGCCGAGCGCGCCCGCGGCGGCCGAGAGCGCGGGCGGCTCCCCCGCCCACGGCGCGCCGTCGGGTCGCGCCGCGACGGCGAAGACCCGGACCGTCTCCTCCCGATCGGCGCGGACCTCGCCGCGACCGAGCACGACGTGCACCTGCCGGAGCGGCGGGACGCGCAGGTCGAGGGCGCGGCCGCGCTGCCAGGCGTGGCGCTCCCCGGGGGGGACCTCCACCGGGACGAGCGCGGTGCCGGACGCGTCGGCCTGGACCGGGCCGAACTCCCGGTCGCGGATCCGCACGCTGATCCGCGCGTTCGGCTCGGTCGTCGCCACCGCCACGCCCTGGCCGACGAGCGGGAGGGCCGCGAAGGCGAGCGCGTCGTCCGCGACGGCGACGACGATCGCGAGCTGCGGGTGGCCCTCGAGCGGCGGGTCGAGATCGGCCTCCCACACGCCGGGGGCTGCCTGCGCGAGCGGCCCGAGCGTGCCGGCGCTCACCTCGACGCGCGGCGCGCCGGCGGCGGAGCGCACGACGACGTGCGCGCGCTGCGCGTACCCCAGGGTGAGGAAAGGTGGCCTGACCTCGACGGAGAGGGGGGAGGCGCCGGGTGACGCGAGGAGGAGCGCGCAGAGCGCGAGCGCCTCACCGGCCATTCCAGCGAACCTCCAGGTCCGAGACGTCCGCCTCGTCCTCCCAGCACGGCACGTGCTGCCGCTCCACCTGGCCGCCCGCGCTGCGCACGACGAGGTCGATCCCGCGCCGCCGCGCCCGCGGCGGCACGCGGACCACGACGCGTCCGTCCGGCGGCACCTCCACCGGCGTCGCGCCCACCAGCACCTCGGACGCGACGCCCACCTGCACGACCGCGCACACGGAGGAGCGGCGGTCCTCGACCGCCCGCACCACGCGCATGAGGAGCTCGCGCGGCACCGGGGTCGGCGCGACCGGGCGCTGCCCGCGCCAGGCGGCGCTCTCGTGGCCGGCGGGGACGGCGACCTTCTCGCCGCCCGACTCGATGACCGCGTCGCCCTGCTCGGCGACGACCGCCAGGGCGTCCGGGCGCGCGACGACGCCCATGCGGCCGCGGCTCGCGGACACGAGGATCGACCCGGAGCCGTCCTCGACCCGGACCACCCGCGTCCCGTCCGGCTGGACGTCGACGCCGATGCGGCCGCGGAGCAGGCCGACGCGCTGGACGGCGGTGGTGAGCTCGCGGACCGTGACCTCGGTGCGCTCGGCGACGGTGACGCGCGAGCTGCGGCCGAGCTCGATCTCGGCGGTCCCCGCGTCGCCGGTGCGGATGGAGTCCGCCACCGCGAGGACGTCGCCCGCGTGGGCCGGCGTCCACCCGCCGCCGGGGGCGCTCCGCTGCACCCCCGCGTCGGCGGCGACGACGAGCACGTCCTTGCGCGGGGGCGGTGGGATGGGCTGCGGGACCCCGGCGCGGTCCGCGGACATCGAGCGGAGCAGCAGCGCGCCTCCCCCCAGGCCCGCGGCCAAGAGGACGGCGACGAGAGCTGCCTCGCGCGTGCGTGCGCGCTCGTTCATGCGCTGCCCGGACCGGCCGCCTGCAGGAAAGGCGTCCGGCCAACGATACGCGTATCCGTGCGGGGATTCGCGACCCCGTAACGGGTGTTGACCCCTGAGCGGGTAGCTTACATCGGAGCAGGCCAGGCCGCGCGCCCGCCCCCCCGCGGCGCGACGCCGCCGGTCACTCGCGCCGCACGTCGATCCGGTTGTCGTAGAACGTCGACCCCGCGGCCGCGTCGGTGAGCCGCTGCGAGGTGAGGGCGTTCACGTTGCGCCCGCCCGGGGCGTGGGCCGTCCACCAGACGCCCTCCGCCACCGCCGTCGCCGGGGGCACGCGCGGGTCGACGCGCAGGACGAAGACCACCTCGCCGCGCTCGTTCCAGGCGACGACCCGCTCGCCGTCGGCGAGGCCGCGCGCCCGCGCCTCGGCGGGCGCGAGCCGCAGCGTCATTCCGCCGTTCCGCTCCCGCAGCTCGGGGCGCTCCATGAAGGTGGAGTTGAGCGTGTGGAGCGCCGGCGCCGTGACGAGGCGGAGCGGAGGGCCCGGCGCGTCGGAGTGGGCGGGGAGGTGGCGCGGGAGCGGCTCGGCGAGCGCCGCGTTGAGGAGCTCGATCTTCCCCGAGGGCGTGCGCCAGCGCGGGCCGCCCGGCGGCGCGAGCACGAGCGCGCGCCCCTCGGCGAGCCGGGCCGCGAACCCCGCGTCGCGCCAGGGCGAGGGCCGCGCGAGGAGGAGGTCGATCGCCTCGTCCGCGGTGGCGCGGAACACGGGCTCCTCGAACCCCATCGCCCGGGCGAGCAGGCCGAACACGTCCCAGTTCGCGCGCGCCTCGCCGAGCGGCGGGATCGCCGCGCGGACGCGCTGCACGCAGTACTGCCCGTACGAGCGGTAGAGGTCGGCGTGCTCGAGCGAGCTCGTCGCGGGGAGGACCACGTCCGCAAGGCGGGCGGTGTCGGTGAGGAAGCGCTCGTGCACGGCGAGGAAGAGGTCCTCGCGGGCGAGCCCGCGGAGCACCGCGTTCTGGTCGGGGGCGACCGCGGCCGGGTTCGAGCCCCACACGTACATGGCGCGTATGGGCGGCCCGCCCAGCTCGCCGGCGAGCGCCGCCCCGAGCCGGTTCATGTTGACGATCCGCGTCGGGCGCGGGAGCAGGTCCTCGCGGACGACCGGGGACAGGTCGAACGCCTGGGACGATCCGGTCGAGGCGAGGCAGCCGCCGCCCCGGCGCCCGAAGGCGCCGAGCACCGCGGCGAGCGCCACGACCGACCGCACGTTCATCGCGCCGTTCCCGTGGCGGGAGGGGCCGCCGCCGATGCGGAGGAACGGCGCGCGCGCCGCGGCGAGGGCGTGCGCGAGCGCCTCGATCTCGGCGGCGGGGAGCCCCGTCGCCGCCGCGGCCCGCTCCGGCGGGCAGTCGGCGAGGGCGCGGGCGCGCAGCTCGGGCCAGCCGACCGCCTCCGCCGCGAGGAAGCGCTCGTCGGCGAGGCCGTCGCGGGCGAGCACGTGGACGAGGGCGAGCGCGAGCGCGCCGTCCGACCCTGGGCGCACGACGTAGGTGCGGTCGGCGAGGCGCGCCGTCTCGTTCTCCCAGGTCTCGACGAGGAGCACCCGCGCGCCGCGCCGCCGCGCCTCCTTCACGCGCGGCACGAGGTGGACGTTCGTCGCCACCGCGTGGACGCCCCACAGGACGACGAGGTCGGACTCGACCACCGTCTCCGGGCTCGGCCCGGGCGTGTCGCCCATCACCGCGCGCCAGCCCGCCCCCTGCGCCGGGGTGCAGATGGTGCGGTCGAGCCGCGAGGCCCCGAGCCGGTGGAAGAAGGGCATCCCGGCGTTCCGCTGCACGAGCCCCATGGACCCGGCGTACGAGTACGGCAGGATCGCCTCGGTCCCCTCGCGCGCGGCGATCTCGCGGAAGCGTCCCGCGACGATCGCGATGGCCTCGTCCCAGGAGGCCCGGCGGAAGGCGCCCTCCCCCTTCGCGCCGGTGCGGACGAGCGGGTGGCGGAGCCGGTCGGGCGAGTGCACCGACCGCTCGTACCCGTTCATCTTCGAGCAGAGCGTCCCGCGCGACCACGGGTGCTCGGGATCGCCGCGCACGCGGAGCGCGCGCCCGTCCTCGACGTCGACGAGGAGGCCGCACGCGTCGGGGCAGTCGAACGGGCAGGTGGAGCGGACGGTCGGCATGGCCGGCGAGGATACCGCCGGTCATGCCGACGTCGCGAGGCCCCCACCTGGATCAGAACCGCTTCACGAGGAGCGGGAAGCGCTGGACCCCGCTCTGGTCGCGCCTGCCGAGCGTGAGCGACAGCCCGTCCCGCACCGGCGCGCGGGCCACCATCGCGTACGAAGGCTGGCTCGCCACGTCCACGATGCCCCACACCAGCCCGGCGCCGAGGCCGATGATCGCGCCCCACGCCAGCGTCCGCTCCCAGTTGTAGTCGTCGTTGTCGTTGATCCCCATCTCGTACAGGATGATCCCGCCCGCCACGGCCGAGCCGAGCACCCCGCCCGCGAGCGTGTCGCGGAGCACGACGCCGGCAGTCGAGCGGCGGCGCTCCACCCGCACGTAGTCCTGGGCCAGGGCGCTCCCGGCGGTGCCGAGAAGCGCCACGACCGCGAGCAGCTTCACGAATCGCATCGTCGTTTCCCCCTCTCGCGCCCGCCGGGCCGGCGGGTCGCCTGCCAAACGGTAGGGACGAGGACCCCCGGGGGACAATGAAGGGGCGCCCGCGGCGCGGGGCGCCGGCCGACGGCCCGGGGAGCGGTCGGGGGAGCGGGGGCGCGGCGGCGGGGCCGCTACGCGCCGCGCCGCTCTGCGGCCTGGAGGCGGGCGAGGCCGAGGTCGTCGGTGGTCCGCCGCAGCCGCTGGAACACCGACTTCGCGAAGGCCCGGTAGAAGGCGGCCTCGAGCCTCGGGTCCTTCTCGAGCACCTCGAGGAGCCGCTCGGCGCGGAAGGCGATGAGCTCGGTCGGCTCCGCCGCCACCACGGTGGCGCTGCGGGCGCGGCGGTCGAGGAGCGCGGACGAGCCGAGGTGGCTCCCCTCGCCGAGCAGCACCACCTCCTGCTGGTCCCCGCCCTTCTCCTTGTAGATGCGGCAGCTCCCGTAGCGGATGACGTAGAGCGCGTCGGCCGGTCCACCCTCGACGATCACCACGTCGCCGGCGCCGAGCGTCACGATCTCGGCGACGGCCGCGATCGCGTGCAGCCCGGACTCCGGCAGGTCCTTGAAGATCTCCACCTTCTTCAGCTCGGGGACGAGTTGCATCGGCGCTCCGTGCGAGGGTGGCCCGAGCATAGCGCGCTGCGGCGCGGGCGGCGGGGGAAGCGTCGCCGCGGCCCCGCCGCGACGCGGCAACCCGACCAGGCCGGGTCTCCGCCTATCCGGTGCGGCGAGCCGGGCGGCGCGCGAGCGCCTCGTCGAGGTAGCCGCGCTCGGCCGAGACCTCGCGGACCAGCACCGGCTCGAGCCACGGCGGCGGCTCCTCGGCGTTGCCCTCCTCGGCGACGGCGAGCACGAGCGGGCGATCGAGGTACTCGTCGAAGTGCCACCCCGGCGCCGCGGCGACGAGGTGCCGCCGCTTGGCGATCCGACGCCCCTCGGTGAGCGGCCAGAACGCCTCGAAGCCGGCGCGGTCGATCGTCTCGATCCGCCCGGGCCGCCCCCGCCCCGGCGCGCGGGCGTGGAAGAACTGCTCGCCGAGCGGCGAGCGGGTGACGCCCACGCTCTCGCGCGCCTCCCCCGGGAGCCAGCCCTGCTCCAGCTCCTCCGCGTCCCCGCCGCGCCCCTCCGGCGGGATGGCCGTGACGAGGAAGCGGCGCTCCGGCGCGGTGGGCGGTCCCGCCTCCGCGTCCTCGTCCTCGCCCGGCGACTCGAGCGCGGCCGCCGCCGCGTACGCCGCGTCGGTGGCGGGCGTGGCGCGGCTGGCGAGGTGCTCCGCGGCGAGCCGCGTCCACGCGGCGCCGGCGCGCTCGCGCGCGAGCCGCAGCAGCGCGAGCAGGCCGGGGCGCAGCCCCGCGATCGCCGCCGCGCCGCGCCGCGCCTCCTCGGCGCGCGCCTCGAGCAGCGCGCCGTCGACGGCGGCCTCGCCGGCGGCGGCGGCGTGCCAGGCGGCGAGGAGGTCCTCGAGCGGACGCAGGGCGTCGAGCGCGTCGGCCGCCTTCGGCGCCGCCGCGCGGAGGGGCTCGAGGAGGTCGGCGAGGCGCGCCGCCTGCTCGCGGACCCGCCGCAGGCCGGCGGCGTCCGGGCCGGCCAGCGCGATCACCGCCTCGCGGAGGGCGCGGGTACGGGCGCGGAGCGCGCCCGCGAGGGCGAGGGCGAGCGTCGCCGGCGCCCCGGGCCGCCGCCCCGGGGCCGGGCGGGCGGTCAGCTCGTCGCGCAGGCGGGCCGCGAGCCGGCGGAAGCGCCGGGCGGCCTCGCCCGCCGCCTCCTCCGCCGCGGCGCGCCGCCGCCGCTCCACGCGATCGAGGAGCCAGTCGAGCGCGCCGCGGTACGGCGCGGGCAGGTCGGTCCGGATCCCCTCGAGCCACCCGGCCACGGCGTCCGCGTCGCGCCACGGCGGGCTCCGCGGCACCGACGCCTCGACGCGGGCGACGCGCCCTTCGGCGAGCGCGCCCGCGAGCGCGGGGAGGCCAGCCTCGAGGGCCACGGCGAGGCGGCGGACCGCCGCGCGGAACGCGGGGAGCGCGTCGCGCCGCTGCGGATCGGCGAGCGGCGCGACGGCGTCCTCGGCGTCCGCGAGGCGGGCGAGCGCGAGGACGCGCGCGCCGATCTCGGGCGGTCCGTCGAGGATCTCGGGGTCGAGCCGCATGCGGGCGCCTCCGTCGCGGGGGTGCCGCGATGATGGAGGAAGCGCCCCCGCCGCGCAAATGCGCGCTCCGCGGCGCCGTCAGATCCGGAACGCCACGAACAGCGCGAGCTGGCGGACGTCGCGCGTGTCCTGCTTCCCGCCGAAGTTCGGGAACGTGAACGTCGCGCCGACGTCGAGGTAGCGCAGCGGCGTGAACACGACGCCCGCGCCCGCCGGGATCGTGTAGTAGTCCTCGAACGACCCGACCACCGGGTTGAGCGGCCCCTCGAGCGAGGCGCCCACCGCGAGGGCCAGCGCCGGGCCGAGCTGGAGCTGGAGCGTCACCGGCAGCGACGCGTGCTCCCGGTTCCCGACCGTGCTCCCCGGCGTGATGACGTCGTAGGTGCCGAAGTTCCAGGCGATGGGGGTGAGCCGCGAGAGGCGCGTGTCGCGATCGTTCAGGCCGAAGCCGACCGTGGGCTGGACCGTGACGGCGACGGCGCCGCCGCCGGCGCGGAGCAGCACGCTCGCGTCGGCGCTCCAGTTGTGATCGGAGCCGGAGAGCGGCGACACGTGCACGGCGCCCTGCACCGCGGCGTCCAGGCCGGCGCCGCGCAGGACGCTGATGCGCGTGAACGCGCCGACGTCGTCGTAGTGCTTGCCCCGCACGCAGCCGTCCGCCTCGTTGCCGATGCACAGGCCGACGACGTGCCGGAAGCCGATCATCCACTGGTCGGTGACGCCGAACGCGATGGAGGGGTTCGAGGTGACGGGCTTCCAGTCGGCGTCCTTCGACGCGTTGAGCTGCACCGGCGCCCAGACCTCCACCATCCCCGCGCCCAGCGTGAGCGGCCGGCGGGTGATCTCGCTCGGCCACTGGTCGCGCGGCCCGCCGAGGGTGGGCTCGACCGCGCTCGCGCGGGCGGCGATGAGGAGCGCGGCAGCGGCCGCCGCGCGAATGAGGTGTCGTCGCATGTCTTCCTCCCGTACGGAACGTCGAACGCAATGTGGGCCTCCTTCCGCCCGCCGTCATGGGCGGGCGCTCCCCGTCCCCGCGGGCAGGCGTCCGCCCGCGAACGTTGCCTGCAGTGAAGAGCGGACCTCGCCCGTGCGCGAGGCGCCGGCGACGTTCTCTCACGGTGAACGCGGCTGACGGGCGCGCTCCTCGGCGCCGGGCCCGCGGCGTCGCCCCGTCCGCCCCGCGCCTCCGCCCGTGCGGCGGGAGCTCGGCCCCCCCGAGGGGGGAGGACCCGATCGGTCCTCCGAGCGAGGCGCGCGGGAGTGGTTATCCCTCGCTCGTGCCCGGGAGAGGCGAAATCGCTCCCGTCCACGGAGCGGGAGCGGGCTACGCGCTCGCGGTGGTGGCCGCGGCCGCCGCGCTCGGGGCGACCCATGCCGTGGCGCCCCTCCTGGGCGGGGCGTTCTTCTTCTTCGTGTTCCCGGCGGTGCTGCTCGCGGCGGTGGTCGGCGGGGCGGGCCCGGGGCTCGCGTGCGCGGGGATCTACGCGGCGGCAGCCTCGTGGTTCTTCGTCGCGCCGCTCGGCTCGTTGGCGGTGCAGGAGACGCGCACGCTGGTCCGCCTGATCCTGCTCGTCCTGTCCGC
>DASSSJ010000003.1:0-5082 GCA_035708485.1 Anaeromyxobacter sp. | reverse complement strand
CGTGGTACGCCCACTCCGCCGCGTGCCACCGCAGCAGCCGGCGCCCGGCTTCGCCGCGGTAGCGGCCGTCCGCCTCGGCGCGCTGGTCGGCCCGGCGCGCCAGCCCCTCCTCGGTGTTCGCCGACGCGCGCACCCAGGCGAAGCCGCGCTCTCCGCTCGTGAGCAGCGCGAAGGCGTAGAGCGTCTCCGAGCCGATGCGGCGGCGGAGGTCCTGCACCGCGTCCGCCGTCCGCTGCGCGAGCTCCCGGCGAAACCGCCCGAGATCGAAGTCCTGCGCCACGGGGCGACGATACCGCGGCGGCCGCGGGCGCGCGAAGCCGCCCCGCCGCGCCCCGTCAGGAGACGCAGCGGAAGTCGGCCGGCTCCGAGAACCCCGCCCGCGCCAGCTCGGCGCGGATGAGGTCCCGCGCGCCGGGCGCGCCGACCGCGACGAGGAGCGGCAGCCCGCGGGCGCGCCCGACCTCCTCGTAGGAGACGACCGGGGCGCCCCGCACCGTCCTCCCGATCTTCTTGCGGTCCACCTCGACGAAGAGCGCGACCCGCACGCCCTCGCGCCCGAGCGCGTCCGCGAAGGCGCGGCCGGTCTCGCCCGCGCCCCACACGGCCACCTCGCGCCGGCCGCCCAGCGCGTGACGGGCGAGGAACGCGCACTTCAGGGCGACGTGGCGCTCGAGCGCGTAGCGCGGGTCGGTGCGGGTGAGCCGGGAGGGCGACTCGCGCCAGCGCAGGAGCGTCCGCGGCACGTTGGTGAGCCGGCCCCCCGCCGCGGCGAGCCGGAGCCAGAGGTCGTAGTCCTCCGGGAACGGGCCGTCGCGCCAGCCGCCCGCCGCCTCCAGCGCCCCGCGCCGGATCGCCGAGGCGGGGTGGACGAGGGGGGCCTCGACGAGCAGGTCGCGCGCGACGAGGTCCGCCGTGACGAGGCCGTTCAGCCACGCGACGTAGCGGGCCATGCCCGCCCGCACCGCAGCGCGCGGGAAGAGCGCGACCCGCGTCCCCGCCGCGGCGAGCCCATGGTCGTCGTCGAGCGCGGCGCGCTGCGCGGCGAGGCGGCCGGGGAGCGCGACGTCGTCCGCGTCCATGCGCGCGACGATCTCGGCGTCGCACCGGGCGAGGCCGCGGTTCAGGGCGCGGGCGATCCCCTCGCCCGCGCCGGGCACGACGGTGACGCGCCGGTCGCGCGCGGCGAGCGCGTCGAGGATCTCCCCCGTCCCGTCGCGCGATCCGTCGTCGACGCACACCACCCCGAGGTCGCGCTCGGTCTGCCGCAGGATCGAGACCACCGCGGCGCGGACCGTCGCGGCGGCGTCGCGGGCGGGGAGGAGGACGGAGACGCGCGGCACTTCTCAGCGGGGAGACACTCGCCTCGCCGGCTCGCGCCCCCCAACCTCGAACCGCGTCGCTTCGCGACGCTGGGGCCCCGCTCCCTCGAGATCCGCCCGCCAGCGCATCGGTCAGCGTCCGCGGCGCGCGGCGCGCTTCGGCGGCCGGAGCCCGCGCCCCGCGCCGGTCAGCGCGACCGGCCGCGCCGTCTCGGCGCACAGCCACTCGGCGGCGAGCAGGTAGCCGCGCGGGCCGAGGCCGCTGATCTGGCCGCGGCAGGCGGGGGCGACGACGCTCGTCCGCCGGAACTCCTCGCGCGCGTGGACGTTCGACAGGTGCACCTCGATCGCCGGCAGGCCCACCGCCTTGAGGCAGTCGTGCAGGGCGATCGACGTGTGGGTGAGGGCGCCCGGGTTCACCACGATCCCGCGCGCGCGCCGGCGGTGCTCCTGGATGAAGTCGACGATCTGCCCCTCGTGGTTCGACTGGAAGGCCGTCACCTCCACCTTCCAGCCGGCGCAGGCGGCGCGCACCATCTCCTCGATCTCGCGCAGGGTCGTGCGGCCGTACACGTCCGGCTCGCGCTCGCCGAGCAGGTTCAGGTTCGGTCCGTTCACGAGGAGGATCATGGGGGCTCCGGCGCCGCGCCGGCGGCGTTCGACGGAGAGACTACCCCCGCCGCGCGCGGGAGTCGAACGGCGCGCCGTCGCGGGAGGAGATCTCGCGGACCGTCGCGGCGACGGCGTCGTCGGGCGCGGCGACGTCCCATTCGACCGTCCAGGAGGCGCCCCGGGCGCGCGGCAGCACCCAGCGCAGCCCGGCGGCCGTGCGCTTCTTGTCGTAGCCCATGAGGGCGGCGGCGCGGCGCGCCGCGGCGGGGGGGACGCGCGCGGGGAGGCCGGCGCCGCGGATGGCGTCCTCGACCTCGGCGACCGCGAGCGGGCCGATGCGCCCCATCCGGGCGGCGAGGCGGAACGCGAACGCGAGGCCGACCGCGACCGACTCCCCGTGCGTCCAGCGGGTGAACTTCCCCGCCGCCTCGACCCCGTGGCCGAAGGTGTGCCCGAGGTTGAGGAGCTTGCGCTCCCCCTGCTCGGTCGGGTCGGCGCGCACGATGTCCACCTTCGCGCGCGCGCACTCGGCGACGACGGCGGCGTCGGGGAGCGACCTGCCGAGCCGCGCGAACCTGCCGAGGAGCGCGGGGCGGAGCGCGGCGTACTTCAGCACCTCGCCGAGCCCGGAGCGCACCTCGCGGTCGGGGAGGGTCGCGAGGGCCGCCGGATCGGCGAGCACCGCCACGGGCGGGTGGAAGGCGCCCACCGCGTTCTTCGCGACGGGGAGGTTCACCGCGGTCTTCCCGCCGATGGCCGCGTCGACCATGGCGAGGAGCGTCGTCGGGACCGCCGCCCAGGGCACGCCGCGCATGAAGGTGGCGGCGAGGAACCCGGCCGCGTCGGAGACCGCGCCGCCGCCGACCGCCACGACGAGCGTGCGGCGCGTGCAGCCCGCGCGCAGGAGCGCCACCGCCGCGCGTTCCAGCTCGGCGAGGGTCTTGCCCCGCTCGCCGTCCGGGAGCTGGTGGACCGCCGCGACCGGCGCCGCGCGCCGGAGCGCCGCCACCGCCCGCCGCGCCACCGGGCTGCGGAGCACCGGGCGCGCCGTGACGATCGCGACGCGGTCGTGGCCGCCCGCCAGCTCGACCAGCGCCTCCGCCGCGCCGCGGCCCACCCGCACCTCGTACCCGTGATCGCCCTGCACCGCCGAGATCGACTCGATCGCCGCGCGCCTCATCCGTCGGCTTCCTCTCCGGCGCAGAGCGCGCCCACGATGCGCCGCGCGACCGCCTCCGGCGCGAGGCCGTCCACCTCGACGCGGAGGTGCGCCCGCAGGTACAGCGGCCGCCGGCGCGCGAGGAGCTCCTCCCAGCGGCCCGCGAGCGGCCGGTCCTCGCCCGCGCCGATGCGGCGGGCGGCCTCGGCGGCCGAGACGTCGAGGAACACCACGCGGCCGACGGCGAGGAGGCGCGCGGCGCTCGCGGGATCGCAGAACGCGCCGCCGCCCAGGTCGGCGACGACGCCCGCGGGGAGGGCCGCCACCGCGCGGCGCTCCAGCGCGCGGAACGCCCCCTCGCCGTCCTCGGCGAAGATCGCGGGGATGGGCTTCCCCGCCGCGCGGGCGACCTCGGCGTCGAGCCGGACCACGCGGCGACCGAGGAGCCTCCCGAGGTGGCTCGCCACCGTGGACTTCCCGGACCCCATCATCCCGGCGAGGGCGACGGTCTCAGCGGATCCGAGCGGCATACGCCTCGAGCGCCCTCTCCACGTCGACGATCGCGTCGCCGCCGAACTTCTCGAGGAACGCGTTCGCGATCTCCCACGCCACCACCGCCTCGCCGACGATCGCCGCCGCGGGGACGGCGCACACGTCCGACCGCTCGTAGCGCGCCTGCGTCGCCTCCCGCGTCTCGAGGTCCACCGTGGCGAGCGGGGTGAGCATCGTGGGGATGGGCTTCATGTAGCCGCGCACGCGGACGGGCATGCCGTCGGTCATGCCGCCCTCGAGCCCGCCGGCGCGGTTCGTCGTCCGGTGGAAGCCCTTCTCCTTGGACCAGTAGATCGCGTCGTGGAACTCCTGGCCGGGCCGGCCCACCTGCGTGCCGTCGCCGATCTCGGCCGCGCGGATCGCCTGGATCCCGCAGAGCGCGCCGGCGAGGCGGGAGTCGAGGCGCCGGTCCGGGTGGACATGGCTGCCGAGGCCGATGGGGAGGCCGGTGACGTAGATCTCGAAGGCGCCGCCGATCGACCCGCCGCGGGCGCGCTCCGCGTCGATGAGCGCGCGCCACTCCGACGCGATCGCCTCGTCGTCGACGTGCAGGTCGGAGGCCTCGATGGCGGCGCGCTCGGCGTCGCTCGGCGCGACGTCGGGGAAGCGCGCCCTCGGGCCGATCGCCACCACGCGGGAGGCGACCCGCACCCCGAAGCGCGCGAGGAGCTGCCTCGCGAGCGAGCCGAGCGCCACGATCACCGCGGTCGAGCGGGCGCTCGCGCGCTCGAGCACGTCGCGCGCGTCGTCGAGGCCGTACTTGAGCGCGCCGGCGAGGTCGGCGTGGCCGGGGCGCACCTGCGTGAACTTCCGGCCGCCGCGGGCGGTGGGCGAGACGAGCTCCTTCCAGTTCTCGTGGTCCTTGTTCCACACCACCAGCGCGATGGGCGCCCCGAGGGTCACGCCGCCGCGCAGCCCGGCGAGGAACTGCGCCTCGTCCTTCTCGATCTTCTGCCGGCCGCCGCGGCCGTACCCCTTCTGGCGGCGGGCGAGATCGCGGTTCACCTCGTCGAAGTCCACCGCGAGCCCGGCGGGGAACCCCTCGGCGATGGCGACGAGGGCGGGGCCGTGCGACTCGCCGGCGGTGAGGTAGCGGAGGGTCATCGGCGCGCTCCGGTGGGCGAAGGCTGGGCGAGCGCGGCCGACATGGCGGCCTCCGGGGCGGCGCGGCCCGTCCACAGCGTGAAGGCGAGCGCGCCCTGGCGGACGAGGAGCTGCTCGCCCGTGACGAGGCGCGCCCCGGCGGCGCGGGCCGCGCGCGCGAGCTCGGTGTCTCCGTAGACGAGGTCCGCCACGACCTGCCCGCGGCGCGGGCGCAGCGGGAGCGCGCCCCCGTGCCCGGGGAGGCCCACCGACGTGGCGTTCACGAGGACGTCGGCGGCCTCGGACTCCGCCGCGAGCGCGTCCCACGCGACCGCGCGCGGCGCCGGGGCGCGCCTC
>DASSSJ010000002.1:0-77071 GCA_035708485.1 Anaeromyxobacter sp. | reverse complement strand
GTGATCACCGGCCGGCGGCGCGCGCGGCGAGGAAGTCCACGCCGCGCCGCTCCGCCCAGAAGCTCGGCCGGAACGGCCACCCCCCGACGAACGCGACGTGGCCGCCGGCGGCGGTGGTCTCGAGCGTGACGGCGGGGTTCCGGCGCTCCTCGACCGGGAGGATCGACGCCGGGACGATCATGGCGCGCAGAACTGCGGGTGCGCGCGGACGCGCGCGAGCGCGTCGCGCGGGGCGTCCGGCGGAAAGGGGGCGGACGAGCGCGCGAGCCGCGCGAGCCAGCGGCCGTCGAGCGGTCTCGCGAGAAGGCCGGGCGCCGTCGCCGCCGCGGTCGTCTCCTGCTTCGGGCCGGACGGATCGCCCGCGCCGACGAAGAAGCCCGCGAGGAGGAGCGCGGACCGCGTCGCGGTCGCGGTGCTGTACGTGAAGAGGCGCGCGCCGCCGGCGCAGCGGGCGCGCAGGGCGGCGAAGGCGGCGAGCGTCCAGAGCCCGGGGTCGGCGCGGGGCGAGAAGGGATCCCAGAAGACGAGGTCCGCCCGGGCGCCCTCGGTGGCCAGGGTCTCGCGGGCGTCGCCGCGGACGAGCCTCCAGAGGACCCGCGGCGACTCGAAGCGTCCGCGGGCGAGGAGCGCGCGCGCCGCCGCGAGGGGGCCGGGCGCGAGCCCGAGCTGCGCCGCGCCGCCGTCCGTCGTCGCGAGCGCGAGGGCGCCCGTGTCGAGCTCGAAGCTGGCGATCTCGAGCCGGCGTCCCGGCGGCGCCTCCTCGGCCGCCGCCAGCGCGGCGAGCGCGTTCGCGCCGGCGCCGAGCCCGACGTCGAAGAGGACGAGCGGCGGCCCGGGCTCGGCGAGGGCCTCGCGCAGGCGCGACTGGGCGACGTAGAGCCGGTCGGCCTCGACCGACGGCCCGACCACGGGGTGCATCACCTCTCCGAGGACGGCGTCCCGGACCGCGGGGACGCCGAGCGAGGTGAGGACGATCTCGTACCGACCCCCCTCACCCGGACCCGCGGGGGGCCGCGGGGGGAGGGGAGAATCCCCGGTCGAGGTCGGGGTCGAGGTCGAGGTCGGGGTCGAGGTCGAGGTCGAGGTCGAGGTCGAGGTCGGGGTCGAGGTCGGGGTCGGGGTCGAGGTCGCGGTCGGGGTCGAGGTCGAGGTCGGGGTCGCGGTCGCGGTCGAGAGCGCGCGCCGCCGCCCCGGGGGCCTCCTCGACGGATCGTGCTCGTGCCGGTCCAGCTCCCGGAGCCGCGCGCGCGCGAAGGCGCCGTACGTCCCTGCGTCGATCGCCGCGCGGGCGTCGCGCATCAGCTCGAGGTAGTGGGCGAGGTTGTGGATCGACAGGAGGCGCGGGCCGAGCGGCTCCGAGCACTTGAAGAGGTGGTGCAGGTAGCCGCGTGAGAACGTGCGGCACGTCGAGCAGCCGCAGCGCGGATCGACCGGTCCGTCGGAGAGCCGGTGCTCGCTCCGCGTGAGCCGCACGCGGCCGGTCGAGGCGAAGGCGGTCCCCTGCCAGGCGAGCGTGGTCGGGAGGACGCAGTCGAACATGTCGACGCCCTGCGCGACCGCCTCGAGCAGGTCGGGCGGGGTCCCGACGCCCATGAGGTAGCGGGGCCGGTCCCGCGGGAGGAGCTCGGCGGCGCGCGCGACCACCTCCGTCCGCTCGGCGCGCGTGTCGCCGACGGCGAGCCCGCCGATGGCGAAGCCGTCGAAGGGGTGCGCGGTGAGGAACGCCGCCGACTCGGCGCGCAGCTCCGGCACGAGGCCGCCCTGGACGATCGCGAAGAGCGCCTGCCCGGGGTCGGTCCGCGCCGCGAGGCTCCGGAGCGCCCACCGGTGCGTCCGCGCCATCGCCTCGCGGAGGTCCGCGGGGGCGGCGGTGGAGGGCAGGCACACGTCGAGCGCCATCATCACGTCCGACCCGATCGCGGTCTGCACCTCGATCGAGCGCTCCGGCGAGAGCAGGTGAGCCCGTCCGTCCACGTAGCTGCGGAAGCGGGCGCCCTCCTCGCCGATCGTCCGGTCCCCGGCGAGCGAGAAGATCTGGAACCCGCCGGAGTCGGTGAGCACCGGCCCGTCCCAGCGCATGAAGCGATGGATGCCGCCCGCGCGGCGGAGCGCCTCCGGGCCGGGGCGCAGCATGAGGTGGTACGTGTTCGCGAGGACGATCTGCGCGCCCAGGCCGGCGACGTCGGCGGGCGTGAGGCCGGTGACCGACGCACGGGTCCCCACGGGCATGAACGCGGGGGTCTCGACGCGGCCGTGGCGCGTCGTGAAGGCGCCGCGGCGGGCGCGCGTCCCCGGGTCCCGGGCCCGGATCTCGAAGGCGAGGGGCATCGCGACCCCGCCGGGCGGCGCCGGAGGGGGCCCACGATCTAGCACGAGGCGCCGCGGCACGCCGCCGCGGTGGCGCGCCGGCACGCCTCCCGTTACGGTCGCCGCATGGTCCGGGTCCGTCTGTACACAGACTTCAGCTGACCGTTCTGCTTCGTCGCGGAGCGGAGCAGCCTGGTCAGGCTGCGGGGCGAGTACGACGTCGAGGTCGAGTGGGTGGGCTACGAGCTCCACCCCGAGACGCCGCCCGGCGGCGTCCCGCTCTCCTCGCACCTCCGCGACGCGGAGGCGATGCTGCGTTACGTGAAGGAGTTCGCGGCCGGGTTCGGGATCGCCGACCTGCGGCCACCCGAGCGCGTCGCGAACACGCGCCGCGCGATGGCGGCCGCCCGGCGCGCGCACGAGCTGGGCCGGCTCGAGGCCTTCTCCGCGGCGGCGTACGACGCCTACTGGCGGCGCGGATCGGGGATCGAGTCGGACGAGGAGATCGCGGCGATCGCGCGCCGGGCCGCCGTCGATCCGGACGTCGCCGTCGCGGCCGCGAGCGACCCCGCGCTCCACGCCGTCGTGGACTCCGCCCGGCGCGCCGCGAAGGACGCGGGCGTGACGGGGATCCCGACGTTCGACTTCGCGCCGGGGCCGCGCACGTCGGGGGTCGAGTCGCGCGTCGTCGGCTGCCAGCGGTACGACGTGCTCGCCGAGGCGACGCGGCGCGCGGGCGGCAGGCGGCGGGGCGGGGTGCTCGTCTAGGGAGAAGCGAAGCGAGACGTGCCGGCCTGCTCCTCGCGGCGCCCTGGTGCCCGCCGCGGTATTACGCTCCGGCATCATGAGCGCCTCGCTCCCGCCGCTCCCGCCGCGCGTCCCTCTCGCCCGCCTGCCCACCCCGCTCGAGCCGTCGCCCCGGCTCGGGGCGGAGCTCGGCGTCGAGCTCCTCTACAAGCGCGACGACCTCACCGGCCTCGAGCTCTCCGGCAACAAGGCCCGGAAGCTCGAGCTCCTCGTCGCCGACGCCGAGCGGCAGGGCGCGGACACGCTCGTCACCTGCGGCGGCGTCCAGTCGAACCACTGCCGCACGACCGCGTTCGCGGCCGCGAAGCGCGGGCTCGGCTCGGTCGTGCTGCTGCGGGTGCCGGACCCCTCGCGGCCGCCGGCGCTCGAGGCGAACAGCCTCCTCGACCGGCTCGCCGGGGCGGAGCTGCGGTGGATCTCGCACGAGGGCTACCGCCGGCGCGCCGACGCCATGGCGGAGATCGCGGCGCAGCTCCGCGCCTCGGGCCGCAGGCCGTACGTGATCCCGGAGGGGGGCTCGAACGCGCTGGGGAGCCTCGGTTACGTGCTCGCGACCGCCGAGCTGCACGAGCAGCTCCCCGCGGCGTGGCGGACGGGGCCGGTCACGATCGCGTACGCGGCCGGGTCCGGCGGCACGGGGGCGGGCATCGAGCTCGGGGTGCGCCTCCTCGGCTGGAGCGACGCGCGCGCGATCGGGTTCGCCGTCTGCAACGACGCCCGCTACTTCCGGGACGCGATCGCCGCGATCTGCGCCGACGCGCGCCGGCAGTGGCCCGCGCTCCCGGAGGTCGCCGCCGGCGACGTCCGGATCGACGACGCGTTCGTGGGGCCCGGCTACGCGCAGTCCACGGCGGAGGGGCTCGCCCTGATCCGACGCGCCGCGCGCCTCGACGGCGTCCTCCTCGATCCGGTCTACACCGGAAAGGCGATGCTGGGCGTCGCCGGCCGCGCCGCGACCCTGCCCTCGCGTCGCGTCGTGCTCTTCCACACGGGCGGAGCGTTCGGGACGTTCCCGTTCGCCGCCTCGCTCGCGGGCTGAGGTCGCGTCCGGGTGGCCGGTCGCCCGGCGGGGTCTTATGTAGCGATCGTCTCGAACCCGGAGGGTCACATGGCGAGGGCGAAGCAGATCTCCGCGTGGGTCGAGGATCGTCCAGGCATGCTGGGGCAGGTGGCGGCGGCGCTCGGGGAGAAGGGCGTCAGCATCCGGGCGTTCATGGCCGCGGTGATGGACGGCCGCGGCTTCGTGCGCGTCGTCGTGGACAAGCCGGCGGCGGCGAAGCGGATCTTCGCGGCGCACGGCTGGCGCACCACCGAGGACGAGGTCCTCGAGGTGACGGTTCCGGACCGGCCCGGCGCGCTCGGCGACGCCGCGGATCGCCTCGGCGCCGCGGGCGTGAACATCGAGTACGCCTACGTCGGAAACGCCGGGAGCGCCCGCAAGGTGAACCTGTACCTCGCGGTGCGCGACCTCGAGGCGGCGCTCCGCGCGCTCCGATGATGTTTGCCGCGCTGCGTCAGTAGCGCTATTTTGATCTCGTGAGCCACGTCGGACTCGTCCTGACGGGCGGCGGCGCGCGGGCCGCGTATCAGGTGGGCGCGATCCGCGCGTTCGCGGAGATCGTCCCCCCGGGCCCGTCGCCGTTCGGCGTGCTGTCCGGCATCTCCGCGGGCGCGATCAACGCCGTGGGGCTCGCCACCGCCGCCGACGACTTCCGGGGCGCGGCCGAGCGCCTCGCGTGCACCTGGGCGGGGCTGACGCCGGACCGGATCTACCGGACGGGCACGCTGCGGCTCGCGCGCATCGGCACGCGGTGGCTGCGCGATCTCTCGACGGGCGGCCTCGTCGGGAAGACCGGCATCAACTACCTCCTCGACCCCGCGCCGCTGCGCCACCTCGTCGAGACCGAGCTCCTCCTCGGGCGGATGCGCCGCCACGTGCGGGCGGGCCGGCTCCGCGGCGTGGCGGTCTCGGCGACCAACTACAACACCGGGAACGGCGTCACGTTCTTCGAGGCCGCCCCCGACGTCCAGCCGTGGACGCGCTCGACGCGCGTCGGCATCCGCGCGCGGATCACGGCGGACCACGTGATGGCCTCGGCGGCGATCCCCGTGTTCTTCCCCCCCGTCCCGATCCAGGGCGCGTTCTTCGGCGACGGCTGCGTGCGGATGCACTACCCGATGAGCCCGGCGATCCACCTCGGCGCCGAGCGGATCGTCGCGATCAGCCAGCGCTACCTCCGGCCGCCCGCCGAGTCCGCCGCGCGCGAGGGGCGGTCCGCCGCCCCGACGGCGCGGATGCCGATGTCGGAGATCGCGGGCGTGCTCCTCAACGCCGTCTTCCTCGACTCGCTCGACTCCGACCTCGAGCGGCTGCAGCGCGTGAACCGGACGCTCGAGCTCGTGCCCCGGAGCAAGCTCGAGAACGGCGACGTCGACCTGCGGCCGATCCCCGCGCTCGTCCTGCGCCCGTCGCAGGATCTCGGCAAGCTCGCGGCGGACGAGTACCACCGCTTCCCGGCGATGCTCCGGTACCTCCTCAAGGGCATCGGCGCGACCGGCCACGCCGGCGAGGACCTCCTCAGCTATCTCGCCTTCGAGCCGATCTACGTGCGCCGCGTGATGGACCTCGGCTACGCGGACACGATGGCGCGGCGGGACGAGATCGCGGACTTCTTCCGGGTGCCGCAGCGCGCGTCGACGCGCGCGCGCGGGTAGACTCCCGGCGAGCCGCTTCAGCCGAGCCTCGGCGTGAGCGCGGGCGCGAGCGTCCGCCAGGCGGTCGCGCCGAGCACGACCGCGCCGCCGGCGATCGCCCAGGGCCCGGGGCGCTCCCCCGCGACGAGGAAGGTCCAGATCGGGTTCAGCACCGGCTCGAGCAGGACGAGCAGCGACGCCTCGATCGCGGGCGTCCCGGTGACCCCGCGGGAGAAGGCCAGGTACGCGAGGCCGAGCTGGAAGATGCCGAGGTAGGCGACGATGGCGAGGTCGGCGCCGGTCGCGTCCGGTCCGCGCCCCCAGAGCGGCAGCGCCGCGAGGGCCGCGATCGCGTTGCCGTAGACGAGCGCCGCCGGCCCGTCGTGGCGCAGGAGCCGAAGGCCGACGATCGAGACGGCGAAGGCGACCCCGGAGGCGAGCGCCACCGCGTTGCCGAGCACCTGCCCCGCGGTCAGCTCGTCCAGGAAGAACAGGCCGAGCCCGACGCCGTACACCGGGATCGCGAGGAGCTCGCCGCGCGTCGGGCGCTCGCCCAGGAGCCACGGCGAGAGGAGCAGCACCCAGAGCGGGGCCGTGTCCTGGATGAAGATCGCGTTCGCCGCCGTGGTGAGCTTCGTCGCGAGCACGAACAGCACGACGGTGAAGGCGTAGGCGACCGAGACCGCGAGCGCACGCAGGGTGGGGCGGACCCGCGCCTCGGGGACGACGGCGAGCAGGAACGCGGCCGCGACGAGCGAGCGGCCGCCGGCGATCTGCCAGCCGTCGAGGCCGCAGCGCTTGATCGCGGCGCCCGCAGTGGACCAGAGGACGGCGGCGGCGAGCAGGAGGAGGCGGCTGCGGAGCATGGGCGGCGGAGTCTACATCACGAGCGCGACCGCGACCCTCGGCTCGCGACCGCGCGGCGACCGCGACGGCGGGCCGCTCACCTCGGCTGCACGGCGCCGCGGTCCGCAGCCCGGCGGCGCGACGGGAGGGTGACCGTGAACGTGCTCCCCTCGCCGAGGGCCGACTCGAGGCGGATCCTCCCGCCCAGCGTGAAGACCATCTCCCGCACGAGCGCGAGGCCGAGGCCGATCCCCGGCGTGTGCTTGCGCGCGATCTCCTCGAGCTGCTCGAACGGCTCGAAGATCCGCGTCTGGTCGGCGGGGGCGACGCCGCGCCCGGTGTCGCGGACGGCGATGTGGTGCTCCTCGCCGTCCGCGGCGATCGAGACCGTGACGGAGCCCGCGTCGGTGAACTTGATCCCGTTGGACACGAGGTTGAGGAGCACGAGCCGGAGGAGGCGCGCGTCCGTCTCGAGGTGCGGGACGGTTCCCGGCGCGGGGCCGGCGAGCTCGAGCCCCTTCGCCTGCGCGTGCGGCCGGAGCTCCTCCAGCGCCTCTCCGGCGACGCGGGCCGCGTCGAGCAGCTCGGGCTCGAGCGTCACGCGCCCCGCCTCCATGCGCGCGAACTCGAGCAGCGACTCGACGAGCCCGGTGAGCCGCTGCGTCGCCGACCGCATGCGGCCCACCGCGTCGCGGTGGGCCGGCGACAGCTCGGCGGCGTCGCGGCGGAGCCGGTCCACCTGCAGCAGGATCGCGGAGAGCGGGGTGCGGAGCTCGTGCGAGACGAGCCGGAGCAGCCCGGTCTTCTGGGCGTTCGCGCGGTCCGCCTGCTCGCGCGCGAACCGCATCGCGTCCAGGGCGGTCTCGAGCTCGCGCTTGCGGCGGCCGAGCTCGCCCGCGAGCCGCTCCACGTCCTCGGCCTGGCCCTCGAGCTCCTGCTGCAGGAGCTCCCGGGCCCGGCGCAGCGGCGTGACGTCGCGCCCTTCCGCGACGATCAGGACGACGGCGCCGGCCGCGTCCCGCACCGGACGCAGCGAGACGTCGAGCGCGACGGGAGGCGCGGACGGCGCCACGGCGAGGTCCATCTCCCACCGGACGAACTCGCCCGCGGCCGCGCGGCGGATCCCGTCGCGGAGCCGCTCGCGCGACTCCCGGGACCCGAGGACGGACGCCTCCCAGCACGGGTGGCCCACGACGGCGTCGAGCGGGGCGCCGCCCGCGCGCACCGCGGGGACGTTCCCGTCGAGGACGGTGCCGTCGGGGCGGAGGAGCACGACGAGCTCGTACATCTCGTCCACCGCGATCCGCGCGAGAAGGTCGCGCACGTGCGGCGGCACCGGCCCGGTGCGGTCGCCCGGCGGGACGAGGGCGAGCTCGCGCACGAGCGCCTCGACCGCTTCCGCGTTGGCCGGCTGTGTGGGAGGGGTGAGGGGCATCCGTTCGGGGAATGCGCCGCAGGCAGACGATCCACTGTCGCGCTCGCGGCCAGCCAGTGACAAGCGGTGCGCGCGCGCCGGAAGGGGCGCGAGGCCCCCGACCGGAGCGCCACGTCAGGCGGTCACCCACTCCCGCAGGACCTCGTCGATCTGGGCCTCGGACAGCTCGCCCGTGTCGGCCAGCTCCTTGATCCGCTTCGTGATCGCCTTGAGCTCCGACTCGCCGAAGGTGATCCCCATCTCCCGGGCGCGGTACGCGATGGCGTGGCGGCCGGTGAGGCGGCTGCCGAGGATGAGCCGCCGCGACAGGCCGAACGCCTCGGGCGGGATGATCTCGTAGGAGCCGGGGTTCGACATCATCGACTTGAGGTGCATTCCCGCCTTGTGGGAGTAGGCGGTCTCGCCGGTGACGAAGTTGTTGAAGGGGATCTCGACGCCGGTGACCCGCGCGACCACCCGCTCCAGCTCGCGGAGCTGCCCGAGCCGGTAGCGCTCCGCCACGCTCTGCGGCTCGAGCGCGAACATGCGCGCCACGAACCCGCCGAGGGAGGTGATCCCGACGCGCTCGCCGATGCCGAGCACGGACACGTCCACGTGCGTCGCGCCCGCCGCCACCGCCTCGTAGGCGTTCGCCACCGCGCAGCCCGTGTCGTTGTGTCCGTGGAAGCCGACGTCGCACCGCACCGCCCGCCGCACCTCGCGGAACAGCGCGTACACCTGGCGCGGCGTCGCGATGCCGACGGTGTCCGCGATGCCGACCCGGTGCACGCCCATCCGCTCCGCCGCCTGGTAGACGGCGAGGAGGTCGGGCACCTCGGACCGGAAGGCGTCCTCGGCCGAGAAGCGCACCTCGAGCCCCGCCGAGAGGGCGAGCTCGATGGGGGGCGCCATCGCGTCGATGATCTGCTGGATCGACTTCCCGTGCGACGACTCGCGGAGGATGCGGCTCGTCGCGAACAAGAGGCCGATGCCGCGGACCCCGGTGTCGAGGGCGGCGCGGACGTCGTCGAGCACGCAGCGGGAGTGGGTGATGACCCGCGCGCCGAGCCCGAGCTTCACGATCTGCACCGCGTCCCGCTGCGACTGCGGAGACGCGGCCGGCGAGGTGACCTCGACGTACTCCACCCCGAAGGTGTCGAGCGCCCGCGCGATCTCGAGCTTGTCCTCGGTGCGGAAGTTCGCGCGCGCGAACTGCTCGCCCTCCCGGAGCGTCGAGTCGATGAGCTTCCAGGTCGAATGGGACATGACGCGTCAGCTCGGCTGGGGCTCGGGCTCGAGATCGCGGACGAGACCGCCCGAGGTCGGGTCGGTGCGGAACCCGAAGCGGCGCAGGACCTCGGGCTGGAAGTAGCCCGTCTCGACGCGCAGCGCGCCGCGCGCCCGCATCCGCCGGAAGAACTCCTTCACGAGGCCGTCGGCCACCCCCTTGCCCCGGTGCCGCCGGGCGACCACGAGCTTCTCCATGTGGATCCGGTCGGGGCCGGCCGGCTTGTAGAACAGGCCGCCGATGGGCGTTTCCTTGGCATCGAGGCAGAGCAGGAACTCGTGTTCCGCCGTGAACGTCACGTGCAGGTTCGCGTCGTGGAACATGTGCAGGAGGCGGGCCACCTCCCGGGGCGACACCGGCCCGCGGACCGTGAACCGGCTGCCCTCCTCGTCGGCCAGCGCCACCACCACCTCGGTGACGTAGTGGCCGCCCGAGGGCATCGAGATGAGCGCCACGTCGTCGCCGGGCGCGAGGTACGGATAGGTCATCCGGGCGAGGAAGTAGTCCTCCTCCGCCGTCGGCGCGATGGCGGCGCGGATCGCGGCGACCTGCTCCTCGACGTCGAGCCCGCCCGCGGGGAGGGACCGCGCCCGGGCCATGAGCCGGTCGAGGGCCTCTCCGAGCTCCGGCCGCGCGCGCTCGAAGACCGTCCGGCGGAAGAAGCGGATGCGCGTGTCGGGCCACGCCTGCTCGAGCTCGGAGAGCCGGTAGGTGCCCCAGAGCTCCCGGAGCATCGTCCCCTGCGCCTCGGTGGTCGCGGCCGGGTTCACGGCGAGCCAGCGGCGGTGGCGGCGCGCCGCGAACCAGACGCGCTGCGGCGTGAAGCCCTCCGCGCGGATCCGCTCGAGGAACGTCTCGATCGCGACCGCGCGCGGCGAGTCCTGCGCGGTCGCGGAGAGGAGCGCGACGCCCCGCTCGGCCCCGAGCGCCTCCACCACGGCCGACAGGTAGATCCCCTCGTCCACCTCGGTGCGCAGCTCGGGGCGCGAGGCCTCGATCCGCGCGACGAAGGCGGCGCGGAAGCGGTCGAGCAGCTCGTCGAGCGCGGCGCAGGGCGTCCGGTCGGAGATCGACACGAGCCGCGCGCCGGCGTGGTAGTCGTGCGACGGCACGATGAACGCGGCGGGCGAGGGCTCGCGGAGCGCGAACCGCCGGCCGGTGCGGTCCCAGAAGCGGACGTGCCCCTCCGCGGCGGTCCAGACGAAGAACGGCCAGAGGAGCTTCATCCGCTGCGTCTCGCCCTGCCGCACGAGCCGCGCGACCTGCTTCTCGACGGTGTTCCCGGGGATGAACTCCTCGGTGAAGATGCCCCACTCGGCGAAGTAGCCGCCGAACTGCTCGACGAGCGGCGGCGGCGCGCCGGAGGCGAGGAGCCAGGAGACCTCCTGCCGCAGCTCCGCGAAGTTCATGTCCTCGGCGACGTTGATGGCGACGTCGAAGACCTCCCGCGCGCGCGTGTGGATGGAGAGCCGGTAGACGCTCTTGCCGTGCTGGCGGCCGAGGAGGCTCACCGCCGCGCCGCCCGGCGGGATGTCGGCGAGGGAGAGGAGGACGCCGCGCCCGAGGAGGAACACGGACGCGCGCACGATGGTCGAGTCCTCGAGCGCCTGCAGCAGGTGGTGCGCCGGCGCGGGCGCCACGTTCTCGTCGAAGACGAGCACGTCGCGCCACCCGTACTCGGCGCCGGTCTGCGGGTCGATCGCGAGCCGCAGGTTCGGCCCGATCCAGTTCGAGAAGCCGCGGCGGAGCCGGTCCAGCTCCTCGCCGGCGCGCGCCGCGATCTCCGCGTCGTCGTGGAGCGTGAGGCGCGCGAGCGGGATGCGCACGGGCGCGAAGTAGGTGGGGTGGGCGATCGCGGTGGCGGTGGCGAGCCGCATCGCCCCGACGAGCAGGCGCCGCTCGGACCCGTCCGCGGGGACCGCGATGGCGCGCGCCGACGAGAGGTGGCCGATGAGGGCTTGCACCTGGGCGTCGGAGAGGCCGCGCTCGCCGAGATCGGCGAGGTCCTCGTCGCGGAGCGCGAGCGCGCCCATGCGATCGAGGAACACGCGCAGCGTCTCGAGGGTGTCCGCCGGGTCCTCGTTCGGGAGCAGCACGCGGAAGGCGCGGCGGCGGACGTCCTCGTCCGGCGCGTCCGCGGCGCGGCTGAGGAGCGCGCGGCAGAGGGCGACCTGCTCCGGCTGGGCCGCCGCGAGCCCGACGTGGAGGTGCGCGATCGCGCGGCGCGCCTCGGGGCGCTCGGCCCGGAGCAGCTCGCCCGCGGCGTGGATGGAGTGGAAGGTGGGCTCGGGGCGCTCGACGAGCGCGAGCAGCCCGGGGATCCGCTCCGGCGCGGGGGCCGGCCACCAGCGCGGGTCGATCCGCAGCTCGCCCGGCCCCTTGCGGCGGCGCGACACGAGCGAGACGAACGCCTCCTCGCCCAGGAACGTGCGGAGCGCCTCGTTCCCGAGCCAGAGCCGGGGCCGCGCGAGGAGCGCGCCGAGATCGACCACCGTGCCGTCGGAGACGTAGGCGAGGTCGCCGACGCGCGTCGCGCCGGGCGCGTGCGGCACCGCCCCGACCTCCAGGGTGCGGTCGCCCGCGCGCAGCGTCGTCCCGTCGAGCGACACCTCGTGCTGGAGCACGCCGATCTCGCGGAGGACCCAGTTCGGGATTCGCAGGAACGAGCCGTCGAGCGACAGGGCGAGGTGCTTCTGCTCGTACAGCTTCTCGATGAGGGCCTTCCAGTTCCGCGCGACCTCCGGGCGCTTGAAGGTGTGCTTGTGCGTCAGCTCCTCGTGCTCCTCGTCGAGGGGCCGCGGCAGGAGCTGGAACGCCACCACGCGCTCGAACGGCGCGAGGAACCGGTTCGCGCTCGCCACGAGCGACGAGATCAGCTCGCGCAGCTCGTCGGGCGGCTTCCCCGCCACGGCGGGGGAGGTGTGGTTCGGCCAGACGAGGAGGGTGTTGTACTCCCTGTGATCGCCGACCAGGAACGCCTGCGAGATGGCCTCGAAGTCGCGGAAGAGGTTCTCGACGCGCTGCGGGGCGATGGTCTGTCCCTGGCGGTTCTTGTAGATCTCCTTCTTCCGCCCGGTGATGCGGAAGTGGCCCGCGGGGTCGAGCGCGACGAGGTCGCCGGTGCCGAACCAGCCCTCGGCGTCGCGCCCGCGCTCGTCGGCGCCGGGCTTGAAGTAGCCGGGCGAGACGTACGGGCCGCGGATGAGGAGCTCGCCGTCGTCGGCGCGCCGGCACTCGATCCCGGGGAGCGGCTTCCCGATCGAGTCGTCCACGTACTCGCCGGGCGGCGTCATGGTCACGCCGCCCGTCGCCTCGGTCATCCCGTAGCCGGAGCACAGCTCAGTGCCGGCGCGGTGGAACGCGCGGAAGACGATCGGGTCGAGGTAGCCGGCGGCGGAGAGGCCGTAGCGGAGCCGCCCGCCGGTCGTGGCGCGCAGGTGCGGCACGAGCTCGTCGTCCGCCTCGTCGGACGCCGTCTCCCAGACCGCCGCCTCGTGCAGCTCCATCCACTTCTTCGGGACCGAGATGAAGACGGTCGGCTTCACCCGGCGGAAGTCCTCGAGGAGCGACGCCTGCGCGGTCGAGCGCGCGAACACGTACGTCGCGCCCCAGAACAGCGACCCGCACAGCTCCAGGTACCGTCCGAAGGTGTGGTAGAGCGGCAGATAGCAGAGGAAGACGTCGCCCTCGTTCACGTGCGGCAGCGCGAACGCGCGGCAGAAGCGCTTCGAGACGATGTTCTCGTGCGTGAAGAGGATGCCCTTCGGCTTCCCCGTCGTGCCCGAGGTGTACATCACCGTCGCGACGTCGGTCGCCTTCACCTCCGCCGCGCGCGCCGCGCGCGCCGCGTCGTCGAACTCGGCGCCCTGCGAGACCATCTGCTCGAGCGAGAGGAGGCCGTTCCGGTCGGCGGCGGTGCGCGAGAAGACGACCACGTCCCGCAGCTCGGGGATCCCCGCGAGCGACGGCAGGACCTTGGCGAGCTGCTCCTCGTCCTGCGCGAGCAGGACGCGCGCCCCCGAGTGGCGAAGCATGAAGACGATCTGCTCCGCGACCGCGTTCGCCGGGAGCGGGAAGTCCACGATGCCGTGCGACAGGCAGGCGAGGTCGCACAGCGCCGCCTCGAGGCAGTTCTCGGCGAGGATCGCGACCTTCGCCTCCGGGTCGCCGTCGACGAGCGCGAGGATCCCGCGCGCGATCGCGCGCGTCCGGCGCGCGAGGTCCGCGACGGTGACCTCGCAGGCGTCCTGGCCGAGCACGCGCAGCGCGACCGTCCTGGGATCGGTCTCCTCGCGCGAGCGGAGGAGGTCCCCGAAGGCGTAGTCCGCCTCGCGCACGATCCGGAGGACGAGCCTCGTCCAGGGCTCGACGTCCGCGGGGGCGAGCGCGGCGGTGAACGCGCGCCGCCGGACGCCGTCGAGCAGCGCGAAGAGGCCCCGCCGCGCCGCGGGGCGGGCGGCCGCGTCGCCGAGCCGGGCGAGGAGGGCCTCGACCACCGGCGCGAGCTCCGGGAGGTCGCCCGGCCGGACGGCGCCGAGCGCCTCGACCGTGGACTCCCGGTCCGCGGCGGACGGCGCGCCGGCGGCGGCCCACGCCTTCGCGAGCGCGGGGAAAGGGGAGTCCTGCTTCGGCTGGAGCATGCCGCGAGAACAAACCACGGAAGCCCGTGCATGTCGACGCGAGGACGTCGCGCGCGGCGGCGCGCGCCGCGGAGCCGAGGGCGCGTCGCGCGTCGGGGCGGTGATCGCCGGCCGAGGCGCCGCGGGCCCGGGCGCCCGGGCGGCCGCGGCAGCTCGCCGCGCGCGCTCGACGTGGGGGGTTCGACCACCCGGGCGGGCCCCCCGAACGGGCGCCCGGCCGCTCGCGCGCTCCTCGCGGAGGGTTGCCGACCAGGGCGCAAAAGCGGAAGGTCTCCGGAATGCGAACGGTCCTGCGCTGGGGGCTCCCGCTCGTCGCGGTGCTCACGGCCCTGGCGTGGGGGGCCACGCTCCTCGTCCACCGGACGGCGAGGACTTGGTTCGAGCGCGACGTCAGCCTGCGCGCGCGCCTGGCGGTGAGCGGCGCGCGCGAGACCTTGGCCGAGCGGCTGCGCGTGAAGGACCACCGCAAGCTCGGGCTCGTGCTGGCGGAGCTCGGGCGCGACGACCGCATCATGGGGGCGGCGGTCTGCACCCCGGACGGGCGGACGGCCGCCAGCACCGGGATCGTCCCCGCCGGCGTCTCGTGCGAGTCCCTCGCCGCGCGCCTCGGCGCCCGCGACGCGCCGCCCGCCCTCGAGGTGGTCGAGCAGGCGCAGGGCGGCCCCGTCCACGCGCTCGCGCTCCCCGTCAGCGACGACGAGGGAACGCACGGCCACGTCGTCGTCGTGCACGACCTCAGCTTCCTCGCGCGGCGCGAGGCCGCGCTGCAGCGCTTCACGCTCGGTGCCTTCGCGGTCGTGGCGCTCCTCGCCTCCGTCCTCACGGTGGCGGTCCGGCGCGCGTCCTGGCGGGACTGGACCGAGGAGCTGCGCCGGCTCCTGTCGCTCGGGGGTGGCGAGCGGCCGGCGCGGGCGCGCAAGGAGTTCCAGCCGCTCCTCTCCGACGTCCGCAACCTCGTCTCCGAGCTCGCGGCGGAGCAGACCGGCACCGCCGGCGGCAAGTGGTCCCCGGAGCGGCTCCACCGGATCCTCACCGACGCGCTGGGCGGCGAGGGCGTCGTGGTCGTCGCGAACCGGGAGCCGTACGTGCACGAGCGCGCGGGCGACGGCACGGTCCGGGTGCTCCACCCGGCGAGCGGCCTCGTCACGGCGCTCGAGCCGGTGATGCGCGCCTGCGGCGGCGTCTGGATCGCGCACGGCAGCGGCTCGGCGGACCGCGACGTCGTGGACCGGAACGACCGCGTGCGGGTGCCGCCCGGCGAGGAGTCCTACGCCATCCGGCGCGTGTGGCTCACGGAGGAGGAGGAGCGCGGCTACTACTACGGGTTCTCCAACGAGGGGCTCTGGCCGCTCTGCCACATGGCGCACACCCGTCCGCGGTTCCGGGCCCAGGACTTCCGCGAGTACGAGCGGGTGAACCGCAGGTTCGCGGAGGCGGTCTGCGCGGAGGTGGACGGCCCCGACCCGATCGTGCTCGTGCAGGACTACCACTACGCGCTCGCCCCGCGGATGATCCGCGAACGCCTGCCCCGCGCCACGATCATCGTCTTCTGGCACATCCCCTGGCCGCACGGGGAGCGGTTCGGCATCTGCCCCTGGGCCAACGAGCTGCTCGACGGGATGCTCGGCGCGAGCGTCGTCGGCTTCCACACGCAGCTCCACTGCAACAACTTCGTGGACACGGTGGACCGCTACCTGGAGGCGCGGATCGACCGCGAGCGGCAGTCGATCTTCGTGCAGGGGCGCGAGGTCCTCGTCCGGCCCTACCCGATCTCGATCGAGTGGCCGAGCCGCTGGGCGGAGCGGTCCGCGCCGGTCGAGGAGTGCCGCCGGCGCGTGCGCGAGCGGCTCGGCCTCGCGCCGGACGCGCTCCTCGGCGTCGGCGTGGACCGGCTCGACTACACGAAGGGGGTCGAGGAGCGCCTCCTCGCGGTGGAGCGGGCGCTGGAGCGGTTCCCGCGGCTGCGCCGGAGGTTCACCTTCGCGCAGATCGCCGCCCCGAGCCGCTCGCTGATCCCGGAGTACCGGGACCTCGGCGAGCGCGTCGAGGCGCTCGCCGGGCGCGTGAACGAGCGCTTCGGCGACGCGGGGTGGAGGCCGATCGCGCTCCTGCGCGAGCACCACGAGCCGCCGCGCATCTTCGAGTACCTGCGGGCGGCGGACCTCTGCTACGTCTCCTCGCTCCACGACGGGATGAACCTGGTCGCGAAGGAGTTCGTGGCGGCGCGCGACGACGACCGCGGCGTGCTCGTGCTCTCGCGCTTCACCGGCGCGGCGCGCGAGCTGACCGAGGCGCTCCTCGTGAACCCCTACGACGTCGAGGAGGCGTCGAGCGCGATCGCGACCGCGCTCGCGATGTCCGAGGCGGAGCAGCAGGAGCGCATGCGCGCGATGCGCTCGTTCCTGCAGGGCATGAACGTGTACCGCTGGGCAGGGCGCATGCTCACCGACGCGTCGCGCCTTCGGCAGCGCGACCGGCTGTCGATACGGCTCGGCCCGGGGCCGCAGCCGGTCGAGGAGGCGAAGGGATGAGGCCGATCCTCTCGGAGGCGGGGTCGCCCGTGCTCGACGCGCTCGCGCGGGAGCGGGCGCTGCTCGTGTTCGACTTCGACGGCACGCTCGCGCCGATCGTCCCACGGCCGGCGGACGCCGCCATGCGCGCGGAGACCCGGACGCTGCTGCGCGTCGCCTCCCTGCTGTACCCGTGCGCCGTGGTCTCCGGGCGCGCGCGCGCCGACGTCGCGTCGCGCCTCGAGGGCGTGCCGCTCCTCGCCGTCGTCGGAAACCACGGCGCGGAGGCGGGCTTCGGCCCGGTGGACCGCTCGCCGCGGCGCGAGGTCGTGGCCTGGGCCGAGGCGCTGCGCGCCGAGCTGGGCGACGCCGAGGGGATCGAGCTCGAGGACAAGGGGCTCTCCCTCGCGATCCACTACCGCCGCGCGCCCGACCGCGCCGCGGCGCGGCGGCGCGTGCGCGACGCCGTCGCCGGGCTCCCGGCGGCGCGGGTCTTCGGCGGGCGCGCCGTCGCGAACGTCGTCCCCGCGGACGCGCCGGACAAGGGGGCCGCGGTGGCGGAGCTGCTCCACCGGATCGGCTGGCGCCGCGCGCTGTACGCCGGCGACGACGTCACCGACGAGGACGCGTTCGCGACCGACGGCGTCGCGGTCGCCGTGCGCGTGGGGCGGACGCACGCGTCGCGCGCCGGCTGGTACCTGCCCGCCCAGCGCGAGGTGGACGCGCTGCTCCGGGCGCTGATCGAGGCGCGGCGCAAGCTCGACCGCGCCGGGGAGTGCACCGACGCGCTCCTGCGCGCGACGGGAGCCTGACCGGCGGCTGCTCCCGATCCGCTTGCGCCCGCCCCCGCGCCGGGCGATCAACGGGGGACGATGGCGAGCGGCCCCCGCATCGAGCGGACCTCCGGCGTCCCACCGCTGCCCCCGCTGGTGCGGGCGGTGGCGCGGCCCGTCGCCGCGTTCTTCCGGCTCGAGGCGGCGAGCGGGATCCTGCTGCTCGGCGCGGCCGCGGTGGCCCTCGCCTGGGCGAACCTCGCGGGCGCGAGCTACCGCGCCGTCGTCGAGACGCCGATCTCCGTCCGGATGGGCCCGCTCGCGGCGACGTTCACGCTCCACGCGCTCGTGAACGACGGGCTCATGGCGCTCTTCTTCTTCGTCGTGGGCATGGAGATCAAGCGCGAGCTCGTGGTCGGCGAGCTGCGGTCGCCGTCGCGCGCCGCCCTCCCGCTCGTCGCCGCCCTCGGGGGCATGGTCGTCCCCGCGGCGATCTACCTCGCCTGGAACGCGGGCGGGGACGGGCGGCCGGGGTGGGGGATCCCGATGGCGACGGACATCGCGTTCGCCATCGGCATCCTCACGCTGCTCCGGTCGAGGATCCCCCACGCGCTGCTGGTCTTCGTGACCGCCCTCGCGATCTTCGACGACGTCGGCGGCATCCTCGTGATCGCGCTCTTCTACGGGTCCGGCGTGTCGCCGGGGTGGATCGCCGGCGCGGCGGCGATCGCCGTCGCGCTCGGCGCGCTGTCGCGCTGGCACGTCCGGAGCGGCGTCGCGTGGGCGTGCGGCGGCGCGGTGCTCTGGTACGCGTTCCACCGCGCCGGCCTCCACCCCACCCTCGCCGGGGTGGCGCTCGGGCTGGTGGTCCCGGCGCGGGGGCGCGTCCCGCAGGCCGCCGTGCTCGACGCGCTCGCGGTGCACGCGCGCGAGCTCGCGGCGGCGGCGCACGACGACGAGGAGCGCGCGGCGGAGGAGGTGCTCGGGATCGAGGGCGCGCTCGAGGCGGGCGAGCCGGTGCTCGCGCGGCTCATCGCGATCCTCCACCCGTGGGTGGCGTTCGGGATCGTCCCGGCGTTCGCGCTCGTGAACTCCGGCGTCGAGGTCGCCGGGATCGCGCCCGACCGGCTGACCGGGAGCGTCGCGGTCGGGACCGCGGTCGCGCTCCTCGCCGGGAAGGCGCTCGGGATCTTCGCGTTCGCCGCCGCGGCGGTGAAGCTCGGGCTCGCGCCGATCCCGGGCGACGCCGGGTGGACGCGGCTCCTCGGCGCGTCCGCCGTCGCGGGGATCGGCTTCACCGTCGCGCTGTTCATCGCCGCGCTCGCCTTCCCCGAGCGGGCCGACCTCCTCGACGAGGCGAAGCTCGGGATCCTCGCGGGGTCCCTCGCCGCGGGCGTCGTCGGGGCGCTCGTCCTGCGCTCCACGCCGCCCGTGCGATGAGCCGTCAGCGCCAGGCGGCGCGCCCGAGCCGCCAGCCCACGTCCGTGGCGACGCCGTAGACGAGGTGGGCCGCGAGCCCCTTCGCGTGCGTCGTCGCCGGGTAGCGGGTGGGGGGGCGCGAGAAGCGGAAGAGCGGCACGAGCACCTCGTCGCTCAGCAGCCAGAGCGCGACGCCGAACGCGAGGCCGGTCGCGACCGGCCGGCGGCCGCCCGCCGCGCGCGCGCCGAGCGCGAAGGCGGCGCCCCACGCGACGCCGTAGGCGTAGTGGACGATCCAGCCCCCGAGCCCCTTGCGGCGCTCCGGGAGCTCGCGGCCCACCGCGGCGGCCGCGGCCTCGGCCGCGCGGATGGTCGCCGGGGGCATGCCTCCCTGCGCCTCCTGCTCGCGGCGCCTCGTCTCCTCGCTCCCCGCGCGCCAGAGCGGTCCGTACGCCGCGGACATGACCCAGCTCGCGGCGAGGCCGCTGGCGGCGCCGATCGCCGCGTCCGCGACCGCTCCCGGCCGCCGCTCCCGCCCCCGTCTGGCCATCGCTCCCCCTCGCCCGGAGAAGCTAGGGATCACCACCGTGTGGGCGTGAGCGGGCGAGGGCGAGCGGCGGCGGTCGCGGCGGTCCTCGCCCTCGCCGCGGCGTGCGGCGGCGCGGGCGAGGAGCGGAGGGGCGAGGCGGCCGAGCCCGCCGTGCGCCTCTGGGCGTCGCCCATCGTGCGCTGGGAGCCGGGGGCCCGGCGCGCCGTGGGGTTCGCGCTCGAGAACCCGACGAACCGCACCGTGCACGTCGCGTCGCCGGATCCGGCGAACGCGCGCGTGGACGTGTACGCCGGGGCGGACGGGCTCCGCGTCTGCGGCGCCGCGCCGGTCGAGCCGCCCGCGCCGGGCCCGCCGGTGGCGCTCGCGCCGGGCGACCGGCTCTCGGTGCGCGTGGACCTCGAGGCGGCGTGCGGCGGGGTCCCGCCGGGCGAGTACCGGTTCGAGGTCGGATACCGGGCGGCCGCGCCCGCCGGCGCCGACGCGTTCTCGGGCACGCTCGCGGCCCGCCACGGCCAGGTCCTCGTCTCCGGGCCCGGGACGTCCGGCGAGGCCGTGTCGCGCGGCGGGGTCGAGCCGTCGCCGCCCGAGCGCGAGCCGGCGCGGCGAGGCCGGGCGCCGGGCGCCCGCGGCGGCCGCGGGCGGCGCGCCCCCGCGCCGGCGGCGGCCCCCGCCCCGGCCCCGGAAGGGCGCTAGGGCGCTCCACCGAAGTACGTCCAGGTGCGGCCAGGTGTCCTCCCGGTCCCCCCTGGGGTATGCTCCTCGGCTCCGCCGGAGGACCTGCGCGTGGCGATCGAGCAGATCTCGGTCTTCATCGAGAACGAGACGGGTGGCCTCGCCGACGTCGTGAACGTGCTCGCGCGGAGCGCGGTGGACATCCGCGCGATGGCGCTCGCCGACCAGACCGACTTCGGGATCGTGCGCCTCATCGTGAACGACGCGGATCGGGCGACCTTCGCGCTCAAGGACGCCGGGTTCACGGTGCGCCGGACGCCGGTCATCGCGGTGCTCATCCCGGACCGGCCGGGCGGCCTCGCCACGACGCTCAACGCGCTCCGGGGCATCGCGGTCGAGTACATGTACGCGTTCGTCCGCAAGAGCGGCGAGCAGGCCGTGGTGGTCTTCCGGTTCGAGGACGTGGACCGCGCGGTCGCGACGCTGCGCGCCGCCGGGGCGACCCTCCTCGAGCCCGGAGACGTCCAGGGCCTGTGAGCCGCCCGACGAGGAACCCCCCGCACACCGCAAGGAGGACGACGATGAAGAGGATCCCGACCCCCGCTCTCGCCGCGGCGCTCGCCGCCGCGGTCGCCGCGCTCCCCGCCGCCGCGGAGCAGCCGATCAAGATCGGCGCGCTGCTCTCGGTGACGGGGCCGGCCGCCTTCCTCGGCGCGCCCGAGGCGCGGACCCTGGAGATGCTCGCCGCCGACCTGAACGCGAAGGGCGGGATCGCCGGGCGCAAGGTGCAGCTCCTGGTGAAGGACACCGGCGGGAGCCCGGAGAAGGCGATCTCGTTCGCGAAGCAGCTCATCGACGAGGAGCAGGTGTTCGCCATCATCGGGCCGGCGACGAGCGGCGAGACGCTCGCGGTGAAGGGGATCGCGGGCGACGGCAAGACCCTCCTGCTCTCGTGCGCCGCGGCCGAGGCGATCGTGAACCCGGTCGCGCCGTGGGTCTTCAAGACCGCCCAGAAGGACAGCCACGCGCTCGTGAAGATCTTCCAGCAGATGCGGCGGGGAGGGATCGTCCGCATCGGCGTCCTCTCCTCCAACACGGGCTTCGGGAAGGCCGGGCGCGAGGCGATCGCGAAGATGGCGCCCGAGTACGGGCTCGAGATCGTCGCGGACGAGGTCTACGACAAGGCCGCGACCGACCTCACCGCCGAGGTCACCAAGGTCAACGCGACCAGGCCGCAGGCGCTCCTCAACTGGTCGATCGAGCCGGCGCAGTCGATCGTGATCAAGAACGCCCGCCAGATCGGGATGAAGGCGCCGATCTTCCAGAGCCACGGCTTCGCGAACATCCAGTACGTGAAGGCGGCCGGCGCCGCCGCCGAGGGCGTCATCTTCCCGGCGAGCCGGATCGTGGTCGCCGAGGCGCTCGGCGACAAGCACCCGCAGAAGGCGGTCCTCGTCGCCTACAAGAAGGCGTACGAGGCGAGGTACCAGGAGGACGCGAGCGCCTTCGGCGGCTACGCCCACGACGCGTTCGCGATCCTGGTGAAGCTCATCCAGGACGTCGGGCCGGACCGCGAGAAGGTCCGCGCGGCGCTGGAGGGCACGAAGGGCTTCGTCGGGACCGCCGGCGTCTTCACGTTCACTTCGGCGGACCACAACGGGCTCGACGTGGACGCGTTCGAGATGGTCACGGTGAAGGACGGCAAGTTCGTCCTGCTCGGCAAGTAAGCCTCGGGAGGAGAACCCATGAACCGCACCCGCATCGCAGCGGCGGCCCTCGCGCTCGCCGCGTCGTTCCAGGCCGGCGCGCAGGGCAAGGAGCCGCTCAAGGTCGGCGCCCTGCTGTCGGTCACCGGCCCGGCCGCCTTCCTCGGCGCCCCCGAGGCGCGCACGCTCGAGATGCTCGTCGAGGAGCTGAACGCGAAGGGCGGCGTCGACGGCCGCAAGATCGAGCTCATCGTGAAGGACACCGGAGGGAACCCGGAGAAGGCGATCTCGTTCGCGAAGCAGCTCATCGAGGAGAACGGCGTCTTCGCCATCATCGGCCCCGCGACCAGCGGCGAGAGCATCGCCGTCAAGCAGTTCGTGAACGACGCGAGCACGATCCTGCTGTCGTGCGCGGCCGCCGAGGTGATCACCACCCCGGTGCTCCCGTACGTCTTCAAGGTGGCGCCGAAGGACTCCTACGCGGCGGAGATGATCTTCCGGCAGATGAAGAAGCTCGGCGTGAAGCGGATCGGTGTCCTCTCGTCCAACACCGGCTTCGGGAAGGCCGGCAAGGAGCAGGTCGAGAAGCTCGCCCCCGCGCACGGGATCGAGATCGCCGCGTCGGAGGTCTACGACAAGGCGGCCACCGACCTCACCGCCGAGGTGACCAAGCTGAAGGCGGCCAACGTCCAGGCGATCCTGAACTGGTCGATCGAGCCCGCGCAGTCGATCGTCATCAAGAACGCGCGCCAGATCGGGCTCGCCGTCCCGATCTTCCAGAGCCACGGCTTCGCCAACGTGCAGTACGCCAAGGCGGCGGGCGCCGCCGCCGAGGGCGTCATGTTCCCGGCGAGCCGCATCGTCGTCGCCGAGTCCCTCGCCGCCTCGGACAAGCAGAAGCCGGTCGTCGCCTCCTACAAGAAGGGCTACGAGGCCCGCTTCAAGGAGGACGTCTCGACCTTCGGCGGCCACGCCTACGACGCGCTCGGCATCCTCGTGCGCGCCGTGAAGGAGGCGGGGCTCGACCGCGAGAAGGCGCGCAAGGCGATCGAGGACATGAAGGGGTTCGTGGGCACGGCCGGCGTCTTCAACTTCTCGCCGGAGGACCACAACGGCCTGTCCATCGAGGCGTTCGAGATGATCACCGTGAAGGGCGGGAAGTTCGTGGTGCTCGGCCGCTGATGCAGACCGAGCTCTTCTTCCAGTACCTCGTCGCGGGGCTGACCTACGGGACGATCTACGCGGTCGTCGGCGTGGGGTTCAACATCATCTACAACACGACGGGCATCATCAACTTCGCCCAGGGCGAGTTCGTGATGCTGGGCGGGATGACGGCGGTGACGCTCGCCGCCTTCGTCCCGCTCCCCGTCGCCATCGCCGCCGCCGTGCTGCTGACGATGCTCGTGGGCGCGCTCGTCGAGCTCACCTTCATCCGCTGGCTCGGCCGGCCGACCGTCCTGCGGATGATCGTCATAACCATCGGCGTCTCGATCATGATCCGGGAGGCGGCGCTCGTGGTGTGGGGCGAGTCGGTGCGCGCGCTGCCGTACTTCACCGGCGACGAGGTCACCTCGCTCTCGCTCTGGGGCGTGCACGTCTCGCCGCAGGTGCTCTGGAGCCTCGCGGCCTGCGTCGCGATCGTGGCGTCCCTGTGGGCCTTCTTCCAGCACACCCCCCTCGGGCGGCAGATGCGCGCCTGCGCCTCGAACCGCGACGCGGCGGCGCTCTGCGGCGTGCCGGTGCGCAACCTGGTGACGCTCTCGTTCGCGCTCTCCGCCGGGATCGGCGCGCTCGCCGGCTGCGTGGTCTCGCCGATCACCTACACCGCGTACAACGTCGGGACCGGCCTCGCGATCAAGGGCTTCACGGTCGCGATCCTGGGCGGCCTGGGGAACTCGACCGCCGCGGTGGCCGCCGGGTTCCTGGTGGGCGTGCTCGAGGCGTTCAGCGTCTCGCTCCTCCCGACCGCCTACAAGGACGCCATCTCGGTGGCGATCCTCCTCGCCATCCTCTTCGTCCGGCCGAGCGGCCTGTTCGGCTCCGCCGAGGTGGCGCGGCTCGAGGCCCGCGGATGAGGCGCGCCGGCTCCTCCCGCTACGCGCGGGTCGCGCTCTTCGTGGCGGTGGTCGTCGCCGTCCAGCTCGCCACGCGCGCGGCGGGCAAGGAGTTCTTCCTCACGCAGCTCACGATGTCGGCCTACTACACGCTCGTCGCGGCGGGGCTGTCGCTCCTCATGGGGTACGCCGGGCAGATCTCCCTCGGCCACGCCGCCTTCTTCGCGATCGGCGGCTACGCGACGGGCGCGCTCACCACGCTCGACCTCTCCGCGCGGCGCGGCGAGGCGCTCGTCGCCTTCCTCGAGCGCGTCCGGGTGCTCGCCGCGCGCCCGGATCCGTACGGCGGCGAGCTCCTCGCGGTCCACCCCTGGGCCGCCTGCGCCGCCGCGCTCGTCCTCGCCTTCGCGGTCGCGCTCGCGATCGGCGTGCCGGTGCTGAAGCTCAAGGGGCACTACCTCGCGATGGCGACGCTCGGGTTCGGCACGATCGTCTACAGCGTCGTGCTCGGGACCTCGGCGCTGGGCGCCGCGGACGGGATCGGCGGGGTGCCCCCGTTCCCCGTCGCGGGCGGCCTCGCGGTGGGGGGAGGGCGGGCCGCGCGCGTCGCGAACTACTACGTCGCCTGGGGGCTCGTCGCGCTCGCGCTCCTCCTGCTCGTGAACCTCGTCGAGTCGCGCGTCGGCCGCGCGCTGCGCGCCATCCACGGCGCCGAGGACGCCGCCGCGGCCATGGGCGTGGACGTCGCCCGCTACAAGCTCGCCACGTTCGTCCTCTCCGCCGTGCTCGCCGCGGTGGGGGGCGTCTTCCTCACCCACTACAACGCGGGGATCGGGCCCGGCGAGTCGGGCATCATGAAGTCGGTCCGCTACGTCGCCATCGTCGCGGTCGGCGGGATGGGGAGCCTCTGGGGGACCGTCGCGACGAGCGCCGTCCTGACCTTCCTCTCGCTGCGCGGCTACTTCGGCACGCTCGACGACGCGGTGTTCGGGGCCGTGCTCGTCCTCGTCATGCTCTTCTCGCCGCAGGGGATCCTCCGGCTCGACGCGCGCGCCGCGCTCGCGGCGGCGCTCGGCCGGCTGCGCCGGACGGAGGCGTCGCCGTGACCGCCCTGCTCGAGGTCCGCGGCGTCTCGAAGCGCTTCGGCGGGATCCACGCCGTGAAGGACGTGTCCTTCGAGGTCCGCGAGGGGACGGTGAAGGCGCTCATCGGACCGAACGGCGCCGGGAAGACGACGCTCTTCAACCTGGTGTCGGGCGTCTTCGCGCCGGACGCGGGGACCGTCCTGTTCCGGGGCGAGGCGATCCAGGGGCGGCCGCCGCACCGGATCGCGGCGCGCGGGCTCTCCCGCACGTTCCAGCACATCCGCCTGTTCGCGGGCATGACCGCGCTCGAGAACGTGATGGTCGGCCGCCACCCCCGCACCCGGGCCGGGTTCGTGGCGGGCATGCTCCACCTCCCGTGGACGTGGGGGGAGGAGCGGCAGATCGAGGCGCGCGCCCGCGAGGCGCTCGACTTCCTGGGCATCCCGGAGCTCGCCGACGCCGAGGCGACGAGCCTCTCCTACGGCCAGCAGCGCGCGGTCGAGCTCGCGCGCGCGCTCGTGTCGGAGCCCGAGCTGCTGCTGCTCGACGAGCCCGCCGCCGGGCTCAACATGCGCGAGACGGTCGAGCTGGCGCGGCTCGTGGGCCGGATCCGGGAGCGCGGGGTCACCGTCCTCGTGGTGGAGCACGACATGGGGCTCGTGATGAACGTCTCGGACGAGGTGGTGGTGCTCTCCTACGGCGAGAAGATCGCGGACGCGGAGCCCCGGGCGGTGCAGAAGCACCCCGAGGTGGTCCGGGTGTACCTCGGCGAGGAGGACGCCGCGTGACCGAGGCGACCCCGTGCTGAGGCTCCGGAACGTCGACGCCGGCTACGGCAAGCTGACCGTCCTGCGGCGGGTGACCCTCCACGTCTCGGCGGGCGAGATCGTGACGATCGTCGGGGCGAACGGGGCGGGCAAGACGACGCTCCTCGAGACCGTCGCCGGGCTCGTCCGGGCGCGCGCAGGCGAGATCGCGTTCGACGGGCAGCCGGTGGAGCGGCTCGCGCCGGAGCGGATCGTGGCCCGCGGCTGCTCGCTCGTCCCGGAGGGGCGGCAGGTCTTCGCGACCATGCCGGTGCGCGAGAACCTCCTCCTCGGCGCGCACGTCCAGTACGCGCGCGGCAGGCGCCACGAGGTGGCCGAGGACCTCGAGCGTGTCTTCGGGCTCTTCCCCATCCTGCGCTCGCGCGCCGGCCAGCTCGCCGGCACGCTCTCCGGCGGCGAGCAGCAGATGCTCGCCATCGGGCGCGCCCTGATGGCCCGCCCCAAGCTCATGATGCTCGACGAGCCGTCGATGGGGCTCGCGCCGCTGGTCGTGAAGGACATCTTCGCCATCCTCCGCCGCGTGCGCGAGGCGGGCACGACGGTGCTCCTCGTGGAGCAGAACGCGCGGAGCGCCCTGCGCATCGCGGATCGCGGCTACGTCCTCGAGACGGGGCGGATCGTGCTGCAGGGGACGGCGGAGGAGCTCCTCGCGAACCGCGACGTGCAGCGGGCGTACCTCGGCAGCGACCTCGACGCGGAGAACAGGGCGTGGCCATGAACGGGACCGAGAGCCGGATCTGGGAGCCGCAGCACGAGTGCATGAACCGGGCGGAGCTCGAGCAGCTGCAGCTCGAGCGCCTGGAGGCGACGCTCAACCGCGTCTACCGTCACGTGCCGTTCTACCGGAAGCGGTTCGACGAGCTCGGGTTCAACCCGGACGAGTTCCGCTCCCTCGCCGACCTCGCGCGCCTCCCCTTCACGACGAAGGCGGACCTGCGCGAGAACCACCCGTACGGCCTCTTCGCGGTGCCGCTCCGCGACATCGTGCGCGTCCACGCCTCGTCGGGCACGACCGGGCTCTCCACGGCGGTCGGGTACACCCGGAACGACATGCGCACCTGGTCGAGCCTGACCGCGCGCGTCCTCGTCGCCGGGGGCGTCACGAAGGAGGACGTCGTCCAGATCGCCTTCGACTACGGCCTCTTCACCGGCGCCTTCGGCCTGCACCAGGGCGCGGAGCGGCTCGGCGCGTCGGTCGTGCCGGTCTCCTCGGCGAACGCGCGCCGGCAGGTCGGGATCATGCGCGACTACCGGAGCACGGCGCTCGTGACGACCCCGAGCCACGCCCTCAACATCGCGGACGCGATGATCGAGATGGGCGTGAACCCCGCCTCGCTCTCGCTCGAGCACGGGCTCTTCGGCGCGGAGCCCTGGTCCGAGTCGATGCGGGACGAGATCGAGGACAAGCTCGAGATCACCGCGACGGACAACTACGGCCTCTCGGAGGTGATGGGGCCGGGCGTCGCGGGCGAGTGCCTCGAGCGGAGCGGCCTCCACCTCGCGGAGGACCACTTCCTGTTCGAGGTCATCGACCCGGAGACGCTCGCGCCGCTGCCGCCCGGGAAGACCGGCGAGCTCGTCGTGACGACGCTCACCAAGGAGGGGATCCCCGTCGTCCGCTACCGCACCCGCGATCTCACCGCGATCCTCGACGCGCCGTGCCCGTGCGGCCGCACCTCGCGCCGCATGGCGCGCGTGAAGGGGCGCACCGACGACATGCTCATCGCGAAGGGGGCGAAGGTCTTCCCGTCCGAGATCGAGGCGGTGCTCTTCGACATCGAGGGCACCGAGCCGCACTACCAGGTCCAGGTGGACCGCGAGGCCGGCACGGACCTCGTCACCGTGCTCGTCGAGGTGAACGAGGCGCTCTTCTTCGACGAGATGAAGCGCCAGACGGAGCTCCGCGAGACGATCGTGAAGCGCCTCGCGACGGAGCTCGGCGTCACGGTGGACGTGAAGCTCGTCGGGCGGAAGACGCTCGAGCGGACCGACGGCAAGGCGCGGCGGGTGGTGGACCGCCGCAGGCTCGACTGACGCTGCTCGGTCCGGTCGAGCCCGCGGACGGGCCCGCGCCCTCGCCCGAGGACGAGCCGAGCGACGGGGCTCGGACCCGGGACGGGCTCGGGACTCGCGCCCGCCGGACGCCGCTCGTGACGAGCGGTCAGCGCGCCCCGCCGGCCTCCGGCGTCACGGCCGGCGCCGGCGCCGGGCAGACCACCGCCTCCCGGGCGCCGCCGTCGCGCGCCGGGGCCGGGATCTCGCAGCCCCTCGGCGCGGCGCGGGCGAGCGCGCGCCGCCGCGCCGCCCTCGCCGCCAGGGCACGCTTCGCCTTCGCCGCCCTCGCCGCCGCGTCCGGGGCCGCCTCGGGCGCCGCGCGGGCGGGGTCCGGCTTCGCCGCCGCCGGAGCGGGCGGCGCGGCCGCGGCGGGGACGACCGGCGCCGGGACGGCGACGCTCGCCGCCGGAGGCCCGCCCGACGACGCGGTGTCCGCGGTGAGCCCGTTCTCCGTGGTCGCCGTCCCGTCGCTCGTCGCCGTGGCGGTCGCCGTCGCGACCGGCGGGGGCCGCTTCGCCGCCTCGCCGAGGTAGTCCGCGAGCCTGTCCGCGCTCGCGCGCAGGTGCTGGTTCCCCTGCGTCGCCTCGGCCCGGAACGCCTCCCGGTCGCCCGAGATCTCGGCGAGCCGCTGCGCCAGCGTCTCGTTCTGCGTCACCACGCCGGTCGCCGCCTCGTTCATGCAGGTCTTGATGACGGTCTCCTGCGTGTCCTGGGCCGGGAGCGGCTCGCGGCGGTTCCACGCCGCGAGGGCGCGCACCTGCCAGCGGTAGTCCGCCTGCGCGACGCACTCCTGCACGAGGCGCGTCAGCCGGTCCTCGGACCAGCTCGGCGGAGGCCGCACGCACGGGCCGACGTCCTGCAGCGTGCCGCGGAGCGTGCGCTTCGTCTCGCGCACCCAGCACCCGTCCCGCTGCGCCACCTTCACCGTCGTGCAGCCCGCCCCGAACGCTCCGACGCACGCCAGCACGAACACCCTCGCGAGTCGCCGCATCCCGCCCCCCTCCGGTCCCACACGGCGGGACCGCCGCCGGGAAAGCTAGCAAGGGCCCTCGCGAGCGCGCACAGCCCCGGCGCCCGCCGAGGGGCGGAGCGACCCGAATGAACGGAGCGGCGGGGGTCGCGCGGCGCCGCGGGCCGGCCACGGAAGGGGACCGTCCCCGGGCTCCGCCGACGCCGGTCCGCGCGCCGGTACCCTGAGGATCACGCGCGCCGGCCGGCCGCGAGCGCCGCGGCGGCGAGCGCCGCGAGGGCGGCGACCGCGAGCCCATGCGCCGCGGCGCGGGCGGCGCGCGCCCGGAGCGGCAGCGCGGGGAGCCGCCCCGCGACGCGCCGCTCCGGGTACGGGCCGGGAGGGCCGCCCGCGCGGGCGAGGGCGAGGACCTCCGCGAGGTGCAGCGCGCGCCGGCCCGTCCCCTGCGCGATCTGCTCGCGGCAGGAGAACCCGTCGGCGAGGACGAGGGCGTCCTCCGGCGCGCTCCGCACCGCCGGCAGGATCCCGCGCTCGCCCGCCGCGAGGGACAGCTCGTAGCGCGCGCCGCGCTCGAAGCCGAACGAGCCCGCCATCCCGCAGCAGCCGGAGTCGGGGCGCTCGACCCGGAGCCCCATCCGCCGCAGGACCGCGAGCTCGGCGTCGAGCCCCATCACGGCGTGGTGGTGGCAGTGGCCCTGCAGCACCGCCCGCGCCTCGAGGCGCGGGAGCGGCACCCCGTCGCGCTCGAGGAGCTCCGACAGCATCAGGGTCGCGTCGGCCACGGGTCGGGCGCGCGGGTCGTCCGCGAGCAGGTCGCGCAGCTCGTCGCGCAGGACCGCCACGCAGGAGGGCTCGAGGCCGACGACCGGCACGCCGTCCGCGACGCGGGGCGCGAGGGCGTCGAGGACCTCGCGCAGCCTCCGCCGGGCGAGCCCGAGCATGCCGAAGTCGTAGAGCGGCCGCCCGCAGCAGACGCGGCGCGCCGGGAGCTCCACGCCGTACCCGGCGTCCTCCAGCGCCTCCACGGCGGCGATGGCGGTCCCGGGGTGGAAGTGGTCGCTGAACGTGTCCGCGAAGAGCACCACCGGCCCGCGCCGCGCGGGCGCGCCGGGCGGGCGCGCGCGCCGCGCGGCGAACCAGCGCCGGAACGTGTACGGCGCGAACCGGGGCACCTCGCGCTCCGGCGCGATGCCGCCGGCGAGCTTGGCGAGCCGGGCGAGGCCCGGCGCGTGCGTGAGGAGGTTCGCGACGCCGGGCGCGAGCGCCGCGACCCGCGCCCAGGTCATCACGAGCCCCATCGCGTACGCCTGCCGCGGCCGGAGCCGGCGCGCGTAGTAGTGCGAGAGGAACTCCGCCTTGTACGTGGCCATGTCCACGTTCATCGGGCAGTCGCTCTTGCACCCCTTGCAGGAGAGGCAGAGGTCGAGCGCGCCCTTCACGTGGCGGTCGCGCCAGCCGCCGCGCAGCGGGTCGCCGTGCAGCATCTCGAACAGCAGCCGCGCCCGGCCGCGGGTGGAGTGCTCCTCCTCGCGCGTCACCATGTACGAGGGGCACATCACGCCGCCGCCCGCGCGGCGGCACGCGCCGACGCCGACGCAGCGCGCCGCGGCGCGGCCGAAGCTCCCGTCGTCGGCGCCGAAGCGGAACCGCGTCGCGGGGCGCGCCTCCACGTACCCGGCGCCGAGCCGCAGGTTCTCGTCCAGCCGGTACGGGTCCACGACCTTCCCGGGGTTCAGCTTCCCGTCCGGATCCCAGATCCGCTTGAACGCGCGGAAGGCCTCGACGAGCTCGTCGCCGAACATGATCGGCAGGAGCTCGGCGCGGGCCTGGCCGTCGCCGTGCTCGCCGGAGAGCGAGCCGCCGTGCGAGACGACGAGCCGGGCGGCGTCCCCCATGAACCGCCGCCACCTCGCGATCCCGTCCGCCGTCGTGAGGCCGAAGTCGATCCGGGTGTGGACGCAGCCCTGGCCGAAGTGGCCGTACAGGGCGCAGCCGTAGCCGTGGCGCTCGAGGAGCGCGCGGAGGTCGCGCAGGTACGCGCCGAGCCGCTCGACGGGGACGGCGGAGTCCTCCCAGCCCTCCCACGTGTCCGGCTCGCCGGGGACGCGCGCGGTCGCGCCGAGCCCCGACTCCCGGACCTTCCAGAGGATCGCCGCCTGCTCGGGGTCCTCGAAGAGCCGCGTCGCCGGCGGCGCCCGCGTCCTCGCGAGCGCGGCGACCAGCGCCCGCGCGCGCGCGTCCGACTCCTCGCGCGTCTCGCCGCCGAACTCGACGAGGAGCCACCCGCGGCCGTCGGGGAGGAGCCGCGCCCGCTCGGGGTGCAGCCGCTTCTTCCTCATGTCCTCGACGAGCCGGTCGTCGATCCCCTCGCAGCCGATCGGGCCGTGCGCGAGGACCTCCGGGACGTGGTCGGCCGCCTCGTGGACGCTCGGGTACCCGAGCACCACGAGCGTGCGGGCCGGCGGGCTCGGGACGAGCCGCACCCGGGCGCGGAGCGTGATCGCGCAGGTCCCCTCGGAGCCGACGAGGGCCCGCGCCACGTGGAACCCCGCCTCCGGGAGGAGCGCGTCGAGCGCGTACCCGGACACGCGCCGGGGGATGCGGGGGAAGCGGCTGCGCACGAGCGCGGCCGTTCGGTCGCGGAGCGCGACGAGGTCCCGGTACAGCTCGGCGCGCCGCCCGCCGGCCGCGGCGATGGCGGCGAGGTTCGCCTCGTCGGTCGCGCCGACGCGGAGCTGCGTGCCGTCGTGGAGGAGGACGTCCAGCTCCTCGACGTTGTCCGAGGTCCGCCCGGCCATCACGGAGTGCACGCCGCAGGAGTCGTTGCCGATCATCCCGCCGAGCGTGCAGTGGGAGTGGGTGGAGGGATCCGGGCCGAAGGTGAGGTGGTGCCGCTCCGCCGCGTCGCGGAGGTCGTCGAGCACGGCGCCGGGCTCCACCCAGGCGCTCCGCGCGGCGGGGTCGAGCGAGAGGACGTGGTGGCAGTACTTCGTGAAGTCGATGACGACCGCCACGTTGCAGCACTGGCCCGCGAGGCTCGTCCCGCCGCCGCGGGCGAGCACGGGCGCGCCGTGGCGGCGGCAGGCGGCGACGATCTCGGGCACCTCCTCGACGCAGCGCGGGACCACGACGCCGATCGGCACCTGGCGGTAGTTCGACCCGTCGGTCGCGTACAGCGCGCGGCTCCCGCGGTCGAAGCGGACCTCGCCCGCGATGCGGCGCGCGAGGTCCTTCGCGAGCGCGCGCGCGGCCCGCGACGGGAAGGGGCCCTGCGCGCCGCGGGGGATCCGCTCCGCCCGGAGCCGCCCCGCCGGCTCCGCCGCGGGCCCGATGCCGGGGATCCGCGGGCGCCGCCCCCGCTCCGCGTCGAGGATCCGCATCGCCCCTCCTAGACCCGGACCTCGAAGCGCTCGAAGTCCGCCCAGCGCGGCTCCGCGCCGACCCCCGGCCGCGAGGGATCGGGGCGGAGCCGGCCGCCCTCGGGCCGGATCGCGCCGTCGAGGAGCATCCGCTCGACGCGCGCGTGATCGTGGAACCACTCGACGTGGCGGGCGCGGGCGACGCCGCAGCAGAGGTGCGCGTGGAGCTGCGGCGCGCAGTGCGCGGACAGCGGGACGTCGAACGCGTCGCAGAGCGCCGCCGCGCGCAGGAAGCCGGTCGGCCCGCCGCAGCGCGTGGCGTCCGCCTGGAGGACGTCCACCGCCCCGGCCTCGAGCATCCGGCGGAAGTAGCCCGGGTCGTAGCCGTACTCGCCCGCCGCGACGTCCATCCCCGCCGGCGCGCGGTCGCGCAGGAGGCGGAGCCCGGCGAGGTCGTCGGACGGGACCGGCTCCTCGAACCACGACACGCCGAGCGCCGCGAACCGCTCCGCCTGCGCGAGCGCCTGCTTGCGCGCGTACGCGCCGTTCGCGTCGACGAAGAGCGACACCGCCGGGCCGACCGCCTCGCGCGCCGCCGCGGCGCGCTCCACGTCGGCGCGCGGGTCGCGCCCGACCTTCATCTTCACCATCCGGAGGCCGGCCTCGGCCCAGGCGCCGAGCTGCTCCCGCAGGCGCGCGATCGGGTACGAGGTGAACCCGCCGCTGCCGTACGCGTCGACGGCGTCCCGCGCCCCGCCGGCGAGCCGGAAGAGCGGGACGCGGAGGAGCCGCGCGCGGAGGTCCCACAGCGCGGCGTCGATCGCCGAGATCGCCATCGAGGCGATCCCGGGGCGGCCGAGGTTCCGCACCGCGGCGACGAGCGCCGTCCAGGTGGCCTCCACGTCGAGCGCGTCGCGGCCGGCGACGCGCGCCGCGAGGACGTCGCGCGCGAGCCGCGCGGTCGCGACGTCGGCGTAGGTCCAGCCGTGCCCGCGCTCGCCGCCGCCGCGCGCGACCGCCAGCACCATCGTGGTGCGGTCCCACTCGAAGGTGCCGTCCGACTCGGGCCCGTCCGTCGGGACCACGGCGCAGCGGATCTCGATCGCCTCGACCGGGGCCGCCGGACCTCGCGTCACTTGAGCCACGTGTCGACCATCTGGCGCCACGACTGGCGGATGACGTCGCCGCGCGCCGGGTCGCCCCTCAGGATCGCCTCGAGGAGGTTCTTCCCCTGCTGGAAGGTGATGTGCGGCGGGAGCGGTGGGACCTCCGGGTCCGTGACGGCCTCGAAGACGCAGGGCCGGTCGGCGGCGAGGGCCTGGTCCCAGGCCGGCCCGATCTCGTCGGGGCGGTCCACCCGGATCCCGAGCAACCCGATCGACTCCGCGTAGCGCGCGTAGGGGAAGTCCGGGATGGACTGGGAGGCCTCGAGCTTGGGGTCGCCCTCCATCGCGCGCTGCTCCCAGGTGACCTGGTTGAGATCGCGGTTGTTGAGCACGAGCACGACGAGGCGCGGGTCCGCCCAGCGCCGCCAGTACTTCGCGACGGTGACGAGCTCGGCGTTCCCGTTCATCTGCATGGCGCCGTCGCCGACGAGCGCGATCACGGCGCGGTCGGGGTGGGCGAACTTGGCGCCGATCGCGTACGGCACCCCCGGCCCCATCGTGGCGAGGTTGCCCGAGAGCGAGGCGCGCATCCCGGCGCGGATCTTGAGGTCGCGCGCGTACCAGTTCGCCGACGACCCGGAGTCCGCGCAGAGGATGCAGCGATCGGGCAGGCGCGGAGAGAGCTCCCAGTAGAGCCGCTGCGGGTTGACCGGCTTCGCCGGGCTCATCGCGCGCGCCTCGAGCACGCGCCACCAGGTGGCGACCTCCTCCTCGATCCGCTCGCGCCACGCCCGGTCCTGCTTGCGGCGGAGCAGCGGGACGAGCGCGCGGAGCGTCTCCGCCGCGTCGCCCACGAGGCCGAGCTCGACCGGGTAGCGGATCGAGAGCATGCGGCCGTCGAGGTCGATCTGGACGCCGCGCGCCTGGCCCTCCTTCGGCAGGAACTCGGAGTAGGGGAAGCCCGTCCCGACCATGAGGAGCGTGTCGCACTCCGACATGAGGTCCCAGCTCGGCTTCGTGCCGAGGAGCCCGATCGCGCCGGTGACCCAGGGCAGCGCGTCGGGCAGGACGTCCTTGCCGAGGAGCGCCTTCGCGCAGCCGGCGCCCAGGCGATCGGCGACCTCCTCCAGCTCGGGCGCGGCGCCGCGCGCGCCCGCGCCCACCAGCATCGCGACCTTCTTCCCCTCGTTCAGGAGCTCGGCGGCGCGCCGGAGGTCCTCGTCGCGGGGGACCACGCGCGGCGGCAGCCAGCCCCGGCCGATCCCGCCGTGGACGGTGCCGTGCTCGTGCGGCGGGTCCCGGGCCGGCAGCTCCTGGACGTCGCTCGGGACGACCACGCAGGTGACCGTCCGCTCGGCGAGCGCGATCCGGATCGCCCGGTCCACGAGGGTGCGGGCCTGCTCCGGCACCACGAGCGTCTGGACGTACTCGTGGGCGACGTCCTTGAAGAGGCTCGGGAGGTCCACCTCCTGCTGGTAGGAGCCGCCCAGCGCGGCGCGCGCCGACTGGCCCACGATCGCGACGACGGGCTGGTGGTCCAGCTTCGCGTCGTACAGGCCGTTCAGGAGGTGGATCGCGCCGGGCCCGGACGTCGCGATGCACACGCCGACCTGCCCGGTGAACTTCGCGTGCGCGCACGCCATGAAGGCGGCCGTCTCCTCGTGCCGCGCCTGCACGAAGTCGAGCTCCCGCACGCGGTGGAACGCGCCGAAGATGCCGTTGACGCCGTCGCCCGGGTACCCGAAGACGCGCCGGATCCCCCACTGCACGAGCCGCTCCAGGATGTACTGGCCCACCGTCCTCGCCATCTCGTCTCCCTCGCGCTAGTCCGCCGGCCACGCGATCGTGCTGAGCAGCGCCGTCTCCGCCTGCCGCGCGTCGAGCCGCGTGTGCTGCACGACGATCGGCACGTCCGACTCGATCACGCTCGCGTAGTCGGTCGCGACCGGGATCGGCTCCGGGTCGCGCAGGTCGCCGAAGCGGAGGTGGAGCGTGCGCCGCGCCGGCACCGTGACGCGGTACGGGCCGGCGGGCTCCCGGTCGCGGAAGTACACCGTCAGGGTCACGTGGGCGTCCGCGTCGCCCGCGTTGAGCAGGCAGGCCGCCTCGTGGCTCTCCAGCGCGCGGCCGCCCTGGCCGCGGCTGAACTCGGGCATCCAGCCCTCCGGGATCGCCCACACCCTGCGCCCGATGCTGCGCGGCATCGCCCCTCGCGACCCGCCGCCGCGGGTCGGACGCGCCGCCGCGGGGGTCTCTCCCAGGTTGGGGATTGCCGCGCCGCGCGGCACCGGGCGGCGGCGCGGCCGTTTTCGGTGGCGAGACGACGTCGAGTTGGTATACGCCTGCGAGCCCGAGCGATCGGCCGACGGCCCCGTAGCTCAGCCGGATAGAGCGGCGGTTTCCTAAACCGCAGGTCCCGTGTTCGAGTCACGGCGGGGTCACCAGTTACAGGGGGGAGGGCGATGGACAGGCAGAGGGAGAAGCTCACGACGCTCGCGCCGGGCCGGCTGTCGGGGCTCCTCGCCCAGGGGCTGCGCGGGCACCACCCGCTGTTCGAGCGGGCCGTGATCCTGGAGGCGTTCGCGGCGCCGGACGCGCCGATGGCGCGCGACGAGGCGAACGCGGTGGGGCGGGCCCTGCTCACCATCTGCAAGGAGCCCCTCGAGATCGCTCGCGCGGAGGTCGCCGCGCTCTCCGCCTCCGCGCGCCTCTCGCTCGTCCGCCTGTACTTCCGGCTCCTCGACCGCGCGCAGGAGGAGCAGCCCCTCCGCCACTGATGCGGGTCCCCGCCGCCCTCGTCCGCGCCCGCGCGGACCTGCCGCGACCGGTGGAGGAGGTCCTCCGCACGCTGCGTGCCGCGGGCCACCGGTCGTGGATCGTCGGCGGCGCGGTCCGGGACCTGCTGCTGCGGCGCCCGCGCGGCGGGGACTTCGACGTCGCGACCCCCGCCACGCCCGAGCAGGTCCGCGCGCTGTTCCGGAAGGTCGTCCCGACGGGCGTCGAGCACGGCACGGTCACCGTCGTGCTCGGCGGCGAGCCGATCGAGGTCACCACCTTCCGCGGCGAGGGCGCGTACGTGGACGGACGGCGCCCCGAGTCCGTCACGTTCCACACCGACCTCGAGGCGGACCTCGCCCGCCGCGACTTCACGATGAACGCGCTCGCGTGGGATCCGCTCGCGCCGGAGTTCCGCGATCCGTTCGGCGGGCGGGCCGACATCGCGCGCCGCGTGATCCGCGCCGTCGGCGATCCCGCGGCGCGCTTCGGCGAGGACGGGCTCCGCGCGATGCGGGCCGTGCGGTTCGCGGCGCAGCTCGGGTACGGGCTCCACCCCCGCACGCGCGCCGCCATCCCGGGGGCGCTCGACGTCGTCCGCAAGGTGTCGGTCGAGCGGGTCTCGGACGAGCTCGCCGCGCTCGTCGTCGCGCCGCACGCGGAGCGGGGGCTCGCGCTCATGCGCCGGACGGGCCTGCTCGACGTCGTGCTCCCCGCGGCCTCCGCGCTGGCGCCGGCCGCGCTCGACCACGCGGCGGCGGTCCTCCGCGCCGTCCCCGACGATCCCGCCCTGCGGTTCGCCGCGCTGCTGCACGGCCTGGGCGCCGCGGAGGCCGAGCGCGTCCTCGTGGGGCTCCGGCAGCCCGGGCGCGTGTCGGGCGAGGTCGCGGCCCTCGTGCGGGCGCACGCCTGCCGGCTCTCCGGGCCGGAGCCGCTGCCGGCGTCCCCCGCGGAGGTCCGGCGGTGGCTCTCCCGGGTCGGCCCCGGGCGGAGCGAGGCGCAGCTCGCGCTCGCGCGCGCCGAGGCGGCCGCCTCGCGCGGCCGTGCGGCGCGCGAGGAGGTGAAGGCGCTCGCAGCCGCGGTCGCGCGCGCGAAGGCCGCCTCGCCGCCGCTCTCCGCGCAGGAGCTCGCGCTCGACGGGCGCGCCGTGATGGCGATCCTCGGAGGCGGTCCCGGTCCCCACGTCGGCGAGGCGCTTCGGCACCTGCTCGACCGGGTGCTGGAGGATCCGTCGCTGAACGGACCGGCGGCGCTCGAGCGCGAGCTGCGCGCGTGGTGGCTGGCGCGCAAGGCGCCCTTATGATCCAGGCGGGTCGACGCCATGCCGCACCGCGTGCTCTGCATCGAAGGAAACGAGGCCACCCGGGCCCGGGTGAAGTCCCTCCTCGAGGCCCGGGGCTTCGCCGTGGACACGTCCGATTCGGGGCTGGACGGCCTCTCGCGCGCGCTGGCGCGGCCGCCCGACCTCGTCATCGCGGACGTCCACCTGCCCGACATCGAGGGGTACGAGGTGGCGGCGCGCCTGAAGCGCGACGGCGCCCTCGCGCGGGTCCCCTTCCTCGCCGTCGGCGACTCGCGCGAGGACCACGATCTCGCGCTCGCCGCCGGCGCGGACGGGTTCGTCGAGCGCGCGCTCGACGACGAGCGGCTCGGCGAGGAGGTCAGCGCCTGCCTCGCCGGGAAGCGCGAGGTGCTGCCGGAGGACGGCGAGCGCCAGGGGCTCCGGACGCTGTCCGGGTCGATGGCGGCGCGCCTCGAGACCGCCCTCGTCGCCGAGCGGCGCTCGTCGGAGCGGATCGCCGAGCTCGACCGCCTGCGCAGCGCGTTCATGCACAACCTCTCGCACGAGCTCTCCACGCCGCTCACCCCGCTGGCGGGATACCTGAAGCTCCTCCAGGCGGGGCGGCTCGGGCCGCTGTCGCCGCAGCAGCAGCGGGTGCTCGACGCGATGCTCCAGTCCGTCGGGCGCCTCGTCCGCGTCGTGGACAACCTCGCCGACTTCGCGAGCCTGCGCTCGGGGCAGGGCGCGATCCTGGAGGGCGAGGTGCACCCGGACCGGCTCGCCGAGGACGTGGTCGCGGAGCTGCGGGACGCCATCCGCGAGGCGCGCCTCCACGTCTCGGTGCTGCCCGCCGGCGGCGGGCCGATCGTCGCGGACCCGCGCAAGCTCCGCCAGGCGGTCGCGAACCTCGTCCAGAACGCGGTGAAGTTCTCGCCGCACGGCGGCGAGGTGCTCGTCGAGGTGACGCGCGACCCCACCCGGCTGCGCTTCTCCGTGTACGACCAGGGACCCGGCGTCCGCGCCGGCGAGGTCGAGCTGATCTTCGAGCCGCTCCACCACGCCGCCTCGAAGGGGCGCGAGGACGCGCGCGCGCCCGGGACGGGGCTCGGCCTGCCGGTCGCCCGGGGCGTCGCCGAGGCGCACGGGGGCCGCGCCTGGGTCGAGAGCCCCCCGCGGACGCAGCCGGCGCGCCTCTCCCGCCAGTTCACCGGGTCGAAGTTCGTGCTCGAGATCCCGGTGCGGCCCGCGGACCGGCCGGGCGCCGTCGCCGGGTCCACGCCGGCGAGCGCGGGTTGATCCCGGCGGAGCGTCCGCGCGATAACGCCGGGGACCCGCGTGCGCGTGCTCGTCGCCATGTCCGGAGGGGTGGACTCGTCCGCCGCGGCCGCGCTCCTCGCGGCCGCGGGGCACGAGGTGATCGGGGTGTCGATGCGCGTCGCGGACTTCTCGGACGCGGCGCGCGGCCGCTCGTGCTGCGCGCCGGAGGATCTCGAGGACGCGCGCGCGGCCGCGCGCCGGCTCGGGATCCCCTTCTTCGTCGCGAACGTGGAGGCGCGCTTCCGCGCGCGCGTCATCGAGCCGTTCGTCGAGGACTACCTCTCCGGGCGGACGCCCAACCCGTGCGCCGCGTGCAACACCGAGGTGAAGTTCGACTGGCTCCTCTCCCGCGCGCGGGCGCTCGGGGCGAGGCTCGCGACCGGCCACTACGCTCGCGTCGAGCGGCGCGGAGATCGCGTGGCGCTGCTCGCGGCGGCCGACGCCGCGAAGGACCAGAGCTACTTCCTCTACGGCCTCGGCCAGGAGGCGCTCCGCGACGTCGTCTTCCCGGTGGGCGGCATGGCCAAGCCCGAGGTGCGGGCCGCCGCGGCGCGCGCCGGCCTCCCCAACGCGGAGAAGCCCGACTCGCAGGAGATCTGCTTCGTCACGCGCGGCGACGCCGCCGGGTACGTGGCGCTCCGCGCCGCGGACCGGCTGCGGCCCGGCGAGGTCGTCTCGACGCGCGGCGAGGTGCTCGGGCGTCACGAGGGGATCCACCGCTTCACCGTGGGGCAGCGGCGGGGGCTCGGCGTCGCAGGGCCGGAGCCGCGCTACGTCGTGCGGATCGAGCGGGAGGCGGCGCGCGTCGTGATCGGCACGCCCGAGGAGGCGTCCCGCGAGCGCTTCGACGTGGAGGCGGCGAGCTGGGTCTCGGGCGCGCCGCCGCGACGCCCGATCGAGGTCCGGGTGCGCGTGCGCCACCGCCACGCGGGCGAGGACGGGACGGTGTTCGCCCGGGGCGCGGGCGCGGAGGTGCGGCTCGCCCACCCCGTCCGCGGCGTCGCGCCTGGGCAGGCGGCCGTCTTCTACGCCGGCGACGAGGTGGTGGGCGGCGGCCGCATCGCCTGATCGGCGCCTTCGAGGGATCGACGCGACCGAGCGCCGCCACGAGGCGTGCCGCCGGGTCGCCGCGCGCGCTCGCCGTCGGCGGGACGGGGCCGCGCGGCCGCGGCCGGGCCCCGCCGGAACCTTGCCCCGAACGGCGCGTCGGAATACCCATGCCACATGAAGCTCGCGGACGGCCGCGTGGTGCCCGATCTGCCGCTCGACCCGGCCAAGGTGGAGCGCTGCCGCGCGCTCGCGGACGAGATCACCGCCAAGGTGCTCGACTTCGTCCGGCGTCACACGACCGTCGCCATCGAGCGCACCGCCCTGCGGCTGCACGGGTTCCACGACGCGGGCCCGCGCGGGATCCCGCTCGTGAACCTCGCGGTGGACGCGCTCCACGAGCGGAAGCTCCTCGGGCGCGGCGCGACCTGGTGGCTCGGCTGGGCGCTCCGGCACGGCGCCACGGATCCGGTCGGCGTCGTCCAGAAGCTCCAGTCCCTGCCGCCGAACCCCGAGCCGCTCCCGCTCGCCGAGGAGCGGGCGATGCTCGAGGAGATGCGCCGCGACGCGCGCGCGGCGGTGGACGAGCTCGTCCGCCGCGTGCGGGCGCGCGACGCGCTCAAGGCGGAGCTCGGCGTCGGCGCGCGGCCGCACAAGTACCTCATCGTCGCCACCGGCAACATCCACGACGACGTGGAGCAGGCGCGGGCCGCCGCGCAAGCCGGGGCGGACGTGATCGCCGTGATCCGCTCCACGGCGCAGTCGCTGCTCGACTACGTCCCGCACGGCGCCACCACGGAGGGGTACGGCGGCACGTACGCGACCCAGGAGAACTTCCGCATCATGCGGGCCGCGCTCGACGAGGAGTCGCGGCGGCTCGGGCGGTACCTCCACCTGACGAACTACTCGTCCGGCCTGTGCATGCCGGAGATCGCGTTCACCGCGGCGTGGGAGCGGCTCGACATGCTCCTCAACGACGCGATGTACGGGATCCTGTTCCGCGACATCAACATGAAGCGGACCCTGTGCGACCAGCACTTCTCGCGCCGGATCTGCGCGCTCGCCGGGATCGTGATCAACACCGGCGAGGACAACTACATCACGACCGCCGACGCGGACGAGGCCGCGCACACCGTCGTCGCCTCGCAGTTCGTGAACCTGAGCTTCGCGCGCCGCGCCGGGCTCCCCGACCGGCTCATCGGGCTCGGACACAGCTTCGAGATCGACCCGTCCCGGGACGACACCATCGCGCGCGAGCTGGCGCAATCGCTCCTCGTCAGGACGCTGTTCCCGCACTGCCCGATCAAGTACATGCCGCCGACCAAGCACAAGCAGGGGGACATCTTCTTCAGCCACGCGTACGACGTGATGGCCGACGTCGTCTCGTGGGTGACGGGGCAGGAGATCCAGCTCCTCGGGATGATGACCGAGGCGATGCACAACCCCTTCCTGATGGACCGGTACGTGGCGCTCAAGAGCGCGGAGTACGTCTACCGGGCGTGGCAGTCGATGGGCGCCGAGCTCCAGCTGCGCCCCGGCGGCGTCGTCGCGCGGCGCGCCGACGAGACGCTCGGGAGGGCGCTCGCGCTCCTCGAGGAGGTGGCGCGCGACGGGCTCATGAAGGCGATCGGCAAGGCCCGCTTCGGCGACATCGCGCGGACGGAGGAGGGCGGCAAGGGGCTGCCCGGGGTGGTGGAGCGGAGCCCCTCGTACTTCAACCCGTTCCTCGAGATCATGGAGGCGGAGTCACGATGAGCGATCGCATCCTGCCCGCTCCCGCACGCGTTCCCCCTCTCCCCCGCGCCGCGGGGGAGAGGGTCGGGGTGAGGGGGCGCCTGATCGTCCTCCTCGCCGCCGCGCTCGCCCTCGCGACGGGCTGCGCCGCGCTGCGGGACGCCCTCGCGCCCACGCCGGTGGGCAGGCCGGCGGGCCGGGAGGGCTGGCTCGTCTACTCGCTCGGCGCGCTCCGCTTCGAGGCGCCGGCGGGGTGGCACGCCGCCGGCGGCGATCGCCGCATCAAGCTCGAGGCGCCCGACGGGCGGGCCTGGCTCGAGGTGACGTACCCCGACACGCCGTTCCCCGACGAGCGCGCCTGCCTCGCCGCCGCCGAGGAGAAGCTGCGCGAGCAGGCGCGCCAGCTCGAGCGCGCGCGCCGCCACGCGACCCGCTTCGCGGGCGCGGCCGCGCAGACGCTGGAGGCCGATCAGGGCGGGTGGCACCTCTGGGCCTACGCCGCGTGCGACGGCGGCGTGCAGTACCGGGTCTTCTTCACCGCCGCGACCCCGGCCGCGGCGGAGCACGTCGAGGCGCAGCGGACGCTGGTCGCGAGCGCCCGGATCGGCGGGGAGGCCTGATGGCGCGCCCGACCTCGGCCCGGGCTCCTGCGCCTCGCGGCGCTCGCCGCGAGGGGGGCACGCCGTGAGCCCTCCTCCGCGCGAGTGGTCCCCGGGACAGGTGGTCCGGCCCTACGGCGACCGCCGCGACGACGGCGTCGTCCAGCTCTCGTTCGTCCTCCCCGTCCCCGCCGGCGAGCGGGCGCGCGAGGCCGCCGCCCAGCTCGCCCGCAAGATGGGGATGGAGCAGGTGCACGTCGCGCACATGGAGGCGGCCGCCGAGCGGTACACCTTCTTCGTGGTGTACGGCCGCACCGCGGTCGCGGTGGACTGGTCGAAGATCGACGTCCCCGAGGTCGTCGCGCGCAAGAAGGGCTTCGACGAGCTGAACGCGTTCGCGCTCCGGGAGGTCGGGCGGCGGATCGTCGTCCTGGGCGCGTGCACCGGCTCGGACGCGCACGCCGTCGGGATCGACGCGATCATGAACATGAAGGGCTACGCCGGAGACTACGGTCTCGAGCGCTACGCCTGCTTCGAGGCGACGAACCTCGGCGCGCAGGTCGACAACGCGCGGCTCGCCCGGCTGTGCGCGGAGCGCCGCGCGGACGCGGTGCTGGTCTCGCAGGTCGTGACCCAGCGTGACGTCCACAAGGAGAACGCGCGGCAGCTCGTCGACGAGCTCGAGCGGCTCGGGATCCGCGCCGGCGTGACCGCGATCCTCGGGGGCCCGCGCATCGATCACCGGCTCGCGCGCGAGCTCGGGTACGACGCCGGGTTCGGCGCGGGGACGAAGCCGTCCGACGTCGCGAACTTCGTCGTGGGGGACGTCCTGCGGCGGATGGGCAAGGAACCGTGAGGCCCGCGGCCCTCCGCCGCCGCGGGCGGAGGCGCGGGCGTGGAGGCCGCACGTGAAGGCGACGATCCGGCTGCGCATGTCCCAGCTCGACGCGCACTACGGCGGGAACCTGGTCGACGGCGCCCGCATCCTGGCGCTGTTCGGCGACGCCGCGACCGAGCTCTGCATCCGCCACGACGGCGACGAGGGGCTGCTCCGCGCCTACGAGTCGGTCGAGCTCCTCGCGCCGACGCACGCGGGCGACTACCTCGAGGTCGAGGCGGAGCTCGTCGGGGTCGGCAACACCTCGCGCCGGATGCGGTTCGAGGCGCGGAAGCTCATCCGGCCCCGGCCCGACGTCTCCGACAGCGCCGCCGACGCGCTCGCGGAGCCGGTCGTCGTCTGCCGGGCGCTCGGGACCTGCGTGGTCCCGAAGGAGAAGCAGCGCGTCGCGCGCTGAGGGCGGAGAGGATCACGCGATGGCGAACGAGGTGGTCATCGCCGCGGCCGTCGTGGGCGCGGAGGTCACGCGGGCGCAGAGCCCGCACGTCCCGTACACGCCCGAGGAGATCGCGAAGGCCGCGGTGGACGCCGGCCGCGCGGGCGCCGCGGTCGTCCACCTCCACGCGCGCTGGCCCGACGGGCGGCCGTCCCAGGAGGCGGCGCACTTCCGCGAGATCGTCGATCGGATCCGCGCCGCCGGGAGCGACGTCGTCCTCCAGTGCTCGACGGGGGGCGCCGTCGGCATGTCGCTCGACGAGCGGCTCGGCTCGCTCGTCGACGGCGCGGAGATGGGGACGCTCAACCTCGGGACCATGAACTTCGGCGACGACGTGTTCGTGAACACGCGCCCCGACGTCGTGCGGGTGGCCGCGCGGCTCCGCGAGCGGCGGCTCGTCCCCGAGTGCGAGGTCTACGACGCCGGGATGCTCGACACGCTCCGGTGGCTCCTCGACAAGGGCCACCTCGCGGCGCCCTACCACGTCCAGTTCGTGCTCGGCGTGCCGGGCGGGATGACCGGCTCCGAGCGGAACCTCCGCTTCCTCGTGGAGGGGCTCCCCGAGCCGACGCACTGGTCCGTGGCCGGCATCGGGCGGTTCGAGCTGCCCATGGCGGAGGTCGCGCTCCGGATGGGCGGTCACGTCCGCGTCGGGCTCGAGGACAACCTGTTCGTCTCGAAGGGCGTGCTCGCGAAGGGCTCGGACGAGCTCGTCGCGATCGCGGTCGAGCTCGCGCGCAAGGCGGGCCGCACGCCGGCGACGCCGGGCCAGGCGCGGCGGATCCTCGGCCTCTCCTGAAGCCCGGCCAGCCAGCGAAAGCCGCTCCTGTCAACGCTTTCGACGACTTGACGCACCCGAGAGGCGGCGCTAGGGTCGCCCGTCGCTTTTCCTCGGGAGGCCGGGCCATGACGAAGGCGGATCTCATCGAGAAGGTGCAGGCGGCCCACGGGGACATGTCGAAGCGGCAGGTCGCGCTGGTGGTCGACGCCGTCTTCGACCACCTCGCGCGCGGCATCCGCAAGGACAAGCGGTTCTCGATGCCGGGGTTCGGCACGTTCGTCGTGAAGAAGCGGGCGGGGCGGGTCGGCCGCAACCCGCAGACCGGCGCGGAGATCCAGATCGCGCCGACGAAGACCGTCGGGTTCAAGCCCGCGCCCGAGCTGAAGAAGGCCCTGTAGCGGCCGCCGCGCGCGGAGACCCGATGGGCGGCCTCGCGCAGTGGCTCCTCGAGTTCCGGCAGCTGCACGAGAGGGCGCGCCGCGGACAGCTCTCGCAGCGCGAGCTGCAGGTCTACCGCAGCGGTCGCGACGAGCTCGCCCGGGCGCTCCTCGCCGCGCAGCGCCTGACGCTCCGGCCCGGCGAGACGCCGCGGCGCGCGCTGCGCGTCGCGCGGGCGCTCCAGGTGGACGTCGACCTCGGCGTCGCGCGGGACCGGGCCGTCACCATCGACCTCTCCACGGGCGGGTTCTCGTGCCTGCTGGCGAAGGCGCCGCCGGTGGGGGACGAGGTCGGCTTCTCGCTGCGCCTCCCCGCCGCCGCGCCGCTCGCCGGCCGCGCGCGCGTCACCGACGTGAAGGTGCTCCCCGGCAACGTGCGCGTCTCGTTCCACTTCGCGAACCAGACCGACGCGGACAAGGAGCGGCTCGAGCTGTTCGTGTTCGACACCGTGCTCGGGCAGCTGTCGTCGTAGCCGCGCGGGGGGGGGCGAGGGCGCCTCGGGGCTCGCGCGGCCCCGGGCGCCCTCGCAGCTCCGCGCGGCGCCTACTTCTTCGGCTTCCGCAGGTCGAAGTCGACGTCGATCTGGGCCGTGAACAGCCAGTCGGCCCCGTTCGGCTGGAGCTCCGGCTCGAGGAAGAAGACCGGTCCCACGAGCAGGTCGATCGCGTCGGTGAAGTAGAAGTACAGGCCGCCGCCCACCGCGCTCAGGGCGTTCTTGCCCGACTGGAAGTCCGCCGCCGGGACGATCTTCTTGAGCCCGGGGGCGCCGACCGCGATCTCCGGACCCGTCCAGGCGAGGAAGAAGCCCGTCTCGTCCGGGTTCCCGTCCTTGTCGACGAGGATCTTGTCGTTGAGGCCGTGGTACACGCCGACGCCGACGTTGCCGACGTAGGGGAACGTCTTCGCGACGGTCGCGTGGAGGACGTTGGCGTCCGTGACGTCCGTCTCGAAGCCGACGCCGAAGATGCCGGCGGAGACGCCCGGCTGCCACGAGGCGAGCTTGCCCTCGACGAGCGTGACCTTCCCGTTCAGCGTGAGCGCCTGCTTTCCCATCAGGCCCGACCCGTAGAGGAGGTCGAACCCGATCTCCGCGTTCACCGTGTCGAACGGCAGGACTCCGATCGTGAGGCCCGTGTCGACGCCGTACATCCCGGGCTCGCCGAAGTACGTGTCGTAGGTGACGTGCGGGACCAGGTACGGCTGCGTGTAGGTCGTCGAGGGCGTCCAGTACGTCGTCGAGGGTGTCGCCCACGCGGCGGATGCCGTCGCGAGCACGGCGGCGGCGGCGGCCGCCTTGAGAGCGTTCTTCATTCGTGTCTCCTCCCGGTTGACGGGTCAGTGGATACGGCCTGCACGACGATCTGCACCGCGCGTGCCGGAGGGTTTCCCGCCGATCCCCGCGGATGTCCGCTCGCGCGCGATCTCCCTGCGCCGCCCGCGGGCACGGCGTGCGCGCGCGCCGGGCAGCGCGCTCCTCGAGCGCGGGTCCTCGCAGACGAAGAGGCCCGGCCCCTCGTGCGGGACCGGGCCTCGCGGCGGGCGGAGCGAATGGATCAGGCGGGGGACGTGCCGGGGTGCGGCTGCGCGAGCGGCGGCGCGGGCGGCGCCGCCGCGGTCGGCCCGAAGGCGGACTCGTCCGCCATGATGTAGCCGCGCTCGCCGGCCTCGGCGGAGTCCATGCCCGTCCACTCGTCCTGCTCGTCGACGCGGAGCGGGGTGACGACGGACACGAGCTTCAGCAGGAGGAACGACAGCCCGCCCGAGAAGGCCATCGTCACGACGACGCCGAGCGCCTGCTTCGCGACGAGGGCCAGGCTCGCGTCGGCACCCGCTGCGTTCACGGCGGTGCTCGCGAAGGCGCCGGTGAGGAGGGCGCCGAGCGTCGCCGCGACGCCGTGGACCGCGAAGACGTCGAGGGAGTCGTCGAGCCCGAGCCGGGGCCGGATGCGGATCGCGGTGAAAGAGGCGATCGCGGCGACCGCGCCGAGCACGATCGCGGGGACCGGCTTCACGAACCCGGCGGCCGGCGTGATGGCCACCATGCCCGCGACCGCGCCGGAGGCGAGGCCGACGCCGGACATCTTGCCGTGGAGGACCAGCTCGGCGAGGCCCCAGGCGAGCGCCGCCGCCGCGGGGGCGAAGAACGTGTTGAGGAAGCCGGTCGAGGCGAGGCCGTTCGCGCCGAGCGCCGAGCCGCCGTTGAACCCGAGCCACCCGAACCAGAGCAGGCCCGCGCCGAGGATCGCGAACGGGACGTTGTGCGGGAGGACCGTCGGCGCGCGGAGGCCGCGCCGCTTCCCGAGGAGGAGCGCGGCGACCAGCGCGGCGGCGGCGGCGTTGATGTGGACCACCGTGCCGCCGGCGAAGTCCAGCACGCCGAGGTTGCGGAGCCACCCGCCGGGCGCCCAGACCCAGTGCGCGACGGGCGCGTACACGGCGAGGCTCCAGAGGGCGACGAAGAGGAGGTACGCCTTCATCCGGACGCGCTCGACGATCGCGCCGGAGATGAGCGCGGGCGTGATCACCGCGAACATCGCCTGGAACAGCATGAACGCCGAGTGAGGGATGGTCGCCGCGAGCGCGGGCTCGGGCGCGTCGCCGACGCCGGAGAGGCCGGCCCAGCCGAGGCCGCCGACGACGCGGTCGAGGGCGCCGCCGGACGAGAACGCGATGCTGTAGCCGACGACCGCCCAGAGGACGCCGACGAGCCCCATGCACACGATCGAGAGGTTCATGGTGTGGACGACGTTCTTCGCGCGGACCAGCCCGCCGTAGAAGAAGGCGAGGCCGGGCGTCATCAGCATGACGAGCCCGGCGCTGAGGAGCACCAGCGCGGTGTCGCCCGTGTCGGCCCCGCCGTCGGCGGCGGCGGCGACCGGGAGCGCGAGGACGAGGGCGGCGAGCAGTCTCTTCACGATTCCTCCGGGGTTCGTTGTGCGCGGTGGGCGCACCGCTCGCGTTTGCAGCGGCCGTGCCTGCGCCGGGCGCGCGTTTTCGGGCCCCTTTCGCGGTCCGCGCGGGGTCCCGGTGCCCGCGCGCGAGGCATGCCGTGCCGATCGATCGGGCAGCGGCGCGCCGCCGGCCCGCGGCGGCGGGCAGGCAGGCCGGCGTCCGGACCGCCGGGGTATGCTCCGGCCATGTGCGCGGTGCTCTCCGGGGCGGCGGGCGGCGCGTGGGCTCCAGCGGGCGCGTGGCCGTGGATCGCGCTCGCGGTCGCGGTCGCGGCGGCGCTGGCGTGGCTCGCGCTGCGGCGCAGGCGGTTCCCGTCGCGGCGCGCGCACCAGCGGCGCGCGACGCCGCGCTACCCGGTCGTCCTCGCGCACGGCCTCCTCGGCTTCGACGAGATCCGGGTCGGCCGGGCGCGCCACGACTACTTCCGCGGCGTGTCCGACCGTCTCGAGCGCGACGGCTGCGTCGTGCACCGCTGCCGCGTCGCGCGCACCGCGTCCATCGCGGCCCGGGCGGCGGAGCTGGCCGCGTTCGTCCGCGCGCTCCCCGCACCGCGCGTCAACCTCGTCGCCCACTCGATGGGCGGGCTCGACGCGCGCTACGCGCTCGCGCGGCTGGGGCTGTCGCGCAGCGTCGCCTCCCTCACCACCGTCGGCTCGCCTCACCGCGGGACGCCGCTCGCGGACCTCGGGAGCGGCCTCGCGCGGAGCGCCGCGGTCGGGACGGCCCTCGCGCGCATCGGGATGAACGTCGAGGCGCTGCACGACCTCACCACCGACCGGATGGCGGACTTCAACTCCGCCGTGCGCGACGCGCGCGGCGTGATGTACGCGAGCGTCGTCGGCGCGCCGCGCGGGCGCCGGACGGTGACGCCGATCCTCGTCCCGACGTGGCTGTGGCTCGGGGGCGAGGGGCTGCCGAACGACGGGATGGTCCCCGCGGCGTCGCAGCGCTGGGGTGACGTGGTGTTCGAGATCGAGGCCGATCACTTCGCGCAGATCGGCTGGTCCCGCCGGTTCGACGCGGCGGAGTTCTATGCGGAGCTGCTGAGGGAGCTGAAGGGGAGGGGGATGTGACGGGCGGGCCGCGGGGCGGCGCGATGCGATCCCTGACCGCGACCGCGACCCCGGCCCGGACCGCGACCCCGACCGCGACCCCGACCGCGACCCCGACCCCGCCCGCGACCGCGACCCCGACCCCGACCGCGACGCCGACCCCGACCGCGACCCCGACCGCGACGCCGACCCCGACCGCGACGCCGACCCCGACCGCGACGCCGACCCCGACCGCGACGCCGACCCCGACCCCGGCCGCGACCCCGACCCCGCCCCCAGCTACCGCGCGGTCTTCGTGGTCCTGCTCGACGGCTTCCTCGTCGTCGAGGTCGTGGTCCGCTTCGTCGTCGTCGGCTTCTTCGCCGCGGCCTTCGACGTCGCCGTCTTCCTCGCCGGGGCCTTCGCGGTCCCCTTCTTCTTCGACGGCGCCTTCGCGGCGGCCTTGGGCGGCGGCGGGGGCGGCGGCGGCTCCGGGGAAAGCTCGCCCGGATCCTCGTCGCTCGCGCTCTGGAGCGCCGCGGGCGCGCCGGCGACCGCCCGGTAGGGCCCCCGCGCGTCCGCCGCCACCTGGGCCGCCCGCGAGGCCCACGCGCGCGCGGGCGGGTCGATGCCGGCGGCGTCGAGCGCGGCGGCCGCCGCGGCGCGGTCGCCGGCGCGAATCCGGAGCGCCGCGAGGTGGAGGGCCGCGCGGCCGCGCTCGACGGCGGGCGTGCCGTCGCGATCTGCGAGGAGGCGCTCGAGCGCGGCGATCGCGCGGTCGGTCGGGGCCTGCCCGGAAAGAGCGAGCTTCGCGAGCCCGTAGACGGCGCGCGGCTGGAGCGGCGAGGCGGCGAGGGCCGCCTCGTAGGCGGCGCGCGCGGTGCGCGCGTCCTTGCGGAGGCGGCGGAGGACGTCGCCGTGCAGCGCGAGGCCGGGGGGGAACGCCCCCTCCGCCGTAGCCGCCGCGGCGGGGTCGAGGGCGGCCGCCGCGTTCCCGGCGAGGAGCGCGACGCGCGCCTGCAGCGCCCGGGCCCAGGCGCCCTCGCCAGCGCGCGCCACCGCCGTGGTCGCGCTGCCCGCCTCGCGCCGCCCGAGCGCGAGCGCCGCGGCCGCGAGGTTCGCGTAGGCGGGGACCGCGTCCGCGCGCCCCGGCGCGACGAGGAGCCCCTCCGCCTCCGGCTCGACGTCCGCCACGCGGTAGTCGGCGAACAGCATGGCGAGCGCGAACGCGCGGACGCTCGCCGCCTCGGTGGGATCGATCTGCGCGAGCGGTTCGAGGAGCGACGCCGCCTCGCGGTAGCCGGCGGACGTGTCGAGCCGGAGGAGGACGTCGGCCCGCGCGAGCCCCTCGCCGAGCACCCTGCGCCGGTGGTGCGCCCGGTAGGCGAGGAGGCCGGCGCCGACGGCGAGGAGCGCCGCGACGGCGATCGCGATCTTGAGCGCGCCGGTGCGCGGCGACGGCGCCGGCGTGTCGCCGCCGCCACCCTCGTCCAGCACCGTCGCCCCCAGCTCCTCCGGGATCTCGTACGCGTTCGAGTCCCCCGTGAGGTCCTCGGGCGCGTCGGGTACGGGATCGGTCGGGTGCTGGGCCATCGGCGCTCGGGGGCGAGGGTGTCCTCGGAGGGTATCGCCCCCGCGCCGCACCCGTCAAAAACGAACGCCCGCGCCGACGAGCGGCGCGGGCGTTGGAACTCGCGAGGACGGCTGAGCTATCCGCCCTTCTCCTCGCGCTCGTCCTCGCGGGCGACGCCGGAGAGGACGTCATTCACGGAGGGGAAACGCATGATCTCCCCGCGGGCGATCCGCCAGGCCTGCTGAACGATCCAGGACAGCGACCGGTCCTGCCGGTTGGCCTCGGCCTGGATCTCGTTCAGCATGTCCTCAGGAAAATAAAGGGACTGCTTGCGCTTGTCGGTGCCGGGCATCGAGGCTCCCCTGCGAACTGTGGGACAGACCCGGACCTTGTACGCTGAGGGCGACCGGGTGGTCAAGGAAACGTTGACCTTCTCGGGTGAAGCGCGCCGGCGCGCGCGACGGATCCCGCGAGTCCCGGGTGCGGGCGCGGCGGGCCGCGCGGCGCGAAGTTGCCGCGCGTGAAGTCGGCGGCGACACGGCCGGCTGGACGGGACGTCGGCGCACGGCCTGCGCGGCGCACGCCACCGACAGCGCGCGCCACAAAAAGAGGAGAGCCGGCATCGCTGCCGGCTCTCCGTGGGCCCAGAGGGGGAGGGGGGGGACCCCTAGGCCCAGCGCTGCAAACTTGGCTGCGTTCCCGCCTCAGTCAACCGTCGGGCCCCAACATCTCATTCCCGCTTGCCAAATGCAACTCCGACGGGCCGGGTGCCTCGAGACCTCCCTCGCGTCCCTCGCTCTCGGAACGGGCGGCCGCCGGATTCCATTCCTCCGCCGGATCAGCCGGCGTCCGCGCGCCGGGAGCCAGTATAAACGGGTGCGCGTCTTCGCGCTCGCGTCATGCGCAGGAATCGACTCCACCCGTACCCTGCGGCCGTCCTCGCCACCCTGCGGAGGCGCAAGCTGCTCCGTCCGGGAGACGCGGTGCTGGTGGCGCTGTCGGCCGGCCCCGACTCGACGGCCCTCGTCGCGGCGCTCGCCGCGCTGCGCGACGCAGGCGAGCTCGGGCCGGTGCACGCGCTCCACGTCGATCACGGCCTCCGGCCCGGCGGCGACGCGGACGCGGCGTGCGCGGCGGCGACGTGCGCGAGGCTCGGCGTCCCCTTCTCGCGGGCACGGGTGAGGGTCGGCCCCGGCAACGTGCAGGCGGCCGCGCGGCGCGCCCGGTACGCGGCCCTGCGGGCCGAGGCCCGCCGCGTCGGCGCCGCCTTCGTCGCGACCGGGCACACGCGGACGGACCAGGCGGAGACCGTCCTGCTCCGGCTGCTCCGCGGCGCCGGCGCGCGCGGGCTCTCCGGCATCCCGCCGCGCCGCGGCGCGATCGTGCGGCCGCTGCTGGACCGCTCGCGGGTCGAGGGGATCCGCTTCCTCGAGGACGCGGCGCTCGCCTGGCGCGAGGATCCCACGAACGCGACGCCCCGCTACGCCCGGAACAGGCTGCGGCTCGCGCTCTGGCCCGCGGTGCTGGCGCTGGCGCCCGCGGCGGAGCGCGCCCTCGCGCGCGCCGCGGACCTCGCGCGCGCGGACGAGCGGGCGCTCGCCGCGCGGGCGCGGGCGGTCGCCGGAGGCGGCACGTCCGTCGCGCTCGCCAGCCTGGCGGCCGAGCCCTCGGCCGTCCGGCGGCGCGTCGTCCGGCGGCTGTGGAGGAACGCCTCCGGCAGCGCCGCCGGGCTCGACGCCGCCCACGTCGCCGCGGTCCTCGCGCTCGCGCGGCGCCGCCGGCCGGGGCGGGCGGCGCTGCCGGACGGGATCGAGGCCCGCGCACGCTACGGTCGCCTGGAGCTCGGCCCGGCGCCGGCCAGGGCGAGGGCGCTCGCCGCGGTCGAGGTGACCGGGCCGGGGACGTACGTCCTCGGGGCCGCCCTCGCGGTGGAGGTCGCGGCGCGCGCTCCGGACGCGGTGCCCTGGCCGCTGGCGCTGCGGTCGCGCCGGCCCGGCGACCGCTTCCGGCCCGAGGGCGGGCGGGGCACGAAGAAGCTGAAGAGCTGGCTCATCGACCGGAAGGTGCCGCGCGAGCGGCGCGACGGCCTCGTGGTGCTCGCCGCCGGCCCGCGCGTGCTCGCCGTCCCGGAGCTCGGCGCGGTCGCGGACGGGCTCGGCCCTTCGGGCGCCGGGCTGACCGTTCGGGTGTACGCCGGGGCGTGAGGCGCCTCGCCCGACTGCAAAAGGGGGGCGGGGCTGCTATAAGCTCGATGTTCCCCGTCGTGCGGATGCGCCCGCGGAACACCGCCGGATCGCCGCGGGTTGTCGAGACTCGACGCCTCCATCGACAGGGGAAGGGGAAGGAAAGCCTTGCGACAGTCTCTGAAGACCGCCCTCCTCTGGGCCTTTCTCATCGCGATGTTCGTCTCGCTGTGGGTGCTGTTCCAGCGCGGGGGCAAGGAGCCGGCGCCCATGAACTGGTCGCAGTTCATGGCGAAGGTGGACGCGGGCGAGGTCCGGCAGGTCACCATCAAGGACCTCGACTACGAGGGCACGCTCAAGGACAACACCCAGTTCAAGACGACGGGCCCGCTCGACGCCTCCGCGGCCATCGCGGAGAAGCTCCGCGAGAAGGGCGTCACGCTCCAGTTCCAGAAGTCCGACCAGAGCTCGATCTGGGTGACGGTGCTCCTGCAGTACCTGCCGCTCGTCTTCCTGTTCCTCCTCTTCTTCTTCTTCATGCGGCAGCTGCAGTCGGGCGGCGGCAAGGCGATGAGCTTCGGCAAGTCGCGCGCGAAGCTCATGACCGAGCACCACAACAAGGTCACCTTCGCGGACGTCGCCGGCATCGACGAGTCCAAGGACGAGCTCGAGGAGATCATCTCCTTCCTGAAGGACCCGAAGAAGTTCACGCGGCTCGGCGGCCGGATCCCGAAGGGCGTCCTGCTCATGGGCCCCCCGGGCACGGGCAAGACGCTGCTCGCCCGCGCGGTCGCCGGCGAGGCGGGCGTGCCGTTCTTCTCCATCTCCGGCTCCGACTTCGTGGAGATGTTCGTCGGCGTCGGCGCCTCCCGCGTCCGCGACCTCTTCGAGCAGGGCAAGAAGAACGCCCCCTGCATCATCTTCATCGACGAGATCGACGCGGTCGGCCGCCACCGCGGCGCCGGCCTCGGCGGCGGTCACGACGAGCGCGAGCAGACGCTGAACCAGCTCCTCGTCGAGATGGACGGGTTCGAGTCGAACGAGGGCGTGATCCTCATCGCCGCCACGAACCGGCCCGACGTGCTCGACCCCGCGCTGCTCCGGCCCGGCCGCTTCGACCGGCGCATCGTCGTGCCGCGCCCGGACCTGAACGGCCGGCTCGGGATCCTCAAGGTCCACACCAAGAAGACCCCGCTCGACGCGTCCGTGGACCTCCTCCAGATCGCGCGCGGCACGCCGGGCTTCTCGGGGGCGGACATCGAGAACCTCGTGAACGAGGCGGCGCTCTACGCGGCGCGACGCAACAAGGAGAAGCTCGCCATCGAGGACTTCGAGTTCGCGAAGGACAAGGTGATCATGGGCACCGAGCGGCGCTCGATGATCATCTCCGAGAAGGAGAAGCGGACGACGGCGGTCCACGAGGGCGGCCACGCGCTCGTCGCGAAGATCCTCCCCGGCACCGACCCGGTCCACAAGGTCACGATCATCCCCCGCGGGCGCGCGCTCGGCCTCACGCAGCAGCTCCCGCAGGAGGACCGGCTCAACATCAACCAGGAGTTCGCGCTCAACCAGATCGCGATCCTCATGGGCGGCCGGATCGCCGAGGAGATCGTGTTCGGCCAGAAGACCACCGGGGCCGGCAACGACATCGAGGTGGCGACCAACCTCGCGCGGTCCATGGTCTGCGAGTGGGGCATGTCGAACCTCGGCCCCCTCGCGTTCGGCAAGAAGGAGGGCGAGGTCTTCCTCGGGCGCGAGATGAACGCGGTCCAGACCTTCTCGGAGCAGACCGCGCGCAACATCGACGCCGAGGTGCACCGCATCGTCACCGAGCAGTACGAGCGGGCGAAGAAGGTGCTCCTCGAGAACCGGCCGATCCTCGACAAGATCGCCGACGCGCTCATCGAGTACGAGACGCTCGACACCGCCGACGTGGACGTCATCGTCTCGGGCGGCACGCTCTCGCGCCCGCCGCCGGCGAAGGCGATGGCCGCCGCCGTCGTCGAGAAGCGCAAGGCGGGGTTCGCCGACGCGGGCGGGCCGGTGCCCGCCGCCGGCAAGGCGTAGGGCGCCATGCGGATGCAGATCGGGGCCAGGCTCTTCGACGGGCCTGGCCCCTTCCTCATGGGCGTCGTCAACGCGACGCCCGACTCGTTCTCGGACGGCGGCCGCTACCTCGAGCCGGCGGCCGCGGTCGACCGCGCGCTCCGGCTCGCGGAGGAGGGCGCCGACCTCGTGGACGTCGGCGGCGAGTCCACTCGCCCGGGCGCCCCGCCCGTGAGCGCGGACGAGGAGATCTCCCGCGTCGTCCCGGTGATCGAGCGGCTCCGCGCGCGCGGGTTCCCGCTCCCGATCTCGGTCGACACCTCGAAGGGCGCAGTCGGCCGGGCGGCGCTCGCGGCGGGCGCCGACCTCGTGAACGACGTCACGGCGCTCTCCGACCCGGACCTCGCCCGCGCCTGCGCGGAGTCGGGCGCGCCGGTGGTGCTCATGCACATGCGCGGCACCGCCGCGGACATGGCCTCCCGGGCGGCGTACGGCGACGTGGTCGCGGACGTGGCGCGGGAGCTCGCGGCCGCGCTCGCCCGGGCCGAGGCGGCGGGCGTCGCGCGCGACCGGACCGTCGTCGATCCCGGGATCGGGTTCGCGAAGACGGCGGAGCAGAGCGTGGAGGTGCTCGCGCGCGTCGGGGAGCTGCGCGCGCTCGGGCGGCCGCTGCTCGTCGGCCCGTCGCGGAAGAGCTTCATCGGCAAGCTCACCGGGGCGGACGTGCCGGACCGGCTCCCGGGCACGCTCGCGGCGCTGGTCGCGTGCGTGCTCGCCGGCGTGGAGCTGCTCCGCGTCCACGACGTCGCCGCGGCGCGCCAGGCGGCCACGGTCGCCGCGGCGCTGCGCGACCGGGCGGCGGCCGCTTCCCGCCCGGGACCGCGGTAGACTGCGTCTCGCCCCAGGCCCAACGTTCCAGCGATGCCCACCCGCGATCCGACGAACCCCTCCCGAGCCCTCCCCAGGAACGGCGCCGCCGCGCGCGCCCCCCGGCCCGCCGGCGGGCCCCCGCCGCGGCCCGGGGCACCGCCGCGGGTGCGGGTCTCGAACGAGGCGCGGATCCCCCCTGGCCGGAGCCCGGCGCCGGCGGCGCGCCGCCTGTTCGGGACCGACGGCGTGCGCGGCGTCGCGAACGTCTATCCCATGACCGCGGAGATGGCGCTCCAGCTCGGCCGCGCCCTCGCCTACATCGTCCGCAGCGGGCCGCACCGGCACCGCATCGTCGTCGGCAAGGACACGCGCCTCTCCGGGTACATGCTCGAGCAGGCCATCGCCTCCGGGATCTGCTCCATGGGGGTCGACGTGATGCTCTCGGGACCGCTCCCCACGCCCGGGATCGCCTTCCTCACCGAGTCGATGCGCGCGGACGCGGGCGTCGTCATCAGCGCGAGCCACAACCCGTACCAGGACAACGGCATCAAGTTCTTCTCGCGCGACGGGTTCAAGCTGCCCGACGAGCTCGAGCTGCGGATCGAGCGGCTCGTGCTCGACGCCGGCGACGACGTCGCCGACGACTTCCGCGCGCTCCGCCCCACCGCCACCCGGATCGGCAAGGCGAAGCGCATCGACGACGCCATCGGCCGCTACGTGGTGTTCCTGAAGTCGCTCTTCCCGAAGGAGCTGACGCTCGACGGGCTCACCGTGGTGGTGGACTGCGCGCACGGCGCCGCCTACCACGTCGCGCCCGCCGTCCTCGAGGAGCTCGGGGCGAAGGTGATCCCGCTCGGCGTGAAGCCGGACGGCAAGAACATCAACGACGGCTGCGGCGCGGTGCACCCCGAGGGGATGGAGAAGGCGATCGCCCGCCACCGGGCAGACCTCGGCCTCGCGCTCGACGGCGACGCCGACCGCGTCATCCTCGCGGACGAGCGCGGCCGCATCGTGGACGGCGACGCGATCATGGCGCTCGTGGGGCGGGACCTCATCCGGCGCGGCACGCTCGCGAAGCGGACCGTCGTCGCGACGGTGATGTCGAACCTCGGCCTCGAGCGCGCGCTCGCGCCGGTGAAGGGGCGCGTCGTCCGCACCGCCGTCGGCGACCGTTACGTCGTCGACGAGATGCGCCGCTCCGGCTACAACTTCGGCGGCGAGCAGTCCGGCCACCTCATCTTCCTGGATCACGTCACCACCGGTGACGGCGTCGCCGCCGCGCTCAACGTGCTCGCGGTGATGCGCCGCGAAGGGCGGCCGCTCTCCGAGCTCGCGCGCTGCTTCGAGCCGGTCCCGCAGTCGCTCGTCAACGTCGTCGTCCGCGAGAAGCGGCCCCTCGGCGATCTCCCCGGCGTCGGCCGGGCGATCGCCGCGGTGGAGCGGGCGCTCGGCGCGGAGGGGCGCGTGCTCGTGCGCTTCTCCGGGACGGAGAACAAGGCGCGCGTCCTCGTCGAGGGGCCGGACGCGCGGCGGATCCGCGCGCACGCCGAGCAGATCGCGGACGAGCTGCGGAAGGCGCTGGGGTAGGAGAGACGGAGAGCTGACCCACGCCGAGCTGCAGGCGGCGCTCGCCAGGAGCTCGAGGGGCAGGTTCTCCGGGAACGTCGGCTGGTACGGGGAGACGGTGAAGCTCGATCTCGAGGCCAGGAAGATCGTCGAGCGGGCGGGCTCGAGGCCGCAGCGGTATCGGCTCGCGAAGCGGCGCTCGGGCGCGAGGCGGAAGGCGGCGCGCTAGAGGGACACCCGAGGTCGCCGGTGGCCGCGCCGCGGTCTCGTGGCGGACGCCCCCCCGTTTCTGGGTTACATTCCGCGCATGCCTCCCCGCCTCGGCGTCAACGTCGATCACGTCGCCACCCTGCGCCAGTCGCGCCGGACGACCTACCCGGATCCGGTCGCCGCGGCGATGCTCGCCGAGCTCGCGGGCGCCGACCAGATCACGATCCACCTCCGCGAGGACCGTCGCCACATCCAGGAGCGGGACCTCGCGATCCTGCGCAAGACGGTCGCGACGCGGCTCAACCTCGAGATGGCGGCGACGCAGGAGATGGTGAAGACCGCCTACGAGGTGAAGCCGGACGTCGCGACGCTCGTCCCCGAGCGGCGCGAGGAGCTGACGACCGAGGGCGGGCTCGACGTCGTGGGCGGCCGGGACGGGCTGCGACGCGTGGTGAAGACCCTCCGCGACGCGGAGATCCGCGTCTCCCTCTTCATCGACCCCGACCTCGACCAGGTGAAGGCGGCCCACCGCGCGGAGGCCGAGATCGTCGAGTTCCACACCGGTCGCTTCTGCGACGCCCGGCTCGAGGCCGACCGCCGCCGCGAGCTGTCGCGGCTCGTGGACGCCTGCAAGGCCGCCGCGCGGCTCGGGCTCGAGGTCGCCGCCGGCCACGGGCTCAACTACCAGAACGTCGGCCCCGTCGCCGCGCTGCCCGAGATCGAGGAGCTGAACATCGGCCACGCCATCGTCGCGCGCGCCGTCCTCGTCGGCTTCGAGCGGGCCGTGCGCGAGATGAAGGAGCTCATCGAGAAGGCGCGCCCCTGAGGGACCGGGCGGCCGGGCCCGCGCGGGCGCGGAGCGTGGAACGGTGATCGTCGGCCTCGGCATGGACGTCGTGGAGATCGCCCGGATCGCGCGGATCCTCGCGGGTCCGGCGGGCCGCGCCGAGCGGTTCCTGGCGCGCTGCTTCACGGAGGGCGAGCGCGCCTACTGCGAGGGGGCGCACGACCGCGCGGCGCGGTACGCGGCGCGGTTCGCCGCCAAGGAGGCCGCGTCCAAGGCGCTCGGGGCGCCCCCCGGCATCGCCTGGCACGACGTCGAGGTGCGGCGGACGGGCGGCGGGCCCGCGCTCGACCTGCGCGGCGTGGCCCGCGAGGCGGCGGCGCGGCTCGGGGCGGATCGCGTGCTCGTGAGCCTCACCCACGACGCGGGGGTCGCGGCGGCGACGGTGATCCTGGAAGGAGGCAGCCCGTGAGGCTCGTCGGCTCCGCGGAGATGCGCGAGATCGATCGCGCCGCCATCGAGGGGTTCGGCATCCCGTCGCTCACGCTCATGGACCGGGCCGGCCGCGCCGTCGCGGAGTCCGCCCTCGAGCTCGCGGCGCCGAGCGGGCGCTTCGTCGTGGTCTGCGGCGCGGGCAACAACGGGGGCGACGGCTACGTCGCGGCGCGGCTCCTGCGGGCCGCCGGGCGCGACACGCGCATCCTCGCCCTCGCGCCGCCGGAGAAGCTCTCCGCGGACGCGCGCGCGGTGCGGGAGCAGGCGGAGCGGGCGGGCGTCCCCATCGACGAGGCCGGCGAGCTCGCCGCGGTCGACGCCGGGGTGGGGGACGTCGTCGTGGACGCCCTCCTCGGCACCGGCCTCGCCCGCGCGCCGGAGGGCGCGCTCGCCGGCGCGATCGCCCGCATCGAGGCGGCGCGGGTGGCCGGCGCGCGCGTCCTCGCGGTGGACGTGCCCTCCGGGCTCTCGGCCGACACGGGCCGGCCGCTCGGCGCGTGCGTCCGCGCCGACCGCACCGTGACGTTCGGGTTCCAGAAGCGCGGCCTCGTGCTGTACCCGGGGGCCACCCACGCGGGCGAGGTGATCGTCGCCGACATCGGCATCCCGGCCGAGGCGGCGCGACGCGTGCCGGTCGGCTGCGAGCTCCTCTCGGAGGTCGAGGCGCGCCTGCTCGTGCCGCCGCGCGCGCCGGACGCGCACAAGGGGGACGCGGGCCGGCTCCTCGTCCTCGCGGGCTCGGCGGGGAAGACCGGCGCGGCGCACCTCGCGCTGCTCGGCGCGCTCCGCGGCGGCGCGGGCCTCGTCACCCTCGCCGCGCGGCCGGACGTCCTCCCGTTCGCGCTCGCCGGGCGGCCGGAGGCGATGAGCGCCGCGCTCGACGGCAAGGGGCCGCTCGCGCGGGCCGACCTCTCCACCCTCCTCGCGCTCGCGAAGGACGTGGACGCGATCGCCGTCGGCCCCGGCATCCCGCGCGGCAAGGAGACGGCGGAGCTGCTCCGGGCGTTCCTCTCGCGCGCCAAGAAGCCGGCGGTGGTGGACGCGGACGGGCTCAACGCGCTCGCGGAGGCGCCCGCCGCGATCGCGGAGCTCGGCGTGCCGCTCGTCCTCACGCCGCACCCCGGCGAGATGGCGCGGCTCTGCGGCAACACCATCGACGACGTCCAGGCGGACCGCATCGGCGCCGCGACGGGGCGGGCGAAGGCGTGGGGCGTCACGGTGGTGCTCAAGGGCGCCCGCACCGTCGTCGCCGATCCCGAGGGCCCACCCGCGGTCGTCGCGACCGGGAACGCCGGGCTCGCCACCGGCGGCACCGGCGACGTGCTCGCCGGCCTGTGCGGCGCGCTCCTCGCCGGCGGCCTCCCGCCGCCCGCCGCGGCCCGCGCCGCGGCGTGGGTCCACGGGCGCGCCGGGGACCTCGCGGCGCGGCGCTTCGGCGAGCGCGGGCTCGTCGCGGGCGACCTCGGCGAGGCGCTCGGCGCCGTCTGGGCGGAGTGGCGCCGGTGACGGAGCGGCACGCGGCTGCGCTCGCGACCCGCTCCGCGCGCGCGACCCGGGCGCTCGGCGCGCGGCTCGGCAGGCTCCTCGCGCCGGGCGACGTGGTCGCGCTCGTCGGCGAGCTCGGAGCAGGGAAGACGGAGCTGGTCCGAGGCGCCTGCGACGGCGCGGGTGTCGCCCCGGAGGAGGTCTCGTCGCCGAGCTTCGCGATCGTGGCGACGTACCGCGGCCGGATCCCGGTCCACCACGCCGACCTGTACCGGATCGGCGATCCCGACGAGCTGTACGGCACCGGGTTCGGCGACCTCGTCGGCGGAGACGGCGCGCTGCTCGTCGAGTGGGCGGACCGGATCCCGGGCGCGCTCCCCGACGAGCGGCTCACGATCCGCCTCGCGCACGACCCGCGCCGGGCGGACGTCCGGCGCGTCGAGGTGGACGGCACCGGGCCCCGGCACGCGGAGCTCGCGCGGCGGCTCGTGCCGGAGGGTGCCGGGGCGAAGCGGTCGCGGTCGGGGTGGGGGTCGCGATCGAAGTCGCGGCCCGGTTCGCGGTCGGGGTCGCGGTCGGGGTCGGGGTCGCGGTCGCGGTCGCGGTCGGGGTCGGGGTCGGGCTCGCGGTCGGGGTCGGGGTCGGGGTCGGGGTCGGGCTCGCGGTCGGGCTCGCGGTCGGGGTCGGGCTCGCGGTCGGGCGCGGAATCCCCCGCGTCACCGCGCTCCGCGCCCCGGTCCCGCGGCCGCGGGACGCCCTCCCGCCGCCGGACCCTGTAGATCCTTTCCAGCGCTCGCGCGTTTCGGAGCGACGAGGAGGCCCCATTCCATGCGTACGCTCGTGCTCGCCGCCGCGCTCGTCCCCGCCCTGTCCGCCGCCGCGGACCTCTCCGCGTCGTCCCGCATCGACGCGGTGACCGTCTACCAGTCCTCCGCGCGCGTCACGCGCGCGGCGCGCGCCGAGGTGCAGCCCGGCCCGGCGCGCGTCCTGCTCGCCGGCCTCCCCGAGCAGCTCGACGACGACTCGATCCGCGTCGAGGGGAAGGGCAGCGCGAGGGCCCGCATCTTCGGGGTGACCGTCGAGCGCGTCACCGGCGAGGCGACGGCGCAGGCCGACGCCCGCGCCGCCGAGGAGAAGCTCGAGCGGCTTCAGGACGAGGACCGCGGCCTCGACGACCGCGCCAGGGCGGCGCAGGCGCGCCTGAAGTTCGTCGAGTCGCTCCGCTCCACCTACTCGGAGGAGCGCGCGAAGAACCTGGCGGTGCGCGGCGTCTCCGCGAAGGAGTGGAACGACCTCGCCGAGTTCGTCGCCGCCGAGACGGCCGCGGCCGGCCAGGAGCTGCGCAAGGCGGAGGTCGCCCGCCGCGACCTCGCGAGGCGGATCGCGCAGGCGCGCGCGGAGCTCGACAAGGTGCAGGCGAAGCGCGGACGGACGACGAAGACCGTCGCGGTGGAGGTCGAGGCCGACCGCGCCGGGGCGCTCGAGCTCGCGGTCTCGTACGTCGTCCACGCCGCCGGCTGGCAGCCGATCTGGGACGCGCGCCTCGCGCCGGAGACCTCCACCATGGAGCTGTCCTTCCTCGGCTCCGTCTGGCAGCGCACCGGCGAGGACTGGCAGGGCGTGACGCTCTCGGTCTCCACGGCGCAGCCCGCCCGCGGCCTGTTCGTCCCCGACCTCCAGCCGCTGTGGCTCCAGCGGTACGACCCGCCGCGGCCGACCCCGCGCAGGGCGCCCTCCGCCCCGGCGGCCGCGGCGCCGATGGCGCCGATGGCGCGCTCCGAGGCGAAGCTCGGCTACGCGGCCGACGAGCCCGAGCAGGCGGAGTCCGTCGAGGCCGAGGTCGCCCAGGCGTCGGTGCACCAGGGGCTCCTCTCCGCGACGTTCACCGCGCCGCGGCGCGAGACGGTGGACGGCTCGGGCCAGGCCCGCAAAGTTCCCCTCGCACGGTTCCCGCTCCAGGCCACCATCGTCCGCACCGCCGCGCCGCGCGTGGATGCCTCCGCGTTCCTCACCGCGAAGGCCGTGAACGAGACCGGGTTCCCGCTCCTCGCCGGCGTGGCCGGCGTGTACGTCGGCGACGAGTTCGCCGGGCGCGCCGCGCTCCCGGCGACGCCCGCCGGCGGCGAGCTCGAGCTCGCGTTCGGCGCGGACGGCCGCGTCGAGATCGAGCGCAGGGTCCTCGACCGGCGCCACGAGTCGGCCGGCCTCATCTCGAAGGACGACGTGTACTCGTACCGCGTGCGCACGTCGGTGAAGAACCGCTGGGCCGCGCCGGTGGCCGTGAAGCTGCTCGACCTCGTTCCGGTGTCGCGCGACGAGAAGATCTCGGTGAAGATCCTCGACGGCACGACCGCCGCGACGCGCGAGGACCCCGAGCGCCCCGGCGTCCGGATCCACGAGCTCACGCTCGCGGCGCGCGAGGAGCGGGTCGTCGAGCTGCGCTACGAGGTCCGCTACCCGCGCGGCTTCCCGATCGCCGGGCTCGAGTGAGCGCCGCTCACGCCGCGAGCGCGCCGCGGACCACGCGCCGGCCGTCCTCCGTCGCGACGAACCCGCCCTCCGGGATCTCCTCCCAGCGGGCGCCGCTCCCGACGGGCTCGCTCGCGACGACGAAGGCGTGACGCGGCCCGGCGTCCGCGGCGAGGTGGAGCGAGCGGCCGCGGCGGCAGGCGACGAGCACGCGCCCGTCCGAGACCAGGAAGTTCATCGACGAGGGCTTCTCGGTCCCGGCGTCCGCGATCCGGGCGGCGACCTCGGTCGTCTCCGCGAGCGCGCGCCGCACCTGCGCGGCGGTCGCACCGTCGAGCGGGGCGCGCGCCCGGAGGCGGCCGAGGAACAGCAGGAAGAGACGCTCGCTGTCCGTCTCGCCCCGGACCAGCGGCCGGAGATCGGGATCGACCTCGGCGAGGATCGCGTCGCGCACCGCGTGGACCTTCTTGTAGCGGGCGAGCGTCCCGTTGTGGGCGAAGAGCCAGCGCCCGAACGCGAACGGGTGCGTGTTCGCCGGCGTGACCGGCCCGATGCTCGCGTCGCGGACGTGGGCGACGACGACGTCCGAGCGCGCGCCGCGCGCGGCGGCGACGAAGTTCTCGTCGGAGTGCGCGGGGAGGAGCCCCTTCCGGACCCGCGGGACGCCGGCCTCCCACCAGCCGATGCCCCACCCGTGCGGATGCTGGTGGGAGAGGAACCGCAGGGAGCGCTCGGCGGTGCAGAGCGGCTCGCACAGGTCGAACTCGGGGTGGGCGTGCTGGCCGAACAGGCGGCACATCGGCGAGAGGGAATCTAGCAGGGCGAGGCGCGCCGGGCCACGCGACGGCCGGGTTCGATGGCGACCGGGTCGGGCGTGGAGGTCGGCGGAGGTGGGCGCGGTCGGGTCGGGGGTCGCGGTCGGGTCGGGGGTCGCGGTCGAGGTCGCGGGGTCGCGGTCGAGGTCGAGATCGGGGTCGAGGTCGAGGTCGAGATCGGGGTCGAGGTCGAGGTCGAGATCGGGGTCGCGGTCGAGGTCGAGATCGGGGTCGCGGTCGAGGTCGAGATCGGGGTCGGGGTCGTGGGTCGGGGTCGGGGTCGCGGCCGGGGGTCGCCGTCGCGGTCACGCCCGCTTGCCGCTCTCGCCCGTCCCGACCGCGCCCGCCACGAGGTGCGCGAGCCGCAGCGGCTCGGGGACCGCCCCGCGGTCGGTCAGGCGGGCGAGCGCCCTCCCGACGTCTTCCGGCTCCGCGCCGCGCACCTGGAACACGAACGCGCCGTGCCGGTGGACCGCGCCGGCGCGCCGGAGGAGCGCGAGCCGCCGCGCCGGGCGGGGCAGGTTCCGGATCGCCCGCTCGACGGCGGCGAGGTCCGGCGGCCGCCGCATGACCGCGACGCAGGGCCTGCCGAGCGCGGCCGCCAGCGCGGCGAGGTCCACGACGTTGAAGCCGCCGAACCCGATGCCGTCGAGGAGGACGAGGTGGAGCTGCGGGAGGAACTTCCCCCCGACCAGGAGCCGCACGATCTCGTCCGTGGCGTTCCAGCCGTCCCGCCGGACGCGCCCCCAGACGAGCCCCTCGAAGCGCGTCCCGGCGCAGACCACGCCCGCGAGCGCGACGTCGCCCCGGCGCGCGCGGTCGAAGGGCGCGTCGTCGAAGCCGACGGCGCGGAGCGTCCGGCCCTCGGGCGGGAAGCCGCCGCGCCTCACAGCGTCACCTCGAGCGGCGCGCCGAGCGGGGCGGGCCCGCCGCGGGCGGCGAGGTCGAAGAGCTCGACCGAGACGCGGCGCCCGCGCGCGACGAGGAGCGCGGCCGTTCGCGGGAGCGAGAACCGGCGCGGCCCGGCGCTGCCCGGGTTGACGAAGAGCCGTCCGTCGAGGACGGCGGCGCCGGGGCGGTGGGAGTGGCCGTGGACGACGATCTCCGGCCGCCGCCGGGCGATGACGCTCCGCGCGGGCGGCTTCGGCGCCTCGCGCGCGCCGAGGTCGTGCACGACGAGCGCGGTGAGCGGGCCGACCGCGACGAGCGCCGTCTCCGGGAGCCGCGCGAAGGCGGGCCCGTCGTCGTTGTTGCCGCGGACCGCCGTCACCGGGGCGAGCGCCTCCAGCGCCGCGAGGACCGCCGGCTTCACCACGTCCCCCGCGTGGAGGATCGCGGCGCAGCGGGCGAAGAGCGTCGCGAGCGCCGGGTCGAAGAGGCCGTGCGTGTCCGAGACGAGCCCGAGGCGCACGGGGCGGCCCCTCAGCGGCAGTCCACGGCCGTCCCGGGCCTCGCCTCGTGCACGACGCGCCCGCGCTTCACGACGGTGAGCGCGTGGTTCACCGCCATGTGCCAGGCGAGGTGCTCGACCGAGGAGCAGCCCCAGACCACCAGGTCCGCCTCGCACCCCGGCGACAGCCGCCCGAGGTCGCCGCGCCGGAGCGACCGCGCCCCGCCCGCGGTGAACGCGACGAGCGCCTCCGCCGGCGACAGCCGGAGCTTCAGGCACCCGAGCGACAGCACGAGGCCCACGTTCTCGCTCATCGCGCTGCCGGGGTTCAGGTTCGTCGCGAGGGCGACCGGCACGCCGGCCTGGAGGAGCCGGCGCGCCGGGGCGTAGCGCTCGGACCCGAGGAACAGGGTCGAGAGGGGCAGGAGCCCGGCCACCACCCCCGCGCGCGCCATCGCCTCGATCCCGGCGTCGTCGATCTCCTCGAGGTGGTCGGCGCTCGCGCACCCGGTCTCGGCCGCGAGGCGCGCGCCGCCGCCCGCCGTGAGCTGGTCGGCGTGGACGCGCGCGAGGAGGCCGCGCGCCTTGGCGGCGACGAGGATGGCCCGCGACTCCTCGATCCGGAGCGCGCCCTCCTCTGCGAAGACGTCGCACGACGCGGCGAGCCGCTCGCGCGCGACGAGCGGCACGAGCTGCTCGCACACCTGCTTCACGAACCCGGCGCGGTCGCCCGACCGCTCCGGCGGCACGGCGTGGACGAGGAGGGTGGGCACCACGGTCAGCTCGGTCCAGAGGGCGTGGGCGAGCTCGTGGACGACGCGGAGCAGCCTCAGCTCCGCCTCCGCCGTCAGGCCGTACCCGCTCTTCACCTCCACGGTGGTCACGCCCTGCGCGAGGAGCCGGCGCGCGCGGGCGACGGCCGCGTCGAAGAGCGCGACGTCGGACGCGGCCTGCGTCGACCGCGTGGTGACGGCGATGCCGCCGCCGGAGAGCGCCACGTCGAGGTAGCTCTTCCCCGAGCAGCGGAGGGCGAACTCGCCCGCCCGCTCGCCCGCGAAGACGAGGTGCGTGTGCGCGTCGACGAGGCCGGGCGTGACGAGCCCGCCCTTCGCGTCGAGCAGCGTGGCGCCCTCGAGATCCACCGCCGCCTCGAGGTCGCGATCCCGTCCGACCCAGGCGATGCGGCGGTCCTCGACCGCGACCGCGCCGCCCGGCACGAGCCCGGCGTCGGACGGGCCGCGGTCGCACGTGGCGAGCACGGCGTTCCGGACGGCGAGGGTGGCGCGGGGGCGGAGCGACTTGGGGACGGGCACGACGGCTCGGGCGCGGACGGTCAGGGCCTCTTGATACCGCGTTCCCGGGCGACGCGCTCCGCATCTTCGTAGCCTGCGTCCGCGTGGCGCAGGACCCCGAGCGCCGGATCCCCCCGCAGCACGCGGCGGAGCCGGCGCCCCGCCTCGGTCGTCCCGTCGGCCACGATCACCTGTCCGGCGTGGAGCGACCAGCCGATGCCCACCCCGCCGCCGTGGTGGAAGCTCACCCAGGACGCGCCGTTCGCGGCGTTGAGGAGCGCGTTCAGGACGGGCCAGTCGGCGATGGCGTCGGACCCGTCGCGCATCGCCTCGGTCTCCCGGTTCGGCGAGGCGACCGAGCCGCAGTCGAGGTGGTCGCGGCCGATGACGATGGGCGCCTTCACCTCGCCGCGCGCGACGAGGTCGTTGAAGGCGAGCCCGGCGCGGTCGCGCTCGCCGTAGCCGAGCCAGCAGATCCGCGCGGGGAGCCCCTGGAAGCGCACGCGCCGGGCGGCGAGGTCGAGCCAGCGGCGGAGCCCGGCGTTCTCCGGGAAGAGCGCCGCGACCGCGCGGTCGGTCGCGGCGACGTCGGCGGGATCGCCCGAGAGCGCGACCCAGCGGAAGGGCCCCTTCCCCTCGCAGAACATCGGCCGGATGTAGGCCGGCACGAAGCCGGGGTAGGCGAACGCGTCGGCGAGCCCCGCCTCGCGCGCGCCCGCGCGCAGGTTGTTCCCGTAGTCGAAGACGTGGCTCCCGGCGGCCCGCATGGCGAGCATCGCCTCGACCTGCCGCGCCATCGACTCCTTCGCGCGCCGCACGTAGCCCTCCGGGTCGCGCCGCCGCAGCGCCGCCGCGTCGGCGGCCGGGACGTCCGCGGGGACGTAGCCGTTCAGCGGGTCGTGCGCGGAGGTCTGATCGGTGACGAGGTCCGGCGCGACCCCGCGCCGCGCGAGCTCGGCGTAGACCGTCGCGGCGTTCCCGAGCAGGCCCACCGACAGCGGACGCCGCGCCCGGCGCGCCTCGGCGAGCCGGCGGAGCGCGTCGTCGAGATCCGTCGCCGTCTCGTCCAGGTATCCGGTGGCGCGCCGCTTCTCGATCCGGGCCGCGTCCACCTCGACGCCGAGGTAGGCCGCGCCGAGCATGGTGGCCGCGAGCGGCTGGGCGCCGCCCATCCCGCCGAGCCCGCCCGACAGCACGAGCCGGCCCGAGAGGTCGTCGGTCCCGAAGTGCGTCCGCCCGGCCTGCGCGAACGTCTCGTACGTGCCCTGCAGGATGCCCTGCGTGCCGATGTAGATCCACGAGCCCGCGGTCATCTGCCCGAACATCGTGAGCCCGCGGCGCTCGAGGTCGCGGAAGATCTCCCAGGTGGCGAACCGGGGCACGAGGTTCGAGTTCGCGATGAGCACGCGCGGGGCGTCCGGGTGCGTCTCGACGACGCCGACCGGCTTCCCGCTCTGGACGAGGAGCGTCTCGTCACCCTCGAGCGCGCGGAGGGCCGCCACGATCCGGCGGTAGCTGTCCCAGTCCCGCGCCGCCTTCCCGGTGCCGCCGTAGACGACGAGGTCCTCCGGCCGCTCCGCGACCTCCGCGTCGAGGTTGTTCATGAGCATCCGGAGCGCGGCCTCCTGCACCCATCCCTTGCAGGAGCGGTCGGCGCCGCGCGGGGCGCGGACGGGTTCCATGGCGTACCTCCTCGCGCAGCCTGTCCCGCCGCGGGCGGCCGCGCAGCGCGAAAAACGGGGGCCCCGGCGCGGCGCGCCGGGCTACACTCCGCGCCGCCCGCGCGCTCCGCCCCATGTCCGACCGCCTCTTCATCGCCGCCCTGCGCCTCGTCCCGAAGAACCTGCTCTCCCGCGCCGCCGGCGCGCTCACGCGCTGGCGCGCGCCCGCCCCGGTGCGGCTCGCGGCGATGCGGGCGTTCGCGCGGCGGTACGGCATCGACCTCTCGGAGTGCCCGGACCTCGAGGTGTACCGCTCGTTCGGCGAGTTCTTCGCCCGCCCCCTGCGGCCGGGGCTCCGCCCCGTCGCGGCGGGCGAGACCGTCGTCGTGTCGCCGGTGGACGGGGTGGTGTCCGAGAGCGGCGTCGCCTCCGGGGGCCGCCTCGTCCAGGCGAAGGGGATCGACTACACCGCCGCGGCGCTCCTCGGGGACGAGGCGCTCGCGGCGCGGCTGGAGGGCGGCGCGTACGCGACGCTCTACCTCTCGCCGCGGGACTACCACCGGATCCACTTCCCGCTCGGCGGAGGCGTCGTCGGGTGGCGGTACCTGCCGGGCCGGCTCTGGCCGGTGAACCCGGCGTCCGTCCGGACCGTGCCGGGGCTGTTCGCCGCCAACGAGCGGCTCGTCACGATCCTCGACACGCCGCTCGGCCGCTGCGCCGTGGTGGCGGTCGGGGCGACGGTCGTCGGCCGCGTGCGCGCGTACTACGACCCGGCCGTGCCCCACACGAACCACCCCGGCGCGCCGGTGCGCGCCCGCACCTACGAGGCGCCGATCCCCGTGGTGAAGGGCCAGGAGCTGGGCGCGTTCGAGATGGGCTCGACGGTGATCCTGCTCTTCGAGCGCGGGCGCGTCCGGCTCGACGGGCTCCCCCCCGGCAGACGCGTGCGCGTGGGCGAGCCGATCGGCGGCGCCCCCTAGAGCGTGCACCCCCCCGCGCTCTCTGGTAGAACCCGCCCGCCATGAAGATCGCAGGCGTGAAGGGGATGAACGACGTCCTCCCCGCGGACGTCGGCCGCTGGCACGAGATGGAGGCCGTCGCGCGGGAGGTGTTCGCGCTGTACGGCTACCGCGAGGTGCGCACGCCCGCCGTCGAGCGGGCGGAGCTGTTCGCGCGCGGCGTCGGCGAGGCGACGGACATCGTGAACAAGGAGATGTACGTCTTCGAGGACAAGGGGGAGGAGCGGCTCGCGCTCCGCCCGGAGGGGACGGCGGGCACCGTCCGCGCCTTCATCGAGCACGGCGCGTACGTCGAGGGGCCGCAGAAGTGGTTCTACCTCGGGCCCATGTTCCGCCGCGAGCGGCCGCAGAAGGGGCGCTACCGGCAGTTCCACCAGATCGGCTGCGAGGCGTTCGGCGTCGCCGAGCCGTTCATCGACGCGGAGCAGATCGCGCTGCTCGACGACTACCTCGCCCGGCTCGGCGTCCGCGCGAGGTTGAAGCTCAACACGGTCGGCGACCGGGAGTGCCGGCCCGGCTACCTGGCCGAGCTGAAGTCCTACCTCGCCGGCCGGAAGGCCGAGCTCTGCGCGGACTGCACCGACCGGATCGAGCGGAACCCGCTGCGCGTCCTCGACTGCAAGGTGGACTCGTGCCAGCCGGTGCTGAACCAGGCGCCGCGCCTCGTCGATCGTCTGTGCGAGGGATGCCGGGAGCACTTCGCGGCGGTGAAGGGCGCGCTCGACGCCCTCGGCGTCGCCTACGAGGTCGACCCGCGGCTCGTCCGCGGCCTCGACTACTACGTCCGCACCGCGTACGAGTTCACCTCCGACGCGCTGGGGTCGCAGTCCGCGGTGGCGGGCGGCGGCCGCTACGACGGGCTCGTCGAGACGCTCGGCGGCCCGCCCACCCCCGGCATCGGGTTCGCGCTCGGCCAGGAGCGGCTCGCGCTCGTCCTGGAGCAGGCGGGGCGGGCGCCGCCCGGGCGCGGGCCCGAGGTGTTCTTCGTCACCGCGGACGCGGAGGGCGCGATCGAGGCGCTCCGGCGCGGCGCCGAGCTGCGCAAGGCGGGGATCGCCTGCGACCTCGACGCGCGCGGGGGGAAGCTCAAGGCCCAGTTCAAGCAGGCCGAGCGGGTCGGGGCGCGGTACGCGGTGGTCCTCGGCGCCAACGAGGCCCGCTCGGGCGAGGCGAAGCTGAAGGACCTCGCCACCCGCGCCGAGACGCCCGTCGCGCTCGCGGAGCTCGCCGCGCGGCTCCGGCCCCGGTAGGCCGCTCGGCCCTCCGGGCCAGGCGCCCTGCCGGCGAACGTGCCGGCCCGCTCCTCGCGCCTGCCTCCTCGCCCGGAGGGGCGCGCCGCGCAGGGCGCGCCTCCTGGAAGCACTCGACCATGGGACATGGCGCGCGGCCGCCGCCGTGCCACAATGTCCACCGTGCCCGTGCGCCTCCTCGCGCTCCTCCTCGCGCTCGCGCCGGCGGCGCTCGCTGCCGCGGACGAGGGCGGCCTCGAGGAGATCCAGGAGGGGCTCCCCGCGCCGGCGTTCTCGCTCCGGACCCTGAACCCGGAGGCGAGCGGGGAGACCTGGGTCGCGCTCGACCGCTTCGTCGGCGAGGAGCCGGAGGACGCGGCGGCGCGCGCGGTCGTCATCAGCTTCTTCGCCTCGTGGTGCGAGCCCTGCAAGCGGGAGCTGCCGTTCCTCGTGCAGCTCGACCGGACGTACCGGGAGCGCGGGCTCCGCATCCTGGGCGTGAGCATCGACCGCGAGGAGGCCGGCATCGAGGCCGCGAAGCGGATGGTCGCGGCGGCGAGGGTGAGCTATCCGGTCCTCTCCGACCGGTTCAACTTCCTCGCCCGCCGCTACCTCGGGGACGAGGCGCCGCTCCCGTCGGTGTTCCTCGTCCGCCGCGACGGGACGATCGCCCGCATCGAGCGGGGGTACGCGAAGGACGCCTCGCAGCTCCTGCTCGTCGACGTCCAGGCCGAGCTCGGGATCGCGCCGGCCCGGCGGTAGCGCGCTTGATCCGGCTCGCCGTCATCGCCGGCCCGACCGCGTCCGGGAAGAGCGCGCTCGCCGTCGCGCTCGCGGCGCGCGTCGGCGGAGAGGTCGTGAACGCCGACTCGCAGCAGGTGTACCGCGGGCTGGACGTCGGGACCGCGAAGCCCACCGCGGCCGAGCGGGCGGCGGTGCCGCACCACCTGCTCGACGTCGTCGAGCCGGGCGACGGGATGGACGCCGCCCGCTTCGTCGCCCTCGCCGACGCCGCCATCGCCGACGTCGCGGCGCGCGGCAAGGTGCCCCTCGTCGCGGGCGGCACCGGGCTCTACGTCCGGGCGCTCCTGCACGGCGTGGTGCCGGCGCCCGGGCGGGATCCCGCCCTGCGCGCCCGGCTGGAGGCGGAGGCCGCGCGGCTCGGGCGGCCGGCGCTGCACGCGCGGCTCGCCGCGGTGGACCCGGAGGCGGCGGCGCGGATCCGGCCGAACGACCTCGTGCGGATCGTCCGCGCGCTCGAGATCGCCGCGGGCGGGACGCCGCCGTCGGCGCTCCACGCGGCCCACGGCTTCCGGGAGGACCGCTACGACGCGGTCCTGGTGGCGCTCGACCCGCCGCGCGAGGAGCTGCGCGCGCGCATCGACGCGCGCGTCCGCGAGATGTTCGCGGGCGGCATCCTCGACGAGGCGCGGGCGCTCGTCGGGCGGTTCGGCGGGGCGGTGCCGCCCAAGCTCCCCATCGGCTACGCCGAGGCGATCGCGGTGGTCCGCGGCGCGCTGGACGCGGAGGAGGCGATCCGGCGCGTGCAGGTGGCGCACCGGCGGTACGCCCGCCGGCAGGTGATCTGGCTGAACCGCGAGCGCGGCGTCGCGTGGCTCCGGCCGCCGTACGACCTGGGCGCCTTGGCGCGGCGCGTCGAGCGCCCCTGACGCGCGCGGGCGCGGAACCGTGCGTTCGGGAAGCGCCGTGCTATAAGCGCCCCGAATGGCCAAGGCACCCATCGCGCTCGAGTTCGAGCGCCCCCTGATCGCCCTCGAGTCGAAGATCGCCGAGCTGAAGGAGCTCTCCGGCGGCGCCCGGGTCGACTTCTCCGACGAGATCCTGAAGCTCGAGCGCAAGGCGAAGAGGCTTCAGGCGGAGATCTTCAGCGAGCTCACCCCGTGGCAGACGGTCCAGCTCGCCCGTCACCCGAACCGGCCGTACACCCTCGACTACCTCTCCCGGCTGTTCACCGACTTCTTCGAGATCGAGGGCGACCGCCGCTTCGCGGCGGACCGCGCCATCGTCGCGGGGTTCGCGCGCTTCGACGGCGAGCCGGTCGTGGTGATGGGCCACCAGAAGGGCCGGGGCACGAAGGAGAACATGCTCCGGAACTTCGGGATGCCGCGGCCCGAGGGCTACCGCAAGGCCCGCCGCATGTTCGACCTCGCCGAGCGGTTCCGCCGGCCGGTGATCATCTTCATCGACACCCCGGGGGCCTACCCCGGCATCGGCGCGGAGGAGCGCGGCCAGGCCGAGGCGATCGCGGTGAACCTCGAGGCGATGTCGTCGCTCGGCGTGCCGACGATCTCGATCGTGATCGGCGAGGGCGCCTCCGGCGGCGCGCTCGGGATCGGCGTGACGAGCCGGATCCTGATGCTCCAGTACGCCTGGTACAACGTCATCTCGCCGGAGAGCTGCAGCTCGATCCTCTACCGCGACCCGAACCAGGGGAAGAAGTCCGCGGAGGCGCTGAAGCTCACCGCGAAGGACCTCGCCGGCTTCGGCATCACCGACGAGATCGTCCCCGAGCCCGCGGGCGGCGCCCACCGCGACCCGGACCTCGTCGCGAAGACGGTCGGAGAGGCGATCCGCCGTCACCTCGCGGAGCTGAAGAAGCTCACGCCCGAGCAGCTCGTCGTCGACCGGTACAAGAAGTACCGGGCGATGGGCGTGTTCACGAGCGAGGAGTAGGGCCGTCAGGCCGCACCCATCTCCGGGCCAGGCACTTGTCGCGTAGCGACATGTGCCGGCCCGCTCCTTGCGGCCTGCACATGGGCACTCGGGGCCTGAGCCCCGGGAATCGGGCTCGGGCCTCCGTGGTATAACCGCCGGCCCATGCCCCTCGTCCCACCGTACGTCGCGTCGCTCACGCCCTACGTCCCGGGGAAGCCCATCGAGGAGGTCGAGCGGGAGTACGGCGTCTCGGACGTCGCCAAGCTCGCCTCGAACGAGAACGCCCTCGGCCCCTCGCCCAGGGCCGTGGCGGCCGCCCGCGACGCGCTGGCGAAGGTGCACCTCTACCCGGACGGCTCCGCCTTCTACCTGCGCAACGCGCTCGCCGCGAAGCTCGGCGTCGAGCCGAGGGAGGTCTTCGTCGGGAACGGCTCGAACGACCTCATCGAGCTGCTCGTCCGCGCCTTCGTCCTCGACGACGAGGAGGTGCTCACGAGCGCCCAGAGCTTCGTCGCCTACAAGCTCGCCGCCCAGGAGCACGGGCGCAAGCTGGTCGAGGCGCCCATGAAGGCGCGCTTCCACTACGACCTCGACGCGATCAAGAAGCTCCTCTGCCGTCGCACGAAGGTCGTGTTCCTGGCGAACCCCGACAACCCGACCGGCACCTGGTTCGGCGAGGCGGAGCTGACGACGTTCCTCGACGCGGTGCCGAAGGAGACGCTCGTCGTCCTGGACGAGGCGTACGTCGAGTTCGTCGACGCCCCCGGCTTCCAGGACGCGCTCGCGCTCCGGAGGAAGTACGCGAACCTGGTCGTGCTCCGGACCTTCTCGAAGATCTACGGCCTGGCGGGCCTGCGGCTCGGGTACGGGGTGGCGCGGCCCGAGGTCGTCGAGTACGTCGATCGCGTGCGCGCCCCGTTCAACGTGAACCTCGTCGCGCAGGCGGCCGGCGTCGCGGCGCTCGGCGACGTGGAGCACGTCGAGCGGAGCCGCGCCCTCGTGCGCGAGGAGCGGCCGTTCCTCGCCGCCGGCCTCGCCGCGCTCGGGGCGACGGTGGTGCCGTCGCAGGGGAACTTCGTCTTCGCGGACTTCCCGGGTAGGCCCGGCAAGGACCTGTTCGAGGCGCTCCTGCGCGAGGGCGTGGTGGTGCGCCCGATGGGCGGCTACGGGTTCCCGACGGCGCAGCGGATCACGGTCGGCCTCCGCGCCGAGAACGAGAAGTGCCTCGCCGCCCTCGGGAAGGTCCTGGGGAGATGACTCGCCGTGCGAGCGAAGGTCGAGCCGGAGGAGGCTCGACCGGAGCGAGCGGGGGGTCCGGGGGGGCCAGCCGCACCGGCCCCCCCGGTACGAAGGCCAGCCGGCCGTTCATCGTCGCGATCGACGGGCCCGCGGGCGCGGGCAAGTCGACCGCCTCGCGGCTCGCCGCGGCGCGGCTCGGGTTCGCGATGGTGGACACCGGCGCGATCTACCGGGCGGTCGCGCTCGCGGCGACCCGCCGCGGCGTCGCGCTCGACGACGACGCGCGGCTCGCGGAGGTGATCCCCACCGTGGACCTCCGCTTCGCGCCGCCCGCGGCGCCGGACGGAGGGCAGCGCGTGCTCCTCGGCGACGAGGACGTCTCGGCCCTGATCCGGACGCCCGCGATGTCGCTCGGGGCGAGCAGGGTCTCGGCCCGCCCCGTCGTCCGCGCGGGCCTCCTCGAGCTCCAGCGGCGGCTCGCGCTCGCGCCGGGGAACGCGGGCGCGGTGCTCGAGGGGCGCGACATCGGCACGGTGGTCTTTCCGGACGCCGACGTGAAGTTCTTCCTCACCGCCTCCGCGGAGGAGCGCGCGCGCCGCCGCCACGCGGAGCTGCGGGCGAAGGGCGACCCGCAGCCGTTCGAGGACGTGCTCGCGGACCAGCTCCGCCGCGACCGCGACGACTCCGAGCGGGCGGTCGCGCCGCTCCGGCCCGCCCACGACGCGATCGTGGTCGACACGACCGGCACGCCGCTCGCCGACGTCGTGGAGCGGATCGTGCGGGACGTCGGCGCGCGGCGCGGAGCGCCGCGGGGGTGAGGTCGCGATGGACCCGGCGGAGCGCGGCTACGGTCCGAAGGAGTGCGGGAGCTGCCGCCTGTGGCGGCCGATCCTGGAGGACGCACGCGGCCCGATCGGCCCGTGCCTGCTCAGGGTCCGCACCGGCGACTTCCCGGGGACCGCGCCCGCCTGCGAGCGCTACCTGTCGCGCCAGGAGGCGGTCCCCGCCGCGCCGCCGGAGGCGCCCGCCCGGCGCCGCGCGGCGCGCCCGTCCGCGCCGATCGTCCACCCCGCCCGCGCCGCGGCCGCGCCCGCGGCCCGGCCCCTTCCAGAGGAGCTCACCGACATGACGCGTGAGGAGTTCGCCGAGGCGATCCGGGAGGCGCTCCGCGAGGAGACCGCCGAGGTCCGGCTCGCGCCGAAGTGGGAGGGCGGCTCCGTCGTCCTGAAGCCGGGCGACGCCTCCACCCAGCCGAAGGAGATCCCGCTCGAGGCCCTGCTGCACAAGGTCGTCATGATCCGCGACCGGCTGCGCGTCCTCGAGCAGAAGATCAACGCGCACGAGAAGCTCTCGGACGCGGAGAAGGTCGACATGCAGCAGTACGTGACGCGCTGCTACGGCTCGCTCACGACCTTCAACCTCCTCTTCCGCGACGAGAAGGACCGGTTCGTCGGCGAGAAGGCGGGGTAGGCCGCTCCGATCTCCGGGCCAGGCACTCTTCGCGAAGCGAAATGTGCCGGCCCGCTCCCTACGGCCTGTCGCTCGGACCCGTCCGTAAACGTCCTGTTACGGGCGCGGGGGCTGGTATCCGCCCCCGCGCGCGGCTATATCGGGCCAGGGCGCATGGACGTCAAGATCGCGAAGACCGCCGGGTTCTGCTGGGGCGTCCGCCGCACGGTGGACAAGGTGATGGAGGTCGCGGACCAGCGCCGCGGCCCGGTGGCCACGCTCGGCCCCATCATCCACAACCCCCAGGCGGTCGCCCGGTTCCGCGAGAAGGGCGTCGGCACCGTGAACGCCGTCGCCGACGTCCGCGACGGCACCACCATCGTGGTCCGCACGCACGGCGCGGTCCGCGAGGAGATCGAGTCCGCCGAGGAGCGCGGCCTCGACGTCGTGGACGGGACGTGCCCGTACGTGAAGTACCCGCAGGCGGTCGCGCAGCGGCTCTCCCGCGAGGGCTACCACGTCGCCATCGTCGGCGACGCCGAGCACGCCGAGATCAAGGGCGTCGTCTCCTACGCCGAGGGGCCCTGCACCGTCGTGAAGCCCGGCGGCCCCGTGCCGGAGATCGACGCGAAGAAGGTCGCCGTCATCGCCCAGACCACCTGCATCGGGGCCGACTTCGAGCGCGTCGTCGGCGCGCTCGCGGCCCGGCACAAGGAGGTCCGGGCGGTGAACACCATCTGCAACGACACCGAGGAGCGCCAGGCGGACGCGCGGGCGCTCGCCCGCGAGGTCGACGCGGTGGTGGTGGTGGGCGGGAAGAACAGCGCCAACACCCGGCACCTCGCCGAGATCTGCCGCGAGATCCAGCCGCGGACCTGGCACGTCGAGACGGAGGACGAGCTCCGCCCCGAGTGGTTCGGCGGGTGCCGGACGGTCGGCCTCTCGGCGGGCGCCTCGACGCCCGACTGGGTCGTGGAGGGCGTGGCCGCGTGGCTCCAGGCGCTTCCGTGACCCCCGCGGCGCTTGACGCCGTGATTTCCGCCGGGTAGCGTCCCGCGATTCGCAGTCATCCGAAGCGAGCCGGGCCGAGCCCGGCGCGCGCATCCGGCCTCGATCCCCGGGCCGGCGACCGCGCGAACGAACGAGGGGGCTTGCTGTGGTCCACGCCGCCACGGGAACTCCGCCCGGCGTGATCCCGACAAAAGGTCAGTCAATCTAAATGGAGAATCAGACTCCCCGTACGCCCGAGCCCGAGATCGAGGACTTCGCGACGCTCTTCGAGGCCAGCCAGAAGACGGGCGGACCCATCGAGGAAGGCAAGGTCGTCAGCGGCACCGTCATCCAGCTGACGAAGGACTACGCGGTCATCGACATCGGCTACAAGTCCGAGGGCCAGGTCGCCATGTCCGAGTTCGTCTCGGCGCCCGGCGGCGAGCCCGCGGTCAAGATCGGCGACAAGGTCGAGGTGCTCGTCGAGTCCCGTGAGAACGACACGGGCATGGTCGTCCTCTCGAAGGAGAAGGCCGACAAGATGCGCATCTGGGACGAGATCTCGGCCGCGTGCGAGCGCGACGAGCTCGTCGAGGGCGTGATCGTCGGCCGCGTGAAGGGTGGGCTCTCCGTCGACATCGGCGTGAAGGCGTTCCTCCCCGGATCGCAGGTGGACATCCGCCCGGTGCGGAACCTCGACAAGCTCATCGGCGAGAAGTTCAAGTTCAAGGTCATCAAGTTCAACAAGAAGCGGGGCAACATCGTCCTCTCGCGCCGCGTGCTCCTGGAGAAGGAGCGCGAGGAGCTGAAGAAGGAGACGCTGAAGAACCTGAAGGAGGGCGCGATCCTCAAGGGCGTCGTGAAGAACCTGACGGACTACGGCGCCTTCATCGACCTCGGCGGCATCGACGGCCTCCTGCACGTCACCGACATGAGCTGGGGCCGCATCGGCCACCCGTCGGAGATGTTCGAGGTCGGCCAGGAGGTCCGCGTCGTCGTCCTCAAGTTCGACCCCGCCTCCGAGCGCGTCAGCCTGGGCCTCAAGCAGATCCAGGAGGACCCGTGGCACCGCGCCGACGAGAAGTACCCGGTCGGCACGCGCGTGGGCGGCAAGGTGGTCTCGCTCACCGACTACGGCGCCTTCATCGAGCTCGAGCAGGGCGTCGAGGGGCTCGTCCACGTCTCCGAGATGTGCTGGACCAAGCGGGTGAAGCACCCGTCGAAGCTCGTCAACCAGGGTGACGCGGTCGAGGCGGTC
>DASSSJ010000001.1:0-19654 GCA_035708485.1 Anaeromyxobacter sp. | reverse complement strand
ATCGTGAAGTAGCAGGACGCGACGTGCGCCGCCCCGCCGTCGCGATCCACGCGCACGCCCACCTCCATCGAGGTCCGGCCCACGTGGTTGATGCGGGCGACGCAGCGGAGGTCGCGCGTCACGTCCGCCACGCCGCGCACGACGATCTCGTCGAGCGCCGCGGTCACGACCCGCGCGTCCGGCCGGCTCCGCCGCGCGTAGTCGAGCGCGGCGTCGGCCGCGAGGCGGTCGAGCACCTCGAGCAGCATCCCGAACCGGATGTTCCCGGGGATGGGCTCGTTCAGGACGGCGAACCGGCGGCGGAGCGCCGCGTCGGTGGGGAACGGCAGGATCGTCTCGCGGGAGGTCTCCTCGGGGCGCACGAGGAGAGCGATACCGCGGCGCCCGCGGCGCGTCCACGCCGCATCCGGACCCCGCCCGCCCCGCGGTACGTTCTGGTGCCGCCGCCGCGAACGCGCCACTATGAACCGCCAATGGTCGTCGCAGGCTTCTCCCACCGGCCCGGCGTGCACTGCGGCTCGACCGCGCTCGCGGACGTCCTCCGCCTGCGCGGCGTCGACGTCTCCGAGGCGATGGCGTTCGGGCTCGGGGCCGGTCTCGGCTTCTACTACCTCGCCTCGCCGGCGCTCTCCCCGACCCACCTGTTCCAGGGCCGGTCGGCGCACCTCGAGCGGAGCGCGTGCGAGGTGCTCGGGGCCCCGTTCCGCGAGGGGGAGGAGGACGACGGGGCGCGGGCGTGGGAGGCGGTGCGCGCCGCGGTGGACCGCGGCGCCGCCCCGATCCTCTCGACGGACCTCGCCGAGCTGCCGTACTGGCGCACGAGGACGCGCTTCGGCGGCCACCGCGTGGTGCTCGCCGGGTACGACCTCGCGCGCGGCGTCGCGATCGTGGCGGACGGCGACCGGCCCGGCCTCGACGAGGTCCCGCTCGACGCGCTCGAGCACGCGCGCGCGTCCATCGCGCCGCCCTTCGGGATCCCCGGCCGGCCGTGGCTGGAGGTCGACGCGCCGCCCCGCCCGCGCCCGCTCGCGGAGGCGATCCGCGAGGCCCTCCGCAGGCAGGCGCGCGACATGCTCCTCGAGCCGGAGGGCGCGGCGGGGATCTCCGCGCTCGAGCGCTTCGCGGCGGAGCTCCCCGGGTGGCCGGCCCGCGCGGCGGACGAGGCGGATCGCGCCTGGTGCTTCCGCTACGCGTACCAGGTCGTCGAGCGGCGCGGCACGGGGGGCGGCCTGTTCCGCGCGCTCTACGCGGCGTTCCTGCGCGAGGCGGAGGCGCTCGTCCCCGGCCTCGCGCGCCTCGGCCTCTCGGCGCGGATGGGGGCGCTCGCGGAGGGCTGGGCGAGCCTCGCGCGCGCGTTCCGCGAGATCGCCCAGGTCCCGGGCGGCGGGGTCCCTCCGGCCGTGGCGGCGGCCGCCGCGGCGCTCGCGCGCGACGAGCGGCGGTTCCACGAGGACCTCGCGGCGCGGGTGCCGTGATGCCGGTCGCGCTCGAGAGCCGGGCCCGCGCCCGCTTCGCCGCGCTCATCGCGCGCGACCCGGTGCCGCTCGACGAGGCGGTCCTCGCGATCGCGGAGGAGGAGTACCCGGACCTCGACCTCGAGGAGGTCCTCGTCCGGCTCGACCGGCTCGGCGAGCGGGTGCGGGCGCGCGCGGGGGCCCGCGACCGCGCGGCGTCGATCCTGGGCGCGGTCCGGCACGTGCTCGTGGAGGAGGAGGGGCTGCGCGGCAACGATCGCGACTACCAGGACCCGCGCAACTCGTTCCTGAACGAGGTCCTGGAGCGGAAGCTCGGGATCCCCATCACGCTGTCGGTGGTCTGGATGGAGGTGGCGCGCCGGGCCGGCCTGCGGCTCGACGGCGTCGGCTTCCCCGGACACTTCCTCGTGAAGTACGTCTCGCCGGGCGGGACCGAGATCTTCATCGACGCCTTCAACCAGGGCGAGCTGCTCACCGCCGACGAGTGCGTCGCGCGCTACCGCGCCCGCACCGGCGGGCGCGACCTCGACCGCCGCTACCTCGAGGCGGTCGGGGCGCGGCAGATCCTCGCCCGCGCGCTCCACAACCTGCGGCGCGTCTACGTCGAGCGCAGGGACGACGTGCGCGCCTGGTGGGTGCTCGACCGGATCCTGATGCTGACGCCGGGGCAGCTCGAGGCGCTGCGCGACCGAGGCCTCGTCGCCGCGCGGCTCGGCGGGGCCGCGGCCGCGCAGCGCGACCTCGAGGCCTACCTCGCGCGCTCGCCGGCGGCGGCGGACGCGGAGGACGTCCGGCGCGTGCTCGCGGCGGTGCGCGGGAGGCGGCCGCTGGTCAACTGAAGCCGCGCGGTCCACGGCGGACGCTCAGTCGAACTTCCCGAGCCGCAGCCGCTCGACCGGCACCCCGTTCACGAGGTGGCTCTCGACGATCTCCGGCACGTCCTCCGGCCGGACGCCGCCGTACCAGACGCCCTCCGGGTACACGACGACGGTCGGCCCGAAGGCGCAGCCGTCGAGGCAGCCCGACGAGTTCGCGCGGACGATCCCCTTGAGTCCGCGCCGGTGGAGCTCGGCCTTGAAGGCGTCGCGGACGGCCGCGCTCCCCTTCGCGCCGCACGAGCCGCGCGGGTCCGAGGCGTCGCGCAGGTTCTCGCAGATGAACACGTGGTACCGGAAGCGCATGGCTCGACCTAGGGCTCGCGGGAGACGATCTGCCCGCGCGGGACGACGAGCAGCGCGCCGCCCGAGACGCACAGGTCCTCGCCGACGAGGTGGCCGGACGCCTCGCTCGCGAGGTAGAGCGCGGCGTGCACGCAGTCCTCGACCTCGCCGACGCGCCGGTTGGGCAGCGCGCCGGCGATCGCGTCGCCGATCTCGCGGAGCTCGGCCTCCGCCATGGGCGTCCGCACCCACCCCGGCGAGATCACGTTCACGCGGGTGCGCGGCGCGAGCTCGACGGCGAGGCTCATCGCGAGCGACTGGAGCGCGCCCTTCGTCGCGGCGTAGTGGCCGTGGCCCGCCTCCCCGCGCTGCCCGGCCGTGGAGCCGACGAGGATGACGTTGCCGCGCCCGCTCCGGCCGAGGAACGGGAGCGCCTCGCGCACCAGGAAGAACGCGCTGAACACGTTGACGCGGAAGATCTCCTCGAGCTGCGGCCCGGTGACGCTCCCGATGGGCCCCGCGCTCCAGATCGCGGCCGAGTGCACGAGCTGATCGAGGCCGCCGAGCGCGCGAGCCGCGTCCGCGACGCACGCGACGCAGCCCGCCTCGGCGCCGAGCTCCGCGCCCACCGGGAACGCGCGCCCCGGGAACCGGGCGGCGAGCGCCTCGGCCGCCGCGCGGTTCGACCGGTAGTGCACGGCGACCGACATGCCCTGCTCGAGGAGCGCCTCGGCGATCCCGAGGCCGATCCCGCTCGACGCGCCGGTGACGAGCGCCTTGCGGCCGGCGAGGTCGGCGTAGCGGGCGAGCACCTTCATCGGCGTCTCCGGGGCGGGCGCCGCCCGGCCGGCTCGACCTCGCCGAGGCGAGGCGGGGCCTGCCCCACGGCGCGGAGGCGATGGGCGGCGCGCGCCGGGACGGTCCAGCGCGCCCCGTCCACGATCTCCGCCACCTGCGTGAAGCTGGAGATGGCGAGCGGCCAGCGCTGCGGGGTCTCGTCCGCGACGTGCCGGCGCGTCACCGACTTGGCCGAGATGACGGCGAGGCGCTCGCGGTACTCGCTCGAGACGTAGGTGCCGTACTCGGCCCACACGCCGAGCGCGCCGCACGCCTCCGCGACGGGCATGTCCTTCTTCACGTTGTCGCCGACGTAGACCACCTCCGGCCCGGAGAGGCGGAAGTCGGAGAGGATGCGGGCGAGCCCGTCCTTGCTCGGCTTCTCGGCCGCGTGCGGCAGCTCGAACACCGGCGTGCGCGAGCGGTAGTGCCCGGCCTCCTCCTTGCGGCGGATCTCGGGATCCACGTTCTCGGGGAGCGGGTAGCCGGGGAGGGTGTAGAGCGCGTCGAAGTGGCCGTCGAGCCGCAGGTGCTTGAGCCGCAGCTCCGCCGCGTTCCGGGGCGCGTCGGTGAGGCCGACCACCGCGAGGCCCCGCGCGCGCAGCGCGTCGAGCGTCTCGCGGACGCCGGGGTAGGGCTTCAGGTACTTCTCGCGCGCCGCCACGAACGCGTCGCGGGCCGGGCGGAGGACAAGCGCGTTGAACGAGTCGAAGTCGGCCTCGTACGGCTCGAAGATGCCCGACTCCTGGATCGCGAACGGGTACTCGTTCGACTCGTACTTCGAGTACACCGCCTTCAGCGCCTGGACGATGCGCACGCGCGGCAGCCCGGTGGTCGACGCGAGCGAGGCGACCATCGCCTCCAGGCTGGGCACGATGTAGTCGACCCAGGGGTAGAGCGTGTTGTCGAGATCGGTGACGACGGCACGGACGCGCGGCACGCGCGCATCCTACCATCCGCGACGGGACGTGCCGCCCCGCCCGTCCCCGCGGGCCGGAAGGGGCCCACCCCGGCTCGCCCGGTCCCCTGCCGGCCCGCGGCGGCGCCGCGCGCGAGGCGCTCCCCGGCGCGCCGCCCCGCTCGCGGAGGCGCCGCGACGGCGGCGGGGAGGGGCGCGCCGGGCGCGCCCGGTGTACCATCGCAGACCGTGGCCCGCGCCGGACGCTTCACCACCATCGCCCCGCTCCCGCCGCACGGCGACTGGCGCCGCGCGGTCGCGCTCGACCGCGGCGCGGGGGCGCCGCGCCCCGTCGTGCTCGCCTTCGTCCCGTCCTCCGTGCTCGACGCGCCGGAGCGGCTCGCCGCGCTGGTCCGCGACGTCGAGGCCGCCGCGCGCCTCCACCACCCCGCGGCGGTCCCCGTGCTCGGCACCGAGACCGTCGGCGACGCGCTCGCGATCGTCGAGGACTGGCGGCCCGGCGCGACGCTCCGCGCGCTCCTGGACGTGGGCGGGCGGCTGCCGCCGGACGTGGCCGCCCGCATCGCGGTGGACGTCTGCGGCGCGCTCTCGCGCGCGCACGCGATGGACGCCGGCCAGGGCCGGCCGCTCGCGCACGGAGCCGTGTCCGCCCAGCACGTGGTGGTCGGCGACGACGGGGTCTCGCGCCTCGGCGGGTTCGGCGAGACCGGGGGCGATCCCTCCGGCGACGTGCGCGCGCTCGCCGGCGTCCTGTACGAGTGCCTGGCAGGCGAGCCGCCGGCGCCGTCCGCCGCCCCGCTCGACGTGCCCGGCGTCCCGCCGGCCGTCGCCGCCGCCGTGGACCGCGCGCTGGGCGCCGCCCCCGGTGGCGCGTACGCGTCGGCCGCCGCGTTCGCGGAGTCGATCGCCGCCGCCCGGGTCGCCTCCCAGGCGGACGTGGCCTCGTACGCGGAGGCGATCCTGCCGGCCGAGGAGGGCGGCCGGGGCGCGCTCCGCCGCGCGGTCGAGCGTGCGGCGGGCGAGGACGCCGAGGAGGTGTCGGAGGACTACATCGTCGAGCCGACCGATCCCCTCGCCGAGCGCCCCGCCGTGTCGCGCGAGCTGCCTCGCCCCCCCGAGACCCGGCCCGGCGTCGATCCGGCGGGCGTGTTCCGCGCTCCGGCGGCTCCGGCGCCGCGGTCGCCAGTCCCCCTCGCCCTCGCGGTGGCGGCGGTGTGCGCCGTCGCGGGGTTCGGGATCGGGCTCGGGCTCTCGAGGACGCGCCTCGTGGCGCCGCCGCCTCCGGTCGCGCTCGAGCTGCCCCCCGGCGCCGCGCCCGCCGCCGCGGCGCCCGCCACCGTGCCGGCGTCCGCGGACGCGAAGCCCGCGCCCGCGCCGCCGAGGCCGGCGCCGGGGCCCGCCCGGAGCAAGGCGGCTCGCGCCGCGAAGCCTCAGCCCAAGGCGGCGAGGCTGGCGGCCCAGAAGCCCGCGGCGCCGGCCGGGAAGGGCACGCTCTCCGTCTCCGCGCCGGAGGACGCCGAGGTCTTCCTCGACGGGAAGAAGATCGGGCGCGGATCCCTGAGGATCGAGATCGCCGCGGGCGCGCACCGGCTCGAGGTGCGCCGCGGCGACGCGAAGGTGGGCGAGAAGTTCAGCGTCGAGCCGAACGAGACCTGGACCTACGACGTCACGCCGACGCCGTAGGACCGATCCCGCGGCCGCGTCCGTCGCTAGCGCCGGCGATAGTGCAACGCCACGATGCCCGACCTGAGCCGTGTCGCGGCCACGAACTTCAGGCGCGACGACGGCTGCAGGCCGGAGAACAGGTACGGACCGTGCCCGGCCACCACGGGGTGGACCACGAAGCGATACTCGTCCACGAGGCCCAGGCGCTGAAGCGCGGCCGAAAGCTTGGGGCTCCCCACCAGGACGCCGCGCGGCGTGGCCCTCTTCAACGCCTTCACCGCCCGGGTCAGGTCCCCTTCGACGTGATGCGTGTTGCTCCACGGGAAGTCGCGGCGCGTCGTCGAGACCACGTACTTGGGCTTGGCCTCGAGCTTCTTCGCCCAGTCCCGGTTCGACGGCGACGCCTTCGGGTCTCGCGCCACCTGGGGCCAGGCGTCCTCCATCAGCTCGTAGGTCCGGCGCCCGAAGAGCATCGCTCCCGCCGCGTCCATCACGCGCGTCCAGTAGCGGAGCAGCTCGTCGTCGGCGACCCCCTCGCGGTGGTCGCAACAGCCGTCCAGCGTCACGTTGAGCGCGAAGGTCAAGAGCCCCATGGCGCCGACGCGCTCCCGGGCGGCAGATCGCTTCGAGCGGGGCGAGCCGTACCGGCCTACCCGTGATCCCCGCCCGGCCCGTGAGCGTGGCCGTGCGCGATCTCGTCCGCGGTCGCCGCCCGGACCTCGCGCACCGTGACGTCGAAGTGGAGCGTCTTCCCGGCGAGCGGGTGGTTCAGGTCGATGAGGATCGTCTCGGGCCGGACCTCGCGGATCGTGAACGGCACCGGCTGGCCGTCCGGCCCTTCCGCCGACAGCTCCGTCCCGGTCTCCGGCTCGAAGCCGGGCGGAAATGCGCCCCTCGGGACCTCCTGCACGCCGCGCGGGTCGTGCTCGCCGTACCCGTCGCCGGGCGAGAGCACCACCCGCTTCTGATCGCCGACCGAGAGCCCCTCGAGCGCCGACTCGAGCCCCGGCACGATCTGCCCCTCGCCGTGGAGGTAGGTCATCGGCTCGCCCGGGCCGGACGCGTCCACGACCTTGCCGTCGCCGAGGTGGAGCGAGTAGTCGATGCCGACGACGCTGCCGCTGCCGATCTTCATGGGATCTCCGGGGGCGGTTCGACCTTTTCAGCTTAAAGACGACGCGCCGGCCGCGCCCGCGATGAGGCGCGACCGGCGCTGGGTTCGGCCACCGCAGCCGTGCCTGCGGCGCCCGCGCGAAGGGTGATCGCGAGGAGCCCTCTTGCAGCGCGCGTGCCCGCGCGCGCGGCCGCCCGGACCGACGGAAAACCGTCCGTCGCCGCGCCGATTCCGCCCGGACCCGCCCCGCCCTCGACGGCGCCACGCGCGAAACCGCTGCGCGTCCGGGCGGTTGCCTGAAAGGTTTGCGAGTAGGTGCGACGCCTACCAGTAGCCCCACCTTCGGCGGAGCGTCCACTCGGCCGCGAGCGTCGCCGCGAGCGCGGCGAGGTACCACCAGCGGTCCCAGATCGGGACCGCCTTCCGGCGGCCGATCTCGACCACCTCCGGATCGGCCAGGGCGAGATCGGGCAAGCCGCCGCCGGGCAGCGCGGCGGAGCGGCCGCCGGTGGCCTCGGCGATCGCCGACAGGAGGTCGGGCCGGGGCGCCGCGTCCGCGTCCTCTGGCCCGGCGCCACGCACGGCGACGGCGCCGGTGGCGACGTCGGCGCCGCCCTCGCCGCGGGCCACGATCTTGTACGCGCCCGGGGCGGGCGGGACGAGCTCGAGGCGCGCCATGCCGTCCTGGTCGGCGATGGCGGAGCCGCGCGCGACGGGCTTGCCGTCCTCCCCGACGAGCTCGGCGGACACGCGCCGCCCGGCCGCGGGTCCCCAGTCCGGCCCGCGGGCGGAGATCGCGATCCCGACGGGCTGGCCCGGCTCGACCGCGGGCGCGTCGGGCTCCACCTGGAGCGGCGCGAGGCCGGGGTCGCGCACGAGCCAGCGCAGGGCGGAGTTCCAGAACTTGAGGTAGGCGCGGTTCCCCTGGCCGCCCTCCGCCGCGACGAACCCCCAGCGCCACGACGCGTCGGTCGTCACCGCGAGCGTCCGCCCCGCGCCGACCTCGCGCACCGCGACGAGCGGCGCCGCCGCGCCCTGCACCTGGACGCCGGGCGCGTCGAGCAGCACGGACGCGCCCGATCCCGCGGGGAGCGCGCGGGTGGGGTTCACGGCGGTCACGACGGGGAGCGCGCCCCAGGCGGCCTCGTTCTGGGCGTCGCCCGGCGCGAGGCTCGTCACCGGGTGGCGGCGGCCGTCGCCCGTGAGCCGCGGCCGCGCCTCGCCGTCCACCAGGGCCGTGCCGTCGATGGGCGCGACCGGCAGCACCTCCGCGAGCGCCGTCTCGCCGTAGCGCCCGTCGCCGAAGCTCTGCTCGCCGCCGACCATCGCGAACGCGCCGCCGTTCCGGACGTAGTCGCGCAGGTTCGGCAGGTACCGCTCGATCTCGAGCCCCCGGTACGGCGCGTAGGCGAAGTCCACGAACAGGACCGCGTCGAACGTCCGCAGCTGCTCGCCGAAGATCTCCTGCACGGGGAAGGGGATGAGCGACAGCTCGTGCTGCGGCCCCGGGTCGTCGGCGTTCGAGCGGAGGATGAAGAACGAGACGAGGTCGACGTTCGGGTCCTGCTTGAGGAGGCCGCGCAGGAACCGGACGTCCCAGGTCGGCCGGCCCGCGACGAGGAGCACGCGGACGCGATCGCGGATCACGCGGAGCACGAACGAGCGCGCGTTGTTCTCCGCGACGGCCTCGCCCGGGAAGACGGGCGCGGCGACGGTGAACACGAACGTGCCGGTCTGGTCGGGCGCGAACGAGAGCGGCACCGCGTACCGCTCCTTGCCGCGCTCGAGCCGGACGACCGTCGACGCGACCACCGTCCCCTCGCGCCGCAGCACCACCCGGACCTCCTCGTCGCCGAGGCCGCGCGCGCGGAGGGTGGCCTCCACCGTGACGGTGTTCCGCACGAACGCGAAGTCGTCCACCGCGACGCGCTCGACGGCGAGGTCCTTCGGCGCGCTCCGGCCGACCGCGAGGGTGTTCACCGGGACGCCGAGCGCGCGGAGCCGGGCGCGCGCCTCGGGCCCGAGCCCGTCCGCGAGCGCGGCGTTGTCCGCGCCGTCCGACACGACGAGCGCCCCCGCGAGCCGGCGCGTCGAGCCGCCGGCGCCGGACGCGACCGCCTCGAGCGCGCCGAGCACGTCGGTCGCGCCGGCCCTGGGCGGGATCCCCGCGAGCGCCTCGGCCGGATCCGCCGGCGCGACGTCGCCGCCGAACGCGTACCACTCGACGTCGACCCGGTCGGCGAGCCCGTCGAGCGTTCGCCGGCCGTCGCCGAGGGCGGCGGCGGCCGCGGCGCTCCGCGTCGGGCCGTCCGGCTCGATGGGGAACCCCATCGACCTCGACGCGTCGACGAGGACCGCGAACCGGTTGCGCACCCGCGCCGTCTGGAGCAGCTCCACCGCGGGCTCGACGAGCAGGAACAGCGCGAGGACCGCCGAGGCCGCCCGGAGCGCGACGAGCGCGGCGCGGCGCCGCTGCCGCGTCTCGCCGCGCAGGCCTCGCCACGCGAGCGCGACGGCGCCGGCCGCGCAGGCCGCGAGCAGGACGACCGCCCAGAGGGACAGCGGCGTGAGCGCCGTGAGCCGCCAGGCGTTGTACGTCGCGCCGTCCACGGTCGGCTCCCGCCTAGCTCCGCCGGCGCATGATGAAGGGGAGGTGCACCGCGTCGTCCTTGTAGTCGGTGCAGAGCGCGTACATCGCGAGGTTCACGCCCATCCGGATCGCCGCCTCGCGCTGCGGCTCGCCGCCCGGTGTGCACGGGTACTCCCAGTCGCCCAGCTCGGTCCGGGCCCACGCGCCGCCGAGGTCGTTCTGGGTGTAGACGACCGCGAGCCTCCCCTCCAGCACCTGCGCCTCGACCCAGGGCTTCACGAGCACCCGCCCGCCCTGCCGGTCGAGCAGGTAGAAGCTCTTGTACAGCACGTGGTCGCGGGCGACCGGCTGCAGGGGCGCGGCGGGCAGCACCTTCGCGAGCTCCCGCCGGACGGACCCGTCGAAGCCGCCGCCGTCGGACGCGTCCGCCGCGTCCACGAGCAGGAAGCCGCCGTAGTGGAGGTGCCGCCGCAGCGCCGCGCGCTCCGCGTCGGAGAGCGGCGGCATCGCCCCCGCGCCGGCGAGGTACAGCATCGGGTGGCGGTGCAGCGCGCCCCGGTCGAGCCGGAGGGGGACGGGCTCGTTGGAGGGCTCGATCGAGGTGCGGCGCGCCAGCTCCCACCCGAGCCGGCGCAGCGCCGTGGGGCGTGGGTTCCAGCTCCCGCCGTGCTGCACCTGCCCGACGGCGAGGCGCGAGGCGTCCGAGAGGGCCCGCGCGCGGCGCGGAAGCGCGGCGGCGGCGGCGAGGGCGGCCACCCCGCCCAGGAACGACCGGCGGGAGAGGCGGGGAGGGCGCGGCATCGGCGTTGAATGTTAGGCGGGACCCGGGAGCACCGCCAGACCGTTCCCCGCCCCGTTGGCGGCGGCGGGAGGCGGCTGCTACAGTCCGCGCCATGTCGCGCACCGAGCGCCGTCCGGCAGAGCGCCTCCAGGCCCTGCTCGACGCCGGGGACCACGGGGCGGGGCGCGCGGAGGCCCGCGCGATCCTCGCCGACCCGGACGCGCCGGAGCGGGCGCGCGCGGCGGCGGCGGACGCGCTCGCGTCGCTCGCGCCCGACCGCGGCGTCGTGGCCGCGGGCGCGCTCGGCGTCGCCGCGGCGATCGCGGTGGCGGCCTGGCTCCTCCTGCGGACGTGAGCGCGCCCGTCGCCATGGCCGGCGGAGTGTCGGGCCGGATCGCCGACGCGGTCGCCGGGCTCGGCGCCGCCGCGGGCGCGGTGCGCGCGCTCGGCCCGTGGACGGGCGCCCTCCTCGTCCTGGTCGGCGCGGCCGCGCTCACGCTGCCGGCCCGGTCGCGCCAGGGCCTCGGCGTGCTCGGCGGAGTCGCGCTCGGGGCGGTCGCCGCGCTCGCGGCCCGCGGCTGGATCGCGGCGCACCTCGGCCTGTCGCCCGCGCCGGCGGCGCTGCTCGGGGCCGCCGCGGGCGCGGCCGCGGGCGGCGCCTGGCCGAAGGCGTTCCCGTTCGCCGCGGGGGCGGTCCCGGGCGCGGTGCTCGGGGCCGGCGTCCCGCTCTCCGGGCGGGCGATCCTGGGCGCCGCGGCCGGCGCGGCGATCGGCGGCGTCGTCGGGCTCGCGGCGGGCCGGCCCGCGGCGATCGCCCTCGCGTCGCTGGCCGGCGGCGCGCTCGTGGCGGTCGGGGGCGTGGCGCTCCTCGGCGCGCGCCCGCTCGCGGCGGAGCTCGCCGCGCGGCCGTTCGCCCTCGCGGCGATCGCGGTGGTGCTCGGGGTCGCGGGCGCCGCCTACCAGATCGCGCGGGACGCGGGGGCGCGGGGCCGCGCGGAGCAGCCGCTCGAGCCGCCGCCGCGGCCGTAGTCCCGGCCTCATGGGGCCACCCGCTTGCGTCGAGCGTAGCGAGGAGCAGGAGCTCGATGCAGGCGGGTGTCGCCGTCAGTCCGCGGGCGGCCCGAGCAGCTCGAAGTCCGGGATCTCCGCCCGGATGAACTCGCGCAGGCGCTCCGTGAGCTTCGCCTCGATCTGCCGCGCGCGCTCCCGGGTGAGCCGGAAGCGGTCGCCGATCTCCTGGAGCGTCAGCGGCGGCTCGCCGTCCGGCGGGAGGAGGCGCCGCTCGAAGATGTAGCGCTCCTTCTCGTCGGTGATCGTCCTCGCGAAGACCTCGAGCTTCTCGCGGAACACGCGCCGGAGCTCCTCGTCTCCGATCGCCTCGTCGGGCGGGGCGGCGCCGTCCTGCGCGACGCGGTCGAGCCGCGTCTGGCGCGCGTGGTCCTCCTCGCCGTGCAGCGGCGCGTCGAGCGAGACGTCCTCCGAGCCCATCCGGGCGCTCATCTCCTCGACGTCCTTCACCTCGACCTGGAGGTTCCTGGCGAGGAGGCGCGGCGTGGGCTCGACGCCGCGGGCGAGGAGCTTCTCGCGCTCCTTCGAGAGGTTGAAGAAGAGCTTGCGCTGCGCCTGCGTCGTCCCGAGCTTCACCATCCGCCAGTTCTCCATGACGAAGCGGATGATGTACGCCCGGATCCACCACGCGGCGTAGGAGGAGAGCTTCACGCCCTTCCACGGATCGTACTTCTTCACCGCCTGCATGAGCCCCATGTTCCCCTCCTGGATCAGGTCCAGGAGCTGGAACGCGGTGCGCCGGTACTCGTGCGCGATCTTCACGACGAGGCGCAGGTTGGAGGCGACGAGCCGGTACGCGGCGTCGAGGTCGCCGGTCTCGCGGTACCGCACGGCGAGGGCGTGCTCCTCGCCGGGCGCGAGCACCGGGTGGCGCTGCACCTCCGCCATGTACGCGCGGAGCGGGTCGTAGCGGACGAGGCCGCCGGCCCCCTTCGCGGACGAGCCGGCCTTCGCAGGGAGGGCCCTGCGCGGGCGGGGCGGCGCCAGGTCGCGGTCGCGGGGGTCGTCGGCCATGGGACGGGGGTGGGCCCGGCGAAGGAATGGCGCCGGACCAGGGCAGTTTGATATAGATGATGCGGACTTCGCGCAAGCGCGCGGAGGACGCAACACCGGCGCATGGCGGGTCTCGCGGAACGGCGCGGGTCCCGGTCCGACCGAGCGCGCGAACGCGCCCGAGACCGGGACCGACGCGGTCCAGAGCGAGCTGCCGCCATGCGCCACTGATCGGCGCCCCGGAACGGGGCCGCCCGGAGTGAACGCATGGAGAACGTGCAGCAGGCGCCCTCGGAGGCGCCGTCGGACTACGTCTCGGAGACCTCCTTCGACGACTTCGGCCTCTCGGAGGCGGTGCGGCGCGCGATCGCCGAGCGCGGCTACGCGACGCCCACGCCGGTGCAGTCGGCGTCGTACCGCCCGATCCGCGACGGCAAGGACGTGATCGTCCGGTCGAAGACCGGCACCGGCAAGACCGCGGCGTTCGGGATCCCGATCCTGGAGCGGATCCCCGAGGGGCGGCGGAAGGCGTCGGCGCTCGTCATGACGCCCACGCGAGAGCTCGCGCTGCAGGTCGCCGACGAGCTCGCCGCGCTCGCGAAGCACCGGGACCTGCGCGTCGTCACGGTCTACGGCGGCGCGTCCATGGGCGACCAGAAGGACGCGCTCGACGCGGGCGCGGAGATCGTCGTCGGCACGCCCGGGCGCGTCTACGACTTCATCCGCCGCAAGACGCTCCGGCTCGACGAGGCGCTGGTCTGCTGCCTCGACGAGGCGGACGAGATGCTCAACATGGGGTTCTTCGAGGAGGTCACCCGGATCCTCGACCACCTCCCGGACGACTGCCAGCAGCTGCTCTTCTCGGCGACGGTCCCGGCGGACATCGAGCAGATCATCCGCGAGTACCTGACCTCGCCCGAGACGATCCTGCTCTCCGGCGACGAGTACAAGGTCGAGAACATCCACAACGTGATGTACCCGGCGGTGGACGCGTACCCGAAGCCGCGCAACCTCCTCTACATGATCGAGATCGAGGAGCCCGAGGCGGCGATCGTGTTCTGCAACACGCGCACCGACACGTCGCTCGTGACGGCGGTCCTCAACCGGAACGGCTACGACGCCGAGCTCCTGAACGGCGACCTCCCGCAGAAGGAGCGCGAGCGGGTGATGGCGAAGGTGAAGCGGGGCGAGGTGCGCTTCATGGTCGCGACCGACATCGCGGCGCGCGGCATCGACATCTCCGACCTCTCGCACGTGATCAACTACTCGCTCCCCGAGGACCCGGCGGTCTTCCTCCACCGCGTCGGCCGCACCGGCCGGATCGGCAAGAAGGGGACGAGCCTCTCGATCGTGTCGGGCGGCGACATCCACACGCTCTCGGCGCTCCAGAAGAAGTACGGGATCGCGTTCGAGGAGAAGAAGCTCCCGACGCCGGAGGAGGCGCGCAAGGTCTGGACCGACCGGCACGTCGCGGAGCTCAAGGACGCGATGAGCGCCTCCATCTTCGAGGCGTTCATCCCGCTCGCGCAGGAGCTCCGCGACCGGCACGACGGCGACTGGCTCGTGGCGTTCGCGCTCAAGTACTTCTTCACGCACCACCGCATCGAGAAGATGACGGACCTTCAGAAGGCGGAGCACAAGCGCAGGGAGCACGAGCGCCGCGAGGCCGCGCCGCGTGCGCACGAGGGGCACGGCCGCGACGGCGGCCGCAGGCGGGACGGCGAGGGCCGGCGCGCGCGCGCCGGCGACGAGGGGCGCGGCCGCGGGGAGCGGCACCGCGATCGCGGCGAGCGCCACGAGCGCGATCGCGGCGAGCGCCGGGAGCGGCGCCGCGACGCCGAGGAGCGCGCGGCGGGCGACGCCGGCGACGTCCCCATCACGCGCGAGGAGCAGGCGGCGGCGGAGCGGGTCGAGGTGGTCCCCGCGGCGAGGGACGCGGCGGGCGGCGAGGACGCCTCCTCCGGCGAGGCGCGGCCGCCGCGCGCGCGGATCTTCGTGTCGCTCGGGGAGCTGGACGGCGCGGACGAGGCGAAGGTGCGGGCGGCGGTCTCGACGCTCGCCCCCGGCACCGAGATCCGCGCCGTGGAGCTCCGGCGCAGCCACAGCTTCGTCGAGGTCGCGCCGGAGGGGCTCGACGCCGCCGTCCAGGCGCTCCACGGGAAGGAGTGGAACGGCAAGACGCTCACCGCCGAGCGCGCGCGCCGGCGGCGGCGGTAGGCCGCACCACCTCCACCACCTTCCGGAGCGCCGCCTCCCGGGCGGCGCCCCGCCGGAAGGCGAGCACGAGCGTCCTCCCGGGCGCGGGCTCGGCGAACGGCCGCGCGCGGAGCCCCGCGCGCGCCGCCTCCGCGTCCACCGCGACGCCGGGGAGGAGCGTGATGCCCGCGCCGCTCGCCACCATCTGGACGAGCGTCCCGAGGCTCGTCGCCCGGAACCCGAGCTCCTCGGCGCGCGCCCGCGAGCAGACCGCGAGCGTCTGGTCGCGCAGGCAGTGGCCGTCGTCGAGCAGGAGCACGCGCTCGCCGTCGAGGGCCTTCGGGGTGAGGGGGCCGCTCGCCCGCGCGAGCGGGTGGCCCGGCGGCGCGGCCACGACGAACGGGTCGCGCCCGATCTCGGCGTGGACGAGCTCGCCGAGGTCCGCCTCGCGCGCGAGCAGCGCCCCGTCGAGGTCCCCCGCCGCGACGCGCCGCACGAGCGCCGCCGTCTTGTCCTCCTCCCACAGGATCTGGAGCGCCGGCAGCGCCCTGCGGAGCGCGGGGGCGGCGCGCGGGAGGAGGTACGGCCCCACCGTCGGGATGACGCCGATCCGCAGCGTGCCGGCGAGCGGGTCCGCGCCGCGGCGCGCCGCGTCGACGAGGTCGTCCGCCTCGAGCAGCACGCGGCGGGCGCGGGCGAGGAGGGCCTCGCCCGCGGCGGTGACGAGGACGCGCCGCCGGTCCCGCTCGAACAGGCGGACGCCGAGCGCCCGCTCCGCCTCGGCGACCTGCGCCGAGAGCGACGGCTGCGAGACCCGGCACGCCTCGGCCGCGCGCCGGAAGCTCCGCGCCTCGCCGACCGCGGCGAGGTACTGGAGCTGGCGGAGGGTGACCGGGTAGGGGGCGGTTCTCATAGCGTGTGGCTATCATGATCATCGAAACGATGTCTTGGCGCCGAAGAGCGGCCCGGCGCATCCTCCCTCCATCCCGCAGGCGGCCCTCGCCGCCGCCGGAGGAAAGAGGAGAGACATGTACGCCACGCCGAGCCGCCTCCCCGAGCCCGCCCGCGCCCGCATCGCGGACGCCCTGAACGCCGTCCTCGCCGACGGCCTCGACCTGCACGCGAGCCTCAAGGTCGCCCACTGGAACCTGAAGGGCCCGCAGTTCCCGGCGCTGCACCTGCTGTTCGAGGAGATCGCGACGGGCCTCGCCGGGCAAAGCGACGCCGTCGCGGAGCGCGCCGTCGCGCTCGGCGCCCGCGCCCACGGCACCGTCCGGCACGTCGCGAGGGCCTCGCGCGTCGCGGACTACCCGCAGGAGACCACGCGCGACCTCGAGCACGTCCGGCTCCTCGCCGACCGGATCGACACGTACCTCGACGGCGTCCGCGCCGCGCGCGGCGTCGCCGAGCGGGACGGCGACGTCGACACGGTGGACCTCCTCACCGGGATCGCGACCGAGCTCGAGAAGCGGGGCTGGTTCCTCCGCGCCTCGCTGGAGTGAGGAGCCCGCCGTGATCGCCGCGCTCGTCGGCCTCGGCTCCGGCGCCCTCCACGCGCTCTCCGGCCCCGACCACCTCCTCGGCGTCGCCCCGCGCGCGGTGGGGCGCCGCGCGGGAGCGTGGCGGGTCGGCGTCGCCTGGGGGGCCGGGCACGCCGCCGGGACCGCCGCGGTGTCCGCGGCGCTGCTCGCCGCCGCCCCGGCGGCGCACCTCGCGCACGTCGAGCGCTGGGCGGAGCGCGGGGCCGGGGTCGCCCTCGTCGCGGTGGGCGTCCTCGGACTGCTCGCGCTCCGCCGAGCGAGGCTCGACGCGGCGCGAGCGGCGCCGGACCCCGCCGGCCTCCTCGGCGCCGCGGGGGTCGGCGTCCTCCACGGCGCGCTCGGCGCGGCGGCGCTCGTCCTCGCGATCGCCGGCGCCGCCGGGCCGGGGCTGGAGCGCGTCCTCTTCCTCGCCGGCTTCGCCCTCGGAAGCACCGCGGCGATGGCGGCGCTGACGGCGGCTCTCGCCCGCGCGGTCCGCTCGCCCCGGCTCGCCGCGGTGATCCGGCGCGTCCCGCCCGTCGCCTCGGCCGCGTCGATCGCGCTCGGGCTGGCGTGGGTGGCGACCGCCTGACGGGCAGCGCCTCGCGCCTCGCGCCGGGGAGGAACGCGCCGGCGCGCGCCGGGGCCGGCGGCGAGCCTACAGCGCCGCGAGCTCGCCCTCGAGCCTCGCGCGCAGCGGCGAGATCTTCTCCCGGAAGTCGGCGATCCACTTCTCCGGGATCGGCGCCTCGCGCGGGACCTTCAGCTGCAGCGGGTTCATGTACGCGCCGCCGCGCTTCACCGCGTAGTGGAGGTGCGCGCCGGTCGCGACGCCCGTGGCCCCGACCCAGCCGATGATCTGCTTCTGCGTGACCGGCTTCCCGGCGGACACCGCGATCCCGGAGAGGTGGCAGTAGACCGTCTCGTAGCCGTTCCGGTGGCGCAGGATGACGGTCTTGCCGCACCCGCCGTTCCAGCCGGCGAGCTTCACCTGGCCGTCGCCGACCGCCCAGATCGGCGTCCCCGCGGGCGCGCCGTAGTCGACGCCCTCGTGCGCGCGGTTGTAGCCGAGCACCGGGTGGCGGCGGTTGCCGTACCGCGAGGTGATGTTCGCGTACTTGACGGGCGACTTGAGGAAGCCGCGCCGGGCGCTCTGCCCCTCGTCGTCGAAGTAGCTCGTCTGGCCGTCCGGGGCGGTGTAGCGGAAGAGCCGCTTGCGCCCCGTGGCCGCGCCGTCGTACTCGGCGGCGAGGACCTCGCCGTACCGGACGAGCTTCCCGTCCGCGAACACCTTCTCGACCACCATCCTCATCCGGTCGCCGCCGCGGACGTCCTGGTAGAAGTCGACGTCCCAGGCGAGCACGTCGGCGGCGAGGACGGCGAGGTTCGGATCCTCGCCCGCCCGCTGCAACGACTCGTAGAGCGACGACTGGATCGTCACGCCGACGCGGGCGACCTCGGTGGTGAGCTCGACGGGGCGCTTGGACCCGCGGAGCGTCCCGTCGGGCAGCCGCTCGACGATCCACTCGTCGGCGGGTCCTTGCCGGTAGCTGATCCGGCGGACGTCGCCGTCGCCCTCGCGCCGCTCCACCCGGAGCTGGTCGCCCGGGCGGGCGCGGTGGAACGGGAAGTGGCCGCGCAGCGCGTCCACGACCGCGCGGACCTGCGCGCCGTCGAGGTCGAGCTTGAAGAGCGCCTGCGCGAGCGTCTGGTTGCGCGCGAGGCGCGAGGTCACCGCGACCACGCGCTCCGGCGGCGCGGGCGCGATGGAAGGCGGCTCGGGCGTGGCGGCCGCCGCGGCCGGGGGCGCCTCGGCGGGGATCTCCGCCAGCGTGCGCACCCGGCCGGCGGCGCCCGCGACGGCGACGGCCACGATCGCGGTGGCGCCCAGCCCTGCGGCGAAGGGGAGGATCCGGCTCCGGCGGGGGACGTCGGGGTCGTGCGGCATCGAACCGCAATCTAGCAGGTGAACCCGCCCGGACGAAATCCGCCGGCGGGGCAGGGCGAATGGGGCGAGCGCGGCGGGTCACACCCGCGCGCGGCAGCGCGCGCGGGCGGAGCTCTGACTCGGGCTTCGCTCTTCGTTCAGGGCGAAACCCGAGTCAGAGCTCGTACCGCTTGTCCGAGTGCTCCTTGCCGTCGAAGCGGAAGAGGCTGCCGCGCCCCTCCACCTTCGTGACGAGGTTCACCGGCCTGCGCCAGAGCGTCTGCACGTTCCGCAGCGTGTCCCGCGCGTAGTCGAGCTTCAGGTCCACGCCGTCGTGCTTGTGGACGAGGAGCAGCTCGCCCCGGTTCTCGTGGTTCCCGTCCTCGACCGCGATGATCGGCTGGCCGAAGTTGGTGAGCAGGTGGAGGAGCTTCTCCTTCACCTTCTTGAACTCGCGCTCCAGGATCTCCCAGCGCTGGTGCTTCTCGTTGTACCCGTAGGTGAAGAGCTTCTGGTCGAGCACGAACTCGAGGGAGAGGAACTCGTCGATGAACGTGACGTCGTTGTAGTGCTTGCGGACCTCGAAGAGCTTCTGCCGCCCGAGCCCGAGCTTCTTGTCCCACTGCCGGCGCGCGACGAACGAGTCGCACTCGTCGAACTCCTTGCCGAAGCGCCCCTTGTTCCAGCGATCCTCGATGTCGCGCCAGAGCTCCACGCCGAGCTTGTACGGGTTGAGCTGGCCCGGGTGCGTCGCGAGCGTGCCCGAGTGGTGGTCGGCGTAGTCGACGACCTCGGAGGCGTCGAGCGCCTTCTCCGTCATGATCTTCGAGTGCCAGTAGGTGGCCCAGCCCTCGTTCATGATCTTGGTCTGTCCCTGCGGCGCGAAGTAGTACGCCTCCTCGCGCACGATGGAGAGCACGTCGTGCTCCCAGCGCTCGAGCGGCGCGTGCTCGAGGAGGAAGAGCAGCACGTCGCGCTCCGGCCGCTCCGGGAACTTCTTCTTGCGGGCGGCCTCCTCGTCGAGCTTCTTCTGCTGCGCCTTCAGGAACTCCGGCGGGTTGATGTACTCCCGCATGTACTCGCGCCCGGTCTTGAATCCCCTGGCGACCTTGCGGGCGGCCTCCTCGTCCTCCTCCTCGCCCCGGTCCGCGCGCCGCTTCACGTACGGCGCCTGGTAGTCGATGAGGTTCTCGACGGAGAGGCACCGGTCGATGAAGTCCTCGACCGTCTCGACGCCGAGCTTGTCCTGGTAGCGGCGGACCCGCGTCGCGTGGTTCGCCATCTGGTCCATCATCTTCCGGTTGGTGTGCCGGAACATGAAGTTGTTCTTGAAGAAGTCGACGTGCCCGAAGACGTGGGCCATCACGAGCTTCTGGTCCACGTCCATGTTCGACTCGAGCAGGTACGCG